>CASFZJ010000007.1 GCA_949299165.1 uncultured bacterium | reverse complement strand
CAAATCAAGTTTGATGATATATCAAAAGCGGGGAAACATGAAATATAAATACAGAAACAGACAATTTTGGTGTCGAGGGTTTTATGTCGACACAGTCGGCAAAAACACCGAGAAAATAAAAGCGTACATCCAAAATCAATAAAAAGATGATGAACAAGTAATGCAACTGGCTCTGGAATTTCCAGATGACCCGTTGAACGGGTAGATTGTTGTAGCGGAAGCAAAAGAAAATAGCGGCGGTGACGCGTTGCTTTCGCCGCAACATGCGGCGGCTGGTATTCGAGGGCTTAGTTGCCCGAAAAAGAAAAACCACCAGCTAGGCTGGTGGATTGTTATTATGCTTAATAAAAACTTAAAAAGTAGACTTTTTGCAATTTTTCTTAGAAATTTTAAAAAAAGTTAACAAAAATAAAAAATAGTAGTACTTTTTTACATTTTTCCTAGGAAATATTTAAAAAAGTACTATTTTTATGTTTTTGCAAAAATATATGAGATTTGCAAGGTTTTTGTATGAAATCGCAAATTTTAAAAAATAAAAATTCGCGTATTTTTCAATACGCGAATCAAAGAATATACCCCTTTATTCCCTCATTAGTTAAATTCTACTAAATTATATTCTTTTTTACCATAACCGATTTGATTTGCTGTATCAATCGTTAAAAGACCATTTTTTGTTTCAACTCTTTCAACAAAATGATCTCTTCCTGGATCTTTGCTAGAGTAAATCAAATCAATACAAGCTTGGTCAATTGCGACAGGATCAGTACTCGCTAAAATTCCAATATCTTTCATACATGGATCTTCAGCGACTGCGCAACAATCGCAATCAACTGATAAATTTTTCATAACATTGATATATAAAATGTTCCCTTTAAAATAATTTACAACACTTCCTGCTGCATCAGCCATTGATCTTAAGAAAGCATTTTGTTCAGTTGCAAAATAATCACCTTCAGTATTTCCTGCTCCATGGATGTATTTTTTACCATAGCTAGAAGCACAACCAATTGATAATTGTTTTAAAGCTCCACCAAATCCGCCCATTGGATGTCCCTTAAAGTGAGATAAAACTAGTAATGAATCATATTTTGCAAAATCTTTTCCAATATAGTTTTTCTTAATTTGGACGCCATTTGGTATATTAAGTTCGATATCTGGTCCAGTAGCATCGAGCAAATCAAATTTAAATAATTTATTCCAACCACGTTTTTCGATTAATTTTTCATGTTTTTCGGTTGTATCTCTTTCGCCATCATAAGCTGTGTTACATTCAACAACTGTACCGCCAACATGATCAATTACTGCTTTTAAGAATTCTGGGCGTAAGAAATTTTGGTTTCCTTCTTCACCGCTATGAATCTTAATAGCGATATTTCCGTGTAATTTTTTCTCTTTTTCCAATAAATTGAAGATTTTAACTAAATTTTTAGATGTAATATTTTTTGTAAAGTAAACATTTGCTGCCATAAAAAGTTTTTCCTTTCGCAATTATTCTAACACTTTAAGTTTTAATTAAACAAAAAATACAGCTTTAAAAGTGAAAATGTCGCTTATTTAGATATAATATATATGGAGATTTTAACTATGAAAATTATATCTTTTAATGTTAACGGAATTAGAGCAATTTTGAAGAAAAATTTCGAGGAAGATTTTAAAAATCTTGATGCGGATATTTTTTCTTTAAATGAAACAAAATTAAATGATGATATTCACAAAGAATTCCCATTTTGTCCTGATGGATACGAAGTATATTTTACAAATTCTATCGTGAAAAAAGGCTATAGTGGTGTTGCTTGTTTTACAAGAATACATCCATTAAGTGTCCATTATGGTTTACTTGATGGAAAATACGATGATGAAGGTCGAGCAGTGACTTTAGAATTTAATGATTTTTATTATGTTGCATGTTATGTTCCAAATAGTGGAGAAGAGTTAAAGCGACTTGATTTCCGTATGACTTTTGAAAAAGATCTTGTTGAATATTTAAATTCGTTAAAAGCAAAAAAACCGGTTGTTTATGCTGGTGATTTAAATGTCGCTCACGAAGAGATTGATTTAAAAAATCCTGCTACTAATCATCATAGTGCTGGTTTTACAGATGAGGAGAGAAATGCTTTTACGAATTTATTGAGTAATGGATATATTGATACATTTAGATATTTATATAAAGATACTATTAAATATTCTTGGCGGAGCTACAGAATGAGAGCAAGAGAAAAGAATGTCGGTTGGAGAATCGATTATTTTGTAGTTTCAGAAAATATTATTGATAAAGTTAAAGATTCAAAAATCTTAAACGAAATTTACGGCAGCGATCACTGCCCAATCGAACTTGATATTGATATAGATTAATATGGAATACGTTTTAACAAGTGAAGAAATGCAAGAAAGCGATGCTTATACCATTAAAAATTTTACTCCATCAATTGAACTCATGGAGAGAGCTGGAAAAGGCTGCTTTGAAATAATTAAAGAAAAGATAAATAAAAAGGATAAAATCCTTGTTGCCTGTGGTGGAGGCGGTAATGGTGGAGATGGACTTGTTATCGCTCGTTATTTGCTTGAAAACGGATATGATGTAAACGTTTATTTGATTTCAAGACATCTAAAAAATGAAACCGAAATAAATTTGAATAGATATAAAGGGAAAATTGTTGATGACATATATTCATTTTTAGGTAAAGAAAAAATTACGGTAGTTGTAGATGCTTTGCTTGGTGTTGGTGTTGATTCTAGATTAAAAGATAATTATATTGAATTAATTAACAAGCTTAATGAAATTAATGCTTATAAAGTTAGTGTTGATATAAATAGTGGCGTCGATGCAACAAGTGGTTTAATTCTTGGAACAGCATTTAAAAGTGACTTAACCTTAACTATTGAATTTTTAAAAACTGGGCATTTTTTAAACGATGGAAAAGATGTTTACAAAGAGTTAAAAACTGTTA
The DNA here is from genome assembly GCA_949299165.1 of uncultured bacterium. Classification (GTDB taxonomy): domain Bacteria; phylum Bacillota_I; class Bacilli_A; order RFN20; family CAG-826; genus Onthovivens. The sequence goes on along the minus strand of CASFZJ010000007.1, from coordinate 55,137 downwards.
GAATTGGAATTAACCCCGCAAAACCTCAATATTTTTCTAAAATATTAAATAAAAGCGATTTCAAATTTATTTTTGAAAAGCGAAAAGAAAATACAAATAAAGGGGATTATGGAAGAGTAGCTTTAATAGGTGGAAGTAAGCTAACACCAGGTGCTTTATATATGTCTGATAGTGCACTTGCTGCTTTAAGATGTGGAGTTGGATATTGCACTGTTTGTATCCCTTCATCATTGTATGATATATATGCATTAAAAAATCCTGAAAATATTTATTTATGTTTTAGCGATAAAGATGGTCAAATTCAATTTGATAAAGAAAAATTAGATAAATTATTACATTATTCTGCAATTCTTGTAGGGCCAGGTATAGGCGTTAACGAAGAAGTTTATAAAATCATTTCTTATTTATTGAATAACTATAAAGGCAATTTAGTTCTTGATGCTGATGCGTTAAATTCATTGTCAAAATATGGTGTTGAAATTCTTAAAAAAAAGGTTTGTGAAAATGTTATTTTGACACCTCATTTAAAAGAATTTTCACGTTTAATTAATAAAGAAATTTCTGAAATAAAAGAAAAATATTTGAGTTTTGCAGGGTTTTTCGCAAAAACATATGGTGTAATATTAAATTTAAAGAGTAATACTAGTATTATTACTGATGGCAATGAATTCTATATAAATGTTAATGGGAATGCAGGTTTAGCAAAAGGCGGAAGTGGAGATGTTTTAAGCGGAATCACTCTTGGCCTAGCAAATAAAAATGATGAAATTGTTAAAAGAGTTGCTTGCGGTGCCTATTTATTAGGTAGTAGTGCTGATCTGGCAACTTTAAAAATTAATGAATATTCTCTTCTTGCTCGTGATGTGGTCGAAAAAATCCCTGAAGCAATTAACGAAATTATCGCTTCTTGAGATTTTTCTTGATTGCTTTTTTAATTTTATTTTTCTGTCTTTTATTTAATTTTGTGAAAATAACGATAAGAATAATTAAAATGACTAAGCTTATTGCGGCTACAATTATTATTTGAACGAGTGAGAAAGATATATTGATTGTTATTGAATTTGACGTCGCGACAACTCGGCCATTAACTAATGCTTTAGCTCTGATTTCCTTGTTTCCGATGGACGATAATGTATCGCCGTTTTTGATTTCTTGATTGTCAAGAAAAAAAGTAACTTCAGGATCAACGAGTGTCTCTTCGCTTTTAATTACACTAGTTTCAAAATTCCTTAAATCAATTTTATCTAAAAAATAGTATGAATTTTTAAAGTTTTCTTTAGCTTTTAACTCAATTTTATAAGCACCTTGAGTGTTAGAAAATTCGATTCCATTCGAATTTTCTGGATCAAAACAGGCATCAGCCCATGATGGAAAATCGACAAAAGGATTTCGATTACCCTGAATATTATTGTAGATTAAGTCATTGCGATATCTTTCAAAATCTGTAACTGGATCTAACGCGTTCCAAGCAAGTAAATCATCCAGTTCGCCATAAATAGCGGGATTTTCTTTAGTTTCAGAAGGCTCAATTGTTTCAACTCGTTTTACGTTATTTCCAAGAATGATAGAAGGCGATTCTTCTTCACCAAGATTTTCATAATTATGATATCTTGCAGCCATGTAAAAGATAGAGCGAGCGATGTCACCTTTGTCTTTATCTAGTGGTTCGAAAACTTCGTTACCGTTAGTGCCGGTTCCAACATGTCCTACTATTTCGCCTGTTACTGCACTTTTGATTTCTTCTTTAACATTAACAACTTCACCAAAAGGGAGATTATTGTGGCCTTGTTGATTACCAGTGCCATCAGCCATGTGCAAGTTATGAGCATCACAACCTACTATTAAATCTTTATAAGCATCTTTATCGCCGTTTACACCATTAAATCCATATGATTTAGGCAAAACATGTTCTCTATCAAATTGAACGCCACTTTTAAAGGTACCAGTTTCAATAGTAGTGGTGTCTGGGTAATTAGGATAATATTTAAAATTTGTATTTTTTCTATTTACAGCTTCTTCAATATAAATTGGTGAATTTAAATACATGACATTTACCCAAATGTCACTTGTTTTAAATTTTCCTTCCTTTTCGGCTTCTTCAAGAGGAGATAAGTCCCGATTTCTTTCGTAAAGATAATATCCGTACCAAGCTGTGCTTTTTCCGCCTTGAATATAACCAGAATCATAATTAACTTTTATTTGATTTTCTTTTAGTAGGGTTTGAAGACTGTCTAAAAGAGATTCACCTTTATCGCCGGTTTTTAATTCAGAGTAATAAGATTGAATCTCTTCATCGCTTAAATGTTCATAATTAATCACATTAATTTGTGGCGAAACTTTTTGAGTCTCATTTAAAAAGTTATCGAAATTATTAGGTGAAATCGCTAATAGACTTGTAGCGAATATAGAAAGAATTTTATTCATATAAACACTATAAAGTAATTTTACGATTTTTTAAATAAAAACCTTGCAAAAGTTTAATATTTTAATTTTTAAATTCGTTTAAAATCGTAAAAATTAATGTAAATTTTGAAGGAATTAAATATTTACATATTTATTGATTTCGACTAAAATTATGCGCATGGGGATTAGTTTAGATATAGTTTCCAACATTCACGATTAAATATTAATCTGGGACTATATGAGTTACTTTACGAGACCATTGAAATTTATAAGGAGAATTTTATGGGTACTAAGCAAAGTGAAATAGTAGAAAATAAAAAAGAAGTTGTAAATTTCGAAACCTTTTCAGCAAAAGATCTTGAAACAAAACTTGAAACAAATTTTTCTACTGGATTAAGCGATGAAGAAGCAAAGGCTAGACTTGAAAAGTATGGCCCTAACAAATTAGAAGAAAAGAAAAAGAAAACTCGGATTCAAATTTTCTTTGAACAATTGAAAAATCCGATGATTTACGTTCTTTTTGCTGCAATTGCAGTAACGATTGGTATTTCAATTTATGAAACTATCATGAAAGGATTTGATTTCTTTAATGTTGGTGACTGGCCAGATGTTATTATCATTCTTGCTGTTATTTTAATGAATTCAGTCATTGGAACAGTTCAAGAAGTTAAGGCTCAAACTTCTCTTGAAGCACTTAAAAATTTATCTTCCCCAGAAAGTACTGTTCTAAGAGCCGGAAAAAGATTTAAAGTTAAATCAGCTGATTTAGTGCCAGGCGATATCGTTATTTTAGAAGAAGGCGATACAATTGGTGCTGATTTAAGACTCATTGAAGCCGTAAATTTAAAAGTTAATGAATCATCTTTAACTGGAGAATCTGTGCCAGTTGAAAAAGATTCATCTATTGTTTTTTCTGATACTGTCGCAATTGGTGATAGAGTAAATATGGCTTTTATGTCAACTCCTGTTACTTATGGGAGAGGAATGGGTGTTGTCGTAGAAACTGGAATGAACACACAAATTGGTAAAATCGCTACTGCATTAGATGAAGAAGAAGATGTTGAAACTCCACTTCAAAAAGCATTAGATAATTTATCAAAGATTTTAGGTCTTATTACATTAATCGTTGTTGTCGCAGTTTTCATTGTCGATGTTATTTGGATCTTCGTTGATGGCAATGGTAGTGAAGTTGAAGCTTGGATTGAAGCTGTTTTATCTTCAATTGCATTAGCTGTCGCTGCAATTCCTGAAGGTTTGGCTGCTGTTGTTACAATCGTTCTTTCAATTGGTGTTCAAAAAATGGTTAAGGTCAACACAGTTGTTAGAAAATTAAATAGTGTTGAGACCCTTGGTGCTGTTAGTGTTGTTTGTTCTGATAAAACAGGAACTTTAACACAAAATAAAATGACAGTAGTTGAAGCTTATGCTGATGATAAATATTATGTCAAAGACGACTTTAAAAAAGATAGTGATAATAAAGATTTATTGTTATTAGCGGAAGGTATGTCTTTATGCAGTAATGCTACAGTTGATGAAGGTTTATATGGTGACCCAACTGAAATTGCATTAGTTGCTTTTGCTAATGAATTTGATTTACATAAATCTTTCTTAGAAGGTAGAACACCTAGAGTAGATGAATTACCATTTGACAGCGTGAGAAAAATGATGTCTACAAAACACACTAAAACAGATGGTAAAACAATTATTTATACAAAAGGCGCTTTAGATTCAATTCTTTCTAGAACTGTTAAGATTTTAGATCGTGGTACTGAAAGAGATATTACTAAAGAAGATATTGAAAAAATTAACAATGCTAATAAATATTTCTCTGACAAGGCTTTAAGAGTTTTAGCATTAGCTTATACAAATAAAGATCAAATAGAAGAAAAGGATCTTATCTTTGTTGGCTTAACTGCTATGATTGACCCTGCTCGTCCGGAAGCTAAACCAGCTGTTGAAAAGTTCAAACAAGCAGGTATTACTACTGTTATGATTACTGGAGATCATAAAGATACTGCTTTTGCTATTGCTAAAGATTTAGGAATAGCAAACGATATCAGCCAATGTTTAATGGGATCCGAAGTCGATGGACTTTCTCCAGAACAACTTCAAGAAGCTTGCAAAACAACAAGAGTTTTTGCTCGTGTTTCACCTGAAAACAAAATTCAAATTGTCAAAGCTTTCCAAGCAAATGGGAATATTTGCGCTATGACTGGTGATGGCGTCAATGATGCTCCTTCATTAAAGGGAGCTGATATTGGAATTGCTATGGGTATCACAGGCACCGATGTCGCCAAGGGCGCGGCTGATATGGTCTTGACCGATGACAACTTTGCTTCGATTGAAAAAGCTTGTGAACAAGGTAGAGGTATCTACGCTAATATTAAAAAGACTGTTATTTTCTTAGTAAGTAGTAATATTGCCGAAGTATTAGCGATGTTTGTTGTTATTTGTCTTGGTTTACCAGCTCCATTAATCGCAATTCACTTATTATGGGTTAATTTATTAACTGACTCATTACCAGCTATCGCGCTAGGTATGGATCCAGTAAATCCTCACATTATGGAACAAAAACCACGAGATCCAAAAGAAGGTATTTTCGCTCAAGGTGGAATGAAGAATACACTCTTATATGGTGCTATTCTTACTATTGGTGTCTTAATCTCTTACTTTAGTTGTGGTTGGTTACATGGTGCATCTGATTTTATGGCAATTAAAAATTTATATGCAAATAATCCAGATATTTTACACCAAGCTCAAACTATGGCGTTTACCACGTTGGCTTTCTCTGAACTCTTCCATATGGTTGGAATGTCAGATGTAAACAGAAGTTTTGTCCATGTTTTTAAAGACAAAAACTGGATGATGTTAGTCGCATTCGCTGTAGGTATTATCTTGCAACTCTTCGTTATTGAGACTCCTGGGGTACAAACTTTATTCACAACAGCTAACCTTGACTGGAGTGAATGGCTGATAACGATAGGATTCTCTATTATTCCATTAATAATTCATGAAGTTATTGTTTTGATTAGATACCTTCATAAAAAAATTAGCAAATAATAGGAATACATTTACATCTTTTGCTGTTTCATAGTTCGCCTAATTAAATTAGACCTTTGTGAACTCCGCAGCCTTCAATTTCGACGTAACCCGCCGTACTAATATTTAAAAATTAAATATGTGGAGCTGCCATTAATTTATTCTTACTAACTTGATTATTATAGTTAGTTAAATTAACAACATTTTCTGGTTCAACGAAATAAAATCTCAAATTATTGTTAACGCAATCTTTTGAGATTTTTTCTTTCTCCGCAGACTTTAAATTGGACGTTCCACGCCCTATGATTGATTTCATGTATTTAAAGAGATTACAAGCTGCATTGAAATCTCTTTCAATAATAGTTCCGCAATTTTCACAACGGTAAACTCTATCGCCTAAAAGCATACTTTCTTTAATATATCCACATTTATAACATCTTTTTGTGCTTGGATAATATCGATCCGCTCTTAAAAATATGCGTCCTTCAATAGAATCCATTTTCTTTTTAATAGTTTCTGATGATTCGTAGAAATTTAAATCAATATCCTTTTTAGCGAAGTGTTTATTTTGTTGAAGTGATTTAACGTCTAAATCCTCCATGCAAATACCTTCAAAATTGCGAACTAAAACTGAGGAAAGTTTCTTAATATAATCTTTCCTTTTGTTTGTGATTTTATTATGAAATTCTGCAATTTTTAAAACATACTTTTGGTAATTTTTAGACTCAATAGTCTCACCATTTTCAGTTTTAGTGCAGACTTTTCTTGTTAAAGCTCGACTCATACGTTTTTGTTTTTTCTTAGCTTTCTCTAGGAATAATGGTGTATCTATTACTAATCCTGCAGAAGTAGTTAAGGTTTTACTTATCCCTAAATCAATTCCGATGAACTTATTGTTTCTTAAGAAAGAGAATTTATGAGATTGTTCGTATTTAGTTTTGCTAAGTCTATAAAGAATAGAAGCGTAATATTTTTTATGGTCTTTCTTAAAAGTGACAGAAACAATTGGCGCATCAAAACGTAATTTGTCCATTATTTTGATTGGTTCACTTAATCCATCAAAATAAATGAATTTTCTTTTACTGGTCACCTTTTCGATAATTTTAACGCGACTTCCATAAACAAAGAACGAATTGTCTAAATATTTTTTCTTAAATTTCAATTTAAAAGAATGATTTTTTTGCATTTCTTCTTTATATATTCTTATTCCTTTGGACAAATTATCAAAGACTTTATCTGTCGTTTCATGATATAAGTCTTTTAAAAAATCAAATTTATAACGATTTAAGAGAAAATGATTTTTTAATTTTCCTGAAGACAAGATTTCTCCAGTCTCTTCTATCGATTTATAAAATTTCTCTAATGAGAAGTTGTAAATAAATCGAGTTGCACCGAAGAGTTGGGATAAAACCATATCTGCAGCCTTGTTAGGTTTCAGAGAAACCTTTTGAGCGATGTAAATGTATTGCAATTTATTGAGTACCTCCTTGTGTTAATTAGTTTGTTAAAAGCAAATTACTACATTGAAAACCTCCTTATATTTTTAGATGAAAGTTTACTTAAAGTGAATTTGGCTATTTGTCCACTTTATACCCTTTCACTTAATACGAAGGAGGTCATTTCGAAAAATGTTAAAAAATTTTCACAAAAAATTAAAATATTTTTTATAAACACAAAGAAAACTCGATAAAATGCGTATTATTTAAAATAAAAAAATTTTACTATTTTTTTAAAATTGTTTATAAAAATTTAACGGCGATGTCCACCAATTTGATTGTGTCGTTCTTTTATAGTTGATTCTTTTAATAAACTAGTTGCTTTTAAAGCTTTATTTTTTCCATATTTTTTGGATATTTCATCAAGTGCGTGGTAAAGATTTCTTTCCTTATCTACCGCTTCAAGGTTTTTAAATATGGATAATTGTTCATTTTTTTCTTCAACTAAACCACCATATGAAATACCAATTTGTCTAATAAATCCATCCTCAATATAAGTATCGTATAAATAAAGAATTGCTTTTAATAAATCACTATTTAAATCGGTTGCTTCAAGATGTAGTTGATGAGCGAAAGGAGGTAAGTTAGAAGTGAAAGAATAGCGAATCATCAAGGATACTCCTGTTGCTTTTAAATGAGTTTGTCTTAATCGAATACATAATTCATCACACATTTCTTTTAAAACAAGGCGTGTTTCTTTAACTGTATAATCTCTCATTAAAACCTGTCCAAGTGATAGGTTCTTGTTTACTGGTATATATTTATCTCTGATATTACTTTCATCTCTTCCGTTAGCATGTTCATATATATCTTCACCCATTATTCCAAATTTTTCGATTAATAAGGCTTTTTCATAATGAGCAACATCATAAACAGTATATAAACCTAACTTATTAAGTCTTGTTTCAAAGCCTCTTGAAATTCCCCGCATTTCACTTAAAGGTTTAAGTGGCCAGAGTTTTTCTGGCACATCTTTATAATCCCAGATTGCGATAAAGTCTTTGGCATTTTTAGCTTCTTTATCATCAGCCATCTTCGCAAGAAACATATTTGGTCCAATGCCACAAGTCGCAGTGAGTCCTGTTTGCTTATGGATTCTTTCCAATATTCTTTTACATAATTCATACGGAGTAGTTTTATATAGTTTTAAATAAGGTCCAATATTTAAAAAAGATTCATCGATTGAATAGACATGTAAATCTTCTTTTCCTATGAAATCTAAAAAAATCGACACTATTTCGGCACTTTTTTTCACATATTTTTCCATCTGTGGCTTAGCATAAATCATTCCAGGAATATTTTTTGGAAGATCTCTTCTTCTGAGTCTAGAAGGCACGCCTAAACTTTTTAAATATGGTGAAACACTTAAAACAATAGTAGCACCTTTTCTTTCGGTGTCAGTCACAGCTAAAGGGGTAGTAAAAGGATCGAGTCCTCTCTCTACACATTCAAATGTCGCATAATATGCTTTCAAATCTATGACTGCAATCCAATTTTCCATATAATTATTATCTTATAAAATCGTGAAAAAATTAATTTTTTTGACTAGTAAATTTTGATAAATTTCCTAGAAAAATATCAAAAAGTAGTACTTTTTTAATAAATATTAATGTTTTTTCAAAAAAGTCCAAAAAAAGTGAAAAAAGTACTACTTTTTGACCAAATCCCTGGCATTTTTTATCGAATTATATATAAAAAATAGCGATTAAAGTTTATAATTATTTTATCAAAACAAAATTGAGGACTTTTTATGTGGCACGAGATTTTATATAACGTTTTAAACAACATTAATAATGTTATTTTGACTTTAATTGGAATCCCTTTCTTTATTCAAATTATATTTATGCTATTTGGATGGTTAAAAAAGAAAACATATCCAAAAACTGAAAAGAAAAATAAGGTAGCTGTATTAATTGCGGCTCATAATGAAGAAGATGTTATTTATAACACAATAAAAAGAATTTTTGACCGACAAAAATATGATAGAAATCTCTATGATGTTTTTGTGGTTGCTCATAATTGCACTGATAATACTGCTAAATTAGCTAAAGAAGCAGGTGCTGTTGTTTTTGAATATTCAGATCCAGATCCAAAAACACATTGTTTAGCTTATGCTATTAGATATGGTTTTGACCAATTAATTAAATATGAAAAAGAATATGATTTTGTAATTAAACTTGATGCAGATAATTTAATAAATGATGATTTTTTCAATTATATGAATGATGCGTTTAATGCTGGTGTTGAGTTTGCGCGTCCTTATGAAAGTGCCTTAAATATTACACAAAATAAATATACTAAAGCTAGTGGTCTTTATTATGCATATGATTCTCGATTCGCAAGTAGAGTAAGAGAAAGGTTTCATTTAGCGGCACATGTAAATGGACCAGGTGCGATGTTCTCTATGCGCATAGTAAAAAAATATGGATACGATGTTAAAAGTATTTCTGATGACTCTGAATATTTAGCAAAACGTTTGCTAAATAAGGTCTATGGTCATTTCGTAGAAGATGCGGTAGTTTATGAAGATTTGCCATCTACTTACAAAGATACTTACGCCCGTAATAAAAGAATGGGACATGGCGTTTCTCGTCTTTTCTTTACTCACGGATTTAAACTTTTTGGAAAATTCTTTACTACATTCAATTTCTCTTACTTAGAAGTATTTTTCCAATTCTATTTCTGTGTAATTTGCGCTGTCTTATGTACATGGATCCCTTTATTCTATATTTATGATATTACCTATTTATGCATGGCTAGTTATGGGGCGATAGAAGTTACACTTTTAACTGCAGCAGAATATTTAAAAATATTACAAAGAACTGCAATAATTGCCGGCCTTGCTCTAGGAATTTTATTTGCTTTCGCCGGGATTTTGCAGGCTTTTTTACTCGTTATGTGCGATTATAAAAAGCTCGGAGCTAAAAATAGAAGAGAATTAATGAGCGGAATTATCATCTATCCTTGCTTTGTTGTTGTTTATTGTTTGACGCTCTTTTTAGGTATTATTTCTAAACCAAGTTGGAACAAAGTACATCGAAATAAAATTTATTATCATCCAGAAGAAGGTGAAACAAAATGAAAGAATTAAGTTTTAAAAATCGTTATAACGATACTTTATATGGTAACTCATGGGAAATTGAAAACCCTGAAGCAATAATTTTAATTGTAACTGGTATGGCTGAAAATTCGGCACGTTACGATGATTTTGCTACATTTTTAAACGCACATAAATATTCGGTTTATTGTATTGACCATTATGGTCAAGGTCTTGGAAAAAATGGCGAACTTGGAAATCCAGGAAGAGATTATTTTTTCAAGATGCAAGAAACTATTAAAGAATTCGTTTTAAAAATCAAAGGCGAAACTGGTTTAAAAGTTTATCTATTTTCTCATTCGATGGGCAGCTTTGTCACTCAAGGTTTTATTGAAAAATATTCCCGCATTATTGATAAAGTAGTTTTATGCGGCACTAACGGGCGCAACCCACTTGTTAAATTTGGCTACTTATATACAAAATTATTTATTAATCATACAAACTACAATAAGACAGCTGGATTTATTCATAATCTTGCAATCGGAGCTTATGAAAAAACTGTCAAAGATGGAATCAGTAACAATGCGTGGATTTCTTATAATGAAGAAAATGTTAAAAAATATGATGCTGATCAATATAGTGGATATAGACCTACAAATGGTTTTTATAAAGAATTCATGAAAGGTTTAGTTTCTATTCAAAAAGGTAAAAACGTAAAAGAAATCTCTCCTAAATTACCAATTCTAATTATTGGTGGAAGTGATGATGCAGTAGGTAATTTTGGCAAAGGTTTAACTAATCTTGCTAAGTTATATAAAAAATATAACTTAAACGCCAAATTAATAATTTATGAAAATATGCGTCATGAAATCTTAAACGAAAAAGATAACCAAAAAGTTTATAATGACGTCTTAAATTTCTTCGAAAATTAAATTTTTAGTTAATAAAAATTCCTAGGATTTTTGATAAAATTTCCTAGGAAAAATTTACAATTTGTTAATATTATCTTAATTTTGGATTTTGTGAAAAACTTTAAGTTATTTTATACCAATTTTTCATCTTGTAAAACATTATTTTTACTTTTTTAATGTGAAAATAATATGAAAGTGTTTTCACAAAAACTTTTGAATTTTGTTATATATTTTTGCTTCCAATTATTATTTAATATAAGCGATAAATCAATCGGGTTTCGTGTATAAGTAATCTAGATATGGTGATTACGTCTCTACCCTTAAACCAAAATTAAGGACTACACAAAACAAAAGTATTCGTTGGCAATACTTAATAGAGAAACATGAAAACTCCTATGATTTATAAGAAGTCTATTCTTATTTAGGAGGAAGAAAAATGAAGAAAAACAGACTTGCTGGAATGGCATTAAGCTTATTCGCCGTTGTTGGATTTGCTACATCATGTGGTGGTAATTCTTTAGGAGATTGGACAAGCGTTAAATTTGAAGAATTACAAGAAACTAATATTGGCACAAACACAACATTAGAAGCTGGCGCTTTAGATGAATATAGTGAATCAAATCCATTAAGACTTGCTTTAGTTACAGATTCTGGCACATTAAACGATCACTCATTCAACGAATCAGCATGGTTAGGCGTTAATACATTTGCTGTTAATAATGGCGGCGGCAAAATTGATCCAGAAACAAATACAGTTAAAACAGGAAAAATTCACACTCAATATTATCAACCAGCTGAAGATGCTTATGATACACAAGGTAGATTAGCAGCTATGAGAGAAGCAGCTACACAATTCAAAGCTGATGTCATTGTTTTACCTGGTTACTTATTCCAAGGCGCTATCAAAGAAGCTATTGCAGATGAAGCAACATTTGGCGACATTGAATTATTAGCTCTTGATTGTGTTAAAGAAGATGATAACTATCAAGCATATGAATATACAGATGAAGTTACATCAGTTATTTATAGAGAAGAACAATCTGGTTTCTTAGCAGGTTATGCTGCAGTAATGGATGGCTACAGAAAACTCGGATTTATCGGTGGTATGGCTGTTCCAGCTGTTGTTAGATATGGTTCTGGCTATGTTCAAGGTGCAGCTAAAGCAGCAGAAGAATTAGGTTTAAGCGATCCAATTAATGTTCAATACTACTATGCAGGTCAATTTGCTGCAACTCCAGAAGCAACATCCTATGCTTCATCATGGTATTCAAATGATACAGCAGACATTATCTTTGCTTGCGGTGGTGCTGTTTATCAATCAGTTGTTGAAGCTTCAAATGCAAATGGCAATGCTCCATGGATTGGTGTTGACGTTAACCAACACGCTGATACAACTTTAGGTGATGCTGTACGTGGTGCTTTAAAAACATCAGCTATGAAAAACTTAACATTCGCTACACAAGTTTTATTAACAACTTGGGTAAACGAAGGCTTTAAATGGAGTGATACATTAGCAGGTAACGTTGTTACAGTTGGTGCTTCTTCAGATATGGTCAAATTACCAACTCCAGAAGCTGATAAAGATACAGGTTGCTGGGGCTTTGAAGAATTTACAGAAGCTCAATACAATGAACTTTATGCAGATGTTAAGAGTGGAACAGTCAAAGTTAACTCTTTCTCTGACAATGATGTTTTAAGCAAAAATAACTTTGGTGTAAACCCAGAATATTGTGTAGTCAATTACATTGGCTAATTACTATGTTATTTAAGTTAGTAGGCTCCTGAGGAGGAGTCTACTAACTATTTTTTTAGAGGAAAGTATATATGGAAAATGTAAATGTTATTGAAATGAGGCACATCAGCAAATCTTTCCCAGGTATTAAGGCCAACGACGATATTTCTCTTTCTTTAAGAAAAGGTGAAATTCATGCTCTTCTTGGAGAAAATGGAGCGGGTAAATCGACCTTAATGTCGATTCTTTTTGGCTTATACGAACCTGATGAAGGCGAAATTTATGTTAATGGTGTAAAAAGCGAAATTAGAAATCCTAATGACGCTACCAAATTTAAAATTGGTATGGTTCACCAACATTTTAAGTTAGTTGAGTGCTACACAGCTTTGCAGAATATTATTTTAGGTTTTGAACCTCAAAAATATGGCTTTTTAAGACCTAAAATAGTAAGGCAAACATTAGAGGATCTCTGCAAGAAATATAATTTCCATGTAGATTTAGATCAAAAAATTGAAGATATGCCTGTCGGGAATCAACAAAAAGTCGAAATTTTAAAAATGCTTTATCGTGATAACGATATTTTGATTTTTGATGAACCAACAGCTGTTTTAACTCCTCAAGAGATTGAAGAACTCATGCAATCTATGAAAGAACTTGCAAAAGAAGGCAAATCAATCCTCTTTATTTCCCATAAATTAAACGAAATTATGGAAGTTTCAGACAGGGTTACAGTTTTACAACGTGGAAAATGTTTAGGCACACTAAATACAAAAGACACTAACCCACAAGAATTATCGAAATTAATGGTTGGACGAGATGTCGAACTTGTATTAGATAAAGAAGAATGTAAACCAGGAAAAGAAATTTTAACTGTAAAAAATTTATCTGTATATAATGAAGAACGTAAAAAAGAAGTTGTTCATAATGTATCTTTCAATATTAGAGCTGGCGAAATTGTTTGCTTAGCAGGTATTGAAGGAAATGGTCAAACTGATTTGGTTTACGCCTTAACTGGTTTAGAAAAAGTTAAAGACGGTGAAATCGTTTTGCATAATGTTAATTCAGCAAAATACGTTGATAGAATTAGCAAAGAAGAAAAAGAAACTCGGTATACCATCGCAAGAGATAAAGTAAATTATGGGCTCGGAATTGCTTGGTACAATGTTGCATATTATTGTGGATTTGCCTGGTATAATGTTAAAAAAGCCTGCAAAACCGCCATTAATTTTGCAATAAATCTTTTTAGAAAAGAAAAACAAGAACTTAAAATTGAAGAATATCCAAAGTATGTTTCATTTAGCGAAGTCAAAGATCAACCATTAATTGGTGACGTTCACCTTGAAAAACTTTCAGTTCGCCAAAGAAATATTCGTGGTGTTTCTCACATTCCAGAAGATCGCCATAAACATGGTTTAGTTCTTGATTTTAATTTAAGAGACAACCTTGTTTTAGATACATATTTTGATAAGAGGTTCCAAAAATACGGTTTTATTAATAATAAGGAAAAAGAAAAATACGCTAACGAATTAATTGAACGCTACGATATTAGAAGTGGAAAAGGGTCTCACTCAATTGTTAGAAGTATGAGTGGAGGTAACCAACAAAAGGCTATTGTTGGTAGAGAACTTGATAGAGACACACCTCTTTTAATTGCTGTTCAACCAACTAGAGGACTTGATGTTGGCGCAATCGAAGCAATTCATAAACATATTTTATCTTCTCGTGATAAAGGTAATGCAGTTTTACTCGTTTCTCTTGAACTTGAAGAAGTTATGAATTTAGCTGACAGAATTTTAGTTATGTACAATGGCGAAATCGTTGGTGAATTCAACCCAAAAGAAACTAACGTTAATGAGCTTGGCTTATATATGAGCGGCGCAAAACGTGATGAAGTAAATGCAATTAAATAGGAGGACGAAAACGATGAATAAGTACTTAGCATCAATTAAAAAAGGCTTTAAGCCAGTCGCAGTTTTCGCCCATAACTTAAATAAAAAGCCTGGATTTAGATCGCTTGTAGCAGGTATTTTATCAGTAGTTATCGGTATTTTTTGTGGTTTCTTAGTAATGCTTTGTTTGGCACCTCAATATGCCGGGCAAGGATTATGGACTTTAATTTCAACTGGTTTTTCAACGCCACAACTTTTTGGCAGAGCAGTTTATAAAGCTACTCCAATGATTCTTTCAGGTCTTGCTATAGCATTTGCCTTCAAATTGAATTTATTTAATATTGGTATCACAGGACAAGTTACAATCGGTGCTTTCTCATCAATTACCTGTGGACTTGCTGGCGCAAACTGGTTTGTTTGTATGCTAGTTGGAATGATAACCGGCGCAGTTGCTGGCTTCATTCCTGGATTTTTAAAAGCAAAATTCAATGTTAATGAAGTTTTGTCTGGTATTATGCTCAACTGGGTTATCTACTATATAATCGGAATTATTGGTAGAATGGCCTTACCAAGTAGTTTTAAAGATATTGCAACTCCTTCAGAACTTAGAATGATTCCTGAAGCTGCAAGAATGCCTTCACTTGGAATTCCTAATATGGAAGGTGTAAGTATTGGATTAATTATTGCGATTGTTATCGTAATTATTGTGTTTATTGTTTTAAACAAAACTAAATTTGGATTTGAACTTCAAATGACTGGTAGAAATAGACATGCATCAAATTATGCTGGTGTTAACCAAACAAAATCTATTATTTTAGCTTTGACAATTTCAGGAGCTCTTGCTGGACTTTGTGGTTATATGCTTTACGCCGAACCTGGCACACCATCAAAATTTGTTTGGGATTCATCTTCAAATACTCTTTTAACTGATGGTTTTAACGGAATTTCTGTTAGTTTAATTGCTCAAAACAGTCCATTTGGATGTATTTTCTCATCACTTTTATTAACTTTAATTAGTGCTGCTCAAAACTCACTTAGAACAATTTCGGGTGGTGCTTATAATATTCACTACACCGAATTGATTAAAAATGTTGTCATTTATATTGCCGCATTATCTTCGTTCTTTGTTATGATTTTAGGTAAATTAAATGAGAAAAACGATAATCTCGAATATTTTAACCGAGATAAAAAAGTAGTAGAACAGAAGGAGGCTAAATAATATGTTTTCACTCTCTGACTTCGGTACTTTCTTTAAATATTTAATAATGTACGTTGTAGGATTCACTCTTGGATCTTATGGTGGACTCTTCTCAGAAAGTGCAGGTATTATCAATATTGCTCTTGAAGGTTCGATGGTTTTTGGCGCATTTGCTGGCATTATTTTCCTTCAAGGTATGAATATTTGGCTTGCAGGAACAGCACTTGTTACTACAGCTGGAGGTTTAATTCTTGTCTATCTTCTTGCTGTCCTTGTTGCAATTCTTGCTGGCATTTTATTCTCTTTCTTGCTTTCGTTTGTTTCAATTAAATTAAAAGCCGACCAAACTGTTGTCGGAACTGCTTTAAACTCCTTAGCTATTGCTGTTTGTGCAATTTTTAACACAACAATTACCGGAATTGATTCTGTCGAAGTACAAAATAATATTTTCTCTTCGGTTCTTGCAATTAACACTGGAAATCAATTTATTGATTATGCCTTCTCTGGTTTAAATATCTCGGTTTTAATCGGAGTTTTAGCAATTATTGCTTTATGGCTTATTATGAATAAAATGAGATTTGGGTTAAGACTTAGGGCTTGTGGAGAAAACCCAGCTGCTGCTGATAGCGTTGGTATTAATGTTTATAGAATGAGATATTTTGGAACTGCAATCGGTAGTGCAGCCTCAGCTTTAGCAGGATTTATTATCTTCTCTTGTATGCCAATTGGAACATGGCAAATTAGTGCACTTGGATATGGCTTCTTAGTTATCGCAATCGAAATCTTTGGTAACTGGAAAGCTACAAATATTATTTTCTGTTCATTGTTCTTCGCTTTCTTCTTTGCCTTTGCTCCAACATTCTCTGCCTCAATATCGAATCACCCAGAACTTGGATTAAACAATACTTTATTTGGACAACGTGCATTCTATTATCTATTACCTTATTTGATTGCTTTGTTAACGCTTGTTATATTCTCGAAAAAATCAAGGGCGCCAAAAGCGGAAGGTATACCTTACGACAAGTCAAGTCGATAAAGTTCGTTTAAAATTGAAAATGTCTTACATTTAATGTAAGATATTTTCGCTTAAAAAGGAGTTTTCTATGATTAAAGACATTTTGGTATTTTCTTTAACATCAAACGTTGCTCTCACTAAACAAGTTTGTGCCTTGCTTGGTATTGAAGCTAGTAAAAGTGAAGTGCACCATTTTGCTGATGGAGAATGTTTAGCAACATCGCTTGCTGATGTTCGTGGTAAAAAAGTTTATATTATTCAATCAACTTGTAAACCAGTTAATGATCGAATCATGGAAACTTTAATATTTATTGATGGCGTAAAAAGAGCAAATTGCCGTGAAGTAACGGTAATTATGCCTTATTATGGTTATGCTAGACAAGATAGAATTGCTCATATTAATGAACCAATTAGTGCAAAACTTGTCGCTGATTTATTCACAAATGTTGGCGTAAAAAGAGTTTTAACAGTTGAACTTCATACACCTCAAATTCAAGGATTCTTTGGCGTTCCAGTTGATAATTTATCACCATCATTCTTATTTGCTAGATACATTAACAACAAATACAATACATCAGATCCAAGTGTAAAAAATACGATTGCTATCGTAGCTCCTGATCATGGTGCAATGCATAGAGCTAGAGATTTATCTAACTTTATTCCACATACATCAATCGTTGTTATTGATAAAAGAAGACCAAAACCAAACGTTGCTGAAATTACTAACGTAGTTGGTGATATCGAAGGTAAAGTTTGTATTATGGTTGATGATATTATCGATACTGGCGGCACAATTTTAGCTGGCGCAAAAGTATTAAAGGATAGAGGCGCAAAAGAAGTTGTTATCTGTTGTTCACATGCTTTATTCAATGGAAACGCTTTAGAAAAATTCGAGAATTGTGATTATATTAAAGAAGTCATTACAACAGATACAATCGAACATCCTGAATTTGAAAACAGTAAGAGAATCACTGTTATCTCAATCGCAGAAATGATTGCGGATTGTATTAGATCACATGAATCTCACGAAAAGATTAAAGATCAATACGCAAGATTTCATTAATTAAAATTTCCAAGAAAAAATCAAAATTTCCTGAAAATATTTAATTTTTGCAAGGTTTTTAACTAAATTTCCTAGGTTTTTTTCAAAAAATCTAGGAAATTTTTAAAATTTATATACTTTTTTTAAAAAATATAGCTTTTTTGCAAAAATACCTAAAAAAGTAGAAATTTTTATAGTAATTAATTATTATTTTAGAGATATGGCTTTAATTTCTTTTTCAAACGTTACAAAGTATTATTCATTGAATTTGATTTTGGACCATGTAACTTTTCAAATAAATAAAGGCGAAAAAGTTGCTTTGGTCGGATCAAATGGAGTTGGCAAAACAACTATTTTTAAGCTTATCTTAAAAGAGGAAGAACCAACTCTTGTTGCTAAAGAAGATAAAGTTGGAGATATTTCAATTTTAAACGAAATTAAAATTGGATATTTAAATCAAGACGCTATAAGCGATGTAAATAATACTGTTAGAGAAGAATTGGAATTACCTTTTTCTAGTCTTAAAAAAGATTTAGAAAGATTAAATGAATTAGCCGAAAAATTAGGTGAAAATTCAACTGAAAAAGATTTAGAGAACTATAATCAGTTACTTGAAGATTTAACAAATAAAGGTGCATTTAACATTGATAACAAGATTGAAGAATACATATCTCGTTTTCGTTTTCCTGAAGAATTATTAAATGAAAAAATAAAAACCTTAAGTGGCGGCGAAAGGATGAAAATTGCATTTATTAAACTACTTTTAGTTGACTATGATGTTTTACTTTTAGATGAACCTACTAATCACCTTGATATTTCAACTATTGAGTGGCTTGAAAACTATTTAAAAGATTATAAAGGTACAATTTTATTTATTTCACATGATAGATATTTTTTAAACACGCTTGCTGATAAGATTTTAGATTTAGAAAATCATGTTGTTACAACTTATAACATGAGTTATGACAATTATTTAAAAGAAAAAGAAATAAAATATCAAAATCTTCTTGCTCAATACGAAAAGGAAGAGGAAGAGATGGCTCGTTTAAAGAAATTTATCGAGTTTTATATGCCTAAACCTCGTTTTGTTGGTAGAGCGAAAGACCGTGTTCATAAACTTGAAAAACTTGAAGCTAACCATATTGAAAAGCCAACAAAAGAAAATAAAAATATTAAGTTTCACATTGAAGGAAGCAATCTGAAAAATAAGGGTTTAATCGAATTTAATAATGTTTCTACAGGTTATGATTCTGTATTATTCCCACCATTTTCTTTTACTTTATATGGCAAAGATCATTTAGCAATTATTGGAGATAATGGAATAGGAAAAACTACTTTAGTTAAGGCAATAATGCATGATTTGCCTTTAAAAAGTGGTGAAATTAAATATTTAAGAGAGCTAAAAATTGGTTATATTAAACAAAATGATTATGAATTTGTATCAAAAGATACATGTCTTGATTATTTAAGAAAAAAATATCCAAATAAATTAGATAAAGAACTAAGGACAGCACTTGGAAGATTTTTGTTTAAAAAAGAAGATGTGTTTAAAAATTGTACATTACTTTCTAATGGGGAAAGAATGAGACTAGTTTTATGTGACCTTTCATTATCTGATTATGACGTTTTAATCTTAGATGAGCCTACTAACCATTTAGACTTAGTTACAAAAGAATGTTTATTAAATGCTTTAAAAGAATATAAAGGCGCAATAATCTTCATATCGCACGATCGTTATTTTATTAATTCCCTAGCTGATTATGTTCTTTATTTATCAAGAGATAAGAGCATTGTAAATGAAGGTAATTATGACGATTTTAAATTAATATTTGATAAGAGTTTTTCAGAACAAAATAAAAATAGTGAAGCGGAAAATAAAGTTGAAGCTAAAGAAAATTTAGTTTTTGACAAAATTGAAAAGAAAGAGAAATTGTCAAATAACAAAATTCTTGAATATAAAAATCGAGCTAAAGAAATTGAAGACGAATTGTCTTTTATAGATGATAAATTATCAAATGATTTTGAAGATTATAAGAAAATTGATGAGCTAACTGATAGAAAAAGTGAACTCGAATATGAATATTTTAAAATTCTTGAAATTTTAGAAAATAATTGAGATTTGCAGGCTTTTTAAAAAAAGACCCGATTTTTTGGGTCTTTATTTAAATAATTTTCACACCTTTTTCACTTAAATATTTAAGTAATTTTTCTTTGTGGTGGCCAAGAATAATTAGTTCGTGGTTACCTAATGGAGAAGTTAAAATTTTGTTTAATTCTGGAAAATGGCAGATAATTTGAGTTCTGCAAAGTCTATCTTTATATTGATTTTTTTCAATTGTTCCTTCTTGAATGAAGCATTCATTTAAAGCGGAATTCAATCTAAATATTGTTGCATCACCTTCCTTAACTTCACCATGAATTCCAACACCAATTCCTGATTCGTAATGAGTATCTAAATCAAACGATTTACACATTTTTAGAGGAATTGTACAGTGAGCTAATAAAATTTCGTTTTTCTCGACATTAATCTTAGAAGGATTTGATTGGAAAGAAGGCTCATTTAAAAGTTTTCTAACTAGATACATTCCAATTAAAGAAGGAACGTCACCTTCACAAGTTCCAATAATGCCATCATCATTAAAATGAGATAAAGCTAAGCAAGCAGTTGTTTTTAAACTACCAAGTAAATCAAAGCAACGAATTGCAAATCCTTTTAAATCGTATCTTTTAACAATAGTTTTAATCGCATTATATAAGTGTTCAGCTTTAGAAATTTCTTTTGGATCGAATGGGTGACCATCTAAAACTTTTTCGTTTTCAAAAGCGATATTTTTCTCATATTCATCGGTTAATTCTTGAATTGGGATATAGACCAAATTGATTCCGAATTTTTCTAATGCAACATTTTTGTCGACATCTGATGAAATTAGCCAGTCGGATGGTTTACCAATTAAACCTAAATTAGCTTCAGCCTTTTTGGTTGAAGGAGAAACTGCTAATGCTTTAATTCTTTTAGCTAAATAATCATTTGCGCCATGTAAAACTTCACCATTTAAATTGTGATTTTTTAAAAAAGCCATTATTTCTAATGATGCTGCCAAGGAATTATTTTCACCATAAGTTAAGAAATAATATGGTTCTTTAAATTTACCAAAATTTTCAATGAATAAATTTTCACTACCACCTGATTGAACCAAAATTAATGATAAATCAGCGTTTTCATATAAATTTTCCACATTATTTACGATTTCAGTTTCGATTTTATAATCTCTTAAGTTATTAATTAAGATATTAGTGTTCTCTAACAAAACTCTTTGATTGGATAATTGGGATTGAATTGGATAAATTTTAATCTTCATTGCTTTAATTCTCCTTTACGCAAAAATTTTATCTTTTATATGCGTTTAAGTCGATAATTTTTTTATTAAATTTCCGTTAAGAAAATGTGAATTTTTTGTTTCATATTTTTGCCTAAAAATTAACTTTCTATCTAATTTTAAATCTCAATAGTTTATAATTATTTTAGATAATTTAAGGAGAAAAATATGGATTACGAGAAGAAAATTTTCGATTTATTGTCTCGCTATGATTCATGGTGGGATAAAGGTTTTCCTATTCCTAAAATGGAAAATAAATTATATCCTTATACTTCTATTTTCACACCTATAAAAATTAATAATTGTGAAATTAAAAATAGGATAGTAATGGCGCCAATGGGCAATATCGATATGGCCGAAGAAACTGGGCGACCAAATCAGATGATGCTCAAATATTTTGAAGCAAGAGCAAGAGGTGGAGTTGGCTTAATCACAACGGGTCTTGTTCCAGTAAGTTATGGCATTGATAAATCTTTAATTGAACTTGGAGATTTAACTTATTTCCCTAGAATTGATAGAACTAGAACTGTCTATCCTGCTTGGAGAGATCTTGCGATGCTTTGCCACGCTCACGATGCCAAAGTCTTTGTTCAATTAACTCCAGGTCTAGGAAGAGTTGGAAACCCTCAATGCTTAATTACTCAACATTCTTTCCCTCGTTCAGCCTCATTTAATCCAAACTGGTATATGAGCGCAGTGCCTTGTTTAAGACTTAGTGACCATTCATTAAAGAAAATAATTAAAAAGATAGGTCAGGCTAGTGCTGATGCTAAAGCACTAAATCTTGATGGAGTTTATCTTCATGGGCATGAAGGGTATTTATTAGAACAAGTTTCAAATAGAGCTTTTAATCATCGTAAACTTGGGCGCTATGCAAATAAAGAAAGATTTGCAGTCGATATGGTCAAAGAAATTCGTAAAAGAGTTGGACCAGATTACCCAATTATGTATCGTATCGATTTATCTTTAGCATTAAATGCTACATATAAAGAAAAAATGAGAAACGTTAAACCATTAAAACGTTTTAGAAAAGAAAGACAAGTTCACGAAACTTTAAGATTTATGGTAAATCTTGTTAAAGCAGGAGTTGATGTTTTTGACGTTGATCTTGGTTGCTACGACAACTGGTTCTTACCACATCCACCAAGTTCAATGCCTGCTGGATGTTTCCTTGAAATTTCTGAACTTGTAAAAGATTATTTTAAAGAAAAAGGAATTAAATCTAATAAAGGACAAGAAGTACCAGTAGTTGCAGTTGGAAAACTTGGTTATCCAGATCTTGCAGAAGAAGCATTAAGAGATAATAAATGTGACATGGTCATGCTTGGCAGACCTCTTCTAGCTGATCCTGATTGGGTAAATAAAGCCTATAAAGGCGAAACAATGTCAATTAGACCTTGTATTGGTTGCCAAGAAGGATGCTTAAATGAATTTGTTGAAGGTGGTCACCCTCAATGTGCTGTTAATCCTTTAACTTCTTTTGAATGGGAATTCCCTAACGAAGTGACTCCAAGTGAAACAAAGAAAAAGTGTCTAGTTATTGGTGCCGGCCCTTCTGGCATCATGATGTCAAAAACACTTTTAAGACGTGGTCACTCAGTTGATCTTGTTGAAAAAGAAGATCACATTGGCGGCCAACTTATCGAGGCTAGCGTTGCAAAAATTAAATACGAAATGAAAAATTATCTTCATTTCCTAGAAGAGGAAGTGAATAAGTTAAAAGAAAATAAAGACTTTAAACTTGAACTTTCTAAAGAAGTAAAACTAGAAGAAATTAAGGATAAATATGACGTTATAATTTGTGCAACTGGAGCAAAAGAAATAAAGCCAAACATTTCTGGCGCTGATAAGAAAAATGTATTTTTAGCTGATGAAATTTTCAAAAACCCTGCAAAACTCAATGATTTTGAAAAAATTATTGTCGCAGGAGGCGGAATGGTCGGTTGCGAAATGGCTTATTTCTTACGTTATGAACTTAATAAAAAAGTCACTGTTATTGAAATGGATAAATATATGATGAATCATCTTTGCACTGCAAATCGTTCACATTTAATCCATTATCTTGATGAAGGAAAAGTCGAATTACGCAACATGACTAAACTTCTTAAAATTAACGATAACTCGATTGAAGTTATGGTTAACACTTCAAAAAATAAACCAAATCCATACGTTTGTTGGGCACCAATCTTACCAGAAAATATCGAAAATCCAATCGATAAATTAAAACCTATTAAAGATGAATGGAAGAAAGATGAATTAAAGATGGACGCTTTAATTTTGGCACTTGGTTCAAGAAGTGAAACATCTTTATATGATGAACTTGTAAAAGTTCACGCTGCTAAAGAAATTTATAAGATAGGAGATGCGATTAAACCTGGAAGAGTCCGGGAAGCAACTCGTACCGCTTTTAGAAAAGGAGCAAAAATTTAATATGATTGAACATAAAATGGAATTAAATGATGAATTAATTGCAATTTTAGAAGGAAAAGAAGGCGAAACAAAAAAGAAAATTCTTGAAACACTCGTTCTTTTTGGTGATATTTTTGGCGCAAAAAGAATGGTAAAGGTAACTCATAAAGAAGGACATCTTGTTACATCTTTTGGTATTCCTCTTTTAAAACCATTATTTAAAACAATGGATGAAATAAATAAAGAAGGAATTAAAGCCGAAGGCGGCTTTACTTGTGACCCTCGTCCAATTGATTATCAAAACGTTAAATGTAATTTACTCGAAAAAATCGTATTTAATAAGATTTTATATGGAAAGCAAGAAGAATACGAAAAGCAACTCTCAAAAGCTGGTTTAACTGATAAAGATTCGTTTTCTTGCGCATCTTATTTAAGAGAATGCGGAAATAGACCAGAAAAAGGCGATATATTGAGCTGGGCAGAAAGTAGCGCGGTTGTTTTTGCTAACTCAGTTTTAGGTGCAAGATGTAATAGAAATAGCGGAATGCTCGATTTATTTGGTTCTATTATTGGTTATGTGCCAGAATTTGGTCTTCTTACTGATGAAGGAAGAAAAGCAACTTGGATTGTTGAAGTAAAAACTTCGAAATTACCTGAGGCACAAATTTTAGGTAGTGCAATTGGTATGAAAGTTATGGAAGAAGTGCCTTATGTTTATGGACTTGATAAATTTTTAGGCACAGAAATCGACGATAAAGTTGAAGCTTATTTAAAAGATTTTGGTGCAGCTAGTGCATCAAATGGGGCTGTTGGCTTATTCCATATTGATGGACTTACTCCAGAAGCTAAAGACGAAAAAGAAAAATTAATTAAAGAAGGCGCAAAACGCTACGTAATTGATGATGAGGAAATTGAAAGAGTTTATAAATCTTATCCAATTATGTGGAAAGATAAGGAAGCAAGCCCAAAACTTTGCTTTATTGGTTGCCCTCACTTAAATTATTATCAATTAAATAAATGGCACGAAGATATTAAAAAAGCACTTAAAGAAAACGGTAAATCCAAAGTTAGCTGTAAATGTGTGTTAAATACTCCACCAAAAGTTCTTGCTCGTTTTAAAAAGGAAGAAAAGGCAAAATATGATGAACTTTATAAGATGGGAGTTACAATTTCTTCAATTTGTCCATTAATGTATACAAATAATCCAATCACTCACTCTAAACCAATCATGACCAATTCGAATAAATTAAGAACTTATTCCTTGGCACGTTATTTTAAAGATGAAGAAATTTTAGCAATTCTTGCTGGAAAGAAGGTTTATTAATTATGAGAGAATTTAAGGGAAGAGTTATTGCTAAAGGTACTTTTAAAGGCGAAGCCGCTGTCACTCATCAAGGTTTTAATACTTTAGCAAGCTTTCAAAAATCAGCTTTGATGAATAAAAAAGAAGTTTATGTCAGTGATCAAAATAATAAAGATTTATTTAATAAGAATATCACTGGCAAAATTCTTTGTTTACCAATGACAATAGGTTCAACTACGGGTGGACTTGTTATTCAAACAGTTTGCGATATGAAAATCAATCCACGTGCCTTCCTTTTCAGTGAAGAAATTGACTCTCTTGCCGCAAGTGGTATCGTTCTTGCTAAAGTTTGGCAAAATAGTGATATCATCTGTATTGATAAACTTGGAAAAGAATTTTTAGATACTGTTAAAACTGGTGATACGCTCGAAATCTTAGAAGACGGCACAGTTCGAATTCTTTAAGTTAATTTTAAAGATTAGTGGAGTTTTGTAGGGTTTTTGCAAAATTTGCTAATCTTTTTTAGTGCCTAAAAATACTAAAATTCAAATTGACAGCGCTATCATGAAAAATTTGAAAAAAACTCTTTACATATAAATTAAAATGCCTAAAATGTTAGTGCGGAACCGAACTAATTATGAGAAACATTGTTAGCATGTCTATTAGAACGATGTCAAATTACCTGAAAAGGGGAATGAGCGAAAAAACTAGTGCCTTAGGAATCACTAGTTTTCAAGGAGCAATTTTGGCTGTTATCAAAGATTTCTCTAGTAAAGGTCAAGACGTTTATCAAAAAGATTTAGAAAAAATCTTTAAAGCTTCTAAAAGTTCGATGAGCGATTCCCTTCAATCGTTAGAAAGCAAGAATTTAATCACAAGAACTTCACTTATAGAAGGAGATTCAAGAAAAAAATCCTTAAAATTAACCAACAAAGGAGAGGAGATAACTGTTCTTGTTGGTGCCTATTTAAATGAAGTAAGTGATGAACTTCTTTCAAATCTTACAGAAGAAGAAAAAAGTGCATTCATCAAAACTTTAGAAAAGTTAGTTAGAAAGATGGAGGTTAAGTTATGAGCGTTGATTTAAATGTTGATCCACCAAAGTTCAAGTATAGCGAAATGATTAGGGCTTTTTTAACCGCAGTTAGGGAATATAAAAAGCCAACAATTATCGCAATTATTTTTATCATACTTGAGACACTTATCGAATGTACGATTCCTTTTATTATGTCTCTTTTAATCGATACGATGGGCGATTATTCAACTGGAAAATTAGGCGATGCTTCAATTATGAACATTGTTTTAATTTATGCTGCAATTCTTGTTACACTTGCTACAGCATCTCTTGTTTGTGGTATTACCGCTGGTAGATTTTCAGCCCGTGCTTCAATTGGTTTTTCTACAAATATAAGAAGAGATTTATTTAAGAAAACAACTGAATTTTCTTTTAATAACATAGATAAATTCTCAGTTTCATCATTAGTTACAAGACAAACAACTGATGTTTTCTATATTCAAATGTCTTACATGATGAGCATTAGAATTGCTTTAAGAGCACCTTTAATGCTTATTTTCTCGATTGTTATGGCAGTTATTCAATCCCCACAAATTAGCTGGGTTTATGCAATTACTGTCCCACTTTTAGTTATTGCGCTTGTCCTAATTATTTACGTAGTTATGCCAATCTTCATTAAAGTTTTCAAAAAATACGATGCCTTAAATGAATCTATTGAAGAAAATGTTAGAGGTATTAGAGTTGTTAAAACTTACGCTCGTGAAGATTACGAAAAAGCTAAATTTAAAGATAGAAGTGCTGAAATCAAAAAAGGATTCACTAAAGCTGAAAGAATTATGGCTTTAACTAATCCTGTTATGATGTGTTCAATGTATATCTCAATGGCCCTTTTAATTTTCATTGGGTCTTATATGATTCTTGATGGAATCAATTGGACACCAAATGACGAAGGCGAACTTGTTATTGGCTTTGCTTCTTTAACAGTTGGTCAACTTTCTTCTTTAATTACCTATGGAGCTCAAATTTTATCAAGTTTAATGATGATTAGCATGGTTTTTGTCATGATTTCAATGTCTACCGCATCTATGCGAAGAGTTTATGAGGTTATGATTGAAGAACCTACCATCAAAAATCCTGAGAATCCTGTTTATGAAGTTATAGATGGCTCAATTGAATTTAAAGACGTTAACTTCAAATATAAAGCAGTAGCTAAAAAATTCGCTTTATCTGATATTGATTTAAAGATTAAATCAGGCGAAATGGTTGGTATTGTTGGTGGCACTGGTTCATCAAAATCAACTTTAGTTAACTTAATTTCAAGATTCTATGACACTACAACTGGCGAAGTTTTGCTCGGCGGTAAAAACGTTAAAGAATACGATCTTGAAACTTTAAGAAATAATGTATCAATGGTTTTACAAAAGAACGTCTTATTTAGCGGAACTATTAAAGACAATTTAAGATGGGGAAATAAAAATGCAACTGAAGAAGAAATGATTGAAGCTTGTAAAATTGCTCAAGCCGATCCATTTATTCAAACTTTCCCAGATAAATACGACACCTATATTCAACAAGGCGGAAGCAATGTTAGTGGTGGTCAAAAACAAAGACTTTGTATCGCAAGAGCTATCCTTAAAAAACCAAAAGTCTTAATTCTTGATGACTCAACAAGTGCTGTTGATACCAAAACTGATGCATTTATTAGAAAAGGATTAAGAGAAACTTTACCAGATGTAACAAAAATTATCATCGCACAAAGAATTTCTTCCGTTCAGGATGCTGATTTAATTATCGTTATGGATAATGGCTCAATAAACGGAATGGGCACTCATGAAGAGCTTTTAAAATCTAATAAGATTTATAAAGAAATTTATGATATGCAAAATAGAGTTGGAGGTAATGAAAATGCTTAAGAACAAAAAACTTCCACCAGTATTTAGAATCATATTTGGTTATATTTCGTTACATAAAACAGCATTTATTTGTTCACTTATCTGTGTTTTATTTACCGCTTTTGGTAACATTGCTGCTCCAATTGTTCTTCAAAATGTTACAAATTTAATAACAGATACAATTAAACATATTACTACAAATGGCAACAATTTAGCCTTAAAGATGGAATTTTGGGATGAAATTGTCTTTAATGGCATCTTGCTTGTTTGTGCCTATGTAATTTCAACGGTAGCTGGTTTAACTTATTCACAAATTAACGCAGTTGCTGGTCAAAAATACATGGATGATTTAAGAAGAGAACTCTTCAATCACATGCAAGATTTACCAGTTCGTTATTTCGATCAAAATGATAAAGGCGACATTATGTCAATCTACATCAACGATGTTGATACAATTCGTCAACTTATCATTAACTCAATTAGTGAAGTTGAATTCTTCATTTGTACATTCGTGAGCGTCATGGTCATGATGATCATGTTCAGTGTCTGGCTTTTCTTAATTACAATTGTGGCTGGAGTTGCGATGGTTCTTGCAACTAAACACATTGGCGGCCATTCTTCTAAAAACTTCCTTGTCCAACAAGTCAACATTGGTCGACAAGAAGGTTATGTTGAAGAAATGATGAATGGTTTAAAAGTTATTAAATCATTCTGTCATGAAGAAGAATCAATCAACGGATATCACGATATTACCGAAATTTTCAGAAAAACCGGCACAAAGGCTAATAGCTATGCAAATATCTTAATGCCAGTTTTAGGAAATATTGGTAACCTCTTGTATGTTATCGTTGCAGTTGTTGGAACAGTCTTCTTTGTAACTGGAATCAATAATTTCTCTGGAATGGGTGGTTTCTCACCATTTACAGTTGGTATTATCGTTTCATTCCTTCCTATCGTTAGACAATTCACAAACTCTGCCGCTCAAATGGCAAACCAAGTTAACACAGTTGCTTTAGCAGTTGCAGGTAGCAAGAGAATTTGTGCCTTATTCGATGAAGAACCTGAAGCAGATGAAGGTTATGTAACTCTTGTTAGAGGAAGATATGATGAAAACGGAAGTATAGTCGAATGTCCTGAAAAAGAAGCAACACTTTGGGCTCGGAAACATCCTCATAGTGCTGATCAATCAGTAACATATACCTTACTTCAAGGTGATATTAGAATGTTTGATGTTGATTTTGGTTATAATCCAAATAAAATCGTTCTTCATAACATCACTTTATACGCAAAACCAGGTCAAAAAGTTGCTTTCGTTGGCGCAACTGGCGCAGGTAAAACAACAATTACTAACTTAATTAACAGATTCTACGATATTGCTGATGGAAAAATCAGATATGATGGAATCAATATTAATAAGATTAGTAAAAAAGATTTAAGAAGATCTCTTGGAATGGTCTTGCAAGATACAAACTTATTTAGTGGCACAATTATGGATAACATCCGTTATGGTAAACTAGATGCTACTGATGAAGAATGTATTGCGGCAGCAAAACTTGCTAATGCCGATAGCTTCATTACAAGACTTCCTCAAGGTTATAACACCTATTTAACAAATGATGGTGCTAACTTATCACAAGGTCAAAGACAACTTTTATCAATTGCAAGAGCTGCGGTTGCTAATGCTCCTGTTATGATTCTTGATGAAGCTACTTCATCAATTGATACCAGAACTGAAGCAATTGTCACTCGTGGTATGGATAACTTAATGAAGGGCAGAACGGTCTTTGTCATCGCTCATAGACTATCAACTATTCAAAATAGTAATGTAATTATGGTTTTAGACCATGGTCACATTATTGAAAGAGGTAGTCACGAAGACTTGATTAAGCTTAAAGGAGTTTATTATCAACTCTATACTGGCGCTTTTGAACTTGAATAAAAAATAATTAAACAAAATAAAATCTCCGCAAAACGCGGAGATTTTTTTGCTATTTTTAGAAAAACAAATTAAAATTCTCTGATTTTATAAACGTCGAAATCAATATCTTTAGCTTTAGTTTTGACTTCTTTTTGAGTTAAGAAACCATTGCTACCGCCAGCTTCGCCAATCTTGTAAGATGTAAAGACTTCACTGAGTTCTAATGCTTCAAGCGAATCAACACCTCTTAAATAGAAGTGGATAAATGCACTAAATAAAGCATCACGGCTTCCGACAGTATTTACGATTTCTCTTAAGGTAATTGCATCGATATGATAGATAACATGCTTTTTAGCATCAAGAATCATTGCGCCTTCTCTTCCTTCACCTAAAACAATAATTTCGTTGTGGTATTTTTCATAAATTGAAACCAGGAAGTCTTCATAATTGATTCTATCAAGACCTTTTTTAGACAAAAATAAAATGTCGCTTGACATAAAATCTGCATTATATTCATCATCAATTGTTCCAATGATGTGTACGTCAGTTGCGACTTTTTTACCGAGTTCTTTGGCTTTTTTAAGTAATGGTCTGTTGAAATTGGAGTTAGTAATGACAACGATATCAGCTGTCTTAATTTTTTCTTCTTCTTTTTCAGTTACTTCGTTTTGAATTTCTTGGATTTCCTTTAAATCCATATAAGTTTTAACATTATTATCTCTATCAACTAAAGAAACTGAATTTGGTGTAGACTCAAGGGTTTCGTGGATAGAAGAAGTATCAATTTTTAATTTTTTGATTTGATCGACAACAACTTTGCCGAGTAAATCTTTTCCAACGTGTCCTGATAAGATTACATCATTACCACCAAGTGTTTTTAATGCTTTTGCTACATTGTAAGCTTGTCCGCTAATGTCACTATTAACTCCGAAAAATGGATATTCGATAGGACAATAGAAGATTGGGAAAGAGTCAACATCGATGATGGTTTCGAAATTGACAACCCCGGAAACATAAATTATTTTGTTTTTCATTATAGAATTGTTCTCCTTTGAATTAATTATATTATGTAATTGAAAAATTAACATCAAAAATTTATCAAAATTTAGAAAAAAATTTTTGCTATCAAAATGATTTATTTTTCTTTTATTTTATGTTATTTAAAAGAAATTATTTTTCAAAAACCTCGCAAAACTCAACTATTTTGTGAAAATAATTCTTTTTTGCTTAAATTTTTAAGTAGATATTTTATTTGAAAATTTAATGTTATTTGGAAAGTGAATTTATAATCAAGATAACTTGCATAATTTTAAATGAGACAAGACCAAAAATAGCGAAAATAATATAGACGAAAAATGGAATTTAAATTTAGCGATGTTATTGGTAATGAGTTCTTTCAATTTTCAAAAATGTTTTTTGTAGACTCTATACATGCTTTTAGAACTTTAAAAAATACTGCAAATTTAAAATAGATAATCTATCTTCTGGATATAATTTTAGAAAAAAGAAAAAGCAATTGTGTTGGGCATCAATTTGTTAATTTCATTTTAAAAATATTTCGTAAGTTTTTATATATTTAAACCTTATTTCGTACTTAAAAATACAAGTTTTCTTCAAGAAACTTTCGTTTGAAATTTTTAAATGAAAGGAAAATTTACTATAAATTTTATAAAAAACACTAGAAATTTTACTTTGTTTTAGGAAAACGCTTTCGTTTATTGTAATAATTCGTAAAAAATTTTTAAAAAAAGTTTGACAATAAATTTTTTCCATGGTATAAATTAATCAGAGGAAGATATTAGGAACACCTAATATCAACTGAACTGAAGAGACTCATAAATCTAAACGCGATGTGAAGAGATGCTCGAAGAAGAATAATAATTAAAAAAAGAAGGAAAAGAGTGAAAAAAATGAGTCTCTTCTTTTTTTGTGAAAAAAGCAAATAAATTCTATAAAAACTTTGTTTAATTTCATTGAACAATATATAATCTTAATCGACTCGTGTGTCTAACCCATGACTAACCACACGTAAAATTTAACAGGGGAGGTTTTTCTTGATGGAAAATCAAAATTTTAAGAAGAGTAAAGTACTTACTCGGTTCAAAAGAAATTTCACAACAAGTGTAATTGCTACAAATGGGCTTATTGCTTGTTTATATGCAGTAATAACCATGGCTTGTGGCCCACTTGCTTATGAATTTTCTCAATTCCGCTTCTCGGAAGCATTAAATTTATTGGTGTTTTTTAACCCAACTTATACAGTTGGTCTAACTCTTGGCTGCTTAATTGCAAACGCTGTTTCAACAGTTGGACCACTTGACATGATTTTTGGAACATTAGCAACTTTAATAAGCTGTTTGTTAATGGTTTTTTTCTCAAAAATTTCTAAAAATCTATTTGTTTCATCGTTATTACCAAGTGTGATAAATGCGATTGTCGTGCCTTTTACAATTTATTTATCTACTTTAGGAACAGCTGATGCTATGAATTTAGATACAATGTATTGGATTATGTTTGGTTGGGTATTTTTAGGCGAATTTGTTTGCATTACATGCTTTGGATATCCTCTAACATTAATTTTGATGAAGAGATCGAAGGGATTTGCTAAATTAATAAGTGCAACTAGAAATGTAGATTTTAAATGGTAAATAAATATGGCTTGTGCAAATTTTAAATTAGAAATTAAACACGTTGATAAAAAAACTGGTGCTAGATATGGAGTGCTTCATACACCACATGGGGATGTTGAAACACCAATGTTTATGCCAGTAGGAACTTTAGCAACCGTAAAAACTCTTTCTCCAGAAGAAATTAAATCAATTGGAAGTGGAGTTATTTTAGCTAATACTTATCATTTGCATATTAGACCAGGTGAAGATATAGTCGCTAAAGCAGGAGGAGTTCATAAATTCATGAATTATGATGGGCCAATGCTTACTGATTCTGGGGGCTTCCAAGTATTTTCTTTAAGTGAAAAAAGAAAGATAAGCGAAGAAGGAGTCACATTTAAAAATCACCTTAATGGAGATAAAATCTTTTTCTCGCCAGAAAAAGTTATAGAAATTGAAGAAAAAATTGGCGCAGATATCGCAATGTCTTTTGATGAATGTATTCCCTATCCCGCAAGTTATGAATATACTAAAAATTCCACTCTAAGAACTTTAAGATGGGCAAAACGAGGAATTGATGCTCATAAGAGGGAAGATCAAGCTTTATTTGGTATCGTTCAAGGCGGAAACTACCCTGATTTAAGAAAAATGGCAGCAGAAGAACTTACGAAAATGAACTTTGATGGATACGCAATTGGTGGAACTTCAATTGGTGAACCAAAGGATGTTTGTTTTAACATGATCGATATGGCAATTAAATATCTTCCTAAAGATAAACCACGATATTTAATGGGTGTTGGTAGTTTAGATTATATTCTTGAAGGCATCGCAAAAGGCATTGATATGATGGATTGTGTTTTACCAACTCGTATTGCTCGACATGGAACACTTATGACTCATGCAGGTAGAGTAAATATTAAAAATGAAAAATATAAGGAAGATTTTACTCCGCTTGATCCAGAATGTGATTGCTATACTTGTAAACATTTCACCAAAGCTTATTTAAGACATCTTTATGTGTGTGGTGAACAATTTGGTGCTAGATTACTTTCTATTCACAATTTAAGATTTTTAATCTCAATTGTTGAAGGCGCAAGAAAAGCAATTCAAGAAGATAGATTTGAAGAATATAAAAATGAAATTTTACAAAAATATGGGGATTCTAGAGGTTTTTAGATAAAAGAAGGCATTAATATGGATATAAATTTATTTGATTATTATTTACCAGAAGAGCTTATTGCTCAAGAGCCAAGCCAAGTACGAGATGAATGTCGTTTAATGGTTGTTAATAAAAGCACTAAAACTTACGAAGACCATATTTTTAAAGATATCTTTGATTATTTACATGAAGGCGATGTTCTAGTTAGAAACAATACAAAAGTTATTCCTGCACGTTTATTTGCAGTAAAAGATAAAACAGGTGCTCATGTTGAAGTCTTACTCTTAAAAGATAAAGGAAATGACACACGGGAATGCTTATGTGGAAACGCAAAAGCCATTAAGGTAGGCACAATTTTGCATTTTAAAGATGATGAATTAATTGGTGAATGCTTAGAAGTAAAAGATGAAGGTATAAGACTTATAAAATTTACCTATAAAGGTATTTTCTTAGAAGTTCTAGATCGAATTGGAACGATGCCTCTTCCTCCTTACATCCATAAAGCATGTAAAAACAATGATGATTATCAAACAGTTTATGCAAAAGTCGAAGGGAGTGCAGCTGCTCCAACAGCAGGTTTTCATTTTACTGAAGAACTTTTAGATAGGCTTATTAAAAAAGGTGTCAAAATTGTTGATATCACTTTAAATATCGGATTAGGCACGTTTAGACCAGTTAAAGTTCAAGATACAAAAGATCACGTGATGCATTCTGAAACATATGAAGTAAGCGAAGAAGCTGCAAGAGAGCTGAATCTCGCCAAAAAAGAAGGCAGAAGAATTATTGCAGTAGGCACAACAGCGGTTAGAACTTTGGAAGCAAATTTTAATAAATTTAATGAATTTAAAGCTGAAAAAAGTGCGACAAACATCTTCATTTCTCCAGGTTATGAATATAAAGCAATTGATTGCTTAATTACAAATTTCCATCTCCCAAAATCGACACTTGTAATGCTTGTTAGTGCCTTTATGGGAAGAGAATTTACACTTGAATGTTATAAACATGCAGTAGAAGAAAAATATCGCTTTTTCTCTTTTGGCGATTCAATGTTTATTTATTAATTTTTAATTGTATTTTGGCCTTTATGCTCGATTGAGACCCAAACTTTTCTTTTTTTAGGGTGAATAAATCCATCAATCCAAGCAAGTAGCCAATCAGACCAGAAAATAAAACCAAGTAAAACTGATAAAACTTTAAGTTTTTTAGAAACTTTGAAGTTTTTGCCTGCAAAAATTAATTCGATGAAACAAGCAAGATCGCAAATCAAGATCATTAAAAGCACATCAAGTGCAATAAATGGCGCATACATAAATATATAAGTCGCTTGAAGAGTGGCACTACAATGGATTAAAAATCCAATTAAAACCACTAAATGAGCAACAACAGCCCATACTGATAATTGGAAAAGGTTAATGGCGTGGAAAAATTCCCATTTTCCTAAAGCTGGAGTTTTGCGATAAAGTGGTTTTTTATTTGATGCTAAATCTAAAATACCACGAGTCATAAATCCCCAAACCCATCTTACATGTTGATTGTGAAGTGTTTTTAAATCAGTTGGTTGCTCATCATAATATATGGCATTAGGATTATAACCCATGCGAATACCATTAATATAAGAATAACGAGTTAAATCGACGTCTTCGGTAAGACCTGTCCAAATCCAGGTTCCGGCATCATCGACAATTTTCTTGTCAATAAAATAACCCGTTCCAGAGATCATTACTTTTTCATAAAGAATCGACCTTCCTTTATTAATAAACATCGATTGAAATGCAAAAAGTAAAGCAGCAGTGGCTGAAATGTAGTTTGTATCAGCATTTGTGGCCTCTCTTAAACCAACTCCAATCTCATACCCCATATTTTTGAGTTGATTGAGTTGATATAAATATGGTGGAGTTAAAATGTTATCAGCGTCAAAAATAACAAGCGAATCGTATTCAATTTTTTGTTCTTTTAAATGTTCGTAAGCTTCTTGTAGTGCGAAACCTTTTCTACGTCTATTTTCTAGATTTGTACGAACAAAATATTTATATCCATATTCAAGTGCGATTTTATTTGTTGGATCATCTTCACTCTCGGTAATTACATAAACATCGAATTTGTCTTTATCGTAAGTTTGTTCTTTTAAAGAATTTAAGATGTTTCTTATAACTTTTGACTCGTTTCTTGCAGGGATTAAAACGATAAATTTATAAAAAATACTTGGATTTGGTAGAGATTTAGGTTTTTTTAGATATACTTTTAAAAACTTTAAATAGTACCAATTGCAAAAAAGAATAAGAACTAAAACTCCCAACAATGCCAAATATGTCCGCCCTATAATTTGTTCATAATTCATATCTATCTTTATTTTAAAGCATGATTAGGCCAAATTAAAGTGATATTCATGGCTTTCTTTGGTATAATTTAAAAGAAATTTAGGGGAAAAGCAAAAAACAGGTTTATGGGAGTAAAAGTTTCGGTAATAGTACCAATTCATAATGTTTCAAAATACCTTGAAAAATGTTTAAAAACCTTGCAAAACCAAAGTAATTTTGAAGATTACGAAGTTTTAATGATGCTCGATAATCCAACTGATGAAGATAAAAAAATCGCTAATCAATTTTTAAATGATAAACGATTTAAGATTAATATTGTCGATTTTAAAGATCAAGGACTCGTTAGAAATTATGGAGTTAATAAAGCAGTTGGCGAATACGTTTGCTTTGTTGATGGAGATGATTATGTAGAAAACAAGTTTTTATTTAATCTTTATTCAAGGGCAAAAGAAACAGATGCCGATATAGTAGTTAGCAACTATTACCTAGAGAAAAAAGGCAGAAAAATCAAAGCTTTTATCAAAATAAAAGATTGGTGGGACTTTAAAAATAACTTAACTTACGCTAAAAAGATAGTTGGAGACATTAGAATCAGGGGATATACATGGAATAAAATATATCGTCGTGAATTTTTAATTGAAAACAATATTAACTCGGTTCCGGTCAAGTCTTTTGTCGAAGATGTTTGCTTTAATTATTTATGCTTTTTAAAAGCAAAAAAGATTGCTTTTACCTCAACGTATAATTATGTCTATGTTTTTAGAGAAAATTCTTCTTTACATTTTGATCCGTTTGCTTTTACTAAAAAATACCTCAATACATTAGCTTTATTAAGATTTTACTCAGTTGAAAATAATGTAAAAGATACAACAAATATCTGGTTTTTGACTAAAAAAATCATGCTTTTAGTACATGGTCTTCAAAATATTAAATATTTAAAAGAAAGTTATCTTAAATATGCAAAAAGGGTAATAAAGGAAATTGATAAAATTAAAAAATGCGATTTAAATACGTATCTTACGAATGATGAATTTATAAATTCTTATAATACTTTCAATATTACTGGAACAGTATATAAGCAGAGAATATTTTGGTTTTTAGAACAATTAGAATTTCTTGGTTGCACCGAGACAGCTACGATTTCTATCGCAAATTTATTATCAAACTATTATGCTTTAACTTTTGTTGTTACTGGGAATAAAGTAGAAAATTTGAGGTATAACATATCTGAAAATATTAAAATTATTTATTTAAACAATAATTTAAATACTAAAGTCGATGAAAAGATTTTAAAAGCTTGGCGAAATAAGAAATATTTTAAAGCTATCGGAATTGCTTTAAGGTATTTTTATTTTACTATTTTAGGAAAAATTAAATATCGTAAATTAGTTTTAAAAAATACAAATATGTATGATATTTTAATTGCGAGTAGTCCTGATAATTATCAAATTATGCCTAAAAGAAGAAGATTTATTTTTCACTACCATTTTAATTCTAAATACTTCTTATCTTTTACTGAAAGAAGCCTTTCTTTGACTTATCATAAACCTGATTACTATGTGTTTTTAAGCAAATTAATTAGAGAAGATATTGGCGCAAAAAAACCAAAAACTCTGCAAAACTCTACTTTTATTGAAAATATGATTAAATTAGAGCCTAAATTTGTAACTGAATATTTTAATAATAAATTTGTTTTTGTTGGGCGATATGCTGATCAAAAAAATCCTCTATTTTTAATTGAAGTAGCGAAGAAACTAAAACAAAAGGGATTAGAATTTAGATTTGATTTTTATGGTTCAGGAAAATTAAAAAAGAACCTTGAGGAAA
This sequence comes from uncultured bacterium, assembly GCA_949299165.1. Taxonomy (GTDB): domain Bacteria; phylum Bacillota_I; class Bacilli_A; order RFN20; family CAG-826; genus Onthovivens. Next base: position 17,548 of record CASFZJ010000007.1, on the reverse strand, counting down.
AGATCAAAAATTATGATTTAAGCAATCTCGTTTTTATTAATAATGAAGAGAAAGATGTTGCAAAGGTTTTTAATGAAAAAGATTTACTATTAATGTCTAGTAATTTTGAAGGAATGCCTCTTGTTATTAATGAAGCCAACTCGCAAAGTGTCCCAGTTATCACTACGAATTTTGGCGATTCAACTTATGATGCAGTTCCTAAAAATTGCGGAATTATCGTAGAAAATAGAGATCCAGAAGCTTACGCAAATAAGTTAATAGAACTTGTTAATAATAGAGAACTTTTGAAAGAATATAAAGCTAACGCATATAATAATTCATTAAAATTTTCTAAAGATACTATTCTTAAAAAACGGCTTGAATTTTTGGAATTTTTCCAAAAAAATATTAATTGTTAACTATGGATTATAATGAATTATTCTTTAAAGAATATCGAGAAATTAGAAAAATTGATAAAAAACCAAAATTATTGCTCCATGTTTGTTGTGGAGCTTGCTCTATCTATCCATTAATTTATTTAACATATCTTTTTGATATCACAATTCTTTTTTCAAATTCAAATATTTACCCAAAAGAAGAATTTGATAAGAGATTAAATGCGGTAAAAAAGCATGTGAAATTTGTTGAAGATACTTTCAAAACAAAAATAAATATAATTGAAGATAATTACGACTATGACATGTTTAAAGAAAGTTTGATTCCTTATAAAGATCAAAAAGAAGGTCAAGAAAGATGCAAAATTTGTATTGCAAAACGCATGAAAAGATTATTTTATTACGCATCGAATCTAGGCTTTAAATATGTTTCAACAATCATGAGTATTTCACGAAATAAGAACGCTGAATATCTTTCAAGGTGTGGCGAAAGAATTGAAAAAGAATTTAAAGATATTGAATTTTTACACTTTGATTTTAAGAAAAATGGTGGCCAAGATATTGGAGTAGAACTTGGAAAAGAAGAAAATATTTATAGACAAGATTACTGTGGTTGTGAATTCTCTTTTCATTAAAAACCTTGCAAATCTCAACTATTTTTTGTTTAAATACTAAAAATCTACTAGAAAACTACTATTTTTTGTCTTGCTTTTTACCTCTTAAGATTAGACAATTTTAATATGAAAAAGCTAAAAATAAACATGTATGCCGGCGGGTTAAATATTGAAGGTCAAGGAGTCGGCGCTAATTTCTTTGAACAAGTTGACCTTGTAAAACGTATCGAATCATTAGACATTACAATTAATGGTCGAAATCCTAAAAAGTATGATATCAATCATTTCCATACGGTTAATCCAAATTTCTTTTTTAAGTTTAAAAAGAAGAAAATTAATGTTTGTTATGTCCATTTCATTCCAGAAAAAAATGACGGAAGCTTAAAAATGCCAGGCTGGATGTTTGCTCCTTATAAATGGTATGTTCTTAAGTTTTATAAGAAAGCTGATGAAGTAATTGTTGTTAACCCTTACTTTATTAAGGATTTATTAAACATAGGTATTCCTAGAGAAAAAATTACCTACATTCCAAATTATGTTAGTAGTGAAAAATTCCATCCTTTAGAAAGTGATAAGATTATTGAAATTAAAAAAGAATTCAATATTCCTCAAGATAAATTTGTTGTTTTGGGCGTTGGACAAACACAAACTAGAAAAGGTGTAATTGATTTTGCAGAAGTTGCTAAAAAGAATCCTGATATCTATTTTGTTTGGGCTGGAGGATTCTCTTTTGGCAAAATTACCTCAGGTTATAACGAAATTAAAGCGATTATGGATAATCCACCTAGTAACCTTAAATTCTTAGGTATAATCCCAAGAAAACGCATGAATGATATTTTTAACGTTGCTGATATGCTTTTCTTGCCATCTTATCAAGAACTTTTCCCAATGACTTTACTTGAATGCATTAATGTTGAAAAACCATTCCTCGTAAGAGATCTCGATTTATACAAAGATATTTTCTTATCTGACTACCTTGTTGGCACAAATAATGATGAATTTTCAGACCTTATTAACAAGATTAAAGATGATGAAATCTTCAGAAAAAAGATTATCAATAACTCTATCGAAATTAAAAATTTCTATAGTGAAGAACACGTAAAAAAACTTTGGGAGGAATATTACTTCAAAATTTACGAGAAATATCCTCAAAAACATTAGGTTTTTTTAAAAAAGTCCAAGAATTTTAAATATTCCTAGGAAAAAATGTAAAAAAGTAATATTTTTTGCAAAATTTCCTAGGTTTTTTAATTTGATTTTAAGCGATTTTTAACCAAAAATTCGCACCAAAAATAGCCTAAAAAATTCATTAAAAAATTTTAAAATTTCTTGTTGACTTTACTTATTACTATGTAATATACTTTTATGGCTTACGGAAACGTGATGAAATGCGAGATTGCTGATACACCCATAAGCGTTGTCATGATGATGTATCAGGTAACTCGTAATTGAGCCTTCGGTAAGTTATGTAGTCGAAAGGAGTATGAATTCATGGCAAAAGTAAAAAAGATTAGAGTTCGTTTACAAGCTTATGATCACAAAGTTCTCGATATGAGTGTTTCAAAGATTGTAAATGCAATTACTAAAACAGGTGCAACTGTAGTCGGACCTATTCCATTACCAACGGAAAAACAAGTCTACACAATCTTAAGAGCTGTTCATAAGTACAAAGATTCCCGTGAACAATTCGAAATTAGAACACACAAAAGAATTATCGATATCGTTAATCCAAACAGCGATACAATTGATGCTTTAAGAAGATTAGACCTTCCAAGCGGTGTTGATATCGATATCAAGTTATAAGGAGGTAAGGCGAAATGAAAGAAATCATCGGTCGTAAGATGGGTATGACTCAAGTCTATGCTGAAGATGGAACAATGTATGCTGTTACTGTAATCGAAGTCTTACCTAACGTAGTCACACAAAAGAAAACAAAAGACCATGACGGATATGATGCAATTCAAATCGGTTATGAAGACAAAAAAGAAAAATCCTTAAACAAATGTGAAAAAGGAATTTTCAAAAAAGCAAACGTCGCTACAAAAGAATTCTTATTTGAATTAAAAGGCGATGAGATGAACGGATTCGAAGTTGGTCAAGAAATCAAAGCTGATTTATTCAAAGACGGAGAAATCGTTGACATCATCGGAACAAGCAAAGGTAGAGGATATGCTGGTGTCATTAAGAGATGGGGCCACGCAATCGGACCTAAAGGACATGGTTCTGGTTACCACAGACAACAAGGCTCATTTGCTAACAATGGTAGATGCAATAACCGTGTTATTCCAGGTAAGAAAATGTCTGGACACATGGGTAATCAATCAGCAACAGTTTTAAATGAAATTATCGTTAAAGTTGATGCAGAAAAGAATTACATCCTTGTTAGAGGTGGCGTTCCAGGTGCTAAAAAATCAATCGTCAAGATTAGAAGTGCTGTAAAACCTTCACTTCAAAATTACAAAGTTAAACCTGTAATTGATAGAAGCGTGAAAGTTGAAGCTGCTCCAGCAGAAACTCCAGCACAAGAAACTAAATAAGTTGAAGGGAGAAAACTATGGCAGATTTAAAACTTAAAGTCTATTCCCAAGATGGTTCAGAAGTTTCTACAGTAAGTGTTTCAAAAGATGTCTTCGGAATTGAACCTCATAACCAATCAATGTTTGATGCAGTTATGACTTATCAAGCAAATTCAAGACAAGCAACTGCTAAAACAAAGAAAAGATTCGAAGTCTCTGGTGGCGGTAAGAAACCATGGAGACAAAAAGGAACAGGAAGAGCAAGAGCTGGTTCAACAAGATCACCTATCTGGGTTGGCGGTGGAACAGTATTTGGTCCAACTGGTATCCAAAACTTCAAAATTAAACAAAATAAAAAAGAACATAAACTTGCTTTAAAGAGTGCATATAGTCAACTTGCTAAAAAGGATATGGTTGTCCTTGATGAATTAAAAGTAAGCGGTAAGACAAAAGAAATCGTCGCTTTATTAAAAGCATTCAAACTTGAAAATACAAAGACACTTGTAATCTCAAGTGATCCACTCGTTCTTCAAGCTTGTGCAAACGTTGCAAACGTTGGCTTCAGAGTTGAAGGAAATGTTAGCGTTTATGATCTTCTTAACTTCAAGAAAGTAGTTACTACAAAAGAAGTTATTAAAAAGATTGAGGAGGAACTTAAATAATGGCTAGAAAGAAACAAGAAGTTGCAGCAGAAGTTAAAACAAAGAAAGCAACTATCAGTGATTTCGATGTAATTATTGAACCTCTTATCACTGAAAAAAGTATGTCAGCAAGTCAAGAACACAATAAATTCACATTTGTTGTCAAATCAACTGCTAACAAAACACAAATCAAAAACGCAATCCACAAGATTTACAACGTAAATGTTACAGCTGTTAACTTGGTTAACGTTCCTGCAAAAGTTACAACACGTGGATCAAGATATAAAGGAACTATTAGCGGATTCAAGAAAGCTATTGTCACTGTTAAAGATGGTGAAACAATCAATTTATTCGCTGATTAATGAATAAACTTACTTATAGGAGATTATTATGTCAATTAAGAATTTTAAACCATATACTCCTTCAAGAAGAGCAATGACAACGCTCTCTTATGAGGAAATTACAAAGTCAACTCCTGAAAAAAGTTTACTCGTCACATTAAAGAAAAGTGGTGGTAGAAACCAACAAGGTGTTATCACAACACGTCATATCGGTGGCGGAAACAAGAGAAAATATAGAATTATTGACTTTAAAAGAAATAAGGATGGAGTTGTAGGAAAAGTTGCAGCTATCGAATATGATCCAAATAGAAATGCAAATATCGCATTAATCCACTATCTCGATGGCGAAAAAAGATACATTATTCATCCAAAAGGATTAAAAGTTGGAGATAAAATCGTTTCTGGCGAAAACGTTGATATCGTTACAGGAAACGCATTACCACTCAAGAACATTCCTGAAGGTACATTCATTCATAACGTTGAACTTAAACCTTTAAAAGGTGGTCAACTTTGTAGAAGTGCTGGTTGTTCTGCTCAAATTCTTGGTAAAGATGGCAAATACATTATCTTAAGACTTCAAAGTGGTGAAACACGTAAAGTTCTTGGCGAATGTAAAGCAACAATCGGTGTTGTCGGAAATGAAGATTGGAACCTCGTCAACTTTGGTAAAGCAGGTAAAAACAGATGGTATGGTATTCGTCCAACAGTTAGAGGTAGCGCAATGAACCCACCAGATCACCCTCACGGTGGTGGTGAAGGTAAATGTCCTGTTGGTAGAGATGCACCACGCACCCCATGGGGTAAGAGAGCTCTTGGTGTTAAGACAAGAAAAGTTAAGAAAGCTTCTTCTAAATTAATCATTAAGAGAAGAAACGATAAATAGAGAAAGGAGTGAGAGACAATGTCACGTAGTTTAAAAAAGGGACCATTCGTAGACGCAAGTTTAATGGAAAAGGTCGAAGCTTTAAATAAAGATAACAAGAAACAAGTCATCAAAACATGGTCTAGAAGAAGTACAATCTTCCCAGAATTCGTTGAACACACTTTCGCTGTTTATAACGGACATACATTCATTACAGTTTATGTAACTGAAGATATGGTCGGACACAAGTTAGGTGAATTTGCCCCAACAAGAACTTATAAAGGCCACTTTGGTAATAACGCTGAAGATAAGGCAGCAGCTATGAAAGCAGCTGGTATTAAGAAATAAGTAGGAGGAAGTTATGGCAGAAACAAAGAAAACTACTAAAAAAGTAGCAGAAACTGAAACTGAAAAAGAAGTTAAACCAGCAGCTAAAAAGACAACTGCAAAGAAGACAACAACTTCAAAAACAACAGCTAAAAAGACAACTAAAAAAGCTGAAACAAAAGAAGAAGTTATTGAAACAGTTGAAAAAGCTCCAAAGACAAAGAAAGAGGAAAAAGCTGAAGTAAAAGCTGCTAAAAAAGAAGCTAAAGCTGAAAAGAAAGCTGAAAAAGCAAAAGCTAAAGAAAAAGTTGTAAAACCAACTGTAACTGAAGCTCACGCTAAAGCATTAAATGTTAAATGTACTCCAAGAAAAGCTAGACTCGTCATTGATCTTGTCAGAGGAAAAGATTGTGATGAAGCTCTTGGAATCCTTAATAACGTCAATCACAAAGCTTGTAAACCTGTTGCAAAACTTATCGCTTCTGCAATGGCAAATGCAACAAATAACTTCAATATGAACGGAGATAAATTATATGTTGCTACAATCCAAGCAAGTGATGGATTAAAGATGAGAAGATACTTACCACGTGCTAAAGGTAGCGCAAGTGGCTTAGTAAAGAGATTCTGTAACATCTACGTTACAGTTAAGGAAAGAAATTAAGGAGTGAGAATATGGGTCAAAAAGTTAATCCAGTAGGAATGAGAATTGGTCTTAATAAGAACTGGAACTCAAGATGGTTTGCTAACGACAAAGATTATTCTCGTTTCTTAGCTGAAGACATTAAAATCAGAGAATTCCTCGAAGAAAAAATTGGTAAAGAATCACAACTTTCTCACATTGAAATCGAGAGAAAGAAAAACGATAAAGGTTACTTTGTAAGAGTTATCGTTTGTGTTGCAAAACCTGGTACAGTTATTGGTCAAAAAGGTGAAAACATCAATAAACTTACAGATGCTCTCGTAAAATTATTACATTGCACAGTTAAGATTGATGTTGTTGAAGTTAAACAACCATACCTTGATGCTCGAATTGTTGCAGATCAAATCTGTTCCCAACTTGAAGCACGTGCTTCCTTCAGAATCGTTCAAAAGAAAGCAATCGCTCAAGTTAGAAAAGCTGGCGCTAAAGGTTGTAAAACTGAAGTCAGTGGTAGACTTGCTGGAGCAGATATTGCTCGTAGCGAAGGCTATAAAGAAGGCACAATGGCAATCAACACTTTAACAAGTGATATCGATTACGCTTGTAGAGAAGCTATGACTACATATGGCAAACTCGGCGTTAAGATCTGGATCTGCCGTGGTGAAAAAGAAATCAACGCTAAAGTTAGTGAAGTTGAGACTACAAACTCTCGTAAGAAAGGAGAATAACTATGTTACAACCAAAAAGAACAAAGTATAGACGTCCACATATCATAAGATATGAAGGATTATCTAAAGGTGGTAATACTGTTGCTTTCGGCGAATTTGGTCTCCAAGCAACTAGCGGAAACTGGGTCAGCGACAGACAAATCGAAGCTTGCAGAGTCGTTTTATCCAGATACACAAAACGTGAAGGTAAAATCTATATTAGAATTTTCCCACACTTAGCAAAAACTAAAAAACCTGCTGAAGTCCGTATGGGTTCAGGTAAAGGTAATCCAGAATACTGGGTAGCAGTCGTTAAAAAGAACAGAGTTATGTTCGAAATCGGTGGAGTAGCTCCTGAAATTGCTAAAGAAGCATTACGTCAAGCAAGCTACAAACTTCCACTTAACACAAAAATTGTTGAAAGAGAAAAGGAGGACAAATAGTTTATGAAGATCAAAGAAGTCAGAGAATTAACTTCCGAAGAATTAAATAATCAAATTTACTCCTTAAAAGAACAATTATTTAATTTAAGAAGAAAAAAAGCTGTCGGCCAACTCGAAAACTTAGCTGAAGTTAAAAGAGTTAGAAAAGACATTGCTCGTGTTTACACTGTATTAAGAGAAAGAGAACTCGGCATGAGTAAGGAAGGTAAGTAATTATGGACCACAGAAAGAGAATTACTGGTGTTGTTATCGGAGACAAAACTCCAAAAACAATCGTCGTTATGGTTGAAGGATATAGAAAACATCCTAAATACAAAAAAAGAGTTCAATTCAGACATAAATATTACGCTCATGACGAATTAAACAGCGCTCATGTAGGTGATACAGTTACTATTGAAGAATCAAGACCACTCAGCGCTTTAAAAAGATTTAGACTTGTCTCAATCGATAAAAAAGCTGTTGAAGATGTCAAGATCGCTGAAAGTGAAGAATTAAAAGAAGTCCTTCACGAAGATAAAGAAGAAAACAAGGAGGCCGAATAGTTATGATACAAACAGAAACAAATCTTGTTGTAGCTGACAATAGCGGTGCTCGTGTTGTTAGAGTATTCAGAATCTATGGTGGCAGCCATAGAAAATCCTGTTCAGTTGGCGATATCGTTCAATGTGCAGTAAAAGATGCTATTCCAAATGGTAAAGTCAAAAAGAGTGCCGTTGTTAAAGCAGTTATTGTTAGAACAAGTTATCCAATTGAAAGAAAAGATGGTTCAACTATCAGATTTGATGACAATGCTTGCGTTATCATTAATGAAGATAAGTCACCAGTCGGAACCCGTGTATTCGGTCCTGTTGCAAGAGAATTACGTGAAAAAGGTGAAGCCTTCATGAAGATTGTCTCTCTTGCAAACGAAGTCTTATAAGGAGGTAAAAATCACTATGAAACTTAAAAAAGGCGATAAAGTAATTGTTATCTCTGGAAAAGACAAAGGCAAAGTTGGCAACATCCAAAAAGCTTTACCAAAAGAACACAAGGTTGTTGTCGATGGCGTCAACGTTAGAAAAAAACACGTTAAACCAACTCAATCTAATCCAGAAGGTAGCATCCAAGAAATCTTTGCTCCAATCGATGTAAGTAACGTTATGTATTATGACGAAAAGAGCAAAAAAGCATCACGTATCGGCTACAAATTCGATAAGGATGGCAATAAGATTAGAGTCTTAAAAGTTAACGGTAAAGAAGTTAAATAGAGGAGATAGTTATGGCAGAAACAAAGAAAACTACAGCTACAGCAAAGAAAACAACTAAAACTGCTGCTCCAAAAGAAGCTAAAGTTGTTAAAGAAGCTGCAACTTCTAAGGGACATAAGGCTCCATCAAGACATACTAGATTACTCGACTTATACAATTCTGAAATTAAAGCTAATTTGATGAAAGAATTTGAATATAAATCAGTAATGGAAGTACCAGCTTTAAATAAGATTGTTGTTAATATCGGTGTTGGTGATGCAACACAAGATAAGAAAAGACTTGAAGAAGCAGTTGAAGAACTCTCTCTCATCACAGGTCAAAAACCAATCATTACTAAAGCTAAAAAATCAATCGCAACCTTTAAATTAAGAGAAGGCGAACCAATCGGATGTAAGGTTACATTAAGAGGAATCAGAATGTATGAATTCTTCGATAAACTTGTCTCAATTGCTCTTCCAAGAGTTAGAGATTTCCGTGGTGTTAGCAAGAACTCATTTGATGGAAGAGGAAATTATACTTTAGGTATTAAAGAACAATTAATTTTCCCAGAAATCAATTACGATAAAGTTCAAAAAGTAAGAGGTATGGACATCATCGTTGTTACAACAGCAAAGAGTGATGAAGAAGCTTATTCCTTACTTAAGGCACTTGGAATGCCATTTAATAAATAAGAGGTAGAAATATGGCAAAAACTAGTTTAAAGGTTAGACAAGCAAGACCTCAAAAATATAAGGTCAGAGAATATACCCGTTGCAAAAGATGCGGAAGACCTCACGCAGTTTATTCTAAATTTGGTCTTTGCAGAATTTGCTTAAGAGAACTCGCTTATAAAGGCGAAATCCCAGGAATGAAAAAATCTTCATGGTAATTAGGAGGAATAGAGAATGCATCAAGATCCAATAGCAGATATGCTTACTAGAATCAGAAACGCAAACGCATTACATCATGCCACAGTTTCTATCCCTTCTAGTAAATTAAAAATTAACATTGTTAAAATCTTACTTAACGAAGGTTTTATCGCTTCTTATAAAGAAGTTAAAACTAAAGAAGGCCACAAATCTATTGAAGTTACATTAAAATATGGTCCAAATGGCGAAAAAGTCATCACAGGACTTAAGAGAATTTCAAAACCAGGTCTTAGAGTTACAGCTGATAGCAAACACATTCCATTTGTTTTAAAAGGACTTGGAATCGCTATCATCTCAACAAGTAAAGGTTTATTAACAGATAAAGGTTGTAGACAAAATAACGTCGGTGGCGAAGTTATTTGCTACGTTTGGTAATAGGAGGTAAGGTTATGTCACGTATTGGAAATAAAATTATCACTATTCCAGAAGGTTTAAATGTAACTCTTGGCGAAGGTTTTGTCGATATCAAAGGTAAATTTGGCGAAGACAAAATCGAATTTAATCCAAACTTCATTTCTGTTGAAATGAAAGATGGTATCTTAACTGTTAAAAGAGCCAATGATGAAAAAGAAGTTAAAGAAATGCATGGCACAACACGTGCTTTAATCAATAACGCTTGCATTGGCTGTCACGAAGGCTTTACTAAAAAGCTTGCTATAATTGGTATCGGTTATAGAGCTGAAATGAAAGGTAAAGATCTCGTCTTACACGTTGGTTATTCTCACGCCATCACAATTACTCCACTTGAAGGAGTTACAGTTAAAGTCATTGAATCAAAAGCAAAAGATGTCAATGCTTATGTTGAAGTTAGCGGAAGTGACAAATTCAAAGTTGGTCAAGTCGCTGCTCAAATTAGAGAAACTCGTAAACCTGAACCATATCTTGGTAAAGGTATCAGATATGTTGATGAAGTTGTCTTACGTAAAGAAGGCAAACGTGCAGGTAAGAAATAATAGGAGTTAAAGTATGATTAGTAAACTTGATAAAAATGTTGCTAGAAAAAGAAAGCACGTTAGAGTTCGTAACAAAATTAGTGGAACTGAGACTACTCCTAGACTTTGTGTCTTCAGATCAAACAAACACATTGAAGTTCAAGTAATCGATGATACAAAGGGTGTTACACTTCTTGCTTCATCTTCAGTAGCTTTAAAACTTACTAACGGAAATAACGTTGAAGGCGCTAAAGCAGTTGGTGCTGATATCGCTAAAAAATGTCTTGCAAAAGGCATTGAAAATGTTGTTTTCGATAGAGGCGGTTACATATATCATGGTCGTGTTAAAGCCCTTGCAGAAAGTGCAAGAGAAAATGGCTTAAAGTTCTAAGGAGATAGGTTATGGAAGAAAATAAAGTTGTTGAAAATCCAACAGTAGAAGAAGTTAAAAAAGAAGAAAATAACACTACTTCCCCAGAAAATGCTACAAAAGCTCCTGAAAAGAAGAAGTTTAATAAAGCTAAAAAATTTAACAAAGGTCCTAGAAAGGAAGTTGTTAAAGAATACGAAGAAAGAGTCGTTGCTATCAATAGAGTTACCAAGGTTGTTAAGGGTGGTAAGAGAATGAAATTCTCAGCTCTTGTCGTCGTTGGTAATGGCAAAGGAAAATTTGGCTTTGCAACTGGTAAAAGTGGCGAAGTCCCAGATGCAATCAAAAAAGCTGTTGATAAAGCTAAAAGAAACCTCATTAATGTTGAAATCGTTAATGGTGGCACATTAGCTCACGAAATCATTGGCAAATTTGGTGCAACAAATGTTTTCCTTAAACCAGCTCCAGAAGGTACTGGAATCATCGCTGGTGGCCCAGTTAGAGCTATTTTAGAGTTAGCTGGCGTCAAAAACATCTATTCCAAAGTTTATGGAAGTAGAACTAAGATCAATATTATTAGAGCTACCGCCAGTGCATTAATGAATGAAAAAGATTTCAAAAATACAATGGCCTTAAGAAAAGGAGGTAATGCTGATGTTAAATAATCTTAAACCTACTGAAGGAAGTAGAAAAGAAAAAACAAGACGTTGCAGAGGCCTCGGTAGTGGTCTTGGAAAAAATGGCGGAAGCGGCAATAAGGGTCAAAACTCCAGAACTGGCGGAGGTGTAAGACTTGGATTTGAAGGTGGTCAACTCCCACTCTTCAGAGCTATTCCAAAAAGAGGATTTAAAAATCACTCTCGTAAAGAATATGCTGTTGTTAACGTTTCCATCTTTAATAGATTTAACGATGGAGAAGAAGTCGATCTTACAAAACTTATTTCTCTTGGTTTAGTCAATAAAGAATTCGATGGCTTAAAAGTCTTAGGTGAAGGGGAACTTACTAAGAAAGTTACAGTTACTGCTACAAAATTTTCAAAATCTGCTCTTGAAAAGATAGAAAAATGTGGCGCAAAAGCAATTTTTAGTAAATAATATATAAGTTGATTTATTATTTCTAAGGATTCCCATGAAAAAGTTTGTCGAAATTTTTAAAAATAAAGAAGTCGTTAATCGTATATTTTTTACGATAATGATTCTTTTTGTCTTTAGAATCGGTTGTGCAATTCCAACTCCAGGTATTGACGCTAGTGAACTCACTAGCCAATTAACGGCTAATTCTAACAATGTCTTAGCCTTAATGAACTTACTTGGAGGCGGGGCATTACAAAACTTTTCAATCTTCGCCCTTGGTGTTTCACCTTATATTACTGCTCAAATCATTATTCAATTATTAAGTATGGATGTTCTTCCAGCCTTAACTGAACTAAATCGACAAGGGCAATATGGGAGAAGAAAAATCGAGATGGCAACTCGTTATCTCACTCTTATGCTTGCCGCTGTTCAAGCATATGGAATTATTCAAACAGCACTCAATACTTCCTGGATTTCATTCACCATGGAAGAAAACTTCCTAACTTACGCTTATATTGTTACTGTTATGGTAGCAGGAGCGATGTTAGTTATGTGGCTTGGTGACCAAATCACTACAAAAGGCATAGGAAACGGAATTTCTGTTATTATCTTTGCTGGTATTGTTTGTTCTCTCCCAAGTCAAATTGGAACTGCCTTCCAAAGATGGGTTCTTGAATCATGGAATCATGGTAATATTGAAGCCACAAAAGGTGTCTTCCAATTCATCCTCTATGTGCTCGCATTTATTGCAATTATTGCCTTTGTTGTCTTCATCGAACTTTCTCGTAGAAAGATCCCTGTACAACATGCAACCCGCACTGGAACAAGTGAAAAACTCGCAAAAGCCAGCTTTTTACCAATAAAAGTTAACTCAGCAGGTGTTATTCCTGTCATCTTTGCTAGCTCAATTTTGATGGCACCAAGCGTTATTGCAACTTTTATCTCTAGTGATGCAGCAAATGCGGAGTGGCTTAAAATCTTCCAATACAATCAACTTGTTGATACTGGTGGAGTTATGATGCCATGGGGATTAATTATTTATATCGTTTTGGTGTTTGCGTTCACTTTCTTCTACGCAAACTTACAAATAAATCCTGCTCAACTTGCGGAAAACTTCCAAAGAAATGGAAGTTATATTCCAGGAATTAGACCAGGCATTGAGACTGAAAAATATGTGAGAAAAGTCTTAAATAGAGTCACATTAATTGGTGCTTTATCTCTCTCATTTATTTCTGCTCTTCCAGTTGTACTCACTCTTTCAGGAGTCTTTGGAAGCGATCAATCTCTAGCCCTTGGTGGAACTGGAATGATCATCGTTGTTGGTGTTGCTCTTGAGCTTAATAACCAAATCAATGGTCTTATCGCCGGAAAGAGCTATGATGAAGTCATTGGAGGAATGTAAAACTTTAGATTATGAAGAATATTATTTTAATGGGTCCACCAGGCGCTGGTAAGGGAACTAATGCAAAACGTATCGCTACTTTTTATAAGATTCCACATATTTCTACTGGAGATATGTTTAGAGAAGCTATAAAAAATAAAACTAGTCTTGGAGAACTCGCTTCTTCCTATATGTCTAAGGGTTTACTTGTCCCTGATGAAGTTACAATTGGTCTTGTAAAAGAAAGATTATCAAGAGATGATTGTAAAGATGGTTATCTTCTTGATGGATTCCCACGTACTCTTGTTCAAGCCGAAGCTTTAACAAGATTAAGTGAAGAAATTGGAAGACCAGTAACAAATGTTATAAACATCGTCGTTTCAGAAGATATCTTAGTTGATAGAATCTGCGGAAGACGAGTTTGTAAGGTATGTGGTGCTCCTTATCACGTAAGAAACATGAAACCAAAAGTTGATGGAGTTTGTGACTTATGTGGTGGTGAACTTGTCCAAAGAAAAGATGACAACGAGGAGACATTAAAATCTCGTCTTGCTGAATACCACAAGATGACCGAACCACTTATCGAATACTATACAAAATTAGGTGTTGTTAGTGACATTGATGGCACAAAAGATCTCGACGTTCTTTTTGAAGACATCAAAGCAATTTTAAAGGACTAATAATGAAAATAATCATTAAAAGTGCTCGAGAAATTGCCCTAATTAAAAAAGCAGGAAGCATATTAGCCGATACATTCGACTATTTAAAAGTTCATACTAAAGCTGGAATTTCTACCCATGAGCTCGATAGACTTGCTGAAAGTTTTATCAGGAGCCATGGAGGAATTCCAACCTGCAAAGGTTATGAAGGCTTCCCTGGCGCTATTTGTATTAGCGTCAATGATACCCTTCTTCATGGTATTCCTTCTAAAAAGATTATTTTAAAAGATGGAGATATAGTAAGTTATGATATTTGCGTAACTTATGAAGGGTATATAGCAGATGCTTGCCGTACTTTTCCAGTAGGGGAGGCAAGCGAAAATGCTAAGCGATTAATTGACGTCACAAAAGAATGTTTCTTTGAAGGCGTTAAATTAGTCAAGCCGGGTGTGCATCTTGGAGATATTTCTCATAAAATCCATGAAATAGCTACAAAAAACGGCTATACACTCACCGAAGATTATGGCGGACATGGAGTTGGAAGAGAAATGCACGAAGATCCAATCATTCTTAATAATGGTGAAATTGGAACAGGCCCAATTCTAAAAGAAGGAATGGTCGTTGCGATTGAACCGATGGTTAACGAAGGAAAAGTTGAGCTTTATACGCTTGATGATGGATGGACTGTGAAAACTCTAGATGGAAAATTAAGTTGTCACTATGAAAATACGATAGCGATAACTAAAAATGGCTATGAAATTTTAACTTTAGAAAAAGGGGAAGAAAATTAATGGCAAAACAAGATGTTATATCCGTTGAGGCGGTAGTTACAGAAGCTTTACCTAATTGTAATTTTAAGGTAAAACTTGAAAACGACGTAGTAATCCATGCCACTGTTTCTGGTAAAATCCGTATGCATTACATTCGCATTTTACCAGGTGATAAAGTTACCGTTGAACTCTCGCCTTATGATTTAAACAATGGCAGAATTGTATTTAGACACAAATAGTCTAATTTAAGGAGGCATTTATGAAAGTTAGACCATCCGTAAAACCAATTTGTGACAAGTGCAAGGTTATCAAAAGACATGGTAAAGTCATGGTAATTTGTTCAAATCCAAAGCACAAACAAAGACAAGGATAAGAGAGGAATAGGTAATTTATGGCACGTATTGTTGGTGTTGACATTCCAAATGATAAGGTTGTTGTTGTTAGCTTAACCTACATTTATGGAATTGGCCCTACAACCAGTAAAAAAATCGTAGAGGCTGCTAAAATTGATCCACTTAAGAGAGTTAAAGATTTAAGTGAAGAAGAAATCGCTCGTTTAAGAAGTGAACTTGCTCACTATAAAACAGAAGGTGATTTAAGAAGAGAAGTCATGCTTAACATTAAGAGACTTCAAGAAATTGGCTGCTACCGTGGAATCAGACACAGAAGAGGTCTTCCAGTTAGAGGTCAAAGAACAAAAACTAACGCTCGTACTCGCAAAGGTCCAAGAAAGACAATTGCAAATAAGAAAGAAGCTGTTAAGTAATTAGGAGGTAGATGAGACAATGGCAAAGAAACAAACTACCCGTAAAAAGAAGATTAAAAGATCATTTACGAAAGGTGTTGCTCATATTCACGCAACCTTCAATAATACAATCGTTACCATCACTGATGAAAACGGAAACGCACTTGCTTGGTCAAGTAGTGGTGTATTAGGATTTAAAGGTGCTAAAAAATCAACTCCATTTGCTGCTCAAAGTGCTGCAGAAGCTGCTGGTAAAGCTGCTTATGATCAAGGCATCAGAACAGTCGATGTTGATGTTAAAGGTCCTGGCGCAGGAAGAGAAAGTGCAATTAGAGCTTTAAGTAATGCTGGACTTCAAATTACATCAATTGTTGATACAACTCCAATTCCACATAATGGTTGCCGTCCACCAAAAAGAACTCACGGTTAATATTTAAAGGAGGATGTTTAAATGGCTGAAAATGAATTAAAGATTGCACACCCTTTTGAAGAATGCAAATATAAACTCGTAGTTAGTGACAACACAGAAAATTATTGTAAAGTTGTTGCTGAACCACTTGAAAGAGGATTTGGCTTAACACTTGGCAACGCATTAAGAAGAGTGCTCCTTGCTTCTCTTCCAGGAACAAGTGTCTATGCTATCGAAGTAAGAGGTGCAGTCCATGAATTCACTGCATTAGAAGGCATTGAAGAAGATTTAACACAAATCATCCTCAACCTTAAAGATTTAGTACTTAAAAGTGACACTATCGGCAAAGCTGAATATGAAATTACAGTTGATAGAGGAGAAGGCGAATTTAAAGCTGGAGATTTAGAACTTCCTACTGGACTTGAAGTTGTAAATCCTGAACTCGTAATCTGTCACGTTGCTCAAGGTGGACACTTAAACATGACTCTCCATATTAGAAATGGTAGAGGTTATGCTACTAGTGAAGAAAACAAATCATTAGGGCTTTTCGCAAATTCTATTGCTACTGATAGTAACTATTCACCAGTTACTAGAGTCAATTATAAAGTCGAACAAACTCGTGTTGGACACGATCCAAGATTTGATAAACTTATTCTCGAAGTTTGGACAAATGGTTCAATTAAACCAATCGATGCAGTTGCATTAAGTGCAAAAATGCTCATGTTCCATTTTGAAAATTTCTTACATCTTGATGATGACTTTGAAGAAATTACATTAATCAAAGATCCAATCGTTCATCAAGAAGAAACATTTGAAAATTTATCTATTGAAGATTTAGATTTAAGTGTTCGTAGTTATAACTGCTTAAAGAGAGCTGGTATTGCTAATGTTCAAGAATTAACTCAAAAGAGTGAAGCAGAAATGATGAAAGTTAGAAATCTTGGCAAAAAATCCCTTCTCGAAGTTAAAAATAAACTTGCTGAAAAAGGTTTATACTTCAGAGATGGAAAAGATGAATAAGGAGTATAACTATGCAAATCGGAAGAAAAAATGTTCATGGTAAAGGCGGCGTTAGATTTAAGACCCCTTATACCTCAAGCAAGAAAAAAGCACAAGTTAGAAATCTTGTTACTGAATTAGTTCTTTTTGAAAAAGTTACTGTTACAAGAAGCATGGTAAAAGATGTAATCAAAACATTTGATCACTTAGTTACACTTGCTAAAAAAGGTGATTTACATTCACGTAGACAAGCAGCTAGCATCTTAAAGAATTATCATGTAGAAGATAAACCAGAAGCATTAACAAAATTATTTGCTGAACTCAGCACAAAATTTGCTAATAGAAATGGTGGTTATCTTAAGGTTTATAAACTTGCTAATAGAAAAGGTGATAACGCTCCAATTAGACTTCTCACCTTCGCTGATTAATTAAATTTATTTTGCTAAATTAAAGGGCCTAGAAATGGGTCCTTTTTATGTGGTTTTTTATCAGGTCCTTTACAAAATTTTAGGGTTTTGTAGGGTTTCACAAAAAAATAGTTTGTTGGCAAATTAGGGTCACCGAATGAAATCGGGACCCTTTTTGCTAG
>CASFZJ010000006.1 GCA_949299165.1 uncultured bacterium | reverse complement strand
TTTTGGACCTGAAAAACAATAGTTTTTTAATCTTAATTTTGTTTTTATGGACATATTTTGGAATATAACGAACAGGAAGTGTTCTTGCGATAGCCGTATTTTGAGTGTAGTAGGTGTGTAGTTTTACTACACTATTTTTAAAATTTAGGATATAATAGATTAAAAGAGGTTACAATAATGTACATTGAAGATTTGATTGAAGGTGTTAATTTAGAAAATTATGAAGTCGAATTCAAGGGAATGATTTTCGAAGGTGAAAACAAAAATGATCCTACAAAAAGACTTGAAATTAGTTGGTTAAAAGAAATAGTCGCTTTTGCTAACACTAATGGCGGAAGGCTTTATATTGGCGTTGACAATAAAACACATCAAATTTTATCTCTTGATCATTCAACTGTTGATAAATTAACTTTGATGATTCACCGACAAATCAAAGAACATGTTGAACCGCCAATTAGATACATGATTTCACCAATTAAGGTAGAAAATAATCCATCAAGATATATTTTGATGATTGATGTTAAGAAAACTATGTACCCACCGATCAGTCTTAAATTTAATGGAAGTGCTTCAATCTATGTTAGACATTTTGGTTTAACTTCTATTGCAACAAATGAAGAAATCAGAAATATGGTTTTAAATAGTGAACAAATTTCTTATGATGTTCCTTTTACTGAAATTGATTTTAAAGAAGAAGATTTTAAAACTTTATATGAAACCTTTTTCCAAGAAAATAATCGAGTTTTAACAAGAAAAGATTTGGTTTCTATAGGTTTTATTTCAATTGATAATAAACTCTCAAAAGGTGCTTTGCTTTTTAAAGATGATTGCAACAATAATCAAACCTTAGTTGTTTGCACACAATTTTTAGGTGTGAGTAAAGGTGCGAATGAGTTCTATAAAACTCAAGAAATTAAAGGAAATCTCATAAAGGAACTCAAGGAGATTTTAAACTTTGTAGAGAGCCGTACGGCTAATGGGTTTATTAAAAAAGATATTGGTAGAGTAGATTTAATATCTTATCCAAGAAGATCGCTTGTTGAGGCTATTGTTAATGCTTTAGCACATCGTAATTATTTTATTAGTGGTTCTCAAACTGAAGTAAATTTATATAAGGATCGATTAGAGATAATTTCACCTGGATCTTTAGTAAATTCTAAATGGTTGAAAGATGAAAAGAATCTTGCTTCGATTCCACCAATCAGAAGAAATGAAGTTATTTGCGACACTTTTTACATTTTAAAGCTCATGGATGAACGAGGCTCAGGATTTGACAAGATTGAAGAGGATTATAAACCATATGGTGATAAATATGCACCATTTGCAAGTGCCAATAATCAATTTTTCAGTTTAACTTTACCTGACCTTGCTCATAAAGGTGGATTAATCATGTATAATGAATTTCCGCCAATTTCAACCAGCGAACCTTTAAAAGGAAAACATGATTTAAAGATACTATCTTTTTGCTATAACAAAGCGAAAAGTGTTTCAGAAATTGCAAGTATGTTAAAGATTAATCCTTCATCATATTTTAGATCAAACGTCATTGAAAGACTTGTTAATGAAGGATATTTACTTGCTATACAGGATGAAAGCTTTTCCAAATATTTCACTAACCACAATCTGGTAAATGTTGAATAAAAGTGAATGTAGTTTCGAGTGTAGTACCTATGTAGTTTTGAGTGTAGTAGGTGTGTAGTTTTACTACATTCACTATGTAGTTTGCTAAAATAATGATATGAATAAGATTGAAGAAGATTTATTTAAAGGATATCGATTAAAGGAAGATAATTTAATTTCTTTTGGTTTTAAAAAAGAAAACAATGACTATCTTTTAACGAAAGTATTATTAGATAACGCTTTTATACTTAAGATAAAAATTACAAATGATAATATATCTTCAAAAATCATTGATAATGATTTTAATGAAGAATATATCTTATATTTAAACGAAGGACGCATTGGTGATTACGCTTTAAAGGTTAGAGATGAATACATTAATGTTTTACTTTCTTTTAGAGATAAATGTTTTGAAAAGACCTATAAGGATTTAACACAAGATATTTTTAAATACATTAAAGATAAATATGGTGATGAAATTGAATATCTTTGGAAAGATCTTCCAGAAGATGGAGCAATTAGAAGAAAAGACAATCGAAAGTGGTATTTAGCTTATCTTAAAGTTAAAGCTAATAAACTAAAAATTTTAAATAGTGACTAGTTAATTCCAATCATTGATATAAGAATGAAAAAAAGTGATATTGAAAGATTGATGGACAATAAAAATATCCTTCCTGGATATCATATGAATAAGAATAGTTGGATTAGCATTCCTCTTGTTTATCAAGAGTTATCTCTTGAAGAAATTGCAATATTAATTGATAGAAGCTACGAACTAGCGAAAAAGAAGTAATGCGTGAAAACTTGAGCAAAAGTTTTCACTGAAAAATAAAAAAGTTAAAATTTACTATAATTTTTATCAAAAACCCTGCAAATCACCACTAAAAAACAGCAGTTTTTTCAAAACTGCTGTCAAAATACTACATTTATCTTGTTTATTACCAAATAATTACACGCTTTTCAGGCGCTAAATACATCTTATCTGTTTCTTTGATATTGAATGCTTTATGGAATTCTTCAAAATTTCTAACTTGCATATTTGCTCGATAATAACATGGACCATGAACATCAACTGTTAACAAAAGTTTAGTATATTCTGGTCGCGCCTTTTGACACCAAATTCTGGCGTAGTTAATGAAGAATTTTTTAAGATCAGCATCTGGTTTAACTCTTTTTAAAGAAGCAAGAGATGATGTAACGCCTCCATTATCAGCGATATTTTCACTAACTGTTAAACGTCCATTTACTTTTTCGCCAATTAATTCAAGTCCATCAAATTCTTTAATCATTTCTTCGGTTTTCTCTTTAAAATGAGCATAGTCTTCTTCAGTCCACCAATTAGAGATATTTCCTTTTTCATCCATTTGAGCACCATTATTATCAAATGCATGAGAAATTTCATGTCCAATTACGCAACCAATTCCACCATAATTTTCTTCAACACTTTGTTTTATTGAATAAAATGGAGCAGATAATATTGCAGCAGGGAAAGTAATATCGTTAAAAGAAGGATTATAACAAGCATTAACAGTGTTCCCACTCATTATCCAAACAGAGTGGTCAACTGTTTTATAAAGAAGTGAATCGCTATATGTACCTCTTAATTTATCTAAAGTATCGATGATTTCAACTAAACTTGCGTTTTCGGAAAATACAAGAGTGTAATATTTATCTTGTATCTTATCAGGATAGCCAATTTTTATTCCCATCGTATCAAGTTTTAATATAGCTTTTTTGATGGTATCTTTTGATAACCATGTATTGGCGCTTAATCTTTCTTTATATGTAGTGATTAAGTTTTTAACTAGTTCAATGACGTCTTTTTTAGCTTCTTCGCCAAAATATTTCTTGCCATAATAAACACCAAGAATTTCATCAAAATATCTATTTGTTAAGCGATATGCATATTTATCTAAACTGGTCATCTCTTTTGTGCCATTAAGTGCACGAGAATAAATTCCAGAAATATTTCTAAATTCTTCTGAGAGATAACTTGCGCCAGAAAGATAGAGTTTCAGTTTGCTCCGCGCTAGATATTCTTCAAGATTTCCTGACATGAGTTCTTTATAATTTTCAAAGAATTTTGGGTCAAAAACTATAAGTTTTGCAGGGATTTTTCCAAAACGGGAGAGAATTAGTGGTTTAATATCAAATCCTAAAAGTGAATTTACATCTTCAACATCATATGGATTATAACATTTAATATAATCTGACCATTCTTCTTGAGATTTAACTATTTTTGATAAACGCGCATCAAAAGATAATGCTTTTAAGATAATGTCTTGAGCGTCAGTAACTTCAAGTTTTTCTAAAACTTCTTGCGCCATAGTTTTATATACTTCAAGTAAAGCGTTTCCTTGCTCTGTGCCATATATTGTAGTATCTGGAAGAATGATATCTAAAGACGTCAAAACAAGAGAGTATTTTGTAGCATCTTTCATGTCTTCTGTGACTCCCATATTAAATGGTAAGTAGTAGTTATTATCATATAGATAATATAAAGAAAGAATTAAATCAGATTCGCTTTTAATATTATCAAGATAACTTACTTTTTCTTTTAAAAAGGAAATACCTTTAATTCTATCTTCTTCATCGATTACCTTTTTATAAAAAGATATGGCACGATGTAAAAGTTCATCTTTTACTTCCTTTTTAGAAAGAGATTTAAGCTCTTTGATCATTGTTTTTTCAACTTCATCGCTTAAAGTGATAAATCCACCAACTGATGGTTTATCATCTGGGATTTTGGCTTTTTCAATCCATTTCCCATTAACGTAAGAATATAAATCATCTTCTATTCTTACTTTAGTATTAAATTCTTGTTTCATTTGTTTTTACCTCACAACTAAAATTATCAAACAAGATTAAAAATTAACAAGTTATTTAATTAAAACTTAAATATCTTTAATAATTTCTTAACAATTTGTTATTAAGAGAAGGAGAAAACCTATAAAATATATTTCGTTATGGAAGAAAAGAGTTATTTAATTGCACATATTAAAGATTTAGTTGAACAAGCTAAAAGGTTTAGTTATATAACTTCAACTACCTTTTTATCTTTAAGTGAACAAGCTTTATTTTTAAAAGAGTGCCAGCAATTAATGAAAGATAATAAAGATGAATTAGACTTTGTTTTTTCTGATTTTAACGATAGTGATCGAAAAGTTTTGCTTATTAAACCTAAGTTTTTAGATGAAGAAATTTTAAAAGAATATGAAAACTCTTATATAACTTCTTTATATTTTAAAGCTAAAAATTCGAAATATAGTGATACTTTGTCGCATCGTGATGTGCTTGGTGCTTTAATGAACATTGGAATAAAAAGAGACACAATAGGCGACATCATTATTAATCACGACAAGAAAGATGAAGGAATAATTTTTATTATTTCTTCAGTTAAAGAATTCATTATTGATAATTTACCTAAGATTAAACACACTGATATTTTAATAGAAGAAGTAGATAAAAATGAAATTACAATTAAACCTCATTTTGAGATTAAAGAGATTTATTCTTCATCGTTAAGAATAGACACAATTATTAAAGAAGTTTTTAATTTATCAAGAAATGAGGCACAAGAGCTTATCGAAAAAGAATTTGTTTTTATAAATGGAAATACAATTCATTCTTTAACATATAATGTGAAAGAAAATGATCGAATTTCCGTTAAATCTAAAGGGAAATTTATCTTCCTTAAAGTTTTATACGTTAATAAGAAGAATAAATTAAGATCGGAAGTCAAAATTTATTCTTGATGAATAAAATTGTCTTTAAAGTGTTATAGAGTAACTTCTCTGTCCAAGTGCTCTTTTGAAGTTTCTCGAATCATAGAACCTACCTCGACCGAGTCGGGCAGCAAGTGTTCTCAAACGAGCTTATATTTGGCTGCCGGCCAACCTACATTGATAACTAAATTATTAATCAGTACAACAAAAACTTTTAAACAAGTAGTACCTCAATTTTCTTGATAAATTAAACTTGATTGATAATTGGAAGTTTTAAAAGTCAAAGGCATATTCATATCTAGATTTTCTGACTTAATTTATAAGAAATTCGTTATTACTCGAGTTTTTTATGAATATACCTCAAGTTTTTTATGATTTAATTGGTGTCTTGTCTTTGACAACAATAGTTGCTATTTAACCTCTAGCGCGCTATTATGATATTGGGTTTATCGATGATCTTTGCGATCATCGTTTTTTAATTCTTTGATTAAAAATATTAGTGCGATGACTAACAAAATCTCGTAAATCATAAGGCATACCTCCTTTCTTACCTACTCGCGAAATAAGTATTTAGGAACGGTACCGTTTAGCAACTTTACTTACTCCGAGAAGTAAGAAGTTTTTTCCGGTGTTTCTTCTCACACTTAACTTTCAAAGATCATAAATTTATACCTCCTCATTTAATACGAAGGATATCAACTTGAAAAAAGTTAAAAAAATTTAAGAAAATTTTGATAAATTATTTATTGAATGTAAAAAGTTCGATTATTATCGTATTTTTCTGGAAATTAAAATTTTCATTTTCTTTTTTAGTTTTTAATGATTTTTACTTAAATCAATTTTACTTAAATCGATTTAAGTAAAAAATATATTTTATAAGATTTTTTTACATAAGCTATATTTAAGGTCTTTTAGAATTTTTAATATGTGCAAGAAACAGAAGTCTAACATCGATTTATGAAATAGTTTAAAATATATATAACATTTGTAATAAAAAATCTTATAAACGATATTGAACACAAGTTATGTAAAGATAATTAAATTTGTATTTAAAAAGCAAATAAGGCATGTAACAGTTGCAAAACCTTTAACTCAACCACAAATTCAACTAATAGTTGAATAATTAACATCAATTTCAACTTATAGATTATAGGAAAATTTAAGATTTAATCTAAGATAAAATCAGGAGGACCAAAAAATGAAAGAAACATTTGGTCAAAGATTACAACGTTTAAGAAAAGAACGTAATCTTACTCAAGAAGAAGTAGCAGAAAAAATAGGTATAACTCCTCAAGGCATTTCAAAATGGGAAAACAATTTATCTTCTCCTGATATAAATATCTTATTAAATCTTGCAGATATTTTAGGAGTAAGTGTAGAAGAATTACTTGGAAAAGAAAAGGAAAAAACCGAAGTTTTGCAGGATTATGATTATAAAAAAGCTATTTTAAAGATAGTTGTAGATGGAGATGGCGATAAAGTAAAAAATCAATTTTCCTTTGGCACTTGGTGAAGCAGTGTTATGCACATATTTAAAACTTGGCTTAAAAGATGAAGAAGATGCTTTAGAAGGAATTGATTTTGAAAAGATATTTGATCTTGTAAAACAAGGCGTAATTGGCGAACTCGTAAACGTTGAAAGTAGCGATGGCACAAAAGTCTCAATTAGAGTTGAATATTAAGTGAAACTAATTGTTAAACATAAAAAGAAAACAGTCTTTGTCATTATTTTTCCTCTAACTTTTTTAAAGTATGCTATAAAACTTAGTGAAGAAGATAAAGAAAAAGAAATTTTACGCGAACTCGTTCGTAATCTTAAAAAGTTTAAAAGAACACATAGGCGTTTTGTTCTTTTAGAAGTGAATTCTAGTGATGGCACATAAGTCAAAATTACACTCTGATTTGGGCACATCTAAATTTTAGAAACTATTACAAATTGTTTGGTAAAGAAGTTAATCGTTTTACTTTATTTATTCATCCTGATTTATTAATAAAAACGATAATTCAATATCGCTCTAGTGTTCTAAAACGCTAGAAGTAATTAACTTCTCAAGTTTAAAACCTCGGTGTATTTAAATGATAACTTATACGTTGATAAAACTTACAAATATTTTACTTCGTGGTTTAAAATATAAATAACATTAATAAGGAACAAAAATATGTGCACATCTTTAAAACTCAAATTCAAAAATCATTACGTTTGTGGCCGAAATTTAGATCTTGAATATCATTTTGGCGAAAGCGTTATTGCCATAAACGAAAATTATCTAATGAAATTTAAATTTTTAGATGAAGTTAAAACTAATAAAAAAATACTTGGTATAGGCAGTTTAGTTGATAATTATCCTTTATTTGCTGAAGCTATAAATAATGATGGCTTATTTATTGCAGGATTAAATTATCCGGATAATGCTTTTTACAATGAAGAAGCTAAAGAAGGAGCGATTAATCTTGCACCTTATGAAATTATTAACTATGTTTTATTAAATTGTAAAAACGTTGATGAAGTGAAAGATGTTTTTGAAAAAGTTCATCTTGTAGCTAAACCATTCATTCAAGGAATGCCTTTAAGTTATCTTCATTATTTAGTCTCAGATAAAAATAAATCAATTGTTATTGAACCAGATAAAGAAGGAATAAAAATTTATGATAATCCTTATGAAGTATTAACTAATAATCCTTCATTTCCATTTCACTTAGAAAGCGTTAAGCAATATGGGAATTTATCAAATAAATATTATGAAAATAATCTAACTAAAAAAGAAGAATTAAAACCATTTTGTATTGGTTTAAATGCTCATGGTTTACCAGGAGATTCATCTTCACCATCTCGATTCATCAAGACTTTATATTTAAAAGAAAAAATGGAAGAAAATCTTTCACAAAATGATGATTTAATAAAAGAAGCCTTTCATATCTTTGAGAATGTTTCTGTAATAAAAGGCGCAGCTTTAACTCTTGAAAACAAAAGTGAAATTACTATTTACACCTCAGTTTATGATGTAAACACGCTTGAATGTTTCTATAAAACATATGAAGAAATGGCGCTTCATAAAGTGAGTTTAAGTGAAATTGAATTTAATGGATTAGGCATTTATTCAAATAAAATTTAGTTGAAAAAATAACAACTCAACCACAAATTCAACCAATAGTTGAGTAAATTTAACTATATTCACCATCTAAGTTATAGGAAAAATAAGCATTTACTCTAAGATAAAATCAGGAGGACAAATAAATGAAAGAAACATTTGGTCAAAGATTTCAACGCTTAAGAAAAGAAGCAGGATTAACTCAAGAAGAAGTGGCAGAAAAAGTAGGTATCACACCTCAAGGAGTTTCAAAATGGGAAAACGATCTTTCTTCGCCAGACATAAATATTTTAGTTAAACTTGCTGAAATATTAGGAGTAAGTGTAGAAGAATTACTAGGAGAAGAAAAAGAAAAAACCCAAGTTTTGCAAGATTATGATTATAAAAAGGCCGTACTTAAAATAATTGTCATTGATGAAGATGATAAAGTTTCAATCAATTTTCCTATTGCATTAGGCGAAATATTACTTGGAACTTATATAAAATTAGGTCTTAAAAATGAATCTGAAGCATTAAAAGACATTGATTTTGAGAAAATTTTTGAGCTTGTTAAACAAGGCGTAATTGGCGAACTTGTGAATATTGAAAGTAAAGATGGAAGCAGAGTTATTATCAAAGTTGAGTATTAAATGAAAATAGTAGTAAAAGAAAATAAAAACATTCCAATTATAATTTTCGTGCCTCTTCCTTTTCTTGGCTTTGTATTAAAAAAGATAGGTAAAGAAGTGGAAAAAGATGTCGTAAAAGATTTAATTCATGAACTTAAAGTCTTTAGAAAAACTCATAAAAATTTTCTGCTTATAGAAGTAGAAAGCAAGGATGGTGGCTATATAAAAATTACACTTTAATTTTGGTATGAGCGAATTAATTAATCTAAATTGTTTGGTAAAGAAGTTAATCGTTTTACTTTATTTATTCATCCTGATTTATTAATAAAAACGATAATTCAATATCGCTCTAGTGTTCTAAAACATTAGAAAGGATTAACTTCTCAAGCTTAAAACCTCGGTTTTTGTCTTTAAACTATCTATTGTTTTAGGCTAAATTTGGTTTATAATTTAAATGGGTTGAGCGTTAACGATTTTCGTCGTTATCGCTTTTTTTAATCTCTTTTACTAGGATCACTAGTAAAAGAAGTATAAAAACAACTTCCATTTTCTCACCTCCTTTCGCATGCGCGCAAATTTGGTGTTATAAACCAACTAGCTAAAACAATAGAACTTGTTAAACAAGTAGGGAGTTTTAACGACTTTAGCTCTTGTCACTAATCTTTGTTAATCATAAATAAAAATCTCCTTTCATATATTACGAAGGAAATCAATTTGAAAAATGTTAAAAATATTTTTAAAACTATAAAAATATTTTTTATTAAAGGAAGGAACAAGCTTTTATGGCTCAATTTTTCCTCGAGATTTATTGAGTCAACGATAACGCGTTATCGACATCAAGAGGTGTACATTGATAAGCTGTTCCTCAAGTTTGAGACCTCAGTTTTTGTCTTTAAACTGTCTATTGCTTTAGACTAGTTTTGGTTTATAATTTAAATGGTTTGGCGTTAGCGATCTTCATCGTTAGCGTCGTTTTTTATTTTTAATTTAGGCACGATATTAAAATTGTTATTTTGAAATAAAACTTGATTTTTGCAGGTTTTTTGTTCAATTTAATTCTTATTTATACACAAAAATTGTTGATAACCAGTTCTTAAAACCAATGTTAATTTTGTTATCAAGTTTAGTTTTAAATACATAATTATTCCAAATATTTAGTAAGAAAATTACAAAGAAAACTAAGATGTAAATTAATATTGTAACGGTCCGATTTATAAGTTGATTATCAGTATTTACACCAAGATAAGTTAAGATTGATCCATTAACTAATTTAATAATGACAAGATTATTTAATCCAGTTGCTTCAGGATAGATGTAACCTTCATTAACAAAGTAGGCAAAAATTAAAGCAAGACAAAGACCAACAATTGGAAAATAAAAATATCTAAGTTTATATTTTGAATACTTAAATATTGTAAGCATTCCACCTAATAGCAAAATCATATGTGAAACTATTCCCATAATAAAAATATGAGGCTCTAATGTAGTAATGATGGTTTTTGGCGAAACAACGCCACCAACCATATAACCAAGTCCGCTTACTAAACCAAAAACTCCAGCTGTAAAATAAAGTCTTTTAATTCCTGAAAGAATAATCACTGAAAAAA
Organism: uncultured bacterium; assembly: GCA_949299165.1. Lineage (GTDB taxonomy): Bacteria > Bacillota_I > Bacilli_A > RFN20 > CAG-826 > Onthovivens. The sequence continues at coordinate 49,266 of CASFZJ010000006.1, read as the reverse complement.
CAAAATAACTAATATGAGATATTTCAATTGGATATGTTCCAGTATGAGCGATAGCATAATAACTAAATTCGATGATTTTCCAAATTAAAATTAGAGCTGAAAGAAATACTAAAATAAAAGCAACTAGCTTTTCATTTTTAACTAAACACGTAAAAGCGATAAAAAGAATTAATATTCCAACTAGTAAAAAAGATAGCCAATAATATTCCATATATTTTGATTATCACACACTAAATCACTTTATGAAAGTTAGGAAAATGCTCACCATATTGCTTATTAAAATATAAATTTTAATAAAAATTTCTTCATAAAACATTTTCCCTATAATAGTACCGATTGAAACTAGTTTTGCCGAGTTTTTCGTGTTTTTCTTTCTTTCATTGACTGAGTCAAAATCAAAATAATCAAGATATAATCGACACAATTTGAAATAAAGATTGATTTTGTTACGGGGGGGGGTTAAAATTTAAGTATCAAAAAAAAGACAAATCCTTTTTGGATTTAAACAGGCGAATAATTTAAAAACCTGTTGGGGAGAAAAAATATGAAAATTTTGAAGAACAAAAAAGTCGTTCTCGCTAGTGCTATCATACTAGGCATTTCAGCGATCACAAGTAGCGCACTTGCAGCTTATATTATTACGGGCGGTACAATTGGGCAACCTAAAAAAGATATTGATCCAACAGAGATTCTAGTAACCAATAATGTCGTTAATCTAACTGTTGGCGAACAAATAGGAGAACTTTTATTTTATCCTGCCAGTATAGTGGATTCTGGAAGAGTTACATCAGATACAAAAGGCAATTTAACTGTTTCTTATGATTTAACAGTTACAGCTACATCCAAGGATAAAATTCCTGATTTAACTGTTACTGTAACAGAAGCTAAAGGTGGAACTTTAGTAAGTGGAAATTATGTTACTTTACCTGAAACACTAAGTATCACTGATACTTGGGGTGGCGATAATGGCACATTCACTAAAACTATAACTTTAACATGGGATTGGGGTTCTACATTTGGCGGAGAAGAGCCAACTACATATTTCAATGAAGATGAAGTAGGATCTGCTATAGATGATAAAACGGTTGGTTCTACATTAGAAGCATTCCGTGATGCTGTCGCAGCTTCCTCATTTAAAGTTACAATTGCTAAAGCTGGAGCTTAATTAATTAACCTCTCTCTTTCATGGTTTTCTATATTGTTTTAGTCATATTAATCGTTTTTACTCTTGGAATTGTTGCTTTCTTAATTTATGAAAGAGAAGTGACAGTAAAAGAGATAAAAAACGGAGAAGTTGACTCACAAATAATATATGAAGACCATGAAGAAAAGCTCAAAGAAGTTAACAAAAAACATAAAATATTAAAGAAAAGTTTAAATATTGGTCTAGACATATTAATAGGATTATTAGGAATTCTTTTTTTATTAGGACTTGTCGACAAAATAATGAATAATTCCGCTCTTCCTATAAAAACAGTTGTAATTGCAACAGGTTCAATGTCTAGTAAAAACGAAGAAAATGATTATCTATTTGAAAACAAATTAGATAATCAAATTCAAGTTAATGACTTAATATTTTTAGAAAAAGTTAACTCGCTAGAGGAAATTAAACTTTACGATATTATTTGTTATCGGAACGATAATGGAGAACAAATCGTTCATCGAGTAGTTGAAGTAAATGATGAATATTTATTAACTCGAGGCGATGCAAATAATGTTAATGATGGAATTGAAATTGATTTAGAGCGTATTGTTGGAAAATATAATGGAATGAAAGTGCCTGGCATTGGCGCTATAACTTTCTTCCTTACATCAGATTATGGAATTTCAACTATTGCTTCAATTCTTGTAATCTCAATTACATATTCTTTTGTGAAATCTTCAATTGATAAAGAAATTAATAAACGCTTAATTTATCTTGCAAGTGAAGTTGGCGCAAACTCAAATTACACTCTTCTTTCAACAAGTGGCACATTAATTGTTAGTGATGGCACTTATGCATACGAAGAAACTGAAGAGAAAAACAAAATAAAAAAGGAAACTACTTTAAAAATAGATAATGAAACAAAAATATTAAAAAAGGAACAATCAAAATGAAGAAAAAGTTAACTAGTGGAGAGTGGCTAGGAATAGGTCTTACAATATTCTATGCAATATTAACCTTTATTGTTGCTCTTGGTATGGATGAATCTCATACCGCAATGAACAAAAATAATCTTTTTTATGGTCTTGCTGAATTATTCAATATGCCTCGTCTTCCAAGTTATGCTGGACTTTGGATCTTACTTATTTTTGTTTTAGTATTTATTATTGTTTTTTCTATTTTAGTTGTAGTTTTGCGCCGTTATTTCATAAAAAGAGAAGAAAAAACTTATTCATTTAAAGCAATTTGTTTTTATATTTTAGCTTTTGCTTTATCGTTTGGTTTTGGAATTGGTTTTGGAATTTTATTCCAACTTGGTGATAAAGGAATTGATGTTACACTTCGTGATGAAACTATTGTTCATTATGGAGGCATTGAAAATTTAGATGATACATTTGGTTTTGTTTTTGGAGCCTTGCTTCTTGCTTTAATTCTTTATGTGCTTGTTGGTGCTTTTGTTTGGGCAATAATTGGACTTATTAATTATTGTTTAAAAAGAAAACCGAAAAGTATTAATGATCTAGACGAAGAAGAAAGCGAAAAAGAAAAAGAAGAAAAAAGAAAAGAAGAAGAGGAAAAGGCAGATTTAGCTAACTCTTTTTCAGATGTTAATACTCCTCTTAATGGAGCTACGAATGCGGGATTTATTGCTGGCGCCGCACAAGGAAATGGCATTCTTTCAAAAGAACTTGGGCCAAAAGAAGTAGTTTTTAAAAACCTTGTTGCAATTGATAATCAAAATTTAGGTTTTTCATCTCTTTCAGATAGTGAAGATATCTCACTTAAAGATTTAATTAATCGTTTACAAGGTTATCTTGCTACTAAAGAACATTTATATTATGACAAAAAAGAACTAGCTCAGTTTATTGCAGGACTTAACGCTTCTAAATTCATCATTTTAGAAGGTATTAGTGGAACTGGTAAATCTTCTCTTCCACGTTATTTTGCTAAATTTATTGGCGAAGAAGCTTATTTTGAAGCCATTCAAGTAACATATAAAGAAAAAACAGATTTACTTGGTTTTTATAACGAACTCACTGGTAAATATAACGAAACTCCATTTTTAGAAAATTTATATCGTGCAAGTTATGAAACAGGAAAGATGAATCTTGTCGTACTTGATGAAATGAATATTTCTCGTGTTGAATATTATTTTGCTGATTTCTTATCAGTTATGGAATTTCCAGAAAGTGAAAGAAGAATTTCGTTAACTCTTCTTCCAGATGATTATGATGCACCAGAAAATCTTGAAAAAGGTGAACTTATTTTAACTCCTAATACCTATTTTATTGGTACAGCAAATAAAGACGATTCAACATTTACTATCACTGATAAAGTTATTGATAGAGCAATCGTAATTGATTTTGAAAATACTCAAAAAGAACTCGACTTTGACGAGGAATTTGAACCAATTTCACTAAGTTATGAAAAATTAAAATCTCTATTTGTTGATGCAGAAGATGCCTATAAATTTAAACCTAGTGATCGTAAAAAGTTCTTGTCGCTATTAGATTTTATGGCTAGTGAACTTGATATCACAATTGGTAATCGTATCATTCGTCAACTTGATAAGATGGTACCAATATATCTTGCTATGGAAATAAATTACGAAGAATGTGTTGATAATTTATTTGCAAGTAAAATCTTAAGAAAACTTGAATCGCGCTATGATTCAAGTCTTAGAAGTGGACTTCTTAAACTTAATAAACTTTTGGATGAACTTTATGGAAAAGAAAGTTTTCTGACTTCGAGAAAGATTATTAATAAATACCTCAGGAGATCGATTTAATGATTGATAAAGCTTTAAAAGAAAATAAAACATTAAGTTTAAATCTTAACGTACTTGATGAAATAAGTATTCTTTTAGAGCACGTCTTAAATATTTCTTCAAATTACAAAATTGATCTTAGCCGAGAAGAAGAAATTGTGCGAATTGAAGAATTTAGACGCTACGATAAATCATTACTTAACAAAACAATGAAAGATGCACGTTTATTTACTAACGAAAATAACTCTATTTATCCTAAAAAATTATATCAATATAACTACGAAGAAAATGTTGATACTTATGAAAATAGATTTATTGCTTATTTATTAACTTCCCTTAAAGAAGATATGGAAGAAAGTTATCGAATGCTTGAAAAAGAAAAGCTTCCATTTTTAAAAGCAGGAGTAAGTTATGGAAAATATGGCACATATTCTTTACTTAATAAATATGCCATAAATTCAATGCATGAAGAAAATATCATAAAAGAAAATAGAGATTACACTCTTTCTCTTTTAAGAAGAATTAATAATTTACTTCAAAATGAATTCTTTAAACGCGTTAAGAAAGTTAAATTTGATGAAGTATATGCTACAAATATTCTTCTTAACGATAAAGACTATGCATATTGTTATACCTATTATCTTAAAAATAAAGAAAATAGCTCTATCTTAAAAGAAGAAACAATCTCTTCTTTATTTACTCTTTTAAAAGAAAGAAACAAAAATGATTTAATCTTTGATAAAAAAGATTTTCTTTCTTTTAAAAGAGATGATTTTGTTCTTTCTTTTAAAAAAGATAACAAGATTTATTTAAGTATTCTTTTAAAAGCAATAAATGAAAAAGTAGATTATGAAATCGATTTTAAGATCAATCTTTTCGTTAAAAAGTTAATCTTAACTTATGATCATAAAGAATATCTACTTAACATAAATACTCAAGAAGATATTTATGAAATTATATTATCTTTATTAACGATAGTTGCTTCAAAAGAAGGAATCTGTCCGCTTTGTAAAAAAGAAATTGAAAGAAATAGTTGCTATCATTGCAATTCTGAATTTTTATATTTTTTCAAAGAAAATACTAGATTTGCATGGATTTTAAATGTTTTCGCACTTAATCTTGAGGAGGAAAATTATGAAATTTAAAAAGATATTTATGGGACTAAACTTACTTGCTTCTGTTTTATTTTCCTCTTCTTGTTCGATATTTGGAGGAAGTGAAAGTGGAGTCATGATTGACCGCGTTGAATCTTCAACCAATGAAGAAGGTACAACAATCGTCACAATGTATTTTACTGATGAAGATTTAGAACCTTTAACTTTTGAAATTCCTCGAGGCGAAGTAGGTGAAGCCGGACCAATTGGCGCAGCAGGAGTTGGTATTGAAAATATCACAAGTCGTCCATCAGATGATGGAAAAAGCACAATTTTAACTGTCTCTTTTACAAGTGAAGAAATGCCTGATAAAGAATTTACTGTTCCTAATGGAGTGAGCATTGTTAGTACAAATTCGAGTTATAATCCAGAAGACAATACCACAATCATTACTTTCACATTAAGTGATGGCACTGTAATTCCTCGTGATGGAGAAGATGAAATTAAGATTACTAATGGTAAAGATGGAGTTGGCATAACGAATGTTACATGTGAACAAGATGAAACAACTCTAGATTATACGATAAAAATTACATATTCCGGAGAAATCGCTGAAGGAGTAACTGAAACGACTATTACTTTGCCATATCAAAATGGTGAGGATGGAAGAGGTATTAATTTTATTTCGACTTCAACCGTCGGAAATAACTTTTACATTACTATCTATTACACTGATAATACGGTTCAAAATTTAGATCCTATACCTTTGCCGCAAGTTAATAAACGGTTGTCCGGACATGGTGCGCCTACTCAGGAAGTTATCAGTAACTCAATTAAAGGAGACTATTATTTCGATTTAGATAATTATATTATTTATACTTTTGATGGTACTACTTTTATTGAAGTCATTAATTTAACATTAGATAACAAAGTTACTGAATTCTGTAAAGTAACTTTTGATGCTAACGGCGGTTATTTTGTTAGTGAAACTATTGGTAAAGTAAATGTCCAATATGGCAAAACAATTGATTTGGCTAGTATTCCACATTGTGCAAAAGATGGGCACTATTTTTTAGGCTATTACACAACTAAAGAAGGCCCAATAAATCCTTTCTCTGGGAAGTTAACTGACTTAACACCGATTTATAAAGATACAGTTTTTTACGCTTATTATGAAGAAATTTAACATTAGTGCTAAGAAGAAAATAATTTTATTTGGAACAAGTATTAGTTCCCTTATTTCTTTTGGATTCGGTTACGCTTCTTATCTTATTTCTTCCGAAATCAATAAAAGTTTAAATATTAACCCAATTAATCTTGAAGTCATTGATTCTGTTCAAAATTTAATTACTTACATCAATAAGTCAAACCTAAAAACAAGTGAAAATTACATTGTTGAAGACAATTTTTCAATGGAACTGAAATTTAATAATAGCGATTATTTAAAAGCGCTGAACGGAAGTTTGACTAATAAGTTTTTGATGGATTTATATAATAATTCTGGATTAAAAGTTATTGTAACTTTTCAAAATCTTGAATTGTTTGAATTTGTGAAAAATAATGTTGGAAATTCTTTTATTGATTTATCTTATCAGAACGGAATGGATGCTTACAGAATAAAAATTGATAACTCCAAAAGATATTTAGCAAATAACGTTGAATGTTTTCAATATAAAGATAAACAAATAATATTTTCTATTTCTATAAATCAAAATTTTGCGAATTCAAGTTTTTATGTCTATAAATTAGCTGAAGAAGCTTCTTTAAATAATTTTGATGGCTACTGGAATTTCTTTATTAATTTAAACTTTGATATTGTTGATGAATATTATGGGTACTGTTTGAATGAATCATTTGCAACTATAGAAAAATTTGGGAATGTAAATGTTAGTATTGAATTGGAAAGCTATTTAGGATAGATAAAATGATCAAAAAGTTTCTTTTTTCATTAGTTTTTTGTTTCTTTATCGCGATGAGCGTAGCTTTTTCAGCTTATATAATTGAGAATTTGGCAATTACTAATGTAATTGTTTCAAACAATGATGACGATACCTATCATAAAGTAACTTTTAATGGTAATAGTCCAAAAGTTTTGTATTTAAAAAACAATAGTTTTATCACGGCTAATGACGCTCCGTATTTAACAGATTCGAATGGTTATTATGTTTGGAAAGAAACAAAGGGAAGCGGAGTTGTATTTAATGATTTGGTAAGCGATAATGCTAACTCAATCGGAAGCAAAGTTGCTGTTAATAGAGACATGGAATTCGAGCCAACTTTTGTATCATTTCCTTCATCCCCTGAAAGCGCTAGTGATATTGGAGAAATAATCGAAACCGGGAGAACTGTAATAGATGAACCAGATGATGGCGGGATTCTAGGTTATGGAGCACACGATGACTTTAGAATTGAAGAATCTTCGAATGACGATTTTAAAAACGGAAATTCTAATTCTGAACCTGCAATTAAGGTTAATTTAGATGCTGGAGTTTATAATAACTTTATTTTAAATTCATATATTAATCGTGATGGGGAACAATTGATTTCCAACAAATTCGATTTTTCCGATTCTGCAGCATGGAGGCACGATGACGAACAGACAAACTCTGATTACACTATTGCATTGGAAGACCCTACATCGGCCATTTCTTCTTATAAGCCTAAAAAAAGTGTCGGAATTAAAGATGGAAATTCAGGTACTGAACAATCTCAAAGCAGAAATTATTGCGTTGCAAGAATTTCGTTAACTAGAGATACTATTCTTACCGGATCTACACAGTTGAATTTAGGCGCCTTGACGGGTTTTTATGGGTACTTAAATAATTGGTCTCAAAGAAATTGGCAAGGTTATATAATTGGCCAATATAATGAATTAGATTTGTGTGGTCATACTTTAGTGGTGGAGTCTGGAAGTTCAATTACTGCTATAGGGTCTATTACCGACTCTTCTCCAAATAAAACCGGGAAAATAATAATGAAAAGTGGTTCAACCCTTACGGCTACATTTGTTGTAGAAGACCAACACCATGAAACGGCTGGTCCAATGACTTATGTTTATGGTGGGCCTATATTTTCTATGTATAAAATACCTTACTTAAATTGCAACATTATATTTGAAGTCGGTTCTTTCTTAAAAGGAAGGATGCAGTTAGATTATGGTGGTACATTGTCAATAACTAGTGGAAATACAATATATAATGGAGACATTAATATTATAGGCGATAATGATAACTATATTTTTAATTTAGCAAAAAAAGGAAATTCCGTTGGTTATTTAACAAGATGCGTATCTTATGATAATGAACTAGAGGAAAAATTTAATAGTGAAGCAAAATCAATAGGTTTAAATAATTTGATGCATCAAAAAATAACGTATAATTTTGAGAATCTAGACATACGTATAAATTTACCTAGTGATATGAAAGCAAGTATTAGTGGAACAGATTTACACATAAATTTTAATTATGGTATGTGGTTCATACCTCCTTATTTTGATTTTAATTTGTTTAACACTAAAGCCTTAATTAAAAACCCTTTTGTTTTTATGCCTGGTTCTACTGTAAACGTTGATGAACTGTCGATGCTTCATTTTGGTTATGGCGGCGAAAATAAAACCACTGCGGTATCGCGTTTGGGAATTGAATTGCCTTCTAATTGTTTTGTGCATGTTGGTAGTATGATTTTCCTTCTAGAAAAATATGATTTTGATGAATCGGCAAATGGTGATATTAGAAAATATAATGATTCGAATGATACACCTGGGACGATGATGACTAATAACTCAAGAGTTTTTAGTGATACCTCTGTTTTTTGGAAACATATGAATCACAAACATGCATCTATGAATCTGAATGGAAGTATTAAATTTGATGATATAGATGCTTCTTTATTGCCTAATTTAGGTACAGGTAAGATTATGCCTTACCAATTGGGAGGAATAATTAATATAAAATATATCGAGCTTTTCAAAAATGAAGTAGATAGAAATGGTAATGTAAAATTAGTAGGCGATGCATTTAAATCAGGGCCTGATAGATTGACCAAAAAAACTGGGCTTATACCTGAAAAGTGCTATAGGCTTAATATTTCTGATTATTTCTCTTTACCTGTAATTTCGAACAATAATGTTTTAACTGATGTTGATGATGTTTATACTGTTAGAAGTGATTATTATATTTCAAGCTCTTATGATTTGTCGACCGGATTAATAAAACAAAATAGTTCTTTTTATGGCTATTTTCCTGTTATAAATTCTAATGGAAATTATAATAAAACCAGTTTAAGACACTTCTTTAGAGCGAATTATTCTGATCGGAGATCTTATTATAATGGAAACGATGACTTAGCCGGACTTTATTTAAAAGTGGAGACACGAGATATTACACCAGGTACAAATTCGGCAGATTATGTTACTGTTAATGACACGCGTGTTAATTTTAATAATCAAATGTTTGCTTTCTTTAGAGGCACATTTGCTGAATTAAGAATGACTTCATCAGGTACATTTCAAATAAATGTGCAAAGATACAAAATGATTGATGACAATACAACAGAACAACTGCTAAATGCTAAACGTGTTAATTCTAATGATTCTTACTATGGCCACCCTGCCCGGAGGCTCTCATAATGCCACACACCGCAATCAAACTCACAAACCTCAATAAATCCTATGGCAAAAAGCAGGTGCTATACGATATCAATCTTGAAATTTATCAAGGCGAACTTTTTGGTTTTATTGGTAAAAACGGGGTTGGTAAATCAACGACGATTGATTGTATTTTAGGTTCAAAACTTTTTGATTCTGGTGAGATTTTAGTTAACGATTTAAACATCAAAGAAAAACCAATCAAAGCTAAAAAGATGATTGGATATGTTGCAAGTGAACCTACTTGTTATGAAGATATGACAGGAGCTAAATATCTTCAATTTGTTGCGTCAATTTATGAAATATCTCCGCAAATCTTTGTTAAAAATTTAGATTACTTACTTAAAAAATTTGAATTCAAAGAAGAAGATTTATATCGACAAATTAAAGAATATTCACATGGTATGAAACAAAAGATTTGTTTGATTGCATCTCTCATTCATAACCCAAAAATATGGATACTTGATGAGCCAACAGTAGGACTTGATGCAATGAGTGCAAATGAACTTTCTCTTTTAATGAAAGATTATGTAAAACACGGAAATACTTGTTTTGTGGCATCACACAATATAGATCTCGTCTCAAAACTTTGTGATCGAGTAGCAATCATAAAAGATGGAAGAATATATCAAATATTTGATCTTAAACATGAGCCAAGTTTAAGAAATAAGATTCAAAATATTTTCTTAAGGTTATATCAAGAAAAAGAAGTGAAATGATTGGAGAGTTATTATTAAAGGAAATTAAGACTAATTCATTTTTGGCTAAAAAAGGTATTATTAAAAAGATAATAGCTTTAGTCTCTTCTTTAATTTTGCTTGCTCTTTTTGTAAGTTTAGAAGTAATTCTTTATATCAATATCTTTGATAAGATTAATGTTTATAGTGGGTTAAATGATGCTTTATTTATTATCGTTTCTTTTGTTTTATTTATTTTTGGTGTGATAAGTAGTGTTAATCTTTTTTATGGAGACTTCTTTAAAAATAACAAAGAAAAAATAATATTAGGTGTTACGCCTTCTTCAACGTATGATGTTATATTTGCGAAAAGCATTAATATCTATTTCAAATTATTGATCTTTGTTTTTTCGACTATATTTGCTTTAAGTGTTGCGTATGGTGTGAAGAGTGAAAAAGATTTCTTGTTCCATGTTTTGATGTTTTTCTCCTCTCTTGGAATGGCTTTTTTATGTGAAACGCTAGGAATGATTCTTGTTTTGCCATTTGGTGAACTTAGAAAATTAATAAGTCGCTTTAAAATTGCTTCGTTTATTTTGATGCTTGTCTTTTTACTTATGGCAGCCTTTTTATATGGGGCAATTTTAAATCTATTTGTTAACTTGATTCGAAATGATGATATTGGTTCACTTTTTACAACTGAAAGAGTGGAAACGTTAAGAAATATTTCTTCATATTTATACCCAATAAATTCATTTATTGAATTTTCTAAACTTAATATGATGAATGTTAATTTCGTCATTATTTTGACTTTTGTAATTTTTACTTTCGTTCTAGGAATATTTTTATTAAATCACTATTTAACTTCATTTTATCAGGGGAAGCTTGACAAAAATTTAAGAAAAGCTAATTCAACTTTTTCGATTAAACTTACATCAATTAATGGAGCCTTAATCCAAAAAGAATTAAGTCTTGCTTTAAGTAATAGTGATGGAATTTTTTCTTATATTTCACTTATTATTCTTCAACCATTTTTAGTATTCAGTGTCATTTCTGCAGTGAATTTAATATTTTCAACTGGAAATTTAAATTATATACCTAGTTTATTTCCGTCAATATTTTTAACAGTTGATACGATACTCATTATGTTATTTTTAGCAGTTATTAATACCACAACTAGCATGTCTTTAATTAAAGAACAATCAACTTTAATTCTTATGAAAACAATGCCAGTAAGTTATTTTAAACAGTTATTAATTAAAGTTTTAGTGCCATCTTTAATTTCGTTATTTTCTTATCTAGTTACTTTAATAATTCTTGTTTCATTTGGTGAAGTTACCTGGATTGAATTTTTATTTTTAATTCTTGTTGGTACTTTAAGTATTGCTTTACTTAATATCTTTTCTTTATTTAATGATTTAAAGAGTAAGAGCGCTTCAAGTTTTGTTTCTCTTTTAATTGGTTTTGTTTTTCCACTTATATCAGTAGCACTAGGAATGGGATTATCTCTTCTTGTTGATCCAGAATTTGAAGTTTACGTTTTCTTTGGTTCAATTATCTTTTTAGAGATAGCTCTTTTATCTTTCTTCTTAATAAATATAAAAAGACGTGTGACAAATTTATTTATGAAATATGAAGGAGAAGCAAGATGAAAAAGAAAGCATTTTTATTTTTACTTCTTATTCCTTTTATTATTGCAATACTTGCTTTTGTTACAGCAACTTATGTTATTAGAGCAAGTGAAGTTGATATTAGTGGAATTTCTTGGAATTATGAAGAAAACACTCCATTTATGTTAAAAGATGGAAGACAAAAATTAGAGGCGACACCAATTTATGATGCTAAATATCCGTTAAGTGAAAACAATAATCTTGTTTGGAAAAGTAGTGATGAAAGTGTAGCAACAATTGAAATAATGGAAAGTGACACTTATATTGTGCCTAAAAAAGAAGGACAAACTGTAATTAGCGTTACAAATGCCAAAGGTACACTTCCTGAAAGAAAATTTACCGCAATTATTGTTGGAGATGGTGGAGCAATAATTGTTAATCCAATAATTCCTTTTTCTCAAACTTCAATTAGTGGGGTAAGATATATTGGTTTATACGACACAAAAAATGCTTATGATACAAAAGGGAATTTATATTCAAATAGTGATGCTAAACTCGAACTCAAGGTTGAATTGATTGGTAGTCAAATTGGAATGGATAGTATCACAATTGAAACAAGTGAAAATGTAAGTTATGATAGATCGAATCAAAGATTAAGTTTCAATAATGTTGGTGAAGCTTACATTAATTTTATTAATCCATTCTCTTCAAGTGGATCAGCTTATGTTTCATTTACTTTAGTTGATGCAGTTAATGCCTATGATTATGAAGATTTGCTTTCTTTAACAAATAGAGCAACAAAACCTTATAAGATAGTTTTAAGAAGAAATTTAGAGTCATTTACAAATACTTATAATTTTGATGAAAATGGTAATATATTAAATAAAAAATCTGCAGATACTGAACTTTTTGGCAAATTAAACGATGAAAATAAAGTAGATAAATTTGATCAAGATATCTATTCTTTTGAAACGACTTATAATCATGATTTCTTAAATAAATGGAACGAAGAAGTAAATAGTGGTGTGCATGAAGGAGAAGTAACAAATATCTACGTAAAAACAGGAATCCATCTTACAGATGATTTTTATGGGAATGGCTTCACGATAAATGCTCATGAACTTACTTATCCTAGTGGAAGTCAAACTATTACAGTAAATGGCGAAACGCTTGTTGTGCCTTATTTAGAAAGTGATGATTTATATCGTGGACCTCTTCCTTTTGTAACACTTGGTAATCCAAATTATTCAATGAGTGAAACTTTACCAATGTTTACTTTATATGGACAAGATAATTCTGCCTTTTATATTGATAATGATAATGTCGATTTAATTGATGTTCATTTTAAAAACTGTGACTTTGGTAATAACTTATCAAATCTAGAATATGTTGGAACAACACTTGATATCAATGCAGATAACGTCACAATCAAAGATTCCATACTAGAAAATGGAAGAAATGTTATCAGAAGTTACTCTTCTAAAAATCTATCAATTGATAATTCACTTATTCAAAATTCAATGGAATTTCTTTTTAGAAGTGGTAGCAATGAATTTAATCATGTTGACTACAATGAAAAAGTAAATTATGAAGGTGAAAATGGAAGAAAACTCAGCTCTAATAAAAATGTTTATCTTGCTCCACTTAATATTGGTGATACAGCTTCATTTTTAGAAAAATCATATAAAGCTGATTCAATGCTTACTTTTTCGGCGATATTAAATACTCAAGCTGGAGAATTTTTAGGTATTACTGGTCCAAACTACACCATTGAAGAATATACAAAATTTAAAGATATCTTAATTGAAGCGTTAACTAACGAAAGCGGAATGCTAAATACAGATGGCACCAAAAATTATGCCGGAAACACAACCATCAATAATGTTTATTTTTCAAATAGTGGAATAAGTGCCATTTCTTTAGATTCACTTCCTCAAGGAAGTTATCTTGAAAATAACACAACTAGTATTTTTGGAATGCTTCTTGCTCAATATATGAATGGAGCTTCTGTTAAAAACTCAGCTTTAACAGGTTATCCAACTCGAGTTGAAGTAATGGGTGATACAAGATTTTATGATTGGAAAAATAAAGATATGCTTACTTATGAGTCGCTTGTTGGACAAGACATTAGAAGTTTAATTGTTGCGCATGGCGGTTTAGGAAGTGGTTTTAATGTTGAAATTACAGAAGACGATTATTTACCAATTAAAAAGATATTGTTAGATAATTATTCAAGTGAATTAATTAACGAAGAAAAAATAAATTTACCTGTTTATTATCAAGGTGGTGGATTTAATAATAGTGATATCGTATTTTCTAGTGAATTAAGTCAAAAAATGACAAACACTTATGAAATTGATCCATTTACTTATTCACTTTCTTTAAAAGCAGTTCATAGCGATCACTTTATGACAGATCCATATGCAAAATATGAAACAATGAAAGTTGCAATGCTTAGAGCTTCATCAAATGTTTTAGGATTTAATAATCATAAAATTATTGGCATTAAAGCAAGTGATGGAAGTTGGCTTAACGAATATCCAAATTTAAGCGATCTTGTTAATCGATAAAAATTGAAGAAATGATTTTTATAAATTTTTCTAATAAACTGTTATTTTTACTAATTACTTCACTTTACTTCACAGTTACTTCATTCCACTTCACTGTAACTTCTTTACTTCACTTTGATGAAAAAATAGCAATAGTAAGGGAAAAAATTTAAAATTTACAATTTGAAAGCTTATTATTTCGACTTAGATTCTCAGCGAAAGTTTATTTTTACTTCACTCCGCTTCACTGATTACTTCACTCCACTTCACTAAAACTTCACTACTTCATTCTGAAAATTTAATAGAAGTAGAAGTCTGTTAAAAATGAGAAAATCACGAATTACATTATGAAAAATTTACAATTCTTGTTTTGTAATTTTATAAATATATTTATAAAATTGTGTATATGGAAAAAAATGCTAAAAGAAAAAGAAATATTATAAAAATTGATGAAACTAATTATTGTGAAAGAGACGTGTCATGGTGTTATTTTAATTACCGTATTTTAAAAGAAGCTGAAAATAAAGAAGTGCCTCTTTATGAAAGGTTGTCTTTTTTAGGAATCTACTCTTCAAATCTTGATGAGTTTTATAAAGTTCGTGTTGCAACATTAAATCGTATTGCTAGTAGCTCTTCAAAAGACTTCAAAAAAGAGAAAAACCTTGCAAAACACACATTAAAAAAGATTTTTTCGCTTGTTTCTGATTATGCTGAAGAATATAACAAAGCTTCAAAACAAGTTTTTGAAGAATTAAAAGAAAAAGGAATTATCCTTCTTGATGAAAATACAGTAAGTGAAAAACAAAAAGAATATTTAAGACAATATTTCATCAAAAACATTTCTTTAGACATTAATCCTCTAATTATTTCTAAAAAAGCAGATTTTTCTTCGGTTAACGATACACATATTTATCTTGCAGTAAAAATGAGTAATCCTTTAACAAATCAAGAAGATAAAAATTGCTACGCTTTAATTCCTCTTCCAACATCACATTGTGGCAGATTTATTTCTTTACCAAGTGAAGATAATAATCATTATTATATCTATCTCGACGATGTTGTTCGTTTAAATTTAGATTACATCTTTAAAAATTTACCATACTTAAAATTTGAAGCTTACGCTTTTAAATTTTCAAAAGACGCTGAAATGGAAGTTGAATCTGATCCTGAAGAAGGTGTTTTAAAATCAATTTCGGCTGCTGTAAAAGAAAGAAAAAGAGGAATTCCTGTTCGTATAGTTTTTGGCGAAGACATGCCTAAAGATTTACAAGAAAAACTTATTAAGAAACTTGAAATCGAAGACACTGATATCATTACTCGTGGTGGTAAATATCATAATAATAAAGATTTAATGAAATTCCCTCGTGTTGAAGGAAATGGTCTTGCTTATCCTGCTTGGCCTCAATCTTTTGAGAAAGCTTTTAAGATTACGCCTTCCTTAATTGATATTATTGCTAAAAAAGACATTTTGATTCATGTGCCTTATGAATCATTTAATGCTTTTATAAATGTTTTACAAGAAGCTGCAATTTCACCCAATGTTACTGAAATCAAAGCTTCAATTTATCGTGCCGCTAAAGATTCGAAAGTTATTCAAGCCTTGTCAAATGCTTCAAAAAATGGCAAAAAAGTCACTTGTATGGTTGAACTTTTAGCTCGTTTTGATGAATCAAGTAATATTTTAATTTCACAAACACTTCGTGATGCTGGGGTTGAAATTTTAACTGGTAAAGAAGGTTTTAAAGTTCACGGAAAGATTGTTTATATCAAGGTGAAAAACGGAAGAGACATTGCAATTATTTCAACAGGTAACTTCCATGAAGGAAACGCCAAAACTTACACGGATTGTTTGCTTTTTACTTCTAATCCAAAGATTGTTAATGAAGTAAAAGAAATTTTTGATTTAATTGCAAATCCATTTGAAAAACATAATTTCAAAAACTTACTTGTTTCACCATTACACATGCAAACAGTTTTTGAAAAATTAATCAAAAAAGAAATCAAAAATCATGAAGCAGGTTTACCAAGTGGAATTAAGATTAAAATTAACCATATAACCGATAAACCAATGGTTAAACTTTTATATGAAGCTAGTTTAAAAGGGGTAAAAGTTGATCTTTTAATAAGAGGCAACTCATCTCTTAAATTAAATGAAGAACTTGCTAAAAATTTAAATGTCCATGCTATTATTGATCGCTATCTAGAGCATTCTCGTATTTTTATTTTTGAAAATGCCGGTAACCCTTTAGTATTTATGGGTAGCGCAGATTGGATGCCAAGAAATTTATATAACAGAATAGAAGTTATAACTCCTGTTTATGATGAAGATATCAAAAAAGAGTTAACAATGATTGTTGATTATGGCTTAAAAGACAACGTTAAAGGCGTTTTAGCCTTAGGAAATGACGAGTATAAGAAATATCTAAATCAAGATAAGCCTTTTAGAAGTCAAGAAGAGTTGTATAATTATTACAGCAAAACAAATAAATAAATGAGGTTTATACATGAAAAGTGGTTATTACGCAGGTATTGATATCGGCACAAATGGTGCACGTCTTGTAATTAAAGATGCCTTTTATAATGAAAATAGAGAACTCGAAGCAGTGGAAGTTAATAAAGTAAGAGTTCCTCTTAGACTAGGTGCTGATGTTTATAGTATTGGTGAGTTATCTGAAAGAAAAATTCATCAATTATCATTATGCATCTCTTCATTCAGAGATTTGATGAATATTTATGATGTTGTTTCCTACTCGTGTCTTGCAACCAGTGCGATGCGAGAAGCGCGAAATGGTGCTGAAGTTATCGAAAGAATACGTAAAGAAACTGGTGTTCAAATTTCAATAATTGATGGTGAAACTGAAGCTAAAACAATTTCTAAGATTGCTAAAGATTTTGCACTTGATGACGATAAATATGTTTTTATCGATGTTGGTGGTGGCTCTACAGAAGTCACATTAGTTTCTAAAGGTAAAGCCACCGAAAGTACTTCTTTTGAACTTGGTACTTTAAGAATTTTAGCTCATAAAGATAAAAAAGAAACATGGGGTAGATTTGAAGATCTACTTGAAGATTACCATAAAAAGTATGGAAATTTAGATATCGTCGGAACTGGTGGAAATATTAACCGTTATTGGAAGATGAGTAAAAAGAAATCTAATAAAAAGGATTTAAATTATTTAAGTGTTGATGATTTAAATTCAATTTACGATGATTTAATTAAATATACTCCTTCACAAAGAATGGCTAAGTTTGACCTTAAACCAGATCGAGCTGATGTTATTATTCCTGCTGGTAATATTTTTAAAAAAGCCAGCGAGATTTTAAAATCTAAAACAATTTATGTGCCAATGATTGGTTTAAGTGATTCAATCGTTGACACTTTAATCGAAAACTACATCAACGTGCTCTAGTTGCTTCTTGCTTCAACGACTCACTTATTTCTAAGTTTTATCTAGAGTCTCCACAAGCGTCAATTCGGGGCCGGCCATCCCTACTAAAATTGATAGAGTTAAATTAATATAAACTTTCCTAGTACACTAAGTGTTTCTTCCTTTTACATACTCATTCTATCAGGTGAGTAATAGAAGCGATTTTATAACCATGGAGCTAGGCCTTCCGGTTAGCGTTTTGATATATCTTACGCTAAGTCATAATTTAATACCTCCTCATATAGTACAATGGATATCAATTCAAAAAATGTTAAAAAATTTTTTTAAAAAATTTTGAAATAATTGTCTGACATCTCAAATTTATACGATAAATATCGAGAAATTTAACAATAATTTTTTTAAAAAAATTTCATTATGGAGTTGTTTTTAAGCTTACTTTAATAAAAGTGATATAATTTAAATATAAATATCGGAGGAAAAAATAATGGATATTAAAAATGTTGTTGTTGCTGGTGGAGGCGTTTTAGGTAGCCAAATCGCTTTTCAAGCAGCATATTGTGGCTTTAACGTTACTATTTGGTTAAGAAGTGAAGCTAGTGTTAAAAGATGTCAACCTAAAATTGATAATTTACATAAGGTTTATCTTGAAACTATTGAAGAGATGGCTAGTTTAAAGGAGCCAAATCCTGCTATTTGGGCAAGTGGAATTAGCGATTTTGAAACATTTAATAAAGAAGAATGCGTTAAAAAAGTTGAAGAAGCTTATAAAAATTTAAAACTTTCAACAGATTTAAAAGAATCATTAAAAGATTGTGATTTATTAATTGAATCAATGGCAGAATTCGCTGATCAAAAAATTGAGTTTTATAAAAAAGTAGCGCCATTTTTAAATAAAAACGCTTTAATTTTGTCTAACTCAAGTACATTACTTCCATCTCAATTTGCTAAATATACTGGTAATCCAACACACTTTTTAGCATTACATTTTGCAAATCATATTCGGAAAAATAATGTAACGGAAGTTATGGGACACGATAAAACTAGTAAAGAAAGTTTTGATAAAGCATTCGAATTTGCAAAAGCAATTAGAATGTTCCCTCTTCCAGTTTTAAAAGAGAAAAATGGTTATCTTTTAAATTCTTTACTTGTTCCTTTCTTATTAAGTGGTCTTGATTTATATGTTAATGGCGTAAGTGATCCCGCAAGCATTGATAAAGCTTGGACTACTGGCACAGGAGCTCCTCAAGGTCCATTTAGAATCTTTGATATTGTTGGACTTCAAACCGCTTATAATATCGTCACTCAATATCAAAAAGTTCCAGGAATTATTTCACCATTACTCAAAAAGATGATGATGCCATATAATTTTAAAGGAATGGAAAAACTTCTTAAAAAATATCTTGATGAAGGCAAAACTGGCGTTGCTAGTGGAGAAGGTTTCTATAAATATAAGTAAATAGTTGTTTTCACGAAAAACGTAATAGTTTTCACGACTAGAAAGATAGAAAAATAAAATGAAAATTTCCTGGGAAATTTTGAAAAAATCCCAGGAATTTTTCGTTTATTTTCTCAATATAAACTTTCAAATAACATTGAAAAAAATGTCAGTTATTTTATAATTAATGCAAAGAAGGAGTTAAACTCATATGAAGAAAAAATATTTATCGTTACTCGTTTTACCATTAACACTTGTTTCTTGTGGTGGGGAAGAAATTACTCTTGAAGAAGCAAAGAAAATTTTTGCAGAAAACAAAATCGATGACATGAGTGAAGTTTTGAAGATGTCTGTTAATATGGATATGAATTCTTCTCAAACTGTAGGAGAAAAAACTCAATCAGCCACTCAAAAGATTGTTTCTGTTATTGATGCTAGTTCTGTTGAAGATTTTTATGCTTACTCTTTCATGAGCACTGAGGGATCCGGTTCTAAAAATTCAATGGAAATGGAAATTGCTGTAATTGATGGCGTTTTATGGACAGCAATGGCTGAAAATGGAGCTGAACCTGTTTCAAATGAAGGTGAAGAATTTACACAAAACGATTTAGACGAAATTTTAGCAAACTTATCACAAAATATATCTTTAGAAGATTATACTTTCGAAGCGATGGTCGGAGATTTGAATACTGCCGATACATCAATGAAAATCATAAAAACTGGCGATCGAATTAATTTTGAAATGAGCGCAAGCACAATGTTTGATGACTCACTTTCAACTCAAATTACTGACGCTAAAGTTGAAGGTTCGGTAAAATATGGTTTTGGTTATGATGGAATTATGAGAGATATGGATGTTAATGCTACTCTTGAAGCAACAGTTAATGAAGTAACCATGAAAATGTCATCTCAGGCTAAAGGCACCATTTCTGTTAATGAAGACGTTGATAGAAGAATCAAAATCATCGAAACAAAATAATAAATAAAACACTAAATTAATTAAAAATTATCTACACTTTCCGAAAGGAAAAGTAGATAATTTTTTTATATGGAAGATTACATTAAATATATTAGAAAAATAGTTGGCCATAATGAAATTATGGCAATAGGAGTAGCAACTCTAGTTCTAAATGAAAAAGAAGAAGTACTTCTTGAAACTCGCAGTGATGGACTTGGATATTCTTTTCCGGGTGGCGCTTTAAATATGGGTGAAAAAATTAAAGAAGGCGCGATAAGAGAATGCTATGAAGAAACTGGAATTAAATTAAAAGAAAGTGATTTATCTTTAATTGGAATTTATTCTGGTAAAGAAGGTAGAATGGTTTATCCAAACTCTGATATAACTTATTATACTGATATTGTCTTTTTAGCTCGTGTTAATGAAAACGAAGTAAAAATCAATCCGCTTGATAAAGAAAGCAAAGAAATCAAATTTTATCCATTTGATAAAATCGATATTTCTCGTTGCTTAAAAATGGATCAAAAAGTTCTAAATAATTACTTTGTAAAAAAGCAAAAAGATTTAATTATTGATTAAAAACCCTGCAAATCTAAGATATTTTTAAAATTATGGAAAAAACTTATCGTTGTATATTGTCAAATATGTGCATGATTTATAAGGATGAAAAGATCCTTGTAATTGAACGCACCAAATCTGATTGGCCTGGTCTTTCTTTTCCTGGAGGGCACGTCGAAGAAAATAAAACTCTTGAAGAAAGCGTAATTCGCGAGATGAAAGAAGAGACTGGTTTAACAATAGTTAAACCTAAACTTTGTGCTATCAAAGAATGGGATTGGGGAGAAGGAGTGAGGTATTTAGGTCTACTTTATAAATGCGATAATTTTAGTGGTGAGTTAAAAAGTAGCAATGAAGGTAAAGTTTTTTGGATTGATAAAAAAGATATCAAAAAATACAAATTGTCGATGGATTTTGAAGAACTTTATAAATTAATTGATGAGGCATAAATATGGAAATTAAAATCTTAGCTCTTGGAAGTAGCATAACAAGAGGATATGGAAATCACGATGTATCTTTTGTTGAAATGTTAAATGAATATAAGGATGAAGAAATTAGTTTTAGTGTTAAAAAAGAAGCGATTAACGGCACAACTTTAGCGAATTTAAACTCAAAATCTTATCTTGCACGTTTAAGAAATTATTCAAGTGATGATTTAAAAGAATATGTTTATGTTTTAATTCAACTATCGACTAACGACATATTTAAGCTTTTTAGGAAACGCAATAAAAATCCTGAAAAAACTACGCTTGGTGCAATAGAAGCTATATTTAATTATTTAAAAGAAAATTTTAATGGAAAAATAATCTTCTATACATGCTTCATGAAAAGAAATTCACGTTATGAAAATCTAATTAATTCTTTAAAAACCATGCAAAACTCAAATATTTTTGAAATTTTAGATTTTTACAATAATGAAAAAATGCTAAATTCTGAGTTTAAAAATATCATGTCTGATAATATCCATCCTAACGAAAATGGCTATAAAATAATGACAGACGAAATGATCGAGTTCTTCAAAACCGATCAAAAATGAAGCTTATACTAAACGAGCTTTGCCGACATATCGCTTAAGAAAATACTTGATTTTTTGTTTTATTATTATAGAATATAACGGCTAACGAAAAGACAACGCTTCGTTAGACTTCTCCTAGTAGCTCAACTGGATAGAGTATTTGGCTACGAACCAAAAGGTTGCGGGTTCGACTCCTGCCTAGGAGGCCACGGAAATTTATTAGGTCGATTTGTCACTCAAAAAAGTACGATAAAATCGGCCTTTTTTTATACTTTTTAGGTCTCAACGTTGACACTGTTTTAGGGGATACCCACTTTTATAAAAAACTATCCACTTTTCCGAAAAAATACGAAAATTGATTTTGCCGTACCTAGCAAGAGTCTATCCAAACATAAAAAACACGCATTTTATCGTATTTTTAAATTTTATAAATGGTTCGACTTAAATTCTGGGTCCCCGGTTTAAAAATGTGCTATTTTTCGGATTTGGTTATACTTTGATAATCTCTTCACGGAAAGTTCATAGTACTTTGGTGTTATTTCGATTTCAATATATTTTCGACCATTAAGCAAACACGCTTCACCAATTGAACCAGTGCCTGAAAATGGGTCTAGAATAACATCATTTTTGTTCGTATGAATTTTAATAATGTCTGACATAATCTGCAGACTTTTTTGGGTTGGATGATTTAATTTTTCAGTTCCTGATACAATTGGCGCTTTAAATAATGAGCGCATATAAGGTTTATTTTTTTCTTTATTGAAAGTCCATTTTGCACCTTTTTTTACTCCCCATATAGCGAATGTCATGTCTTGTACATAACTGCGATTAATATTGCGTGGCATAGGATTTGATTTTTGCCAAATCAAAATATCTTTAACTTCTATGCCGTTAGATTTCATTTCTTGTGCAATAAAACTGATGTATAAATAAGAACAATTGATGTTGATTATGACAAAATCGTTGAATTCGCTGTAAGAAGTTTAATAGATGAATATGGATATGAAGAGATGCACGAAACTCTTGTTCAAAACGCGGCTAGTATTGATTTTGAAAATAATCGTTATGGAACGTATTTCGGAGTCTATTCTCATTATGAAGATATAGTTAAAAAGATCTTAGAGGAGTATAAATAATTCACCTTTTTGTCCAGTCTTACTTCAGGTTTTTTGATGTTTTACTTCTGATTTTTTTGATGTTTTACTTCCGTTTTTTTGATAATTTGGTTAGAAGTTTTAGTTTTTGATTCTTTTTCCATTAATTCGCACCAACTTTAACGAAAATTTCCTATTATTTAAATTTAATTAAATCCTCATCAAATAATGAATAAACTTCACTATAATAAAGACTATTTGCTTCTTTAACATTTTTTATATTTTCGATTGCAACCTTGCATTTGTCTTTTAATAGATCAAAATAATCCTTGTTCTTTTGGTAATTAGGGATGAATTTTGTTAAATTGTTTAATAACTCTTCATTTGAATGAATAGGTTTATTGAATTTTGCGAAATGATATATGAACCAAATTTCGAAACAAGGATTTGAAACGATGAGTTTTATATTTTTTGGTAATTTTGCACGATACTTTTTTATTAATTCTATTTTACTTTTATCGCAATCAGCATCAATAAAAATATAAAGCAAATCTTTTGCTGTAAAACCTAAACAAGCTGCTTTTCTCTTGGATGAGTTGATCATATTTTTTACATCTGTACAACCTGAAGAAAAAGTTTTTAAGATAAAGTTTTCATCACACGGAATGAAGTGCCTAAAATAGAGTGACTCTGTTTTGTTGTTTTTCCCCTCAAATGAAAAAATTATTAACTTTTTTGCTGAAGACATTTAATTGGCAATCCTTTCAATATCAGTATCTGGATTTGTCTCATATCTTCCAGCAATATAGTGTTTTTCGATATTATCTGTTTTCCTTGGTGAGAATTCTTTTAAATATTTGATGAAGGTTTTGCAGGTTTTTTTATCTTTATAGCAGAAAATAATTTGATCTTTTCTTAAAAAGTCCAAAGATAGCAAACTTGTTTCAAAAGAAGTGATTATAATTTGAGAACTGAATTTGTTTATTGTTTCATCTAAAAAACATGTCAAGATTAATTTTGTAAGCTCCGGATGGAGAGATGATTCAAGCTCATCAATAACTATAACGGATGGTTTTGAAATGGCTCGGTAAATGTACTGCGCCAAAATTAACATTTTCTTAGTGCCTAATGATTCTTGATTTAATGGTATTTTTCCTTCCGCTTCATCGCCAAAATGATGCAAATAAAGAGTGTTTAGTTCGGTATTGATTTTGGTGTTGTTTAATGAAGCGACTTGCATTATTTGTTTTTCAATATTGTAATCACTAACATTAATGTCTGCGCTTTTTAAAAAATTAATTGTAAATTTTTTCAACTCAGGGTCATCAATGTATTGATCTCCAGGAACAAAGAGTTCTCTTCTTGTGACTTCTGGAGAAATATTAATTAATTGACTGGTGAAAAATTTTAGTGGTTCTGAAAATTCACTAATAGACAAATTAGTAAATAATTTCAGATAAGGAATATTTGGTTTAACTGAATTAGTGAATAAATCAGCAAAGTTATTTTTATTAAACTTTGGATTTACTTTGATGATTTCATCGTTGTTTACGTAGTTTCTAATATAAACTTCTGTTGGACGATTAGATTCGTATTTTTGTAATTGTTCAAACAAAATTGCATGTTTGTTGTAAGAAATTTTGTACCTATAAATAGAACTATTTTCAGAATTGTTTGGTGTAAATAATATTTCAAAAGTAGTAGGCGATTTCAAAGTTGAGTCAGAAAATTTAAATGGTGTGTAAGGCAGAAAATAAGTTGTAGGCAAAAATAAACTTTGCAAATTTGCTAGTGCCTCTATAATTGCCGATTTTCCTGAGGCATTTTTTCCGTATATGACTTCAACTTTAGAAACGGTTAATTTATGGAATTTAAAAACATTGTTGTAACTAGTTTCATCTTTTTCATTTTGGCAAACCAAAGAAATCTTTAATGTATCTTTAATTGATTTAAAATTCGTTACAGAAAATTCTAAAAGCATAATCTCTCCTTAAGAAATATTTTATAACAAATTACAACAAATTAAAATTTTATTTTTCATTTTTGTATAAATTTTTGCAAAAATCGAAAATAAAATTATGAAAATATGGTTTTTAATTTTTAAGGTAAATTTAAATTTTCAGATTTTTTATTAATGAAATTTGTTTATTAAGCAGTAATAGTTAAGAAAATTAAAAGGTATGACAAAATGTTACTAGTTAAAAATGCAACACTAGAGATACCATCAATAACAACATTTCTTTCATCAAA
Organism: uncultured bacterium; assembly: GCA_949299165.1. Lineage (GTDB taxonomy): Bacteria > Bacillota_I > Bacilli_A > RFN20 > CAG-826 > Onthovivens. The sequence goes on along the minus strand of CASFZJ010000006.1, from coordinate 24,081 downwards.
TCTTTTCTTAAAGAAGAAAATAAATGGCATTAAACAAGGAACATAAATAAAGTTTTCTAATCCTAAAATGGTTTGCATATCTGTGTTGTTGAAATATGAAAGAGCAATGATGAAAGTTATAAGAAGAAGTGCTATAAAAATGATATTCATTATAAATTGATATCGATTACCCCTTTGATATTTAGCGAAATTGCTTTCGCCATATATATAAAGAAAAAATAGATCAACTAATTTCTTAATAAAGATGAAACCTAAAGCTAAGAAGGAAAAGGAAATATCAATTGAAGCTAAAAATGAATTGAGATATAGATTAATTTCGATAATTCCTGCACTTATTAGTTGAGGATAAATTAAAGAAAAGATTAAAAAAAATAAAAAAGGAACAGAAGACAATCTAAATAAGATTTTTCTTATTTTATTTTGATTTAAGTTATTCGACTCATGAAATAAGAAATAATAAATTAAAGCATAAAGTCCCATTGCAAAGAATAAATTCTTAGGGAAAAATAAAATTACAAGATTTAAGAAAAAATCATCAGCTCTTGAAAGATCATAGATTAAAATACATTCAAGCGAAGCAAAAATAGATCCAATAAATAGATAAGTTAAAGCAGTTTTAAGCGTTTTATTGTTAATTATTTTTCGGTTTAGATTTAAGAAGAGGATTAAGATATTTGCAAGTGGTAAACAATTTCTCAAAATATCAATAATAGTTTCAATATGAGGAATGGTGTTAATATTATTTACTTCAAACATATTAGCAAAGCTTAAGTAAAGGCTAAATGATGCGATAAAATAGAAAATTTGACTCATAATAATCAACCAATTTTCTTGGATGAATGGCACAATCGCTATATCTTTTTTAAGCGCTTTATGTTCTTTGCATAAAATTTCTTTTTTTTCAATTTCTTGAATTTCGTTTTTGTTCTTTTTGTGACTTAAAAAGAGGTTAAAAAGAAGTAAAGAAAGCGAAATTAAAAGTCCAAGAAAAATTATAAACGAAATATAATAAAATTCTGATTCGTGTGAGTAACATGCATATTGTCCATCTTTTAGATAATCTAAAAAATTATCAAGCGAAGTAGCACATATCTCTTTTGTTGAACTATCGACAGCTTCATAAATATATGGATAATAGTTTTCAACTAAGGTAACAAGCTCTAAACTTTCAATAATATTTTCTTCATCTATTATTTCGTGATCAAAATACAAACCTTCGTCTAAGTAATTTAAAAAATAGAAATAAGTGAAAGTAGTGTGCGTATTTAAATTTTCGACATTAACAGTTAAAAGTCTTTCAAAAGAATCAGCACTAAAAGAGTAAACAAAATTATAATCACTATTTTTGAAGGTATAATTAATTTTAGTTTCAGGAATATAATTGATGTTTTCGTTAAATACATAATCAATTTTTGCATCATCTATATTTATTGAAAAAATATAATTTGAGTCGACTTTTGCAGACTTTTTTACCAAATCATAACGAATTTTAATTAAATTTTCATTGTAAAAAGATTCAACATTATAAGCATAAGGCACACTTTCTCTAATTGAAAAGCCTAGTGAAATTCCAAAAATTAAAGATAGTAAAATCGAAATAATTAAAATTATTTTTGAAGAAAGTAAACTGCCTAATCTATTTGATTTAGGATCTTTTTTAAATATATAAGGATAATGTAAATCGCTAGCTTCATCGTACTCGCTTGATGAAATTTGAAGCGCTTTAATTAATATTTCCTTCTCTTTTTTAGATGGATAAATAAGTCCATTTTCAATATTTTTAAGATGAAAAATAGGAATTTTTGTTAACTCTTTTAAATCTTTAAAGGATAAATTTAATGATTCTCTTTTTTCTTTCTGTATTTTATTCCGTTCCACAAAAATATTATAAAAATTTTGAGGGGAGTAGACTATTTTTTATTTAAAAAAATTTTGTATAAATTAAATAGCAAAAAAGAATTTAAATCTTCTATTTCCCGTTATAACTTTAATTGCTTTACTATTTTTTTCTATTAATAATTTGGTTAAAGTAAAAATCGCGATTCATAATCATCAATGACGATTCCTTTCTAAATATGCATTTTTCGCTAATTAAATTTAAAAATGCAAATTTAAAAATATATACTTTTTTCAATTTTTTCCATGAAAAATGAAAATTTTCTAGAAAAATAATCAAAAAGACTATATTTTTGCAATATTTATAGGAATTTTATGATTTTTACGGAATTTAATAGATTAGCTAATTTTCATTAATCAGAGCTAATGACGAAATGTGGTGGAATATGCATTTTTCGCTAATAAGAGAAAGAAAGAGGTAGTTTTAAATGGTGAACTTGATTCTTTAATAAAAAAGCATGACTAAATCTTCTTCTTAGTGTCAAAACTTTTAACCTTTTTCGTTTGACTTTCAAAACTAGTACCTTATAATCAATTAGGTTTTTGATATGAAAGTTCTTACTAGTGAATTTGAAAGTGGAAAGATATTTCCTTTAGTTTTAAAGCTTACAGTGCCAGCAGTTATTGCTCAGCTTATTACATTTTTATATAACTTAGTTGATAGAATGTATGTTTCAAATATTGAAGAAATTAAAACCGAAGCACTAGCTGCTTTAGGAATTGTTTTACCAATTACTCTTATCGTTCAAGCTTTTGCAAATTTAATTGGACTAGGTGCTTCACCAAAAGCATCAATGGCTTTAGGCGAAAAAGACAACGAAAGAAGTAATAAAATTTTCAATAATTCGTTTGTTTTATTGTTTATAATTGGCTTAATTTTAACTCTTGTTCTTTATTTTTTCGCAGAGCCAATAGTTATTTTGTTTGGCTGTCCTGATAATGCAATCACTTACGCGACAGGTTATTTAAAAATTTATGCTTTAGGAACAATTTTTATAATGATGGTTCAAGGATTAAATCCTTTTATTAGTGCTCAAGGACATTCAATATTAGCGATGGGGACAACCCTTTTAGGCGCTCTTTTAAACGTTGCTTTAGATCCATTATTTATCTTTACTTTTAATATGGGAGTAGATGGAGCAGCGCTTGCAACTGTTTTATCTCAACTTGCATCATTCATTTGGTTAATTATTTTATTTTTTACAAAAGGGTCGACTTTTACGCTGAAATTAAAAGAAATGAGGCTAAATTGGAAAATTATTGCGCCGATTTTATTCCTAGGTTTATCGCCATTTATTATGACTTTAACAGAAAGCATGATTCAAATTGTATTTAATGTTTGCTTAAAGATTGCAACGGGCGGAACAAGTAGTTCATATACTGCAGCTTTAACTATTATGCTAAGTGCTCTTCAATTAATTTCTTTACCATTAAATGGACTAGGTTATGGAATTGCGCCTTTTGTTAGTTATAACTATGGGAAAGGCGATTCTGCTCGTCTAAAAAAGGGAATTATTTATACATTTTTAATTGGTTTAGTTTTTGACATTGTAATTTATACAGTATCGATGTCTGTTCCAGAAATTTATGGTTATGTTTTTAGCGCTGATCAAGAAGTAATGGCGCTTGTTAAAACTTATACACCATTATTTTTGATGGGAACTATAATGTTTGTTATTCAAATGACTTTACAAAATATCAATGTTGCTCTTGGTCAAGGAAAGAGCGCTGTTATTTTAGCAACTTTAAGGAAAGTTGTTATTTTAATTCCTTTGTGCTTTATCTTAACTTACACAGTTGGCTTTCAAGGTGTATATATGTCAGAAGGCATTACTGATTTAGTTGCTGGAGTTATAACTGGAATTGTAATATTTACTACTTTTCCGAAAGTTATTAATAGAAGAGCAACAGAAGTTGAAGAAATTAAAAACTTAGAAAACAAGAACTAAAAAGTATAAATATTCAAATTATTTGAACAAATCTCAAAAATTTCGTTATGAATTAAATTGGCATTTTTTCTAACTTTTTAAATATCAAACTCCCTTGAAATTTAGTGCGAAAGACACCAAAACTCCCTTGAAATTTAGTGCGAAAGACACCAAAACTCCCTTGAAATTTAGTGCGAGATTGTTTTTTCGTGGTATAATGAATTAACTAATAAAGGTAATTCTATGTATTTTAAAAGGAAGATTGATGACGAATTATATGTGTGGTTAAACACAAAAGGACATTCTCCGGCACTTGTAAGTGGCGTTAGACAATGCGGAAAAACTAGAAGCATTAAACAATTTGCTTCTAAATATTTTAAAAATGTAATTTATATCAATTTTTGGGAAACTCCTTCAATGAAGGATGCGTTTAAAGATTCACTAAAAGTTGACGATATAATAAGTTCTTTGTCTTTTAAAGATCCAACTTTTCGCTTCGTAGAAAATCAAACAATTTTAATTTTTGATGAAATTCAAGATTGTCCAAATGCTCGCCTTTCTCTTAAAAGCTTTAAAGAAGATAACAGATTTGAAGTAATCGCTAGTGGTTCTTATATTGGATTAAATATCGAAAACAAAATTCAAGAGAGTGTACCAAAACCAAATGGAGCAGAAGACATTATTTTCATGAAAACAATGGATTTTGAAGAATTTCTTTGGGCTTTTGGGTATGATTCGAACCAACTTAATCTCTTATATAACTGTTTAAAAAACAAAATTCCAATTCCAAATAGCATTCATTCAAAAATGAAAGAACTTTATAAGACTTATATGTGTATTGGTGGCTATCCTGAAGTTTTATCACTTTTTTTGAACAACAATAAAAATTACAATTTGGCTTTTAAAAAATTAACTAGTTTAATTTATGATATCAAAGGTGATCCAGCAAAACGTAAAAATGAAAAAGGTGAGCCACTTTATACACCATTTGAGATTTCTCGAATTCAAAATGCTTTTGAACTTATCGCAACATCATTAAATAATGACAACAAACGTTATGTTGTTTCTAAAATCATTGGTGGAAATGGCATACAAAAACGAGATGCAATTGACTATTTATTAAACGCAAATGTCGCTTTTAAAACTTATAATGTATCAAATCTTTCGCTTCCACTTAAACAAGGCGCCATTTTAAACGATTTTAAATTATTTTATTCAGATATTGGTATTTTAATTGCTAGTTATGGCTTTGACACAATCGAAGCAATAATGAATGATACAATTGGCATGAATAAAGGATATATTTATGAAGCAATTGTTGCTGATAACTTGTATAAAGCTAATATGCCTTTATATTATTTCAGAAAAAATAGTGGACTTGAAATTGACTTTGTCATCTCATTTAAAGGATATTCAACATTAATTGAAGTGAAAACAAAAAGCGGAAATGTAAAATCGTCAAAAACAATAATGTCTCACCCTGATCACTATGGCAAAGTTAAATTAATTAAGTTTGGCGATTACAATATAGGTTATAGTGGTGAATATATAACTTTACCTTATTATCTTATTTTTGCTTTGTTTAAAAATGAGTATTGATATTAAATATGATTACTTACAAGCGGAATAGCCGTTGTTTTCCCTATTATCTTTACGTATAAAGTTGCGTATATATCATTTAGAAGAGGTTCCTTAATTCGTCTTTTCATTAAAAAGATAGGCAGTATTTTTTGTTAAATATGTCTTCTTTTGTTTCGATTAAATAGACCAAGCTGTTTTATTTCTCTATTTATTTCTTAAAAAAGTACTTTATTTTCTCCAGATAATTGTAAAAAATTCAATTAAGTGGAGAAAATCAATAATGATAACTAATATTGTTGAACTTAAACAAAAGTATAATAATTACAAAGATATCAACGGAAAAATTGCTAGAGAAATAGAGAAAGGAAATTTAATTTCTTTAGTAAGAGGACTTTATGAAACAAATTCTCACGGTGATGGTTATCTCTTAGCTCAATATATACTAGCGCCATCATATCTATCTTTTGATTTTGCTTTAGCATTTTATAACTTAATTCCTGAAGCTACTTATAATGTTTTTACATGTGCTTCTTTTGAGAAGAGAAAAACTAAAATATACAAAAATAAAATTGGTACTTACATTTATAGAGATGTTCCTTCTAGTGTTTTCAGTTATGGAATAAAGGCAATCATCAAAAATGGATATGGTTTCAACATCGCAACAGCCGAAAAAGCATTGTGCGATAAATTATACGAAATGGATCCAGTATATTCGGTTAAACAATTGAGAGAGTTGCTATTTGAAGATTTAAGAATTGATGAAGAAACTTTTTATAAATTGAATTTTAATGAAATTCGAATTTTTGCAACTTTATAAAAGTCCAAAAATTTGAACATCTTACTTAAGTTAATAAATAAGGATTCTAAACTTATATATGAATAACATTTTGAAAATGAAAAAGTCCTATTTTAAGAAACGTATTTAAATAAATGTTTAAAAAAGTAAATGGCGAATTTATTTTTATCTTAAGAATTCTTGCTCAGTCTTTATTTTCGTTTAGGAAATATAGATTTTTAATTTTTTCCAACACATCTTCTTTGTTTTGATTAATCAAACCGAGTTGTTTTAAATCAACATCTTCATCAATCATTTGAGAAATAAAATGTTGTATGTCGTTATAGATATTAATTGTAAGTGGAATTTTATCACCGATTCTAATTAATTGAGATAATCGAAAAATATCATTCTTATGTTTTTTGATATTTTTGCTGTCGATCAAACAGCCATTATTTTTACTGTTTGTAAGGTCAATCCAAGCTTTTGCCTTAAAAGGAATCAAATATTCGGCATTTAAAATAGAAACATCATTTTCTGAGATTATTCCACGTTTTAAAAATTCATAATAATCATCATTTAAAAGAATCGCTGAGAGGCTTGATATATCTTCTTCCATTGGAAGTGGTGTTAAGATTGCGTTTTTGGGGAGATTAATTTTGTCTAATTTTCTTGTAAAAAGTTCTAACATCGCTGGATATTCCTTGGATTTTGGCTTTGAAAATTTATAAAATTGTGGTGTTTGAAGGCTTGCATTACGATGTTCATAGCAACCTTCTTCTATAAATTGCCATAATTTTTTGCCAAAATCAGGTGTTAATGCTTCGATGATTATTACCAGATCGATATCCTTGGTGGCTCTAAATTCTAATCCAGCTTCCTCCATAAGAATATCGCAAGCGGTGCCGCCTATTATGACATATTGTTCCTTGGTATCCTTAAACCATTCTTTAAATTTTTCTAAACCGTTAACCATCTAATTCCTCCCATAATTTATTCAAAATATTTTCTTTAGCAATTTCTATTCTTTCATCTCCTTCGTTTATTGATAAACAGAGCGATAATTTATCGACCATATTTGTGTTTGTTAAAATTTTTGGATTATAGCGCCACAATTCTATTGCAATCTGATCCTCTGAATCTATTAATTTTTCACTAAAATTTTCATTTACTAATGAAATATTGTCGGTTGCATAATATTTCAATTTTGGTTCACTTAATAAGGACCATTCTGAAAGAGCTGATAAATTAGACATCAAAAAATTACCTTTTAGTTCGTTTTTTGCCAGGTATATCGTCTTTTTTACTGGATTTATAAGAAAATCTTTAGATTTTTTAAATAAATCTGAAGGCTTACCATCAAAACTTAAAATTTTATTAACTCCATCTTTTTTGCTATGTAAAATATCTAGTTGTTCTAATTGTTTTGTTGCTCTTGAAATTGAAGTAGGGGTAAGTTCTAATTGTTTGGATGCTTGAATGGTTGTAATTTCATTGCATTTGTTGTAAATAAAATAAAATAATAGCAACTGAGCAGATGGCAATAGATTTTCTTTTTCAATATCTTCACTATCTGATCTTTCTTGTAAATATGTAGCCAAAAAAGGTAAATATATTTGCTTATCATTGACAATAAAAGGAATTTTTTCTTTCAAAAGATATTCTTTTTGTCTAAAAGTTAATTTATCTAGAATCACAACTAATGGAATTTTGTATTCTTTTTTAATTACTTGAAGGTGAGTTTTAAGCAATTTTAAATCTTCTAATTTAATTTTTGGATGAATTAACAGGACTTTAAGTGAATCAAAAGTAGTTAATTGCAATTCATATCTATCTAAAATGTAGTATGGCAAATTTAAAAGTGAAAAATCTATAGCTTTTGTTTTGATTCCTAGTAGTTTTTCTGTATAGTTTAAAGATAGCATAAAATCATAACTCCTTTTCTGTATTATAACTTTAATTAAGTAATAATACAAAAATAAAGTTATGATTATTTGAGAATAAATTGAAATTGTTTTAAAATCGCTTTAAAATTTTTTCGATTTTATATAATTTATGCCGCAAAAATACATATTCACTTTAGAATTTAATCTGTGCGTCCTTTAAAAATGATAAAAATCGATATTTATCGTAAAATATGTTTGGACAAGATTTATGGTTTTATTTGTTAGTGGAAGAACTGATATTTTATCTTATTATCCTAAGTGGTTTATTAATAGAGTAAAAGAAGGATTTGCTGATACACGAAATCCATATAAAGATTCACTAGTATCAAGAATATATTTTGATTTAGTAGATATCATTATGTTTTGTACTAAAAATCCTCATCCATTTTTAAAATATCTTGATGAATTAGATAAATTATTACCAAATGTTCCTCTTGTTTTTCATATCACTTTAACGCCATATCACAATGATATTGAACCAGTAATTGGTAAAATCAAAAAGCAAGTTATTGAAGATATTAAATATCTTGCTAAAAGATATGGAAAAGAAAATATTTTTATTCGTTTTGATCCTATTTTAAAAAACGAGAAATATACAATTTACTACCACATTAAAGCTTTTAAAAAAGTAGTAGAAGAACTTGAAGGATATAGTGAAAATATTATTATTTCTTTTATAGATTTATACAAGAATACACTTAAAAACAATGATAAATATCTTCATATTCAAAGTTTTACAAGTGAAGATTATGAAAGAATAGGTATAAATTTTTCTAAACTTGCTAAAGAACACGGTTTTAAAGTTTTTACCTGTGGCGAGAGAAATAATTTAATGAAATTTGGTTTTGATAAAGGAAGTTGTTTAACTAAGGAGTTTGCAACTAAGTTGTTAAATAAAGTTGGTAAAAGTGCAAAATTTAAAAAGCAAACCAATCGTAAAGATAATTCGACTTGTGAATGTATTCAAACAGTCGATATTGGCGCTTACAATTCTTGTAAATCTTTTTGTAGATATTGCTACGCAAATTTTGATGAAAATAAAGTTAAGGAAAACGCTCTTTTGCATAGTGATGATTCTTCATTACTTGTTGGTGAAATTGAAAGTGGTGACGTTATAAAAGAAAGAATTGAATAAAAAATAGCCTAATCAAGAAGCTAAAGATAATTATAGAAATGAGTAAAAAAGAGGCTTCAGATTCCTAACTTAAAAGTTAGTTTTCTGGCAGCCCCTTTTTAATCATTCAGTTTTAATAAATTTTTATTTTTTGAATAAATATAAAGGTTCTTTTGTGGTTACAGAATGGTTTTTGATAGTAACTTCTTTTCCAGTTAGATAGTCAACATAGATACCATCAGTCAATGCTTGGTCTACAATTGTTTCATCTTTTCCACTTAAAGAGAAGATGCCATAAGCATAGTTACCATCTTCATAAACATTTTTGAAGGCAATAGAATCACCGCCATTTAATAATGGTGTTGAAGTATTTAATTTTAAGTTCTTTTCTTCCTTCTTAAACGCAATTAATTTTTTTATAAATGCTAACCATTCTTCATCGATTTCCCAGGACATTGTATCTTTGTTGAAAAGATCTAGCAAGTGGTCATTTTTAGTTTCTAAACCATTGTAAATAAACATAGGACCTTTTTGAAATGGTGTTAAAGCAGCAAGGTTTCTCAAAATAGTAAAGTCATGTGTAAATTCATATAATGCTTTTTGGTCGTGGTTTTCTAAGCATCTAACACGCATTGAACTATCAGGACACATACTTTCTTCAAGAAGCAATGCGTATTTATAGAAGTCTAACCATTTTTGATCTTTAGTTTCGAGATAATTTCTAAGATTTTCATAGGAATTATATGGGTAAAGAAGATCGAAAGCATGATCAATTAATTCACCATCACTTAAACAATTATAATTTTCACCTCTTAAAAAACTGACAAATCCTGGGTGGACAGATTCAGCAAGCATGATTGTTTGAGGATGCTTTTTGTTAAGCAATGCTTTTAATGCATCATAAAAATCTTTTGTAATAAGGCTTGCAACATCAAAACGGTAACCATCGACCCCCATCGAACTATAATTATCAATTACATCAACAAGATATTTGATTAATTCTGGATGTGAATAGTCTAAATCATAAACATCTGACCAATCTTCGATTTTGTTAGAAACCTTACCCTTTTTGTTGTGAAACATCCATTCTGGGTGATTTTCTAAGATCCAAGAATCACGAGAAGTGTGGTTATAAACGATATCAATCATTATTTTCATTCCTTTCTCATGTACTTTCTTAATTAATGATTTGAAATCGTCTAAACTACCAAGTTCAGGATTGATTTTGGTGTAATCTTTGATTGAATAAGGTGAACCTAATTCGCCTTTTCTATCTTTTTCTCCAATAGGAGAAATTGGTAAAAGATAAACAATATCAACGCCCAAATTTTTTAAATAATCAAGTTTTTCTGCTAATGCGTTAAATGTACCCTTTTCTGTAAAGTTTCTTACATACACTTGGTATATAACGCTTTTCTTCAAATAGTTTTTCATGCCAATTATCTTAATTAAGTGTTTTTTGATTTTCAAGATATTTGTTAAAAATTTACAATGTTTTAATATTTGTCAAAATTATACGAAATTAATCGTCTTAATTTGAATTTTCGTTTCAAAATATCTCTAATTTAAATAACAATTTTATTATGAGCGAAAAAAGAATGCGAGGTCTTATTACTAATATTTACTTTACTTGGAAAGTAGGAGTATTCACCGATATTTAATAGATCCCAATTTCTTTGTATGAGAAAACTAGATTTTTGATGAATTTAGCGTTAGCTAGTGGCACTCGACACATTACGTTAACTATGCAAGACATTTTATTTCAAAAAAAAGAATAGAGAATTAATGAACCAGGAACTGTTAATGAAGATAATCGGACTTACCATTTTTTATGGTCAGATTTAAGTAATAAAATAATTAACGAAATGAAAAATATTTAAATAATTTTAATCGCTATAAATAAAGTTAAAAATTATTGGAAAAAGATAAAAATTGACTGTTTATTTAAAAAAAAGATAATATTCGAATTTTTTATTAATCAAAAACAAATATATAAAAATACGATTATAATCGAATGAATTTCAATTCTATGTAAAATTTACCATTAAAAATTAATCAACTTGCATAAATTATTTAAACATATCTAAATTTAACGATAATTATCATATTTTTTTATTTTGACAATGAGATTTTTTGATTTTATAATGTAAGCGCTTTCAATAAAAGGGGAAGAATTTTTATGGATAGAAACGCAGGAATTTTAATGCCAATTTCATCATTGTGGAGTGAGTATGGAATTGGCACATTTGGAAAAGCTGCTTATGAATTCGTTGATTTTTTAAAGCGTTGTGGAGCTAAAATTTGGCAAATTTTGCCATTGAATGTTACAAGTTTTGGTAACTCCCCTTATCAATCGCCTTCAAACTATGGAATGAATTATTATTTTATTGATTTTGAAATTTTAATTGAAAAAGGACTTTTAACCAAAGAAGAAGTTCAATCTATAAATTGGGGTAAAAATTCTTCAAGAGTTGATTATGGTGCTATTTTTGCTAATAAACTTAACGTTCTTAGAAAAGCATACTCTCGTTTTGATAAAGATGATGAAAATTTTAAAAAATTCTTAGAAACTGAAAAGAATTATTCTGATTTTTCTGTTTTTATGGTCATTAAAGATCATCAAAACTTAAAACCATGGTATGAGTGGGATGAAAAGTTAAAAAAATATAGTTCTCAAATTGAACAAACTGTAAAAACCAAATACAAAGACGAATATAGTTTTTATATGTGGACTCAATTTGAGTTTCTTAATCAATACTTCGCTCTTAAAAATTATGCAAATAGTAGTAAAATAAAGATAATGGGTGATTTACCTATATATGTGGCATTTGATTCGGTTGAAGTCTGGAAGTATCCTGAGTTATTCGAATTAGATGAAAGACATTATCCAAAAAGAGTAGCTGGTGTACCACCAGATATGTTTAGTACAACGGGTCAACTTTGGGGTAATCCATTATATAATTGGGAATATCACAAAAAAAGTCGTTATAAATGGTGGAATGCAAGAATTAATAGTGCACTAGCTTTATATGATTTGATTAGAATTGATCATTTCAAAGGTTTTAGTGATTATTACGCAATTCCATACGGAGACAAAACTGCTGAAAGAGGGGTTTGGGTTAGCGGACCAGGATTAGATTTATTTAAGGATAAATTGAATTTGCCAATTGTTGCTGAAGATCTCGGTTTAATTGATGCTAAATTCTTAAAGCTTATGAATGATACAGGCTATCCAGGTATGAAAATTGTAACTCAAGCATTTGATGATGATGATCCAAAGAGTGTTTGGAGACCAAGTAATTACACTAAGAATTTCTTTTCTTATACAGCCACTCATGATTCAGCAACTACGAGACAGTTTATTGATAATTTAGATGAAGAAAGTAAAATAAGATTACTTAATGTAATGGAAAAGGAGTGCGAGTACTTCGATATTCCATTCAGTAAAAAATTCTCAAACGAAGACCTAACTTATAAAATTTGTGAACTTAATTTCGTGAATAAGGCAAAAACTGCAATTGTTCCTATTATGGATTTATTCGCTTTTGGAAAAGAAGCAAGAATAAATTTCCCATCTACTTTATCTGATGACAATTGGTCTTGGAGGATGGACGAAAAAATTTTTAAGGAAAATCAAAAAGAAAAAATCGATCTATTAACTAGATGGATTGATAATTCAGAGCGTGATTAAATTAAAAAGATATTAAACTCGTGATGAGTTAATATAAATTGAAATTAAAAGTTATATATAGGAGGATAAAAAAATGAAAAAAGCAAAACTTTTAATGACATTTGCTGCAGCAGCTATCGGCGTTGGTACAACTGCTTCATTAACATCATGTGGTACCTTCGAAGGTATTCTTTTATGGGGACCAGCAGAACACGAAGCGGTTTATCAAGCTTTATGGGCTGATTTTATTGAAGCTCACCCAGAATACGCTGATATAGAATTCCAATATGGTTCAAATGGTGATGCTGGAGCTTATGACAACTTAGCTGTTGACGTTCAATCTGGTGCTTCACTTTACACATTTGCTAACGACCAATTAGCTAACATTGTTAGAATTGGCGCAGCAGCTGCTTTAAATGAAGAAGATTCAAAATGGATTGAAGAAAATCATACTCAAGCAGCCAATGATGCAGGCAAAATTGAAGGTAAGTATTATGGTTTCCCTGTTTCAGCTGATAATGGCTATGTTTTCTGCTATAGCAAAGATGCTTTTGTTGGAACATCTGTTTGGGATGAAGAAAAAGACTCTCTTAAAGAAGGTTATACATTTAGAGACCTCTACAAAGCCCTTGATGAAAGAGGCACAGGAAGCGATGGTCAAAATTGGAGTAATGGTTTAGTTTTATGGCCAGCTGGTTCTGCTTGGTATGAATCTGGTGTATTCTTTGGAACTGGTGGTGACTATTCAATTAAATTCGATAGCGAAGGAAAACAAGAATCTGCTGAATGCTGGTTTGGCTATACAGAAGAAAATGGTGTCAAAGATTATACAATTGGTTTAGAAGCAGCACGTTGTATGGTTAATTCTTATACCAATGAAGACGGTTCGGTTAGTAAACACTTTATGTTCTCTGCTGATGAAAGACCTGCATATAATGACCTTGTTACTCAATATATTGTTGCGAAAGATCAACCTTTAGCTGGTATTGTTTCTTGGAATAATGGTTCTGTATTTGGCAGCGCAGAAAATGGTTGGGGTGATGATTATCGTGCAACTGTTTTACCAACACTTGAATCTGATACAGCTCAATTAGACGGTACTGGTAAAAAATATACTTGGAAAACTTTTGGTGGATATAAACTCATGGGCATTAACCCATACTCTGCATTTGCAAGAAAAGACCCACAAAACTTAAGTATTTTAAGAGAATTAGCAAAATTCTTAACTGGTAAAGATGCTTCAATGGCTAGATTTGAGACATCAGGACTTGGACCTTCTAATTTAGAAGCGCAAGCTGATGAAAAAGTTCAAGCAAGCCCATTCTTATCAGCATTAGCAGATCAATACGCTTTGACTGATAAAGAAGGTAACAATATTGGTTATAGAGTTCAAGATTCTACTCCAACAAACTTCTGGGATCCAATTGCAACATTTGGAAGAAATTTATTCGAAAATATTAATGCAAAAACTGATAACGGATATGGAAGTGTAGAATCTATTAAAACTACATTAGAGAACTTACAATCTGATATCGAATTAGCAACTAAATAGTTGTTGTTGTTTTCAGGACTCAATTTTGAAATTGAGTCCTGTTTTATAAATGAAAATGAGGAGCTTTTATGACTGATTTAGCTTATTTAGGTTTGTCTAAGCCAAGAAAATTCATTTATAAAGCCACGAAGGGATTTAGAGGTTTAGGGAAAAGAGCAAAAGGTTTCTTTAGAAGTATACCTTATGCATTTAAGAACTTTGGTTCAAAAATTAAAGAAACATTTTCAATCGTTGGCGATGCTGCCATCTATGGCGATTGGAAAACTAGATTATCATTTATACTTTTTGGCTTTGGGAATATTTTAAGAAAACAATTTTTTAGAGGTTTTTTATTTTTAATCTATGAAATTGTTTTCATACTTTACATGATATTCTTTGGCGGACAATACATTTCAAAATTTGGAACTTTAGGAACTGTTCTTTCGGGTAAAGATCCAGAAACAGGATTTATTGTAGTCGGTGACGATTCTTTCAATATCCTTCTTTATAGTGTAATAACAATTTTGGTTATTTTATGTACTTTCTTTGTATGGTATCAATCAATTAAACAAGCTTATCTTGCACAAGAAATGCAAGAAATAAACAAAAAACTTGTTAGTGGTAGAGAAGATTTAGCTCATCTGGGTGATAGATATTATCATACAACTCTTCTTGCTTTACCAATGATTGGGTTGATTTGCTTTACAATTGTACCATTAATCTTCATGATTTTCGTATCATTTACGAACTACAATTATGATCACGTACCACCTAATGCTTTATTTACATGGGTTGGATTCGATAATTTCGAAACCATGTTAACTGGAAGCGGAATTGGTGGAGGAGATAATGCAAGATTTACTTACACTTTCTGGGTTGTTCTTGGATGGACAATTTTATGGGCAATTCTTGCTACATTTACTAACTTCATCATTGGTATGATTGTCGCTGTAGTCATTAATAAAAAAGGCATTAAATTGAAAAAACTTTGGAGAACAATTTTAGTTGCAACTATTGCTGTTCCACAATTTGTTTCCTTGTTATTAATGAGTAAAATGCTTCAAGATAATGGTATTTATAATCAATTATTAACCTCCATGGGACTTGAGCCAATTCGATTCTTAATGGATCCAACAATTGCAAAGGTTACTGTTGTTGTTGTTAATTTATGGGTTGGTGTTCCATTTACAGTTTTAAGTTGTACAGGTATTTTACTTAACATTCCTGAGGATTTATATGAAGCTGCAAGAATCGATGGCGCAAATCCTTATAGAATGTTTGTCAACATCACATTACCTTATATGATGTTTGTTATGACACCTTCGTTAATTACAACGTTTGTTGGAAACATTAACAATTTTAACATTATTTATCTTTTAACTGGTGGTGGTCCAAACCTTGATCCAGCAATGATTAGTAGTGCAGGTCAAACTGACTTACTTATCACTTGGCTCTATGATTTGACTGTTACAGAACAATCATATGACATGGCATCAGTTATTGGTATTTTAATCTTTATTATTTGTGCTGTTTTCTCATTAATCTTCTATTCTAGAAGTAAGAGCTTAAAGAATGAGGAGGATTTCCAATAATGAGTGGTAGAAAAATCGGACAAAAGGGACGTAGAATTATTTCTAATACTATCATTTATATAATCTTAGTATTGATTTCTGTGATTTGGCTTTTCCCTTTCTTCTATTTAATTATTCAATCTTTAAGAATTGATAACCCAGGTTTATCATTAACTTTATTCCCAGATAATTTCCAATATGGGTTTGATAACTATATTAAATTATTTACTGATAGTGCTTATAATTTCGGTAGATGGTACCTTAACACATTAATTATCGCTGTACTTACTACCATATTCCAAACTATCTTAGTCTTAATGACTGCATATGCTTTATCTAGATTAAGATTTAAAGGAAGAAAAGGATTAATGAAATTCATGCTTATTATTGGCATGTTCCCAGGCTTCCTTGGAATGATTTGTATTTACAAAATTTTACAAGCTGTCGGATTACAAACTAGTATCTTTGGTTTATTCCTAGTTTATATTTCTGGTAGCGCAATGAACTACTATATTTCAAAAGGATTCTTTGATACTATTCCAAGATCGCTTGATGAAGCTGCTTTAATTGATGGAGCAAATCGTAATACTGTTTTTTGGAGAATTATTATTCCATTAGCAAAACCAATTGTTGTTTATACAGTTTTGACAGCTTTCTTGGCACCATGGGGCGACTTCATGATGGCAAACTATCTAGTCGGTCGTGGATCTCAAGAAGCATTTACTGTAGCTGTTGGTTTACAAAAATGGCTAGGACCTACACTTAGTGGTATGTATTTTACTAGGTTCTGTGCTGGCGGTGTCTTTGTATCTATTCCAATTGTCGTATTATTCTTCTGGTTACAAAGATATTACGTTGAAGGTGTAACAGGTGGCGCTGTTAAGGGTTAATAAAGGGAGTATATTATGGCTGATTTATATTTAAAAAATATATATAAAGTTTATCCAAATGGCGTTAAAGCTGTTTCAAACTTTAATATGAAAATTAAAGACAAAGAATTTATCGTCTTTGTCGGACCTTCAGGTTGTGGTAAATCAACTACATTAAGAATGATTGCTGGACTTGAAGATATTACTGCAGGTGAATTGTATATTGGTGATGAACTTGTCAATAATGTTGAACCTAAGGATAGAGATATTGCAATGGTTTTCCAAAACTATGCACTTTATCCACATATGACCGTTTATGATAACATGGCTTTTGGTCTTAAATTAAGACACGTTCCAAGAGCAGAAATTCATAAAAAAGTTTTATGGGCTGCTGATGTTTTAAAAATTACTGAATTCTTGGACAGAAAGCCAAGAGCAATGTCTGGTGGTCAAAGACAAAGAGTCGCTTTAGGTAGAGCAATTTTAAGAAATCCAAAAGTTTTCTTACTTGACGAACCTTTATCCAATCTTGACGCAAAGTTAAGAACTGAAATGAGAGCTGAAATTGCTAAGATTCATAGCCAACTACAAACAACATTTATTTATGTTACTCACGATCAAACTGAAGCTATGACTTTAGGTACAAGAGTTGTTGTTATGAAACTTGGTGAAGTTCAACAAATTGATTCACCACAAAATCTTTATAACTTCCCAGCAAATAAGTTTGTTGCAGGATTCATTGGAACTCCTCAAATGAACTTCTTTGAGGCAACTTTAAAGAGAAATGGTGATGTTGTTGAATTAACTTTCGACTATTGTGATAATAAACTTTATGTCCCATTTGAAGATTTATTGAAGGTTAAACCTGCGTATCTAAATGGAAAACAACATGTTTGGGTCGGCTTAAGATGTGAAGATATTTCACTTGAACCTAGCGATCTTGCAAATAGCAAAAACAAAATGAAGATTAAAGTCTCTCACTTTGAAGAATTAGGAAGTGAAACTCTTATTTATGGCGACTTAAATATGGGTGGAGATGGCTTTGTCGAATCATCGACTAGAGTTATCGCAAAATCTAACCATGGTTATATGAATCTTAAACCTGGTGATATTGTCGAAGCAGCTTTTAACATGAAGAAAGCACATTTCTTTGATAAAGTTAGCGAAGAAACAATTCTTCCTCGCGTACCTAAAGAAAATGTTTTCGATTGTACAGTTAAAGATAATACAATTAGTTTCCTTGGTCTTAACGTTAAATTGCCAAGTGCAATTAAATGTAAAGATTTAACTGATGGTAGATTCCTTGTTCCTACAGATGCTATTTATATTAACGAAAACGGACAATTCAATGCTAAAGTTGTTAATAATGAAGTAGTTGGTGAAACAATTGTTTCTTATTTACAAATTGGCGGAAGAACTTTCTTTGCAATCGTTAAAGAAGAATTACCTGTTGGAAAAGTAGTTAATTTTGATATCGATTATAAGTCGATTGCTATTAAAGAAGGCGATGATGAGATTGATGTTGTTAAACCTTTACCAGTTTACGATACATATCTTGGACTTTTCACTAATTTAGAAAACAATACTAGAGCAGCTAAATCGCTTTGTGCTTTAAGTGATTCAATCTGCGCTGAAAAAGTTAAAGAATTAGAAAAAGAAAAATCTGTCGAACTCGCTAAACATGGCGTCCACGATTATCTTTATAAAGAATATAAAAACGATTATAAAGAAACCATTGATAGGAATAAAACTGATTTAACTTTCAAATTAACTACTATGGATTTAGGAAAAGACGGTAGAAAGAAAGTTAGAGCTGAATTCAAAGCAGCAAATGAAGCCGCTAAAAAGCTTTATAACGAAAGAATTCAAGAATTAGATGCTAAAAAGGCAACAGTTTCTGATGCTGATCGTAAAGCGGTTGAAGAAATTAAAGCTGATTATGTAAATAAAGAAAAAGAAGTTAAAGATCTTTATGCAGCAATAAATAACGATATTTCTTCTAATGTCGGTTCTTTAAATGCTATCGCAAATGAAGGTGTTGAAGAACTTAAACAAGCTTATCAAGCAAAACTTGCTGAATTAAAAGAAGCAAGAAAGAATGAAATTGATGCTTTATATGCTGAATTAAAAAATACAGCAGATAAAGATGAAAAAGCCGCAATAAGATCGAAAATTGCAAGAACTAACGATAAATATGATAAAGAAGAAGAAACAGAAGGCCTTAAATGCAAGAAATTCTTTATTGGTATTAATGGTCACTATGTAGAATCATCATTTGATATTACAAGAAGAATTGTCCAAGCTTTTGGAACTAAACTCTTTAAATCAAATTATCGTTACGAAATTTCTCACTATGATTATAAATTCTTAAATGATGGTGGTTTAAAAGCTACTGTTACCGAAATTTTAGATTATGGTAAAGAAAAATTTGCAAAATGTTTAGTTAACAAAAATGTTATTTATGTTTTAGCGAATGACAACATAAAAGTCGGCGACTTGTTACATTTAACATTTAACTTAAACAACATTAGAGTCTACGAAAACAAATTTGATATTAGACTTTATTAATAATTGACTTATTTTTTGATTAATATTTTAATTATTAAATATGAAAATCTTAAAATTTAGTCCATTATTTTTACTCGCCACCCTGGTTACAGGGTGTGCGAGTAGTGTAGATATTCCGGATGATATCTACAATTTTTTAGATTCAATAGAATTTAATAACACTTATCAAAATGTAAATTCTGGGGAAATTGAATTTTCATATAGAGAAAGTGATAATACTGGTTTTGTAGCTGGTGAAAAAAAAGAAAAGCTTTCTTTTTCAAAAACGGCGCAAAATCAAAATTTTTATTTTGTTTATGAAGCTAGTTTTACCGGAAATCAAATAGATAGTGAAACAAAAATTTCATCAACAAAAATTGAACTTAAGGGAGTTAATGAAGAATATATTCTAGAAACTACCAATAATGGTGAGTTAACTTCTAAAGAAGTACCTTATGATCAAGCCTATTCAATGATGAATTCAATTTTCTTTACTGGTGATAATCCTTTTAGATATGGTGGTTTATATTATGGGGATTATTTTCAAGCTAATTCTCATAAATATGGAAATAGTTATATTTTAGAAAACGAAATATTAACATTTAAAATTAAAGACGACAAAACCATGTTTGAAGGTGCAACTTGTGATCAAGAATTACAAATCGACAAATTAGGTATGTTAATTTATTGTAGTGAAAAGGTAGTTGTAGACAGTACAAAAAATTGTGCTGAATATGTAATTACTGGTAATTATAATTAATAAACTTCAAACTTTGCAATTACACTAAAAATTAATGCAGAAAGTGCATTGAAAAATAGTGTTAATGAAATTGATAAGAATAAATAATTGTCACTTCGATTTAATTCGAACATATTTGTAACTTGAGTTGATTCCAAGGTAAATATAATTCCGAAAACTAGACCAATAAGTCCACCAATTGCAATTACAGTAAGCGGAATTTTATTAATTTTGGAATTTTCACGAAAGCAAAGGCCAGGTAACAAAAGGGCTGGATGAGATATTCCCCTAAAAAAGAGAAATGACTCAATAAAGAAAAGAACAGCATTAATGGCTAATGCTAATACATTAATTACTATGTCGTTTTCATTATTATTTAAGACTAAAGATAATATAGTTAAAGCGACTGCTAATGAACCAGTTAGGAACATTAAAATTCCAAAAGTAATACTAAAAGTTTTTAATTTCATATATTATATTTTAGACCAAAAGGTTCAAAAAATAAATGGAGGTTATACATGGATTTTTCTGCAATTGAACATTATAGTGATTCAAGATATTCTTTTACTATTAATGAAAAAGAATTAAAAGTAAGATTAAGAACAAAAAAGGATGATAACATTAAAACTGTTTATTGTTTATGGGGTAATTCGGAACATTTTTATCATAAACATGATAAACAAGAAATGAACTTAGAATTTAGCGATCAATACTTTGATTATTATTCAACAACTCTTAAAGTAACTGGAAATGATGCTAGATTATCTTATATCTTTTATATAGTTGACGAAAATGATGAAGGATATTATTTCAGCGAAGATGGCGTAACTAAAAATTATGATTTTAGGTTTGCTTATTACAATAGATTTTCCGTTTACTATATAAATGAATCCGATATTATCGGAAATAAAACGTTTGAAGGCGATGTTGTTTATCAAATTTTTCCAGAAAGATTTAGAAACGGGAAAGGCACCGCTAAAGATTATGTAAATAGACCTTGGAACACCTTAGATTTAAAAGGGCCAAATAACAACCGTATTCAAAATGTTTTTATTGGTGGTGATTTTAAGGGCATAAACGAAAAAGTTGATTATTTAAAGGATCTTGGTGTAGACGTTTTATATTTAACTCCGATTTGTGAATCACCAACTAATCACAAATATGATGTTGTTGATTACTTTAATTTTGATCCAATGTTTGGAACAAAAGAAGAATTTAAAGCATTAGTTGACAAATTACATAGCAAAGGAATGAAGATTATTTTGGATTTAGTTTTTAATCATTCTTCTAAATATAATCCAATGTTTCTTGATGCTATAAAGAATGGTAAAAAATCAAAATATTATGATTTTTATTTTATTCATGATGAAGAATTTAAAGATAGTGGAGTAAATTACGAAACTTTCGGATTTACTGACCAAATGCCAAAGCTAAATTCTAATAATTTCGATGAACAAGATTATTTTGTAACAGTTGGAAAATATTTTATAACTGAATTTGGAGTTGATGGATATAGACTCGACGTTGCAAATGAAGTTTCTCATACTTTTTGGCGTCATTTTAAACATGAACTAAGAAGAGTTAAAAAAGATGTTATTTTGATTGGCGAAAACTGGACTAACGCTTTCTCTTTTTTAAGTGCTTCCGAATTTGACTCAGTCATGAATTATCCATTCCTAGTAGCTTGTAAATATTTCTTTGTTGAAAAGAAATTTAATGCTTTAGATTTTGCTAATAGATTGAATACATTGCTTGTTCGTTACACAGATAATTCAAATAAAGTTATGCTTAATCTTTT
Source organism: uncultured bacterium (assembly GCA_949299165.1). Classification (GTDB taxonomy): domain Bacteria; phylum Bacillota_I; class Bacilli_A; order RFN20; family CAG-826; genus Onthovivens. Next base: position 2,116 of record CASFZJ010000006.1, on the reverse strand, counting down.
GGATAGTCATGATACTGAAAGATTTTATAACTTTGTTAAGCCAAATAAAGATTTATATCTTTTAGCATATTTAACATTAATTTCTTATACAGGTATGCCTATGATTTATTATGGCGATGAAATATTTATGGAAGGCGGAACTGATCCAGATAATAGAAGAGGTATGGATTGGGGCTCCAAAGAATTTGGCTCTGAAGAGAATAAATTATTTATTGATATAACAAAGTTAAGAAAATATGAAGTTTTTAAGACTGGTGATATCAAAGTTTTCTCGAAAGATGATTTAGTATTTATTGATAGATTTAATGATAAAGAAAGCTTTCGTGTTGTTATTAATAATTCCGGAAAAAGCCAAACTTTCAGCGCATCAAATGTAGTGTTAAGCCACAATTTTGATAATGAATTGATTCAAAATTTAGGTTTCGTAGTTATGAAAACTAAATAGAAAGTGTTTTCATAAATTAGTAAGAAAAAATAATGTAAACACTTTCATTAAAAAAAGTGTTCGTTTCAAAAAAAGCGATTTTTATCGCTTTTTTTGTAGTTTATTTTTTTGTTGAAAGTGCTTTCATACTTTTTGATATTGCAACAAAATTGTTGAAAACTATACGTGATAAGATAATATTTTAGCTGTAAGGAGGGTTTAAAAATTATGTTTTTTAGAAAGATTATGTTAAAAAGAAAATTAAGAAAAGAGTACAAAGCAATGGACGTTTACACAATCTATGGTTATAACAACTACAACGAATTCGGATTAACCCTTGCAGCTCCTCTTTTTAAAGCAGCTAGATAATCCTTAGTATTTAACTTTACAGCTTATTAAATCCGGCTAATTGCCGGATTTTTTTGTATTTTAAAAAAGCAGTTCGTATATTATAATATTGCAAAGGACTTAAATTTACGGGGAGTTTAAAAATGATTTTGACTAGTTTTATTCTTTCAAGTTTGAGTAATACCGGTGATTTAATTATTCCTACTCCGTTAAATTTGAAAAATTCTATTTCTGAATATGACTATACGATAAATGCGCCAATAAACAGTAATGATTTTTGTGATTGTATGACTTCAATTTGTTTCATGGAGGTGAATATATGAAAAAAAATACTTTATTACTTTTAATATCAGATGCAGTTTGTATTGTTGTTTTTTTAATAATAATGATTTTTTTAGAAATTAGACTTAGTTTTGCTTTTCCAAACTTCAACAGTATTGCAGCTTTCTTTTTATTTATTTTTTCATTAATTGGCTTAACTTCTATTTCAACGTTACTTTGCTTAAAGAGAAAAAAAGAAGTGAGTAATGATATAAAAATGAATAAAAAGTTGAAATATATTTGCGTAATATTACTGTTTATTTTGGGTATTATTACTTTAGCTTTAAGTTTGTTTGGTTTAAACTACATGATAATTTACGTGTTTTTCCCTGAAAGAGTTCTGACGACAAGCTTAGCAGTAAATCTTTATTGCTATTTCTTTATACTTGGTTCGGTTCCGACCACAATTCTTTTAACTATTTCAATAAGATATTTAATTTTGAATAAAAAGAACAAGACTGATAAAAATAGTGAAGCAATCAAGCAAGCTTAAATATTTATTATTTGAAAAGCACTATATATGAAAAATGTCTCTTGAATTAAGATTTTCGATAAACGTAAACGTAATTTGAATTTTCCGAAATATTTATAGAAAACCAAAGATCCAATTGAAGAAATGACTCCTTGAATTAAATCATAACACGATGAAATTAATGTCATTATACCTGCGCCATCATCATATAAAAGACAATATGGATGTAACTTGCAACCATAAAAAGTGGAGCAATAATAAAGGCAAAAACATTTTAGATATTGATATTTTCCGAAAATATGGAAAACTAATGAAAATGCAATCGATTCAAGTCCTTTTCTATTATTGTAAAAGGCATACAATATGCAAATCCTGCATATTTTTATTTTACTTTTTCCACGTAAGGAGGATTGCTTGAATATGTTAATTAGACGAATTCTTATTAGATTAAAAGGTCCTTTACAAAATTTTAGGGTTTTGTAGGGTTTCACAAAAAAATAGTTTGTTGGCAAATTAGGGTCACCGAATGAAATCGGGACCCTTTTTGCTAG
>CASFZJ010000005.1 GCA_949299165.1 uncultured bacterium | reverse complement strand
GGTTGAATTCACCCAAAAAGCGAAGTTTTACGGAATTTCGCTTTTTTATTGCTTAAATACTTTATAAAATTGGGCAAATGTAAGTTATTTACCAATACACATAAAAAAACGTATTGATTTAAAAGAGGCAGTAGCGGCTTGGTTCTCTTCTAAGTGGAATATCTCTAAAGAGAGTTATTTAGAAAGCTTTGAAGAGTCTTTTAAGACTAAAAATGGTGTGCCAAATTGGTATGTAGTTCTTAATGGAGAATCAATAATTGGTGGAATTGGAATAATAGAAAATGATTTTCATGTCAGAAAAGATTTAAGACCTAATATTTGTGCTTTATATGTTGAAGAAGAATATCGCAATAGAGGACTTGCAGGAAAATTATTAAGATGTGCATTAGATGATTTGAAAAACGAAAATTATAAAAAAGCCTACTTGATTACTGATCACACTAGTTTCTATGAAAGATATGGTTGGAAATTTCTATGCAATGTTGTTTGCAATGATCAATCAAGCGCAAGAATGTATATTTACGATTTAGAAGAATGATATTCTAATTAAAGTCTGAAGTTTTAATTTGAGGTTGTGTACATGAAGAATAAAGATTTAATTTTTCCTAATGAATATAAAACATCTGTTTATCTTAAAAACATTATAAAAGCCAAAAATATCATAGTTGGTAACTATTCTTATTATGATTCCGCGAATTCTAATCCGCTTGATTTTGAAAAGAAAAATGTTTTATTTAACTATGAATTTTTCGGTGAAAAATTAATAATTGGTAATTTTGTAAGCATTGCTGAAGGAGCAACTTTTATAATGGGAGCGGCGAATCATCGAATGAACTCCATAACAACTTATCCGTTTAATATCATGAATGAAGACTGGAGAAAATGTTCTACACCGCATATTGATGAATTGCCACATAAAGGCGATACGGTTGTTGGTAACGATGTATGGATTGGTCATAATGCAGTTATTATGCCTGGTGTTCACATTGGCGATGGAGCAATAATTGGAGCTTATTCTGTTGTTGCAAAAGATATTCCACCTTATGCAATAGCGGTTGGGAACCCAGCTAGAGTTATAAAATTCCGTTTTGATGATGAAATGATAGACTTGTTGCTAAAATTTAAATGGTGGAACAAGGAAGAAGATGAAATCAAAGAAATTTTACCTATTTTAACTTCAAGCGATTTGGATAAAGTGAAAGCATTTCTTAAAGAAAGTATAAATAGTATAAAATAGTTTATGAAAATAAAAATATTAAATAACAAAGAAAATTTTGAAGAAATAAAAGATGTCTTTTATCGCACATTTTCTTCAGCGCCTTGGTTTGATGATCGGAGTGATAAAAAGCAGCTTAATTTATATATTCATGATTTGATAGATCAAAAAAATCTCTTTCTTTTGGCTTATTCATTAACGAGGGAAGTAAAGATGTTCTAGTAGGAATAGCTTTAGGAAGAGTCATGCATTTTTATTAAGGAACTCAGTTAAGAATCGATGAGTTTTGTATTGATATAGATTATCAAAAAAAGAGGTCTCGGTTCTTTGTTTATGGAATTGTTGTCTATAAAAATAAAAGAATTAAATATTTCATATATTTTGCTTGATACAGTCAAATCTTTTGACGCTTACAATTTTTATTTAAAAAATGGATTTGAAGAAATTGTCGGAAATGTAGGATTGCTAAAGAAAATTAATTAGTAGAAAAAAGTAAAAATTTAGTTAATTTTTAGTACTAAAAAACTACTAAATTAATTAAAAACCTCGCAAAACCCCAATTAAATTTAATTTAAAATTATTTTTGTAAATTTACATCTTTTTGAAAAAGATATATAATCAAGCCGCTATGAGTATTTTGATTACTGTTATTGGCTTATTAATTCCTTTTGTTGGTACAACTTTAGGTAGTGCTTTTGTTTATTTTTTCAAAGACAAAGGAAAAAGCCCAAACCTTGAAAAAGTTTTTAATGGATTTGCGGCCGGGGTTATGTTTTCGACCTCCGTATTTGGACTTATTTTACCTGCAACCGAATATCAAACCGATTATATGCCAAATATTTTGGTGGTTGTTATTGGTTTTGCTTTAGGTATTGGACTTCTTTTATTGATTGATCATTTGGTTGACCATATTCATTGTCAAGGGAATTATGAAGAAGGAATAAAAGTTAGTTCTTTAAATAAAACGCAAAAAATGTTCTTAGCTGTTTTAATTCATAATATACCTGAAGGACTATCCACCGGAGTCATTTTTGGTGTTGCATTAGCTGGTTTAACAGGAAACGAAGTTGATATTTGGACAGCGATGTCTCCAGCTTTAATACTAAGTGTTGGAATGGCAATTCAAAATATTCCTGAAGGAACTGTTGTTTCTTTGCCTTTTAAAGACGAGTTAAAATCAACAAACAAAGCTTTTGGCTATGGTGTTGCAACAGGAGCGGTTGAACCAATATTTGCTATTTTAGGTGTCATAGCAACTTACTTTATTGAACTTTTAATGCCTTGGGCTCTATCGTTTGCGGCTGGCTGCATGATTTATGTAACAATTGAGGATCTTGTGCCTACCGCCATTGGAACAGACCAAAAGAATCATTTTGGATTAATGGCGTTTTTAATTGGTTTTGTTTTGATGATGGTTTTAGATTTTACTTTAGGTTAAAAAAGAGAGCTTTATTTAAAGCACTCGTTTTCATCGTATTTAAAGCCTTTTAACATTTTCCAAGGTCCGCCATCAATTCGATGCAATTCATTTTGGATTAACATTACTTTTGAAGGCATACCTTTGGTTTTAAATGTAAATTGTCTTAATTCACCACCATAGAAGAAGTGGATAATATTGGCGTTATAGCACATTACGAATGTATATAAGTCGTGATTTGATATATGCATTTCATAAGGTTTATTATTCATTGTTCCTTTATAAGAAAAACCATTTTTACGTGATAAAGTAATGGCGCCTTTTCCAACAATATCAGCTGTTTTACGGCTAGATAGGAAATGATCTTTTGGCATAATTCCTAATTCACAATCAACACTAAATTCAAAATCAGGATTATTAGTGATTTCTTCTCTAACTTTAATTCGTTGATAGTCGAACCGTTTCTTTTGAGTTGTAGGAATTCGACATGTTTCATCTTTTGGATGAATAGTGTAATCGTTATTTATATAAGCTTCATTTCCACAATGAGAACAACGAATAATATTGCCTTTTGTCTCCATCTTAAACTCTTCTCCGCATTTTGGGCATTTATAAAGAAGAGTTTCTAAATCTTCAGCAATTCCTTCGCCGTTTTCTTTGTAAACAACATGATTATTTTTTGCCCATTCATAATCGTCGTTATAAATAGTTTCATCTACTTTTTCTTCGATTTCTTCAATTGATAATTTCTTTAAATCTTCTGGGTCAAAAACTTTCTTGATAATTGTTTCGGTGTGAGCATATCTTTCTTTTTTCCAAAATTTATATTTTGGTTGGATTAGATAAGCACCAGAAGTAACAACAGAATAAACAGGAACTTTTAAGAATTTTAAAAGCTTTCCAGTGCCAAGAGCAGATGGTTGATTTGCGCCATGCACCGATGACAATCCTTCTGGATAAAAAACAACATTCGCTTTAAGTTGTTTAACAAGTCTAATAATTTCAAAAGTTGAATATGAATCAGCATAAAATTGTCTTTTTGGAATAAGTTGCATAATTCTAAAAAGGAAAGCTAAGTTGATTCTAAAAAATTCATTATAGGCTGCTAAAAAATTAAATTTCATCGGATAGAGAGGCATTGCTGCAAAAAGAAAATCATTTCTTGAAGCGTGATTTGCAATAACAACAACCGGCCCATTTTCTTTTCTTGGATCATCTTGAATGGTCCGTCGCATCCCATATTTTTTCTTATACACTAGTTTACATAACGAATAAAAAAACCAATAAAGGAAACTGTTTGGTTTATGAATTCGTCGTGAATAAAGTTTTTCGTGTAAGTTTATTTTTTTCATAATTTTCCCCTAATTTAAAATATTAATAGCATAAATTTTTGAAAAACAAAAATTTAATATTGTTTAATTTGGTTTAATTTGGTATATAAATAAGAAAAACAGCGCAAAACCTAACTTAAATTTAAAAATTTTTAATGAAAAAAGATAATGAAAACAACATAAGTAATTCAAAAAAATTACATATGTACAAACTTATGACTGTTTGTTTCTTTTTATTAAACTATTGTTTACCTATTTGTTTACCGATTTCTGTGCTGTTTTTTTCACAAAATTTATAACAAGTTTTTGAAATTAGAAAACTCAGTTTGTAAAATAATTTTAAGGAGATATTTTTCTATGGAAAATGTATATATTGGTGTTGACGTTGGTGGTATGTCGATTAAGGCTGGATTAGTCACTGAAAACGGCGAAATAATTTATAAAAATAGCAAAAAGACTAATAGTGTTAGTGGCGGAGCTGAAGCTTTACTTAAAGATACTAAAGAATTAATGGTCGAAATGATTGATTATGCTAAGAGTCATGACTTAAAACCATTAGCTATTGCTTTTGGAATTCCTGGAGTTGTTAATACAACAAAAGGAGAAATTGCATATGCATGTAACTTACACGTTGAAGATGTTCCATTAAAGGATTATTTAAAAGATTTAGAATTACCTGTCTTTTTATCAAATGATGCAAATGTTGCTGCTCTTGCTGAAGTTAGATTTGGTGCAGCTAAAGGATATAAAGATGCTGTCTTATTAACCTTAGGCACAGGAATCGGTGGAGGAGTTGTTATTGATAATAAACTTTTTGAAGGAATCGATGGAAAAGGTACCGAACTTGGACATTCTGTAATTGTTGTTGATGGACATGAATGTGGATGTGGCAGAAGAGGTTGTTTTGAAACCTATGCTAGCGCAAGCGCGTTACTTGAATTAACAAAGAAAGAAATGATCAATAATAAAAACTCTATCATGTGGGATTATTGTTCACACAACTTAGAAAATGTCAGTGGACTTACGAGTTTTGAATGCGCCAAAAAAGGTGATGAAACCGCAATTAAAGTTATTGATACTTATGTAAAATATTTAAGTGAAGGTATTTTAAATTTCTGTAATATTTTCAGACCTCAAATCATTTTAATTGGTGGTGGAATTTCTAATCAAGGTGACTATTTAATTGACAAAATCATAGCATATTGTGAAAAAGCACATTATGGATATAGTCACACACCAAAAGTCGAAATTAAAACCGCTTCACTTAAAAACGATGCAGGAATCATTGGTTGTGCCTGCCTTGCAATGGATTATTTAAGTAAATAAGTAAAAAAGTATATATTTTTGTAAAAAATACTAGAAATATTTAAAAAAGTAGTACTTTTCAACAAAATTCCTAGGAAATTTTGCTAAAAATACTACTTTTTATTTATTGCATTTATTGTAGATTAATTAAATAAATATCAATAAAATATTAAGGGCGACCTTTTTTATATATTTTAATTTTTAGTTGAGGGTGATTATGGATAAGCAAATGAAATTTATCTTTGTTACAGGTGGCGTTGTTTCTAGTTTAGGTAAAGGTATAAGTGCCGCATGTATTGGAAGACTATTAAAAAGAAGAGGGCTAAATATTTTTTCAATGAAATTAGACCCATATTTAAATATTGATCCAGGTACGATGTCACCTTATCAACACGGTGAAGTTTTTGTCACAAAAGATGGTGCTGAAACAGATCTTGATTTGGGCCATTATGAAAGAATAATTAATACTTCTTTGACCAAAGAAAGTAGTGTTACAAGCGGAAAAGTTTATAGCACTGTTTTAGAAAAAGAGAGAAAAGGAGCTTTTTTAGGCGCTACAATTCAAATTATTCCTCACATCACTAACGAAATTAAAAATAGATTATATGAAGCTTTCAATGCAAAAAGTGATACTGATGTTTGTATTGTTGAAATCGGAGGAACGGTTGGCGACATTGAATCTCAACCATTTTTGGAAGCGATTAGACAATTAAGAAGAGAACTTGGATACGAAAATACATTTTTTGTTCATAACACCTTGGTTCCTTATTTAAAAACTACTGGTGAAATCAAGACTAAGCCAACTCAACATAGTGTCAAAGAATTAACTGGTTTAGGAATTCAACCTGATGCATTGCTTTTAAGATGTGAAACTAATATTGATATTGAATCTAAAAGGAAAGTTGCGTTGTTCTGCAATTTAAGCGATGAAGCGGTCATCTCTGTAAAAGACGTTCCAATTATTTATGAAGTTGCTTTAAATTTACAAAAACAGCATTTAGACGATTTAATTGTGAATCATATGAAATTAAATTGTGCAGATAATGCTGATATGGCTGACTGGATTAAATTAATTGAAAAAATTAAACGATTAAAGAAAACTGTAAAAGTTGCGTTAGTTGGAAAATATGTCTCTTTACATGATGCTTATATTTCGGTTGTTGAATCTTTGAAATATGCGGGCTACGCAACTGATAGAAAAATCGAAATTGAATGGATAAATAGCGATAATTTAACTACAGAAAACGTTGAAGAATATTTAGGTAATGTTCAAGGGATTATTGTCCCTGGTGGATTTGGAAAAAGAGGGACCGAAGGGAAAATTTGTGCAATTCGCTTTGCTAGAGAAAACCATATTCCATATTTAGGTCTTTGCTTAGGTATGCAACTTAGTTTGATTGAATACGCAAGGGATGTTCTAAAGCTTGAAGATGCAAATTCAACTGAATTTGAAGAAAATTGTAAAAATAACATTATCGATTATCTCCCTGATCAATATAAAGGTATAAAACTCGGTGGCACAATGAGACTTGGCGAGTATGAATGTAAACTTGAAAAAGGCACAAAAACTTATGAACTTTACGGCCAAGAATTAATTAAAGAACGCCATAGACATAGATACGAATTCAATAATAAATATAAAGAAATTTTTAGCGATGGAAATTTAGTATTTAGTGGCATTAATCCACAAACTAATTTGTGTGAAATCATTGAGTTAAAAAAACATCCATTTTTTATCGCATGTCAATTCCATCCAGAATTCTTATCTAGACCACTAAAACCACATCCATTATTTTTAGGATTTATCAAAGCAGCAATTAAATTAAAAAAAGAAGATGAATAAGAACTATAAAGAAAATTTAAAAAGCAGATCAAAAGGCAAAAAGATTGAAGATTATCAATCAAAAAAAGAGTTAGATATAAAAGAGTACACTGTAAAAAGAGAGTGTGAACTTTTAGCATATTTAATTGAAGAACTTAAATTTTCGCGTAATAATGCGAAAAATTTATTGTCGCATCATTTAATTGCTATTGATGGAGCGCCTGTTAGTCAATTCAATTTTATGCTCTCTAAAGGTGATTCGTTAATAATTTCTAAAAAACCAATTAGGAAAAAAGCTAGAAAAGATTTACCAATTATTTATGAGGATAGGGATATCATTGCAATCAATAAACCTTATGGATTATTAAGTGTTGCAAGCGATAAAGAAAAATCGTCCACGGCTTATAGAATGGTGATGGACTATATGCAAGCAAAAGATAAACATTCTCGTATTTTTGTAGTGCATAGAATAGATAAGGAAACTAGTGGCGTTTTAATATTTGCTAAAAACGAAAAAATAAAAGATGAATTGCAAAACAATTGGAATGACTTAGTTACTAAAAGAGGATATTACGCCATAGTTGAAGGAAACATGGAAGAAAAAGAGAAACGTATTGTAAATTATTTAAGAATGAACGCTTTGAATTTAATGTACATAACAAATTCAAAAGACAAAAAAGCTCAAAGATGCATAACTCAATATAAGGTTGTTAAAGAAAACGAGAAATATTCATTACTCAATGTAGAAATTTTTACTGGCAGAAAGAATCAAATTAGAGTAACTCTGGGAGGGCTTGGTCACTTTATCTTAGGTGATGATAAATATGGAGAACCCGAAAATCCAATAAATAGACTTTGTTTACATGCTTACGAACTCGATATTAAAAATCCAATTACTGGAAAAGTTTATAAATTAGTGGCAAAAATGCCAAACGAATTTAATGATTTGATGAAAAAAACTAAGTAAATTTTGAAAATTTCCCAAGAAAATTTAAAAAAAGTACCACTTTTTTCAAAATTCACAGGAAATTTTGAAAATATTGGGGTTTTGCAAGGTTTTTAAGAAAAATTATCTAAAAATAATTTCAAAAAATATATTAAAAAAATGATTTTTATTTTATAATAGAAACATGTTTAAGCAAGCTTTACAAAAGTTGGTTGAAGCTGCAATAAGTGTTGTACCTATTGCATTAATTGTAGTGATTATTTTTGGATTGCAGTTTTCTGATTTAATGCCTTCAGAAACAATTTCAACCCACATGTTAATCATATTTTTAATATGCTTAATTTTCCTTATTTTAGGTATGGCCTTATTTTCTTTTGGAAGCGATATTTCGATGAGTAAAGTTGGTCAATATATTGGTGCAAATATTACGCAAAAACAAGCCATTGTTTTTATGGTTGTTATTGCATTTTTCTTAGGATTAATGATCACAATTGCTGAACCCGATTTAACCGTTTTAAGCGATTTACTCCAAGATGTTATTAATCCATGGATTCTAAAAATTTGTATTGGTGTAGGGGTTGGAATATTTCTTGTCGTCGGGTTATTAAGGATTATTTTTCAACAAAATTTAAAAATTTGGCTTATATTTTTCTATTTTATTGTTTTTGCTTTGGGTTGTTTGCTCGACGGAAAAAGCGGAGAAAGTATTATTTCTATAGCTTTTGACTCGGGTGGGGTTACAACAGGACCTGTCACTGTTCCATTTTTGTTAACTTTTGGGGCTGGCGTTGCATCTGTTAGAGGTGGTAAAAATTCTTCAAGCGACTCTTTCGGTGTAACCGGAATTTGCTCAATTGGTCCATTAATCACCACAATGATTCTTTTACTTATTGTAAATTCGACAACCGATTTATCATCGCTAAAAAATAGTGTTAGTTTGGATACACCTTTTGTAGAAGTGTTATCTCATACATGTTTAGAAGTTTTGATAGCTATTTTGCCTTTGTTTGTATTTTTCCAGGTTTATCAATTTATATTTATTAAACTTCCTAAAAAAGAGCTTTTGAAAATCGATTTAGGCTTTGTTTATACCTATTTTGGCTTATCTATATTCTTAATTGCTGCTAAATTTGGACTCATTCCGGTTGGCTATTCTTTAGGAAACAATTTGGGTAATCCCGACTTTGGCGGTCAATATAATTATTTACTTATTATTTTGGCGATTGTAATTGGCTGTGCTGTTGTTCTTGTTGAACCTGGTGTTCACATTCTTAATCAACAAGTGGAAGAAGTAAGTGGTGGAACAATTTCTAAAACAAAAATGTTAATAACTTTATGTCTTGGCGTTGCCGGGGCAATCGTCTTAGAAGTAATTCGCGAGTTATATGGCAATTTTTCAATTGTTTATTATTATGTTCCGCTTTATTTGCTAAGTATTTCTTTATCTTTTGCTGTACCTGATATTTATACTGCTATTGCATTTGACTCTGGTGGAGTTGCAAGTGGAACGATGTCTTCTTGTTTTGTTTTACCTTTTATTATGGGTATTGCTTCAATTGGTGGAGAAAATAGTGGTTTTGGCGTCATTGGTTTAATTAGTGCGATGCCAGTTATTTGTATTCAAGCTTTAGGTTTGCAATCAACAATTAAACTTAAATTAAGATATAAACTTGTTCAAAAACAAGTTCGTGAAACTAATGATGCACAAATCATTCACATGTAGGTGGTCTTATGTTTTTTAAGAAGAAAAAAGAAATTGAGCAAAGAAAAGAAGGAAGCGCACATTACGATAAAGAGTTTGAAGTAACAAAACTAAAAGTAATGGTTATTATTGTTGATCGTGGTCAAGGTGATTATTTTACTCGAATTTTTGAAAAAAATGGGGTGAGCGCTTCTTTTAATATTTATGGAACAGGGACAGCCACTAAAGAAATTTATGATATTTTAGGTATTGGTGAAACCAAGAAAGACATTGTTTTATCATTAGTTAAAATTACCGACTTAGATAATTTAAAAAAGATTATAGAAGAACGTTTTTCACTTAATAAAAAATATAAAGGAATAAGCTTTTGCATGGATATTGATTCAGTTGCAGGGGTTTTAGTTTATAAATATTTAGCTAATGTAAGAGAAAGTAAAAGGAGAGATAACGATGGAAGTAAGTCAAAAGAATTATGAATTAATAATTGTTATCGTTAATCAAGGTTATACTGGAGTAGTAATGGATGCAGCTAAAGAATGCGGAGCAAGAGGCGGCACAACTTTTGTTGCTCATGGAACAGGAAACAAAGAACTTGGGACATTTTTTGGAATCGTTATCCAACCTGAAAAAGAAATTGTTTTTATTCTTGTTGATGAAGAAATTAAAGACAAAGTTATGTTGAATATTTATAAACAAGCAGGACTCGAAACCAAGGGTAGCGGAATTGCTTTTTCAATAAAAGTTAGTGATGTAATTGGTTTAACACCTTTTGAAAAACAAGATAACGAAAGAAGCGAAAATAATGGAACAAGCGAAGAAATCAACCAATAAAATTGGTTGGGAAATGTGGTTAATTATTATCTTAATTGGCCTTGCGGGACAATTTGCTTGGTCAATTGAGAATATGTATTTAAACACCTATATTGCTTATTTGAATTTTTCTGCGCCTGAAGCTGAAAAATTTGATTACAACACACTTATTGCAGTAACAACCGCTTTAAGTGCTATAACTGCGACACTTACTACGCTTTTTATGGGTGGTTTAAGTGATAAATTAAGAAAAAGAAAAATATTTATTTCAGTCGGTTATATTTTGTGGGGCGTTTCAACAGCTTCTTTTGGTTTACTAAATGTTACCGGTGCTGTTGAACTCGTGCCTATTCAAATGAGTGCCGTAACTGCGGCAATTTTAGTAATTGTTATCGATTGTATAATGACGTTTTTTGGTTCAACAGGGAATGATGCTGCATTTAATTCGTATGTAACCAAAAATATTGACGATGCAAATAGGGCTAAGGTTGAAGGAGTTTTAGGTGTTCTCCCTCTTGCAGCAATGCTAATTATTTTTGTTGGGCTTAATGGATTAACAACTGATGCAAGCGGAAATAGATGGGACTTATTCTTTTATATAGTAGGTGCAATCGTCCTTGTAGTTGGAATTGTTTCTATATTTTTACTACCAAAAGAAAAGAATGAAGAAAAGAAAAAAGAGCCATATTTTTCGCTTTTAATTGAAGGTTTTAAACCAAAAGTTATTAAAGAAAACAAACTTTTATATATAGTTTTAATAACTTATTTTATCTTTAATGTCTCAGTTCAAGTTTATTTTCCTTACTTAATGATTTATGTTGAGAGAACTTGCAATATCTCAAATACAGGTGATTCGTTTTTAACTCCTTTTGCAATAGTTATGGCAATTGCTTTACTAGTCGGCTCAGTTTTGAGCGTTTTCATTGGTTTTAGAGCAGATAAAAAAGGTAAAACAAAAATGCTTTTGCCTACTTTATCTATTACTGCGCTTGGCTTATTTATGATGTTTTTCTGTCCATTTATTGAAAACGAAATTGGAAGAATACTTTATACTGCAATAAGTGGACTCATCATGATTTTAGGTTATGTAAGTTTTCCTGCAATTCTAAATTCCTTACTTAGAACCTATATTCCTAAAGGAAAAGAAGGAATATTCATGGGAATAAGAATGATCTTCGTTGTTGCTTTACCAATGTGCATTGGTCCTTTTATTGGAAGCGCATTAAATAATGCATATGGCGAAATTTATCAAGATCAATTTGGCGTTAATAATCCATTACCTTCAAATTATGGCTATTTAGTCGCATTGATTATCCTTTTATTAACGTTAATTCCACTATATTTTGTATTTAAAAATACAAAAAAAGTCGATATTAATAACGGACATTTAATTGCAAATTTAGAACAAAATAAAGAAAAGATTACAAGAAAAGAAAACGATGTTCCATTTGAAGAATATCCTCGCCCAAATCTTAAAAGAAAGTCTTTCATTAACTTAAACGGAGAGTGGAATCTAAAAATTCTTGAAGAAAGCGAAACAATTTACGATGGAAAAGTTCTTGTGCCTTATTCAGTTGAAGCGCCATTTTCCGGAGTAAACAAACTTATTTCTCCTCAAAATATATTAATTTATGAAAGAAAACTAAAAATTGAAAATTTTTCAAAAGACAAAAGATATATTTTACATCTTGACGGAACTGACCAAGTTTTTGATCTTTTGTTAAATGGTAATTTTGTAACTTATCATGAATCTGGTTATACTAAAGCAAGCGTTGATATCACATCTTTTATAAAAGAAGAAAATAATGTTGTTGTCAAAGTAAAAGATTTTACTGATTCATCATATTTTTCAAGAGGCAAACAAACCTTAAATCCACAAACTTGTTATTATTCTTCAAGTAGTGGAATTTACAAAAATGTTTGGTTAGAAGAAGTGCCTTTAGATTACATTAAATATGTAAAATTTAATGTATATTATGATGAGAAAAAAGTCGGAATTTTTATTAGAACTAAAAGTCGAAAAATTAGAGAAGCAAAAGTCATTATTGAAGGCAAAGAATATCTAATTAAAACCAATAAAGAGGATTTTATAGTTTTAGAAAAACCTATTTCTTGGACATACAAAAATCCTTATTTATATGATGTTAAAATTACATATTTAGAAGATGCAGTAGAAAGTTATTTTGGCTTTAGAAAAATCGAAGTTAAAGAAAAAGATGGCGTTTCTGCAGTGTTTTTGAATAATAAAAAGGTAATTTTGAATGGCGTTTTAGACCAAGGATACTATTATCCAAATTCATTAACTCCATCATCTTATAAAGATTATGAAAACGATATTATAAATGTTAAAAATCTTGGATTTAACACAATCAGAATGCATGTCAAAGTAGAAATGGATTATTTTTATTATTTATGTGATAAACTTGGAATGCTCGTTATTCAAGACATTCCAAATGGTGGATATAAATATAATTTCTTTTCGGTAGTTTTACCTCGCGTTTTTCCTTTTTTAAATAACTCTAAATTTATGAGCGAAAAAGGAAACGGCAGGAAAGATGAAAAAAGTAAAAAAATGTATTTATATGAATTAAAAGAAATAATTTCAAATTTATACAACCATCCTTCAGTCATTTGCTACACACTTTTTAACGAAGGTTGGGGCGAATTTGAACCTGATAAAATTTATGAACTCGCTAAAAGTTATGATAAATTCAAAATTTATGACACTACAAGCGGATGGTATTTAAATAAAAAAAGAGATTTATATTCAATTCATGCTTATTTGTTATCAAAATCAAAAAGAAAAGACAAAAAAGAAAATAAACCTTACATTTTAAGCGAATGCGGTGGAATTAATTTAAAACTTCAAGACCACGCATTATTCAAAGGTCAATTTACTCAATCTCCTGCTTTTTCAAAAGAAGATTTAACAAAAAAATATGGGAATTTTTACAAAAATGCTATAAATTTAGCTAAAAATAATGAACTTTTTGGAATCATATATACTCAACTAAATGATTGCGAAAAAGAATATAATGGACTATATACTTTTGATCGAGAAGTATTAAAAATTGATGAAGATATCATCAAAGGATTTAATCGTGAAATCGAAGATTTAAACTAATCTTTTATTAATTCTTTATATATTTTATTTTTGTTGATGTTAAAAAGCGAAGAAATAATAGAAGAAATTTCTTTTTTGGAACAACCCATTTTTTCAAGTGCTTTAGCTTTTTCAAGAATTCCTTCATCTATTTCTTTAGTTTCTTCTTTTTTTCCTTCTAAAACAAGAACTAACTCACCTTTATATTCGCGTTTTTCTTCACATAAAGTTTTTAAATCTGAGCGAATAAATTCTTCATACATTTTTGTTAATTCTCTAGCGATAACGATTTTTCGGTTGCCTAAAATTTTATATAAAGATGATAAAGTTTCGTTAATTCTATGAGGGGCTTCATAAAGTATAATTGTGTATTTATAATTCAAAAACCCAGCAATTTCCGACTCTTTTTTTGAAATTTTTGAGTCGAGAAAACCATAGAACATAAAATGAGTGGTGTCTAATCCACTCCCAACAAGAGCTAAAAGTGCCGCGTTTGGTCCGCTTATTGGAACTATTTTTATATCGTTTTTTATACATTCTTTCGTTAACAAAAATCCTGGATCGCTAATACAAGGGAAACCAGCATCGCTTAAATATGCACAATCTTCACCATTTAAAATTCTTTTTATAATAATTTGGCTTTCAGACATTTCGTTATGTTCGTGGCAAGAAATACATGGCTTAGAAATATTTAAAAGTGCCAGTAATTTTTGAGTATTTCTTGTATCTTCGCATGCGACAAAAGAAACAGAATTTAAAATTTCTTTAATTCGAGGCGAAACCTCACTCAAATTGCCAATAGGTGAAGGAACTAAATATAGAGTATTAGCCATTTTTATTTGTTTGTTTTGGTGGAATTTGTTTCTTTTGTGGGAATTTTCCACTTTGTTTTACATATTTTTTGACTTCTTCAAGTGGTAAGAACTCGACAACATCTTCGCCAACGCATTTAATTACTTTATTTAAAACATTGTAACTGCTTACCTTTAGTTCAATGCCATTGTATTTAAAAGTAGTGTTGATTGGTGGAAATTGTTTCTTTTCTTCAGTGTAATAGTCATCTTCATATTTTAAGCAGCACATTAGTTTTCCGCAAACTCCACTTAATTTAGGAATATTAATAGTTAACATTTGGTTTTTTGCTTTATTTAAAGAAATTCCTTCTTGGTTTGAATACATATAAGTGCAGCAAAGTGGCAATCCGCAAACGCCATATCCACCAACGAGCATTGCTCTTTCGCGTGCCACGATTTGTCTTAATTCAATTCTACATTTCAAAATTGAAGCAAGTCGTTTTAAAAGTTCTCTAAAATCGATACGGGCTTCACTGAAATAGGTAAATAAGATTTTTTCGTGGTCTAAAGTGTATTCAGTTTTGACAAGTTTCATGTCTAAATTTAATTCTTTAGTATATTTTTCGAAAATTTCAGCGGCTTGTTTAGCTGAAGCTTTGTTATTTTTGTAGGTTAAAAGATCCTTTTTTGTCGCTTTTCTAATAATTGGTTTAATTTCTTTATCAAAATTAAATGTTGAAAGATCTTTTTTAGGTGCGACAACTTTACCGAGTTCAAGTCCGACGACAGTTTCAACAACAACAAAAGAGCCAACATCGATTGTTTCGTCATCGGTTTGAAAAAAATATGCTTTTCTTGTGTCTTCAAATTTAACGCTTATACAATAATTCATCTTAGTTACCAAAAATTTGTTCTAAAGTAGAGTAAGTTAATAATTGAAGATTAAGATTTGAATTAATTTCGTTACGAGCATTCATTAAAAGAATAACCTTATCTTCAATTTCGTTTAAATTAACTAACTTATTTAGTATTTTATCATATTTTTTTAGGACTGTTTGCTCTTTGTATTTAATCTTTATTGCTTCTTTAAAAAATATAATTAATAAATCATAAAATTGGCGATATTCAGTTTTGTCTTTTATAGATTTAAAGACATTATTGAGCAAAAAGTTTAAAAGAAACGAATACATATCAGCAAATCCCAATAAATTTTCGCCAAGATTTATGACTTTTAATAAATTTTGATTGTTTTCGTTTTCTTTAATTAAATCTGGGTCATTAAAGTAAAAAGATAAAATTTCAGCTTTTTTATCTTCAACTCCAAGCATTTTTGCTTGCTCGATCAAATCAGATTGAGGAAGCAAAGTGAAATGAACTGTTTGGACTCTACTTAAAATAGTTGGAAGAATTCTTTTATCGTTTCCAGTCGTCAAAAAAGCATATGTGTCTTCTAAAGGCTCTTCTAAGAATTTAAGTAAAGCATTAGTTGCGTCGAGTGAAAGATTTTCAACTAAGTTAATAATGTAAACTTTTTTTGAAAATTTTTCAGTGCCAGTTTTTGAAAAAGCAGTTTCTAATTCTCTAATTTCATTAATTTTAATTTGTCTTGTTTTTGTATCAAAAATTCGCAAATCTACATAATTTTCATCAAAAATTCTTTTTGTTATTAAAGAATCTTGATTTGCAAAAGGCGAACTTTCAGGGTCGATAATGCTCGCTGCTAAAAATTTTGCAATATTTAAAAGTGGTGTGCCTTTTTCACCAACCAAAAGATAGGCATGAAAAATTTTATGATGCTTAAAAGCATTTTCAAAAACTTTATATGGAATTTCTTGATATGTTTTTAAGTAATTAACGTAATCCATTTAATTTTTCTTTGATAATTTTATAAGTTGTATTAAAAACTTCATCAATTGATTTTGAAGCATCGATACTTACAATTCTATCTGGATTATTTTCCACGATTTCTTTAAAAGTTTCGTAAACTTTATCGTGGAAATTTTCATTTTCATTATCAAGTCGGTCAGCAACTCTTTTTTTATCGTGGTTTACTCTTGCCAGGCCTACTTCAGGAGAGACATCAAAAAAGATTGTTAAATCTGGATAGGTGTTTTCAGTTGCGAAAAGATTAACGTTTAATACGTTTGTAACGCCAATATTTCTTCCGCCCCCTTGATAAGCAATACTTGAATCAATAAAACGATCGCATAATACGATTTTTCCTTCTTTTAGTGCTGGCCAGATTTTTTCAACAAGATGTTGTCTACGGCTAGCAGCATATAAAAGTGCTTCGCTACGAGCATCAAGTTCCTGGTTGTCGTTATCTAAAATAATATTTCTAATTTTTTCAGCGATAGGAGTGCCGCCTGGCTCTCTAGTTAAAACTATGTCGTAGCCTTCGCTGACTAATTTTTCATAAACTTTTTTAATAATTGTGGATTTTCCGCTTCCATCAGGTCCTTCAAAAGTAATAAACATAGTTTTCTCCTTAAATTTTAGTGCGTCCTTTAAGAGCCTTTTCTAGTGTGAGTGAGTCAATGTAATCAAATGAAGCTCCAATAGGCATGCCATAGGCTAAACGTGTAATTTTAATATTTTTATCAGAAACAATTTTTGAAATATAAAGAGCAGTGATTTCGCCTTCTGGAGTGGCGTTTGTTGCAATAATTAACTCTTTAATTCCTTCTTTTTCAATTCGATTAACAAGTTCTTCAATCTTTAAATTTTCAGGTCCGACGTTTTTGCTTGGATTAATTAAACCACCTAAAACATGATATGTGCCGTTATATGTGCCTATTTTTTCAAAAGGCAATACATCTTTTGAAAGGGCAACAACAATACATTCTTCGTGATTTCTATCAGGATCTATGCAGATTGAACAATATTCCTCATCAGTTAAAATGCCACAGATTGGACAAGGATGAATTTTACTTTTTGCTTCTTTGATGTTTTTTAAAAGGTTTTCAACCTCATCTTGAGGCATATCTAAAAGAGCATATGCCATTCTTTCAGCAGT
The DNA here is from genome assembly GCA_949299165.1 of uncultured bacterium. Classification (GTDB taxonomy): domain Bacteria; phylum Bacillota_I; class Bacilli_A; order RFN20; family CAG-826; genus Onthovivens. Next base: position 60,206 of record CASFZJ010000005.1, on the reverse strand, counting down.
TTTTGTACCAATTGATGGAAATTGAGAAAATGAATCAGCTAATTTATCAACGACTTTTAAATCCTTCATTAAAAAGGAAAGCCTCCTTTACGATTAGCTTGTTGGAATTTATCAGCTAATGCTTCTTCAGCATCATTAATTTGTTCTTTACATCCGTTATAGGCGAGTTTAATCATTTCGACTAAATCTTCTTTTTCTTTTAATAAATCATCATCAAGAATTTCGATACTAACTATGTCGAGGTTGCCTTTCATGGTAACAGTGACAGCACCATTAGCAGTGTTAGTGAATTCCTTTTCTTCTAAAAGTTTATGTTCTTTTTCATATTGTCTTTGCAATTTTTGCATTGCTTGGACCATTTGTTGCATGTTCATATAAATATTTCCCTCTCTTTTAAAATAATTTTGTATCTTCTATATCGCTTTTCTTTGGCAAGTGATTTAACTCTTGAAGATTACGATATTTTTTAATTAATTCGGTTGATTCATCTCTATTTAGAGCATATAAACAAACTTTTCGACCAAGTAGTTTTTTAACAAGTTTGTTTAAACCTTCTTGGTTAGAGATGATGTTTATCTTTTTCGCGGTGTTTTTATAGTCGCAAATAAGAATTAAGTTAGAATTTGTAACAATATATGGTTTGGAATCTAGTAGTAAAGAAGCGTAAGGCCCTTCGTGAGGATCATTAATTAATTGCTCTAGTGCCAACCATCTGTTTGTAAGTACTTTTCTTTCGTCTTTGTTAGAAATTATCGTTAACTTGATGAGTTCATCTATTGTGATTTGTCTAATATCTCCATCAATAGAAAGAGGTGCAAATTCAGTAGTAGAAGGTTTAAGTTTAATATCAACTTGTGGTTCTTCTTTTTTAATTTCGATAGGTTTTTCAACAAAAGAGTTGAGATTTGCAGGCTTTTCTGAAATTTCGACAGGTTTTTGCATTACGTTTTCTTGTGCTCTTACTTCCTTAACGACTTCTTTAGTTGCATCAACCTGAGTGGAAGTTGTGCTTTCTAAACCAAGTAATTTCAACAAATAAATTTCAAATAAGAAATTTGGATCGGAAGTTGTTTTAAATTCGTTTTGACATTTTAAAAGTTGTTCGATGTAATTCATTAATTCGCTTTCTTCGAACTTGAGCATGATTTCTTTTGCGTCGTCTTCTTTTGAAGATGTGATTAAGTTTTTATCTCGAGTTTTTAAATAAACCAAGGAATCTTTTAAAAGATTTAATAATTCATTAACTAATCTAGATAAATCAGTGTTTTTTTGGATCATTTCATCAAATGATTTCAAAACTTTTAAAGTATTTTTTTCTTTTATATCTTCTAATAAACGAATTTTATCTTGGCTTGAAACAAGTCCAAACATTTTAATAACATCACTTTCTTCGATATTTGAACCAGCATACGAGATAACTTGATCAAGAATTGATAAAGAGTCTCTTGCTCCGCCATTTGCTAATTCAACAATTAAATTGATTGCATCATTTGTTGCGGTGATATTTTCTTCACTTAAAACACGAACAATTAGCTTTTTTAATTCTGAATCTGTGATTTTCTTAAATTCATATCTTTGACATCTACTTAAAATTGTTGGCAAAAGTTTATAAGGTTCGGTAGTGCAAAGAATAAAAACTACATAACTTGGTGGTTCTTCAAGTGTTTTTAAAAGTGCGTTAAAAGCACTATTTGTCATCATATGAACTTCATCAATAATATAGATTTTATATCTACTTTGAATTGGGGCGTATTTGACTTTTTCAATTAGTTCTCTAACTTCATCAACGCCGCTATTACTTGCAGCATCAATTTCAATAACATCAGGATGAGAGCCTTCATTAATTGCGTTACAACTTGGACAGTCGTTGCAAATATGTCCTATACCTTTTTCGCAATTTAAAGCTTTTGCAAAAAGTCGTGCAACGCTAGTTTTGCCAGTACCCCTTGGTCCGCTAAAAAGATAAGCGTGTGAAATTTTTTGGATTTTTAAAGAGTTCTCCAAAGTTCTTTTTATTGCCTCTTGACCAACAAGTTCGTCAAAATTTTTGCTTCTATATTTTCGATAAAGTGCTAAATAAGACATGAATTAATACCTTATTAATTATACACATTAAATCGAGTTTTAAAAATTCAAACATTAGTGTTTTATGTAATAATTATTTGTGAAAAGAAAGGTAAAAGTTTTCACGGTTTTTGTTGGAATAGAAAAAAGAAATAATTTTTTTAAAAATTCCCGGGATTTTTTAATTTTTTTCAAGAAATTTTTACTTTTTAGCTTTTTAACTAGTTATTTAATTATTAACACTTTTTTTGTATAATTTTTTGAATTGAGGAGGAAATGAAAATGGATAAAAGCATGAGAGATAGACTTAATACAAGCGAAAAAAGATTAGCAGAAATAGATGATTTATTATTACAACCAGAAACTTCCTCTGATATGAATCTTTTCAAGAAGTTAAGCAAAGAAAGAAGCCAACTTGAACCTATTGTTGATAAATATCATGAATTCTGTTTTGCAGAACAAAATAAAAATGATGCTCTTTTAATGTGCAATGATAAGGATCCAGAAATAGCTCAAATGGGTAAGGAAGAGTTAAAAAAGAACGAATCTTTAATTGAAACAGTCGAAGAAGAATTGCGAATTCTTTTATTACCAAAAGATCCAAACGATGGAAAAGATATCATTTTTGAAATTAAAGGTGCCGTTGGTGGCGATGAAGCAAATATTTTTGCTGGTGACTTATTTCGAATGTATGTTAGATACTGTGAAAATAAAGGTTGGCACGTTAAAATTTTAGACGAATCTCCTACTGGAGTTGGCGGATATTCTTATGTTTCGTTTGTTGTTAGTGGCGATGACGCTTATTCTAGATTGAAGTTTGAAAGTGGTGTTCATAGAGTACAAAGAGTTCCAAAGACTGAAGCAAACGGCAGAATTCACACATCAACTGCAACAGTTGTTGTTATGCCTCAAGTTGAAGCACACGAAGTTAATATTAATCCTGCGGATTTAAAAGTTGATCGTTATAGATCTCAAGGTGCAGGTGGCCAAAACGTCAACAAAACTGAATCGGCTGTAAGAATTACACATATTCCTAGTGGTATTGTTGTTTCTTGTCAAACAGAGAAATCACAAATTCAAAACCACGAAATCTGTATGCAAATGTTAGCTTCTAAATTAGCTCAACTTGAAGAAGAAAAGAAAGCTAAAACTGAAGCTCAATACAGAAGTAAGATTGGTAGTGGTGACAGAAACGAAAAAATCAGAACATATAACTATCCACAAAATAGAGTTACTGACCATAGAATTGGGTTTACTATTCAACAACTTGATAGAGTTATTAATGGCGATTTAGATTCAATTGTTGATGCTTTAATTAACTATGATCAACAACAAAAAATAGCTGGAAATCAAAATGGAATTAACTAATCGAGAAATATTTTTCAAAACAAAAGAAGAGGTAAAAAATAAAAATTTAGAGATTAGTGATAACGAGATTTTTCTGCTTATTGAGAAGGTAAATAACTACCAGAATTATACTAATTTAATACTAAATTTCGACAAAAACCTTGCAAATCTCAACTTTTTTAATGAATTAAAAGAAAGATTATTTAACGGTGAACCAATTCAATATATTTTGAATTCTGCCCCATTTGTCGATTTAGATATTTACGTAGATCAAAGAGTTTTAATACCTCGAGTAGAAACTGAAGAGCTTGTAACTAAAACAAGGTATTTTATTGAAAAATTAGAATTAGAGCACAAGGCCATCGGAGATATGTGCACAGGTTCTGGTTGTATCGCTCTTTTTATGAAAAATAGTTTTAAAGATTCACAAATTTATGGTAGCGATATTTCTCAAGATGCTTTAGAAGTTGCTTCTCAAAATTCCAAAAATTTAAATTTGGACATTAACTTTTTGTGTGGAGATAAAACGAAACCTTTCATCGAATTAGGTGTTAAGTTTGATGTTTTTATTTCAAATCCACCATATGTTCAAAACAAAGAAGATATTGAAGAAAAAGTGAAGAAAAACGAACCGATGAACGCTATTTATTCAGAAGATGGGGTTGCTTTCTATCGAGATGTTTTTCAAAACTACCGAAAATTTATGAACGATAAATTTATGATGGCTTTTGAAATTAATTATGACCAAGAACATCAATTAACAGAACTCGTCGAAGAATATTTTCCAAGCGATAAAAAATATATGTTTTTAAAAGATATTTATGGATTAACTAGATTTTTGTTCATTTTAAAAGGATATAAATATGATCAAATTAACTAAAAAAGATATATCAAAATGCGCTGAAATTTTAAAGAATAATGGTCTTCTCGCTTTTCCAACTGAAACCGTTTTTGGCTTAGGTATAAAAGCAAGTTCAGAAGAAAATTATGAAAAGTTAGTTAAAGTTAAAAATAGACCAAATGACAAACCCTTCACTTTGATGTGTTCAAAAATTGAAGATTTTGAAAAATTCGTTGAAATTGACGAAAAAACCGAAATGATAATTAATCATTTTATGCCAGGTCCTATTACTTTAATTTTAAAAACAAAAACGGATGTGCCGCATTTTGTTGATTTAGGTACTGGTTTTGTTGGTGTAAGAATTCCAGATGATGATTTCGTAATTAATATGATAAAAGAGGTCGGTGAGCCTTTACTTGTGCCAAGTGCAAATATTTCATCGTTTCCTCCAGCAAAAAATGATAACGAAGTAATCGAATATTTTCATGACTCAATTGATGGAGTTGTTGAAGGCGAATGTTATAATGGAACACCTTCATCAATTTTTAAAATAGATAGTGGTAAAATAACTTTAATAAGAAAAGGACCTATAAGTCTTGAAGAAGTGGAGGAAATAATAAAATGACAATTTCTATAGCTAGTGATCACGGCGGATACGAATATAAAGAAGAAATTAAAAAACATTTAATCGAAAAAGGTTATCAAGTAATAGATAGAGGAACAAATTCTTTAGATTCTTGTAATTATGCAGAATTTGCGCTTAAAACCGCTGAAGATGTTGCTAATAAAAATGCGGATTTTGGTGTTTTAATTTGTAGTAGTGGTGAAGGCGTTGCAATTGCAGCTAATAAAGTCAAAGGTGTGAGATGTGGTATTGGATACAATGACACTGTCGCAAAATTATTAAGAGGGCACAACGATGCCAATATGATATCGTTTGGTGCGCTTTATATGGATTTAAAGGACGTAATTAGAAGAGTTGATATATTTTTAACTTCTCCATTTGAAGGCGGTAGGCACCAAGTTCGAGTGGATACCATAAAAAATTACGAAAATTTTTAAAAAATTTTTAAATGAAAAAATGCGATAATTATCGTAAAAATTAGATTTGTAAAAAAATTTTTCAAAAAAAGTTTAAAAAATTTTTAACATTTTTCGAATTGGCCTCCTTCGTATTAAGTGAAAGGAGGTTTTTAAAATTACGAAGTGTCCTTTATGTGGTAACGAGGACCCAAAATATTTTGGTGTTAATTATAAAGGCGAAACGTATTGTAGGCGATGCATATCTTTTATTGGTGAAGAAGCGAAAAACGAAATCTTTTTAAATTCTTTTGGACATCTTGAAATTAATTACGAATTAAGTGAAGACCAAAAAAGAGTAAGCGACGAAGTTTTTAAAAATTACCGCAACAAAGAAAATACATTAATTTATGCTGTATGCGGTGCAGGAAAAACCGAGCTCGTTTATCAAACAATTGAATTTGTTTTAAAAAATGGCGGGCGTGTTGGATTTGGAATTCCAAGACGAGATGTCGTAATTGAGCTATCCGAAAGATTAAAAAGTGCCTTTAAAGGTTATAAAGTGATTTCGCTTTATGGAGGCCATACGAGCGATTTAAATGGCGACATAATTTGTTTAACAACACATCAACTTTATCGTTATAAAGATTATTTTGATTTATTAATTTTAGATGAAATTGACGCGTTCCCTTTTAAAGATAATTTTGTATTAAACGCTTTCTTTAAAAGAAGTGTTAAAGGAAATTACATTATAATGTCAGCTACTCCTTCGGATGAGTTGTTAGGAGAGTATAAAAAAGGAAACAATAAAGTAGTTACGCTCTTTAAAAGATATCATGGCAAAAAGATACCAGAACCAAGTTTGTTTGTTGCACCAAAAATAATTTGTTATCTCTACTTAATTTATAAAGTTAGGAAAATATTAAATGAAAATGATTTTCCTTTGCTTGTGTTTGTTCCAACTATTGAAGAGTGTGAAAATCTCTACATTTTGCTAAAAATTTTCGCAAAACAAGGGTATTTAGTGCATTCTAAAAGAAAAGATAGGGCACAATCTATACAAAAATTTAGGGATAATGAATATAGATATTTAGTTACCACGTCAGTGTTAGAAAGAGGTATAACTCTTAAGAATTTACAAGTTATTGTGTTTAATTCTTCTTCTTTTATTTACACAAAAGAAGCCTTGATTCAAATTGCAGGAAGAGTAGGAAGAAAAATCGGAGCTACAGATGGAGAAGTTATTTTTATCGGCCAAAGAAAAACTGAAGAAATGGTTGAAGCAAGAGCCACAATTCAAGACGCCAACAAAAGTTTGTAAAGTTTGTTTTAAAGAAATTAAAGACGGCTCATATCACTCAATTTTAAATGAAGGCGCAATCTGTTATTCGTGTTTAAACGAAATGCATCCAGAATTTATTGAATTTCAAATTGACGATATAGAAGCTTTATCACTTTATGAATATGATGGCGTCACCAAAGAGAGAATATATCAATATAAAGGTTGTGGAGATTTTGAATTAAATAATATTTTTGTCGGTCCTTTTGTGAATGAATTAAGATTTCTTTATCACAACTACGAAATTGTTGTTGCTCCATCGCACAACGTTGAAAAGATGGGAAATCATGTAATTTTCATGTTTCAGTGCTTGGGCTTAACAATACACGACATTTTTTTGAAAACAGAACCAATTAAACAATCCGATCAATCTTATTTTGCTCGAAAAGAAATTTATAAATACATCAAGTTTAAAGAAGACCTTCCTAATCTAGAAGGAAAAAATCTTTTATTAGTTGACGATATTTGTACAACGGGCTCAACATTAAAATCTTGTCTTAAGTTACTAAAGGAATTAAATCCTAAAAAAATTAAAATTTTAGTAATTGCAAAAAGAGTGTTTAGTGAAGAAGAAAAAACAGAATTAGCAAGAAATTCTAATGGTAGAGAATTAGAAATTATCTAAAAAAGTGGAGTTTTGCAGGGTTTTTGAAAATAACTTGCGATTTCCAAATAATGCAAAATTCAAAAATCAGTAATTTATTATTAAATTTTGCCAATATTTTAAGCAAATTTATAAGATTTATTTTCTTTCATAACATTATATATAATGTTAAAATCTTTAAATGCGTAGGATTTAAGTATGGGAAATATTATTGAAAAGATTTTTAGAGTAGATCAACACATTTTAAAAAAGTATGTTAAAGAAGCTAAAAAGGTCATGAGTTTAGCTGAACAAATGAAGGCTTTAAGCGATGACCAATTGAGAGCTAAAACAAACGAATTCAGAGAAAGACTTAAAAACGGACAAACACTTGAAGACATTAAAACTGAAGCTTTTGCTGTTGTTAGAGAGACTGCAAGACGTGTCTTAAATTTATACCCATTTGAATGCCAAGTTATTGGTGGTCTTGTTTTAAATGATGGCGATGTTGCTGAAATGAAAACCGGTGAAGGTAAAACTTTAACTGCAACTATGCCAGTTTATCTCAACGCTCTTGAAGGAAAGGGAGTTTACGTTGTTACTGTCAACGAATACTTAGCGCAAAGAGACGCAAATGAAATGGGTCAAATTTATCGTTGGTTAGGATTAACTGTCGGTGTCAACTTACATAGCTTAACGACACAGGAAAAACAGAAAGCTCATTTATGCGACGTTACTTATACAATCAACTCCGAACTAGGATTTGATTACTTAAGAGATAATATGGCACCAAGTAAACAACAAAGAGTCTTAAGGGGACTCAATTATTGTATTGTTGATGAAGCTGATAGTGTTTTAATTGATGAGTCTAGAACGCCTCTTATTATTTCTGGTGGTGCTAAAGCTTCAATGTCTCAATATCAAATTGCTGATAGATTTGTTAAAACGTTAAGACGTTCTACTGATGTTGATGAAGATTACAAAAGAAAACACCCAGATTATGTTCCGGACGGAGATTTTGTTGTCGATATTAAGACAAAATCTTGTTCATTAACCGATAAAGGCGTTGATAAAGCCGAAAAAATGTTTGGAATTGCTAACTTATATGCACCTCAATATCAAGATTTAGTACATAGAATCCATCAAGCTTTAAAAGCTAACTATATCATGACACGTGATGTTGAATATTTAGTCGACCAAGATAATACAATTCAACTTATCGACCAATTCACTGGCCGTGTTTTAAAGGGAAGAGAATATAGTGATGGTTTACAACAAGCAATTCAAGCTAAAGAAGGCGTAAAAATTAAGGAAGAAACCGTTACTCTTGCGACAATTACGTATCAAAACTTCTTCAGATTATTTAAGAAAATGGCTGGTATGACAGGTACAGCAAAAACGGAGGAAGAGGAATTTAGAAAAATTTACAACATGAAAGTTGTTTGTATTCCTCCAAATAGACCAGTCATCAGAAAAGATGAAATTGATTACATATTTGCTACAAAACAAGCAAAAATTAAAGCTCTAGTAAAGGAAGTTAAGGAAAGACACGAAAAAGGACAACCAATTCTTATTGGTACACCTAGTGTTGAAGCATCTGAAGAGGTCGCGAAATATTTAGATGAAGCTGGTTTAAGATATGAAATGTTAAACGCTAAAAATCACGCACGTGAAGCTGAAATTATTTCTCATGCAGGTGAAAAGAATCGTATCACTCTTGCCACAAATATGGCTGGTAGAGGTACCGATATTAAACTTACTGAAGAGACAAGATCTCTTGGTGGATTATGCGTTTTTGGTCTCGAAAGACATGAATCAAGACGTATTGATAACCAATTAAGAGGTCGTAGTGGAAGACAAGGTGATCCTGGTTTTTCAAGATTCTATGTCTCTCTTGATGACGAACTTATGGTTAGATTTGCTAGCGATAATTTAAGAAAATCATTCGCAAATTATGGCGATGAAGCAATTGAAAGTAGATTATTAAGCACTGCAATTACAAGCGCACAAAAACGTATCGAAGGCCAAAACTTTGATGTTCGTAAAAATTTACTTGATTATGATGATGTTTTAAGTAAACAAAGACAAATTATGTATGCAAAACGTGATCAAATTATTTACGCAAGTGACATTAATGATTTGCTTACAGATACATTTAAAGATTGTGGTGTTGCCTTATGTAAAAGAAGTGTCTTTGACGAACAAAGCAACAGAACTGTAAGTGCTAAAAAGTTATTTGAATTAGCTGTTCCAAGATTCTTAAGTGAAAATTCTATTAATTTTGATTTGTATGATGAAGCTTCTCCTGATGAGGCTGGTGAAGATATTGGCGAAGTTTTAGCAAACGCTTATAAAATTAGAAGAAGAGAACGGGATAAAGAAACTGCCGATCAAATCGAAAGACAAATTACATTACGTTGCATTGACCGTAACTGGACACAACAAATTGATAATATGTCTAGATTTAGAGAATCAGTTTCATTAAGAAGCTATGGACAAATAAACCCTCTTCAAGATTATGTTAACGAAGGTTGGGCAATGTTTAGAGAAATGCTTGAAACAATCTCACTTGAAGTTGTTTTAAATCTCTTAAATGTTAAAGTTCAAAAGAAAGTTGATGATAAAGAAACTTATGCCGTAAAGACTGATGCACAAAATGCTGTCCACGGACCTGAAGAAGACAAAAATGAAGAAAAGAAAGTCGAAATGAAGGTCGTTGCTAAAGAAGAACAAGCAAAAGAATTAAATATCTCCGATATTGATAAAAACGCTAAAGCTGCTGTTGATCATAAATACGAAGATATTCACACAAATTAGGAAATTATGATTGATCTCTACGAATTAAAAAACGAATTAAAAGAGGCTACTGAGCAAATTGAACAGCTCGGTAGTTCTCTTTGACTTGCCTAAATTATCAAAAAAAGTTGAAGAATTAGAAAATTTATCTTTAGATGAACATTTTTGGGACAATCAAAGAGAAGCATCTAAAATAATCGATGAAAAAAACGATATTATATATAAAATCGATTTATATAATAAATTGGCTAAAAACATAAAAGATATAAATGAATTAGCCGAGACCCTAGATGTTAATGATGAAGAAATGGCCGATTTAGTTGTTTCTTCTTTTAATGATCTTAAAAAAGATTTAGACGAACTTAACACTTTAATTCTTTTTAGTGGGGAATACGACAATTTAGATTGTATAATTCAAATTCATCCAGGTGCTGGGGGCACGGAAGCTTGCGATTGGGCAAATATGCTTTTAAGAATGTATGAAAGATTTTGTGAAATTCAAAATTATTCATATAAAATTTTAGATTTTCTTCCTGGTGAAGAAGCTGGCGTTAAAAGTGTTACTTTATTAGTTGAAGGAAAATACGCTTATGGAATGTTAAAAGGTGAAAAAGGTGTTCATAGACTTGTAAGAATATCTCCTTTTGATGCAAATGCAAGAAGACACACAAGTTTTGCTAGTGTAAACGTTATTCCTCAATTTGATGATTCAGTAAAAGTCGAAATAAACCCAGCCGATTTAAAGATTGATACTTATAGATCTGGCGGAGCAGGTGGTCAAAACGTTAATAAAGTTGAAACCGCGGTCAGAATTACTCACATTCCAACCGGAATTGTTGTTTCGTGCCAAGTCGAAAGAACTCAACTTAAAAACAGAGAACTTGCAATGAATATGTTAAAATCTCAACTTTTCGCTAGACAAGAAGAAGAGAGAAAGAATAAATTAAAAGGTATAGTTGGTGAGCAAAAAAATATTGAATGGGGCTCACAAATTAGAAGTTATGTTTTCTGTCCATATACTTTAGTTAAAGACAATAGAACTAATTATGAAGATACACAAATTAGTAAGGTAATGGACGGAAATATCGAAGGATTTATCTTTGCTTATTTAAAAGAGGAGGCGAAAAAGAGTGCCTAACATTATTAAAAATTATTTCCAGAAAGAAAATTTAAAACGAAACATCAGAAGTTTGGTTTTGGTTTTACTTGGAACTTTTGTTGTTAGTGTCGGGAACGCTTTCTTTTTGATTCCTTTTTCTATTATTAGCGGCGGAGTTAGCGGTATAACAATTCTTACTGCTGATTTTATTGCTCCAGATATCATGAGTTATATTTTAAACTGGGCTTTATTTGTTCTGGGTTTAATACTTTTAGGCTTTAAATTTACAATATCATCGCTAATCTCAACTATTTTTTATCCAATTTTCTTATCGATATTTTCAAGAACTCCACTTTTGCCTATGTTTTTAGATGTTTTGCTTGGGGAAAGCGATATACCTTTTATCTTAGAAAATGGAATAATTACCAATTTGGCAAACATTGATATGGTCAATGCTGGCTTTTTATTAGTTATTGGTCTTCTTGGCGGAATGCTTGTTGGTGTTGGCTGTTCTATAACTTTTCATGGTGGCGGATCAACTGGCGGTGTTGATATTTTGACGTTAATCACTAGTAAATATTTAGGTGTTAAAGAATCGGTTCCTTTTTTCTTATTTGATGGAGGAATTGTTCTTATTGGTATTATTGTTGATTTATCAAGTGGTGATACTAAATCTTTAATTGGCGGATTAGTTGGTATTATTTCGGCTTTCATTTGTTCCCTTATGGTTGAAATTATTTACACAGGACAAACTAGTGCTTATTGTGTTGATATTGTTTCCGATAAAGTTGAAGAAATTAAAGATTTTTCAATTAATGAATTAGATAGAAGCGCGACTATCTTAAATGTAAAAGGCGCTTACTCTAACGAAGAAAAAACTATGATTAGAATCGTATTCTCAAGAAGAGATTACAATAAAGTTAGAAATGGAATTGCTAAAATTGATCCAAAAGCATTCTGTACTTTCTATCAAACTCTATTTACTGGTGGAGAAGGATTTGAATCAATTGGGGTAAGTTCTGCAAAAGAAATTAAACAAATTGGAACTTTCTTAAAAAAAGCAAAGAAAAAAGATAATAAGTCAGACGAAAATAATGAACGAGAATAAATTATTTAAAATTCATAGTGAATATAGACCAACAGGTGATCAACCTAACGCAATTAAAGAGTTGGTTTCAGGCATCGAAGCAGGAAAAAAATATCAAGTATTAATGGGTGCGACCGGAACTGGTAAAACTTTTACTATGGCTAATGTCATTGAAAAAGTTCAAAAACCAACTTTGATTTTGGTTCATAATAAAACTCTGGCTGGCCAACTTTATGCTGAAATGAAAGAATTGTTTCCTGAAAATCGTGTTGAATATTTCGTCTCGAACTTCGATTTTTATCAACCTGAAGCTTACATTCCTTCAACAGACACTTACATTGATAAGTCCGCTTTAATGAATGAAGAGATTGAAATGATGAGAGTTAGTTCGATTAACTCCATCGTAAGTAGAAGAGATACTATTGTTGTTGCTTCGGTTGCTTCAATTTATGGTTTAACCGACCCAGATGAATATAAAAAACTTGTATTTGATGTTAGAGTTGGTGAAGAAATTAATCGAAAAGAGTTTTTTAATAAGCTTTTAAATTCTCAATACAAAAGAAACGATATCGAATTAAGTCCAGGCAGATTTAGAGTTCATGGCGACTTAATAGATATCATGCCAGTCAATAGTGATGATTGGTACATTCGAATTGATTGCTTTGGTGATGAAGTTGAAACAATTGCTAAATGCAACTATTTAACTGGTGAAATTATCGAAAAATATCATTATTATGATTTATTTCCGGCTTATGATCATGCTGCAACAAGAGAAAATATATTGCGTGCTTGTAAATCTATCATGGCTGAACTTGCTGAAAGAATTGAATATTTTGAAAAAGAAGGTAAGCCACTTGAAAAAGAAAGAATTGAGATGCGTACAAAGCAAGATGTTGCCGCACTTGAAGAATTTGGAATTTGTAATGGTATTGAAAACTATTCTAGACATATAGATAATCGTAAACCAGGTCAAAAACCTTTTTGCTTAATGGATTACTTTCCAAAAGATTATTTACTTATCGTTGATGAAAGTCATGTTTCTTTCCCACAAGTTAGGGGAATGTATAACGGCGATCACTCAAGAAAAGTTACTCTTGTTGAATATGGTTTCAGACTTCCAAGCGCATTAGATAATCGACCTTTGAATTTTGAAGAATTCGAAGGCGAAATTAATCAAGTTATTTGCACTAGTGCGACACCAGGAGATTATGAACTCGGAAAAACTAATGGTGAATTCGTTGAACAAATTATCCGTCCAACAGGACTTTTAGATCCAGAAATAGAAGTTAGACCAACTCTTGGGCAAATTGATGATCTAATTAGCGAGATTAAAGATAGAATCGCAAAGCACGAAAGAGTAATGGTTGTCACTTTAACTATTAAAACAGCTGAAGATTTAACTGCATATCTCAAAGAAAGAGATATAAAAACAGTTTATTTACATAGTGAATGCAAAACTTTAGAAAGAAGCGAGATTATTTATCAATTAAGAAAAGGTAAATATGATGTTTTAGTTGGTATTAATCTTTTAAGGGAAGGCTTAGATATTCCTGAAGTTAGTTTAATAGCAATTTTGGATGCTGATAAAGAAGGATTTTTAAGAAGCACGCGAAGCTTAATTCAAGTTGTTGGGAGAGCTGCAAGAAACGTTAATGGAAAAGCTATCATGTATGCTGATACAATTACAAAATCGATGCAAGAATGTATAGATGAAACAAACAGAAGAAGAGAAATTCAATTTAAATACAATGATGAAAACGGAATTATTCCAACAACGATAGTTAAACCAATTACCGCCCCAATTCACAATACTGAGTCTGAAGCTGAAGAGGTAATTAACTCAAAAGCAAAATTAACTAAAAAAGAGCTACAAAGAAAAATTAAAGAAATAGAAAAAGAAATGTATAAAGCTTCCAAAGAATTTGACTTTGAAAAAGCTATCAAACTCAGAGATATTATGTTTGAATTAAAAGCAGAATTGTAAAAAACCCTGCAAATCTCAATTATTTTTTCTAAAATAAGACAAATATAGGAATTTAAATTTACAAGAAATTATTAATTTTTTCTTAGAAATGAAGGTTAGAGTAATTGATAAAACTTGATGAAAATTAAAAAATAACGTTTATTGTAATTTTTGTATATATGTTTTAACATATATACATTGTTTGGAGGAAAACTTTAATGCAATGGTATGATTATATATTCTGGGTAATAGCTTTTATTGTTATTGTTCTTGGCTTATTACAAGGTGGTAAATCTGAAGGTGCTTCTGGCGCTATTACAGGTGGTGGCCTTAATGTTTTTGTTAAGACAAAAGAAAGAGGCAGTGAAAAAATTGTTTCTTATTTAACCCTTGGATTCGGAATCGTATTCTTATTTTTAGCTTTACTCTCTACATCATTAACTGCAGCTCCTGCAGCAGATGGCGAAACAACAGAAGAAGCAGCTGAAGCAGCTCAAGCATTAATTTCCGTTCTTCAATCAACTTTAATTGCTTAATTTCATAATTTTGTTTTTGACTGAACTTATTTCAGTCGAATAGACTAGGGGGACATATCGATGCTACCAATTAAAGAATATGTCATGAAGAAAAAGTCTGAATTAAAAGACAAAATTTTAATAATGGCTGAAAAACCTCTTTTAAAAATAATTCAAGTAAACGATGATTATGCGTCTAGCACATATGTAAACGGAAAAATTAAGGATATTAATGAAATTGGCGCAACAGTTGAACTTGAAAAGCTTCCGATCGACATAAGTGAAAAAGATTTGCTTATAAAAATCGAAGAAACAAATAAAGATGATTCTGTAACTGGTTTTATCGTTCAACTTCCTTTACCAAAAGGAATCAATGAAGAAAAAGTTAAAATTGCCGTTGATCCTAAAAAAGATTTAGATGGTTTTAATCCTTTATCACATTTTGAAAGTGCAACGCCAAAAGGAATTTTAACTTATTTAATTGACCAAAATTATGATTTTAAAGGCAAAAATGCTTTAGTTATTGGTAGAAGCAATATCGTTGGCAAACCAATGGCAAAATTATTGCTTGCTCAAGATATGACTGTTACTGTAGCACATTCAAAAACTCCTATTGATACTTTGAAAAAATTAGTAAAAGAAGCCGATTTAATCGTAATTGCTATTGGGAAAAGTGGTTTTTTAAATCACTCATTTGAATATAAGAAGAGTGCTTATATAATTGATGTTGGAATTAATAGAAATGAAGAAAATAAATTAACTGGTGATTGTGAAAAAGACCTTCCTGTTGCTTTTCAATCTCCAGTGCCAGGAGGTGTTGGTTTACTTACAAGGCTGGCCCTTTTAATTAATTTAGTGGAGGCGAAAGAAAATGGATTTTAATATCGGAAAAACTAATGTTTATGGACTTGAATTTGCTGTTAAGGCAAGCGGAAACCCTATGAGAACGGCTTTTGACCGTAACGAAGTTACTGAGAAAGATTATTTGAGAGCTTCAAAACTTGGAAGTTGTCATCCAGGCGAAGGACACGATAATTATTTAAAAGGCATAGTTGTTGAATTTGATATTACTGCCCCACTTTATTGGTGGAAACAAGCTCAAAGATATCATTTTTTTGAATATGTTTCTTCTCAATCTACAATGCATTGCTTGTTAAAATTTGATATTGAAAACCAATGTGTTTCTGACACAAATAAAGAAGTTTTAGCGATTGTTAATCGTATTAAAGACGAATATAACGCAATTGGTGAAGAAGATGGTGATAAGAAAAAAGCAAAATGGAGAGAATTAGTTGCTTCAACTCCATGTGGTTTTTGCCTTGGTGCTACTATGGTTACTAATTATCAACAACTTAAAACAATGTATCTTCAAAGAAGATATCATAAGTTAAAAGAACGGCATGTTTTTTGCGAATGGTGTGAAAAATTACCTAGATTTATCGAATTAACAGGTATTAAAAAATGAAAATAGTTTTACTAAATGATTTGTTGATAAATAAAGGTCTTTATGAGGGAATCAAAAGAGATTTATCTTCACTAGGTCATGAATTTATTTATTATTTAAAGGCACCAAAAAACGACGAAGAAATCTTAAAAAGAATAAAAGATGCTGATATTTTAATTGTTGATAACACAAAAATAAGCGAAGATGTTCTTTCAAAATGTCTAAATTTAAAATATATCGATGTTGCTTTTACAGGCTATGATCATATTCCTCAAACTTATTGCAAAGAGCACAAAATTGAAGTTTCAAATTGTAGTGGTTACGCAACAGAAGCAGTTGCAGAACTAAATTTAGCCTTTATTATTTCTTTGTTGCGCGATTTACGAAATAACGAAATAAAAACTAGAAAAGGTAAAACTCATGGAAATTTACTCGGAGAGGAATTAGATAATAAAGTAGTTGGCATTATAGGTACAGGAAAAATTGGGGCAAGACTTAACGAACTTCTCCAAGCTTTTAATTTAAGAGTTTTAGCTTATAGCAGAACTATAAAAAAAGAGTTAGTTCAAAAAGGCGCAACGTATGTTGATTTAAAAGACATTATGTCAAAGAGCGATTTTGTGTGCTTAACTTTACCATTAAATAAAGAAAGCGAACATTTAATTGGTGAAAAAGAAATTGCAATGATGAAAAAAGACGCCTATTTAATCAATACTTCTCGTGGTGGAATTGTTGATGAAGTGGCTTTGGTAAATGCTTTAAAGGAAAAAAGAATTAAAGGAGCGGCACTCGATGTTTTTTCAATTGAGCCACCATTAAATAAAGATAATGAACTTTTAAAATTAAATAACGTAATTCTTAGCCCTCATATTGGCTATATGACAAAAGAAGCTATGAAAAAGAGAGCTGAAATTGCTTTCTCTAACTTATACGCATATTTAAATGGCGATTTAGCTAACAAAGTTATTTAACTTCTGCTATCTCGTTTTTATCATTTTCCTTGCTATTCTCAGTTATTTTTTTCGATTTTGATTTTTTGTTTGATTTATAAACATTAGTTTTGACAACTGTTATTTTGCTTTCGCCATCTTCAGAATAAATGACTTTTTGGTTGATTTTAAATTTTGGATTGGCCGCATAATAGAAAATTAATAAGCCTCCAGCGATAATCAAAGTGATTCCTATTAAGATAATAAGAATCATTCTTAAGGTTGAACTTTCAGAAGAATAATTGAAATAAATCGTTAATATACCTAAAATTAAAAAGATAAATGCAGCTAAAATATCGATGACAAACATTGCACTCTTTGTAGTTTTACTAACTATTGCAATTACAATTTCAATGATGAAAATAAGTGCAAAAACAAGAAGCATTGTGCCAGCAAAGACCGCTAAATATTCCATAACAATTTCTGGATTAACAAATATTAAAACCGCTAACGAAATTAAAGCTGCGCCAGTTACGTTTTCAATGCTTAAAATCCCTTTAACGAAAATCATTCCAAAACCGATTGTTAAAGCACCATAAAGTAAAATTATACTTGCTGTAATATAACCAAGTGCATTTTGAACATCGGCTGAATTAGAAAAAATACATAAAACAATTCCAAAAATTATTAGAAGTGCAGATTGGATAATTTTTACCCGTTTATATGATATAACATCTTTTTCGCTTAATAACTTTTTCGACATAGTAGAGATTCCGCCTTTCTCGTATTATTATATTATAGATTAGAAAGAAGAATTAAAAATATGGATCAAAATAAAATTAGAAATTACGCAAAATTAATTGCAACAGTAGGCGCAAATATTCAAAAAGGGCAAGAAGCAACAATAATCGCTAATCTTGAAACAGTCGAATTTGTTCGCGTTCTTGTCGAAGAATTATATAAAGCTGGCGCTAGCTTTGTTGATGTTCAATGGCAAGATAACCAAATTGGAATTTTGACTAATAATAATGCTGAATTTGAAAAAATCGCTCATCTAAATGAAATCGAAAAAGCGAGACATGAGCATAACATTAAAAATCATCCTGCTAGAATTTGGATTGATAGCGATAATCCTCATTCGCTTGATGGAATTGATTTAAAAAGAAGGAACGAAATACTTTCTATTAAAGGAAAAGAAATTAGAGCTTACCGCGACCAATATGATGATGAATGTCAATGGTGTATTGCAGGCGTGCCTTCCAAAAAATGGGCAAAATGCGTTTTTCCAGAATTAAACGAAGAAGATGCTGTTGAAAAACTTTGGGAATATATTTTAAAAACAAGTAGAGCTTTTGAAGGAGACCCGATTAAAAATCGGGAGATTCATGACAAAAACCTCGTAAATCACATGAATTTATTAAATAATCTTCATTTAAAATCTTTACATTATACAAGTAAAAATGGTACAGATTTATATGTTGAACTTTTAGAAAATGTGATTTGGGAAGCTGGCGGCGAAAACACAAAAACAAAAGGAATTCGTTTCCAACCAAATATTCCAACCGAAGAGTGCTTCACCTCACCAAATAAATTTAAAACTCACGGAATTGTCTATTCAACAAAACCATTAAATTACAATGGAATTTTAATTGAAAACTTTTCTTTAAAATTTGAAGAAGGAAAAGTAGTTGAAGTCAAAGCCGAAAAAGGCGAGGAAGCATTAAAAGCCATGATTAAACTTGATGAAAATGCTTGTTATTTAGGTGAATGCGCTTTAGTTGCTTATCATTCTCCAATAAATGAATTAAACACGATTTTCTTCTCGACTTTATATGATGAAAATGCGGCTTGTCATTTGGCGCTTGGCGATTCGTTTAAAAATCTTGTTAAGGGATATGAGACGATGAGTAAGGAAGAAATGGACAAATTACCAATTAATCATTCAATTGTTCATACTGATTTTATGATTGGTAATGAAGATTTAAATATTGTCGGCACAACAATTGATGGAAAAGAAATTCAAATATTTAAAAATGGGGATTGGGCGATTTAAGGAGCATTTATGAAAAATATAAATATTGTTAATTTTGAAATCGATCAAAAAGACTTAAAAGAATTTAAAGTAAATTACGATAAAGATACAAAAAATAAAGTCATTAAAAATGCTTTGACAAAAAATCCAATTTCAGAAATTGTTTATGATGCCAAAAACGAAAAAGATGTAATCAATGATTTTTCAATTGAAGTTAAAACTTTACCAGTATGTAATCAAAAACAAAGTGGCAGATGCTGGATTTTTGCGGCTTGCAACTTTCTAAGAGAAAAAATTGCTCATGAATTAAAAGTTGTTAACTTTGAACTTTCACAAAATTACATTGCCTTTTTTGATAAACTCGAAAAGGCTAATTATCTTTTAGCGTCAATCGCAGATTTAATTGCTAATGAACCAGATGAAAGAGTCTTAATGCATGTTTTAGTAAATGGTGTTTGCGATGGCGGACAATGGGATATGTTTGTAAACTTAGTTAAAAAATATGGTGTTGTTCCAAAAAATGTAATGAATGAAACTTACCAAAGTAGCGGCACAAGAGAATCTGATATTTTAATCAATTCCTTAGCAAGACAATTTGCTGCAAAAGCAAAGAAATTATATAAAGAAGGTAAATTAGATAAGATTCTTGAGCTTAAAAAAGAAACAATGAAACTTATTTATAATTTATTAGTAAATTGCTTTGGTGAACCTCCATCTAAATTTGATTTTGAATATACTGATAAAGATGGAAAATACCATTTAGAAGAAGGATTTACTCCAAAAACTTTCTTTAATAAGTATGTTAAAAATATCGATGATTATGTTTCAATAGTTAACGCACCAACTGAAGGAAAACCATTTTATAAAAACTATACAATTGATTATTTGAATAATGTCATTGAAGGAAAAAAGATTGTTCATTTAAATTTACCTATGGAAAGATTTAAGGAGCTTATTATTTCTCAATTAAAAGATGGTGAAATTGTTTGGTTTGGAAGTGATGTTTCAAATTATAGGGATAGAACTACAGGACTTTGGGACGACTTAAGTTTTGATTATAAATCCGCTTTTGGTTTTGAAATTAAATTTGATAAAGAAGACATGCTCGATTTCCACGAATCTGCGATGAATCATGCAATGTGTTTAACTGGCATTAATATCAAAAACGGAAAAATTAATCGTTGGAAGGTTGAAAATTCTTGGGGAAAAGATGTAGGGAATCAAGGCTATTTCATAATGTCTGATAGTTGGTTTGATTCATATGTTTATCAAGCAGTAGTAAATAAAAAATATTTAAATGAAAAAGAATTAAAAGCGTTAAAGGAAGAGCCAATTGTCTTAGCACCTTGGGACCCATTAGGAACTTTAGCAAAATAGTAAAAATTGACTTTTTAAGAATTTTAAAAAATGCGATAATTTTATAAGAAATATAGGAAATTTTTAAAAAAGTAGTACTTTTTGCAAAAAGTCTGGAAAATATTTAAAATTTGCGGGATTTTTTATAAAAAAGTAAGGAATTTTCGGAAAGAAGAGGGTCAAATATGTGGTGGATTTATATTGTAATTGGTGTTGTGTTCCTTCTAGTTTTAATTTTGAAATGTGCAAGTTACTCTGCAAAAAGAAAAAGAACTATCCAAATGGATTTTAAAGGAATCTTTAAAAGATATTCCACTCTTACCATTCAAAAGGTAAATGATGGCAGAAAAGTCATTTATTATTCACAAGGCCAAATGAATATTAAATATGATCCATCTAATTTTGATTTATATAGAAATACACTTATTGAAATTCCATGGTATGTAATGAACGAGAAAAAGACAAATAAATTTGGTCATGGACGGTTAGTGGTTTACATTATCTTACTTGTAATTTTCAGCGTTTTATTCGTTCTTTCTGCTGTTGGTATTATCTTAAATAATTTTTATCCTGAAGCAATTGAGTTTTTAAACACTGAAGCATTATCATTTATAATTGATTATGGTTTTACATATTATTTTGCAACTGGTGCATTGGCATGTGTACTTTTAACTATTTTATTTATTTGTTTGAATCGTGCTTATGCTAGACTTTTCATCTATTATATGCCTTCTTATTTAACCACTATCAATAACGAGACATATTACAAAACAATGCAACCTATTTACGTTAAACTTAATTAATAATGAAAGTCTCAAAAATTAAAGAAAATAACATTGAAGAAGTTGTAGAGTTTGCTAACTCCCATAATAATTTGGTTTTTATTCACGAAAATTCATTTTCAGGTGAATTTAAAACTGTTTTAAAAGTTTTCGCGACAAATCGAGCTAGAAATTATAAAGGGATTTCTTGTTATTTATTAAGCGATGATAAAAACAAAATATGTGGAGTTATAGTTTTAAATGAACAAGATGAAATCGTTTATTTATCTTTTAATGAAGGACAAGAAATTGAATTAGGTAAATTTTTATTTAAAGAATTATTCGAAAAAATTGCAGATTTTAACAAAAAATCTTTAACCTTAAAGACAAAGGATAATGTTATTGGACTTTTGAACGCTATCGGATTTAAGTCCCAAAGTTTTGTTAATAATGGAGATGTAGGAGGAAACAATCCAGATTATTATTTCCTGTTAAAGTTCAATCCTAATTCTCTTATGAATAGTTAAAATTCTATTTTTATTTATGTTTATACACTTAATTAATTAAGTTATAATATTAAAGATCGCAAAGGAGATTATTTAAATGTTTGAAATTATTGATGTTTATGCACGTGAAGTTTTAGATTCTCGTGGTAATCCAACAATTGAAGTTGAAGTTACACTCGATGATGGCACAGTCGGAAGAGCAATTGTTCCAAGTGGAGCATCAACTGGTGAAAACGAAGCTCTCGAATTAAGAGATGGTGACAAAAAGAGATATCAAGGTAAGGGCGTTTTAAAAGCTGTTGAAAACGTTAACGATATCATCGCTCCTGAAATCATTGGTATGTATGCTGATGATCAAGTCGGAATCGATAACGCTTTACTTAAACTTGATGGCACACCATTCAAGAAAAAACTCGGTGCTAACGCTATTTTAGGTGTTTCACTCGCAGTTGCAAGAGCAGCAGCAGAAAGCTATGGAATGCCACTTTATAGATATATTGGTGGAGTTAATGCAAAAGTTTTACCTACACCAATGATGAACGTTGTTAACGGTGGTGCTCATGCAGATTCAACTGTTGATTTCCAAGAATTCTTCATTATTCCTGCAGGTTTTGAAACATTCCATGAAGCTTTAAGAGCTGGTGTTGAAACATTCCATTGCTTAAAATCAGTTTTAAAAGAAAAAGGTTATGAAACTGGTGTTGGCGATGAAGGCGGATTTGCTCCAAGCTGTAAACACGGAAATACAGAACCACTCGAACTCATTATGGAAGCTATTAAGAAAGCAGGTTACAAACCAGGCGAAGAAATTTTCTTAGGTATGGACGTTGCTTCAAGTGAATTCTACAATGCAGAAAAGAAAGTCTATGAATTAAAGAAGAGTGGTCAAGGCACAAAAACAAGCGATGAAATGATTGCTTGGTTCGAAGAAATGATTGCTAAATATCCTATTATCACAATCGAAGATGGTTTAAGTGAAAACGATTGGGAAGGTTGGGCAAAACTTACAGCCGCTTTAGGCGATAAGATCCAATTAGTCGGTGATGATTTATTTGTCACAAATAAAGACTTCTTGAGAAAAGGTATCGTTAACCACGTTGCTAATTCAATTTTAATTAAAGTTAACCAAATCGGTACTTTAACAGAAACATTAGACACAATCAGAATGGCTCAAACAAACGGTTACACAACTATGGTCTCACATAGAAGTGGTGAAACTGAAGATACAACAATTGCTGATTTAAGTGTTGCTGTTAATGCAGGTCAAATCAAAACAGGTTCTGCTTCAAGAACAGATAGAATGGCAAAATATAACCAACTCTTAAGAATTGAAGATGAACTCGGTGATGAAGCAGTATTTGAAGGTTTACACGCTTTCAAAAAATACAGATTCACAAAATAAGTTTTGTTAATATGTAAATTAAACGGTCTGAAATATGGCCGTTTTTTTTATCTTTGTTTTTTAAAAAACATAAAAAATAAAGATAAAAAAATATAGGGAATTTTGTAAAAAGTGCTACTTTTTTGATTTTTTCTAGGAATTTATTAGTTCAAATTTGAAAATTAATTTTTCTTTAAAATAGTGTGTTTTTGCTTATTATTTTGTTTATTAGTGCCTTAATCTCTCGTATAATTTTAGTAGAGATTTTTAAAGGGGAGGCTAATAATATGCTTCAAAATAAGACATTCGAAGGAGAGAAAGTTCCAAAACTTACAAAGTGGTTATTTTGTAGTAGCGGAATGTTCAGAGATTTAGTCTATCAATTCGTGAGCATGTTTCTTTTAATGTATGCTCAATATTGTGGAATTGGTGGAGGCGATGGCGGTGATTACATCGCAATGTATAGCACAATCACAGTAATAATTATTGTTTTAAGAATTTGGGATGGTTTCAACGATCCGATTATGGGATTTATTGTTGAAAAATGCCATTTTAAATGGGGAAAATATCGTCCATGGATATTTTTAGGTGCCCTTTTAAGTAGCATTGTGACATTCTTGATGTTTTGGACAAATGTTCATGGATGGGCATATGTTGCTTTGTTTGCTGTATTTTATTTTTTGTGGGATTTTACCTATACAATGAATGATATAGCATTTTGGAGCGTACTTCCTTCTTTATCACAAAACGAAAAAGTAAGAGCGAATTTAACAACGCTTTTATCAATATTTGTTTCGATTGGTAGTTTTACAGCAGGCGGGCTTGTGCCAATATTATCATCTAGTTTTGGCTACACAATTTCATATAAATATTTCGCGTTAATTGCAGCTCTACTTTATTTCCTTAGTCAACTCATTCTTGTTATTTTTATGAAAGAAAAAAAGAGAACAAATGATGTTGAACAAAGTAGCGAAAAGATGAAATTTAAAGATATTTTCGAAGTTTTAGTCAAAAATAGTCAAGTTAGGAGCTCCATTGTTGGAATTTTACTTTATTATACTGGTTCTAGCATTTTAGTTACTTTAGGTCTAAATTATTTCTATTTTAATTTTGGGTATTCAGCAGCAGGCACTTATCAATTAATATTTACAGTTGTTTATGGCGTTGCGACTATTCTTGGGCAAATAATTTATCCTTTATTAGTGAATAAACTAAAGCTACATCGAATGACAATTTTTTCATGGGCTTCAATTGTAACTGTTTTTGGTTATGGACTTTTATTCCTTTATATATTTTTAAACCCAGTAACATTTTTCCCATTATTATGTTTTGTTGGATTTATTGTTTTCTTTGCACAAACTTTGATAAGCATGGTCTTATACATTATGATTCAAGATTCGATTGAATATAATGAGTATCATTTTAATGTTAGAAGAGAGAGTGCAGTATTTTCTTTAAGAGCTTTCACAGCAAAACTTGGTAGTTCATTACAACAAGTTGTTTTGTATGCTTCGCTTCTTGGAGGCTCACTTTATGCAATTTCTAATCAAATAAGTGGCGCTGAAATGGACGCAATTAGACAATTTGGTGAAGATGCTGTTTTAGTTGGTGAATATGTTGGAAATATTGCCAATCAAATAACAGGTGTTGAAAATGTTGAATTTTGGCAAAGATGTGTTTATCAAGTCGGATTTACTATTATCCCTGGTCTACTAATGTTAGCTTGTTTTATTTGGATTAAACGTACTTATAAAATTAACGAAGAAAATCATCAAATTATGGTTTTAGAATTAGAAAGAAGACATCAAAATGAAAACACAAAGTAATGAATTTAAAAAGAGAGTCGTCTATCAAATTTACCCTTCTAGTTTCTATGATTCTAATAATGATGGATGGGGTGATTTGAAAGGAATCACCGCAAAACTCGACTATTTAAAAGATTTAGGAATCGGAATTATTTGGCTTTCACCTGTTTTTGTTTCACCAATGGACGACATGGGCTATGACATTGCCGATTATAAAAACATCAACCCAAAATTTGGCACAATGGAGGATTTTGATGAACTTTTAAGCGAAGCTAATGAAAGAGACATCAAGATTGTTATGGATCTAGTTATAAACCATACATCCACCGAACATGAGTGGTTTAAAAAAGCAATTGAACCAGAGAAAAATAAATATAGAGATTATTACTTTATCAAAGAAGGCAGGGGTAAAACACATAAAAAAATGCCAAATAATTGGCAAAGTTGTTTTACAGGCCCTGCTTGGAAAAAGGTCGATTCTTTACCTGGTTATTATTACATGCATTTATTTTGCGACACTCAAGCCGATTTAAATTATCATAATGAAGAAGTCATTAAAGAAGTTGAAGATATTTTAAGATTTTGGCTTGATAAAGGCGTCTATGGTTTTAGATGTGATGTCATTAATAAAATTTGGAAATCTAGTTTAAAAGATGATCACACAAGAGCTTTATATTTTAAAGGTCTTAAATATTATTCAAATCAAGACAATATGTTCAAGATTTTAACTAGATTTAGAACGGAAGTTTTAGATGATTATGATACTTTTCTGGTTGGAGAAACTGGCGAGTTAAATAAAGAAGTCGGCAATCGTTTTTTAAATGAAAGATGCCTCGATATGTTCTTTGAATTCGACCATACAAACGCAGATAAAGCGTTTTTACCAGTTTTTAAAGGTATATTTAAGACCAAAAAGTTAGTTAAACCAATTTTTAAACGGCAAAAAATAGTTCCTTGGATTGCATTATATTTAGAAAACCATGACCAATTACGTTCAGTAAATAGATATGGAAACGTCGACAAATACTATAAAGAAAGCGCAAAAATGCTCGCGTTATTTCTTTTAACACTAAAAGGCACACCATTTATTTACCAAGGTGAAGAAATTGGAATGCTAAATTATGAGCACGTTAAATATGAAGATTGTAAGGATGTTGCTGCTCTTTACACAACCGAAACTGTTCAAAAACTTTTAAAATTTAGTAGAGATAAAGCTTTTAAAATGGTTAATGAAACTATAAATAGAGATCACGCTCGTGTTCCTTTTGCTTGGTCAAATAGTATAAATGGCGGATTTAACGAAGGGCATGAGACCTGGTTAAAGGTTAACGATTTATACAAAAAGATAAATGCGGAAGACGAAGAAAAAGATCCTAATTCTATCCTTAACTTTTATAAAAAGCTAATTAAATTTAGAAATAACAACGATGTCTTAAGATTTGGTGATTTTAAGGATGAATATGTTAATAAAAACATCGTTTCATATTATAGAAATTATGAAGGGAAAAATTATTTGATCGTTTTAAATTTTTCTGATAAAAAAGCGAAGTATTGTAACCTTTTAAACGTAAAAACATTGATTTCTAACTATGAAAATGAAGTAGATTTTAACAATTTACCACCATATTTTGCAGGAATTTTTGAGGTAATTTAGATGATTAGTTTCGACTCACGTAAAAAGATTTTTAATTTATCAAATGAAGAATATTCTTATTATTTGCATATAAATAAACTTGGATATTTAATTCATCTTTATTCTGGCGAAAGATTAGATGATATAACTCTTGAAAGAGTTAATGAAAGATATATTGAACGCTATGCTTATTTTGATGGGCAAAAAGAGGTGTGTGATGAATCCTATTATTTTAGCGGGCAAGGTTCTTTATTTGAAGTTGGTTCAAATTTAACTAGTGATTTAAAAGGCGCTTATGCTATAGTTGAACACACTGATAAATCAAGACTAACTGATTTTAGATACTATTCACATGAAATAATAAATGGAAAAGTCGACCCAGAAGGATTGCCTCATTTTAAAATACATTCTAGAAGTGAAGCCGAAACTTTAATTATTACTTTGAAAGATATTAAAGAAGAAATTTATTTAAATCTTTACTACACAATTTTTAGAAAAAAAGCAGCATTAGTTAGATTTTCTAAACTATTTAATCGAACAGAAAAATCGATTTATGTTGATAGACTCGCTTCTTTACAATTGGATTTTGTTAATAAAAACTATGAACTTGTTTCAATACATGGTCAACGGGGAGATGATAAAGAACTTGAAGTAACACCAATCGGACATAGCAAAATTGTTGTTAATGACAATCATGGCGGAAGAGGATTCAGACAAAATCCTGCAATCATGATTAAAGAAAAAGATGCTAATTATGACTTTGGTGAAGTTTACATGTTTGCTCTTGTTTATAGCGGAAATTTTAAATTTGAAGTTGGTCTTGATGAATATGATCAAGGTAGGTTATTAGCTTTAATTAATGATGAGAATTTCCATTATGAAGTGAAAGCGAAAGAGAGTTTTATAACTCCTGAATGTGTATTGATTTATTCTTCAAAAGGTATAAATAAAGCTTCACAAACAATGCACGATTTTACACGTGAAAACTTATTACAAGAAAAATTTGCCCTTAAAGAAAGACCGATTTTGATTAATTCTTGGGAACCTTTTATGTTTGATTTTGATACAGAAAAAATCAAAAAATTAATTATGGATGCAAAGGATTTAGGTATCGAACAAGTAGTTCTTGATGATGGATGGTTCGGAAAAAGAAACGCTGATAATAGTAGTTTAGGCGATTGGCAAATTAACCAAAATAAGATAAATTTGAAAGAAGTTATCGATTTTTCACATAAAAACGGCATAAAATTTGGCATTTGGGTTGAACCAGAAATGATTTCTCCAGATTCAGAAATTTTCAGAAAACACCCAGAATATGCTCTTTGTGATAGCACTAAAAATCCAACTTTGTTAAGGCATCAAATGGTAATGGATTTAACAAACGACGAAGTAATTAACTATATTTTTGAGCAATTAAAAAATCTTTTTGACAATCATGATATTGATTATTGTAAATGGGATTTTAACAGATATTTTAGTGAAATTTATTCATCTTTTTTAGGCCGTGAAAAAGAAGGCGAAATTTTTCACAGATTCGTTTTAGGCTCCTACAAGCTACTAGATATGTTTACAAAGAGATATCCAAATGTCCTATTAGAAACTTGTGCTAGTGGCGCTGGAAGATTTGATTTAGGTATGCTTTATTATTCTCCACAAATTTGGGGAAGTGATGAAACAAATCCTTATTCAAGAGTAATGATTCAATTTGCGACAAATGTTTTCTATCCTCTTTCCACAATTGGAGCTCATGTAAGCGCATCAAATTCACTTTCAATGCAAGATAAAATAATCATTTCAGCTTTTGGAACTTATGGTTTTGAACTTGATCCAGCAAAAGTGAGCGACGATGAAAAGAAACAAATTGTTGAATTCAATAAATTAGTAAAACAATTCCATCATATTGTAACTTTAGGTGATTATTATGTGCTTTCTTCGCCATATAAAACAAACTTTGCAAGTTGGATGTGCGTAACTAAAGACAAAAAAGAAGCGTTGGTTTTTAATTTTAATTTCAAAAGAGAACAAACAAAAGGTAGATTTATTCGATTAAAAGGCTTAAATCCAGATAAATATTATTTTAATTCTTTAACTAATGATGTTTATAAAGGTGATTTTTATATGAAGGTTGGTATTAATATAAGTGCACCTTTAAAAGAAGGAATGACTATGCTTTTTGTGATTAAAGAAGTGAATACTGTCGTCAAAACAGTTCTAAATCGTAAAGCAAACCAAGTTAAAAGGGAGAAATTACTTTAAATATGAATAATTTAGTCGATTTAAGTTTACTTGATAATCCTGAAATTACAGAAATTAATACAATAAAAAATCATTCCGACCACAGAACTTACGTAAATGGAAAAAGCGTATCGTTTTCTTTAAATGGCGAATGGAAATTTGTTTATTTTAATAATTTTAGTGAAGATATTAGTTTTTTGCTTTTGCCAAATGTTGATATTAGAGAATTTGACTCCATTAAAGTGCCAGGTCATTTTGAATTACAAGGTTATGGCCAACCAAAATATGTAAATCAACAATACGAATGGAGTGGAGTTGAAGATGTTGAACTTGTTAAAAGCCCAAAAAACAATCCATGTGGCATATATTTTAAAGATCTTGAGATGAAAAATAATCTCACCGAAAGAGTTATTTTAAAAATTGATGGATTTAACACAGCTTTATATCTTTATGTAAATGGAAATTTTGTAGGATTTTCTGAAAAGAATTACACACCAACCGAGTTTGACCTTTCCAATTACTTAAAAGTTGGTATAAATAGAATCGCTATTTTGGTATTTAAATATTCGAAAATGTCTTGGTTTAATGACCAAGATATGTGGAGATTTTCTGGTATATTTAGAGATGTATCACTAAATTTTGTCCCTTTTAATCATATTTTTGATATTAATAATAAATCAACTTTATTAGATGACAATGTAACTGGAGTTTTAGATGTAACTTTATCTACCACTGGAGATTTTAATAATACTTTCATTAAATCTACTTTTAGATTTAAAGATTCGGTTTTATTTGAAGAAATTTTGCCTTTGACTAGTAAAGAATTTAAAATCAAAAAATCCATCTCAAATGTTTTTCCATGGACTGCAGAGACTCCATCTTTATACACTCTTGAATTAGAGCTTTTAAAAAACGATAAAAGTGTAGAAAAAACAGAAGTCAAAATAGGCTTTAGAAGAACCGAAATTGATGGAAATATCATCAAAGTAAATGGTAGAAAAATTTTCTTTAAAGGTGTTAATCGCCACGAGTTTGATATGGAAAATGGTCGAGCAATAAACGATGAAATCATAAGGCATGATTTGCTTTTATTGAAAGCTAATAATTTTAATGCAATAAGAACTTCTCATTATCCTAACAAAAGTTATTTTTACGAATTAGCTGATGAATTAGGCTTTTATATAATTGATGAAGTTGATATTGAAACTCATGGAACATGGGGAAATTTCTTAAAAAGAGATGGTTTTAGCAAGGTTTTACCTGGAGATCACCTAGAATTTTTAGATTTAGTTTTAAGAAAAAATAATGCTATTTACGAGAGATATAAAAACCATCCTTCAGTTATAATTTGGAGTTTAGGAAACGAATCGAATGTTGGGAAAGTTTTTCAAGAAAGTTCAAAATATTTCAAAAAAGTTGACCCATCTAGACTTGTTCATTATGAAGGATGTTCTAACAGTAGAAAATATTTTTTTGTAAGCGATATTGATTCAACGATGTATTCAACGCCAAGACAAATTAAGAAAAGACTATCTAAACAAAGAAATAAACCATTTATTCTTTGTGAGTTTGAGCATTCAATGGGCAATTCAACTGGTAATTTCTACGAATATATGTCTTTAAGAGATGAATTCGAAAATTATCAAGGGGGATTTATTTGGGATTTTGTCGACCAAGGTTTAGTCGATAAAAACACAAAATCTATTCTTTATGGCGGAGATTTTGATGATAAGCCAAACGATGGTGTTTTTTCTTGCGATGGCCTTCTTCTTGCTGATAGAAGTGAAACTTCAAAATTAAAAACTGCAAAATATTATTATCAAGATATAACTTTTGAAAGAATAGAAAACGGAATTAGAATTGTTAATACAAATAGTTTTGTAGATACTTCTAGATATTATTTTAAACTCGAAATTTACGAAAATGGTGTGTTAAAAAATTCTGAACCATTTACTTTATTAATTAATCCACAAGCTGAGTTTATTTTAAAACTTGATAATTTAAGCATTGATCCTAGTAAAGAAAATTTAATAAGAATTACTTATAATCTTGCTAACGACACAGATTTTGCTAATAAAGATTATGAAGTTGGATTTTTTGAATTTTTGTATAATACGACTCTGGATTTTGCTGCAAGAAGTTACCCACTAGAACAAAAATCTAAATTTAAAATAATTGAGGATTCATATAATATTGGAATTAAAGGAACAAATTCATCTTATCTTTTTAATGGATTTAGTGATCTACATGGTGGATTATATTCAATAAAAATTAATGGAGATGAATTTTTAAAAGATTATATTAAACCCAACTTTTATAGAGCGACTACCGATAATGATAATCCATTATCTCGATACAAACTCGATACCTATATGCATGTTAATAAATCAGTTTTATCAATTCCTAAAATTGGCGTGAAAAAATCACGTAAATTTTGTGAAAAGTCTGCAAAACTTGAATATATTTACAGATATTTCTATGGTTTATTACCAAAAAGTGTGAAAATTTCGTATGAAATTAGGAAAGATGGAAGTTTATTAGTTAACTTAAAAGGCAAACTTTCCGCTTTCCAACATTCACCTGGCGAAATCGGAATTAACTTTATTGTGCCAGAAATTATTGATAGTTTTACTTATTATGGATTAGGTGAAGGTGACAACTATCTTGATAGATTTGAAGGTCAAAAATTAGGAATTTATGAATCCGATCCTTACAAGGAATATGTAAATTATGCTAAGCCTCAAGAATGTGGACAACATCTTTTCACTAGATACTTAATTCTTAAAAAAAGAAGCGGAGCAAAACTTGGAATTTTTGCTCTTGATAAGTCTTTTGCATTTAAAGTTTTGCCTTGGAGCAATCTTGAAATAGAAAATGCAACGCATTTAGATGAATTACCAAAACCAAAATATACTCATGTAACAATAAGTTCTAATACTAGAGGGGTTGGCGGAGACAATTCATGGCTTGCTCCAGTCCACGATAAGTACAAGATAAAATTAAGGACAAAATTTAATCTGAAGTTTATAATTAAAAAAGTTGACTGAGGATTAACCATGGATTTTTATAAAATTAAAAACAAAATAAAAAGAGCATTTCATTCATTTCATATAGGCACACTTGGCGCAATTGTTTGTTCGGCGCAACTTTTACTAGAACTTTATGCTTTCGCGCTTGATTTATTTCTAGTAGGTTTTGGAAATGACTTTACAAGTTTAATTTTCTTAGCAATTAATTGTGTCTTTGATTTGTATTTAGTTAGATATTTTATTACTGCTAAAGAAAATAATTCATTAGCACCAGCAAGACTTGGAATTATATTTTTACTTATTTCAAACTATGTTCTTCCTGCAATTAGAACAGGACTTGAATCACTATTTACTAATTCTTTAGGAATTGCCTTATTTTCTATTATTATTTCTGGAATGGTTTTGGGGGTTGTTTATTTCATTCTTTTAGTATTAGAAAATAAAAGAATTGGTAAACATAATCATTTAATTATGGCGATTATTGGGGCTTTAATGGTTCTCTTTGGTTTGGGACAAGGCGGAACTTATATTGCAATAGGTGCTATTTCGTTAATTGAAACAGTAGATGTTCTTTATGATAGCTTATATTTTATTTATTTCTTATTATCAGGATTAGTAACTATTGGAATGAGTGTGATTTTCTTCTTATATCCAATTTTTGCAATTAGAGAAAGTAAAAGAGGTTATTAGCAGATATCATCGAATGGATTTGGATCTTCAATATCAATAATATTTTTAATAGGTAGAGAAAAATCGTCAAAATAGGCGATTTTTTTATTTTTATCTATTTTTAAAATTTTGCCTCTATAGTTATACATATATCCGTCAATGTATAAACGGAAATTTAAAACTGTATCAGGATAAAATTTTAAAATTGTGTCTATTTTCCTGGCTTGTTCAATGCTTACTAAGGGACGTGCTGTTTTATATTTTTCATACAGCATTTTTTCAAGATATTCCTGTTGCTCTACGAGAGAAGCAAAAGGAAGCCATTTCTTCATACCTCTATCTGCCATGGTGTAAAGATTATAGAACAAAAATATATCAAATTTTAGTCTTGAAAATCGATAAACTTTGATTTTTAAATTTAAAGAATCTTGTATAATTAGTGCGTTATGAGACTTTTTGCTTTTGATGTTGATGGAACTTTAATTAATGGGAACATTAAATTAAATGATTTACTTAAAAATCGCTTAAATGAAATCTTGAAAAATGGCGATGTTATCGCAATCGCTAGTGGTAGACCATATAAAGGTATAATGCAAATTTTAAATCAATTAGATAAAGGGTTGAAATTTTGCCTATGTGCAAATGGTAATTTAGTGACTGATATTGCCGGCAAAGAACTTTATATTAGTGGCTTAAAAATGAAAGATTATTACGATTTTGTCGATAATCATCATGATATTTTTAAAAATAGAACAAGCAATATTTATTGCTATACAACTCACAGAATTGCTTATCTTAAGAATAATGCGTGGATTAAATTTGAGAGAAAAGCCAACGATTATTTCGAGGGAGTTGATTTGAGGAAAAATCATCTTCCTGATGACTACCATATTTTAAAATTTATGATCGCTTCGCTTCCTAAAAGAAGTAAAAATTTTGATGAAAAGCATATCTTGGAATCAGAAAAAGAAAAATATAACGTTTTAAGAACATCGCCTTACTTTTTAGAATTTATAAATAAAAATAGTGATAAAGCAGATGCGGTTGAATTCTTAAGAAATTATTTAAATATTGAAAAAGAAAACGTATATACATTCGGTGATAGCGGAAACGATGTAAAGATGATTAAGGACTTCAATGGAGTTGCAATGGGCAATGCATCTGAAGAGTGCAAAAAAGTAGCAAAATTTATAACAAAGAGTGTTGATGAAAACGGAGTGATTTATGCTCTTGATAATTTTGTGAAACAATAAAAAGTGCAAGAAATTTAAAAAATATACAGTTTTTTCAATTTTTCCTGAAGATTTTTAATATTTCCTATATTTTTTAAAAAAAGTATATATTTTTTGAAAAAAATCCTGCAAAAATTAATTTTTTCAATAAAAAACTCCGAAAATTTTCGGAGTAAATTTTGTTGAAAATTAGATTTGATTAAAGCTTTTTACAAACTGCACAAGCTAGTACACCAGGGCCAACATGTGTTGCGACAGATAAAGAAAGTGCGTTTAGAATAATATTCTCTTCTTTAATGTTTAAAGCTTTTGCATATTCTTTTCTAAATTCAACACATTCTTCATAATCGTGTGTATAAGCCATTTCGAATTCGAGTTGATCGAATGGAATATCTTTATATTTTGTTGCAATATCGTTTTTGATTGCATCAATAATAATTTGTTTAGCTTTTTTCACGCCAAGCGCTTTTTTGTATGCGTCTAATTTTTGGCCAAAGATTGCTAAAACTGGTTTGATATGTAAAGCTGATCCTAAAGCAGCGCCGGCAGGGGTGACTCTTCCGCC
This sequence comes from uncultured bacterium, assembly GCA_949299165.1. Classification (GTDB taxonomy): domain Bacteria; phylum Bacillota_I; class Bacilli_A; order RFN20; family CAG-826; genus Onthovivens. Next base: position 25,975 of record CASFZJ010000005.1, on the reverse strand, counting down.
TTTTTTAAGATATTTTAATGTATCAACCATTAAGTAAATTGAAGAATTGTGTGCCTCTTCTTCTAAAATTTTGACGATTTCTTCAGCTGTTTTTCCTTGTTTAACAAGATTGATTGCATCGATTACAGATCTTCTTAAAGTGACGCTGATTCTATGATTATCAACAATGAAAACTTTGTTTGGGTAAGAAGTAGCAAGCGATTTGGCATTGCTGCATTCTTCGCTTAATCCGCTGCTCATTGGAATTTGAATAACTTGGTCATAATCTTTTAATAAGTTATCCCACATTTCAAGCATTTGACCAGGTGCTGGTTGAGATGTTTTGATATCCGCGTCTTTATCCATTAAATCGTAGAAAATTTCTTCAGTGAAATCATCTCCTTGAAATTTTGTTTCGCCATTAACAATAACTGGCATTCTAATAATATATATACCTAATTGCTCGATTTCCTCTTTTGAGAATCCAGCATTATCATCAGTAACAATTGCGATTTTCATAAGTTTCCCTCCACGTTCAAAAGTCTACCATAACAAGGAAAAAAGATAAATCTAGTAAATAAAACTAGGTTTTTTGTAATATTTCCAGAGAATTTTGAAAATATTCAGGGAAAATAGTTAAAAAGTGGTACTTTTTATACAAAAACATTATAAATTTTTGTGACTACCGTATGTTGTAAATGATATAATTTTTGTGCTTTAAAGGAGTGAGGTATGCCATTTTATTTTACAAAAGGAGATTTAGTTAACGCTAAGTGTGATGCAATTGTTAATGCTAGCAACGTTAATTTAAAAATGGTTGAAGGCGTAGGTAGAGCAATATTTCATAAAGCCGGAGACAAAGAATTAACTAATGCGTGTAAACAAATTGGACATTGTGACGTTGGAAGTGCAGTTATTACACCAAGTTTTAATTTAACAAATACTAAAGCAATTATTCATGCTGTTGGTCCTATTTATATTAATGGAAAACATGGCGAAGAAGAAAATTTGAGAAAAACTTATCAAAGTGTTTTTAAAATTGCACTTGAAAATAATTTTAAAACATTAGCTTTTCCTTTATTAAGTGGTGAATTTAATTACCCTTTAAGAGAATGTTATGAAATAGCCGAGGATGAAATTAAAAGATTTTTGAAAGATCATAGCGACTATAAAATTTATATGATCCTTTTTAAAAATTTTCCAGAAAATATTAGTGAAGATGAACAAGAAAAACTTTCTAAATATGTGTTAAAAAATTTTAAAACTAATATTAATGGGAATCATGTTGACATTAAAACAAACGAAAAATTTATTAAAACAATTCGTGAAATTCAAAATAAGAAAGCTGTTTCTGATGAAGAATTAGCGTTAAAGAGCAACTTTACAGTTGAAGATTTTGAATTAATTATGACACCATCAGAACATATTCCTTCTAAAAATATTTGTTGTGCTTTAGCTCTTGGCCTTAAAGCAAACGAACAGGAGTTTGATAAAATCATAAATTCAATCGGGTATTCTTCTATAAAAGATGATATGGTAGGACTTGTAACATCTTATTATCTCTCTAAAGGGGAACATGACATTTACAAAGCTAATTGTGCTTTGTTTAACTACGATGTTAAACCTTTAGGTTTATAAAAATTTATATATTTATTATAAAATTTTAAAGAAATTACTTATTTAATTTATATAAGTTTCGTTTTATTATCGGTTTTAAAAATCTAATAGTGATAATAATTATCACTATCGACAATTAAAATAATGTTTTTATAATTAATTTTGATGAATGAAGAAAATATTTCTAAAAATTTTGATTTTTTGACAAACATTGGACTAACCTTAAATGAATCCAGAGTATATTTAACTTTGCTTAAATATGGCGAGTTAAATGGGTATGAAACAAGCAAATTTTCGGGTGTATCTCGTTCCTTGGTTTATGATGTTTTAGAAAGATTGGTAAATAAAGGCTTTGTTTTGAAGTCGACCTCCAAAAATAATGTTTATAAAGCGCTAGATTATGAAAAATTAATTGAGAAAATTAATCAGGCAAATCAATATAATTTATTAGTTGCGAAAGAAAAGCTTAAAGATGCATCAATCGAAGAGAAAGAAAGCGAATTAATTTTTAACATCAAAGGATTTGACAATTTTATATTTAAGGCAAAAAGTTTAATTTCAAGTGCAAAAAAAGAAATTTCTCTCTCATTATGGAGTAGCGAATTCAATCTGATTAAAGATGAACTAGGTGAAGCAATCAAAAAAGGTGTTAAAGTATACATTTTTTCTTTTGAAGACATTGTTTTAAATGGCGCTTTTATTTTTTCTTATAAAATTTCTGATCCCGAGAAACTCTTTCCTTATCGAAGAGCGACAATAATAGTAGATAATAATGAAACTTTATTAGGTGAAAATATGGGAGAAAAAAGTATCTCTACTTATACTAAAAATCATGCGGTTACATCGCTCGCAACAGATGAAATTGTGCTTAATATTTTCTGGTATAAATTAATTTTAAGTTATGGACTTTTAGAAAAATGTTCAAGTTCTGCAAGTTTTTTAGGAGTTTTAAACTATTTAAAAGAAAAAATGAACATTGACGAAAATATGACAAAAAATTTCATGGTTTTTGATTTTCAATTTGGAGGAAGTAAATATGGAAACGTCAAAAATAGAAAAGATTAAAATACGAGAAGCAAAAGAATTGAAAAGAAGAGAAAAGCAATTTCAATTTAAAGAAAATAAGTTTTATTTGATTTATCTTTTTATGATATTGTCGCTTGTTTTTATTACTGATGAAATAGCTTCTACAATTTCGATTCAATTTCAATCAAATATTGTCAATGAGTTTTTCGTTGATAATATGGGACTAAGTTATGGAGAGGGGCTTTCAATATTTTCGGCTTTAGGTTTTATTACTTATCCTATTTCTTTATTGATGGTAATTTATAGGCCTTTAGCAGACCGATTTGGAAGAAAACCTTTCCTTATAATTAATACTTTTTGTATGGCACTTGGCCTATTTATAGTTTATCTTTCTAGAGAAATTGTTGTTTATATGATAGGCGGAACCTTAATGGGATTTATGGTTTCTCACGACATGCAAGCTGTTTATATTTTGGAATGTAGCGATGAAAAAAGCCGAGCAAGAAATTATTCAATAGTTAAATCAATTGCCATTTTAGGAACTCTCCTTATTCCTTTATTAAGAGAAACTTTAATGCAAAACATCAGTTCCAGATGGCATTTAGTATATTTAGTTCCAGCAATTATTGGTTTTATATTATCGTTTGTAGCTCTTGTTTGTGCTAAAGAAACGCATACATTTTTAACAAACAGAATTAAATATTTAAAAACTCCATATGAAGTTAGAGAAAAAGAAAGTAAAGAAGAAAAATTGAATAATGCCCAAGGCGGAATTATTAATGGTGTAAAATTTGCTTTTAAGCATCATCAATTAAGATGGTTAATAATTGCTTGCGTTTTCTTTTATTTTGCTTCTTTAGCAACCTCGACTTATAACACGGTTATGGCTGAATCAGCAGAGATGAGTGAACAAGAAATAACATATGCACTATATCTTTATCCTGTAGGTAACGCGCTAGCTACTTTTGTAAGTGGTTTTGTTTCTGATAAATTTGGTAGAAAAACAACAATTATAGCAATGGGTAGTGCATCTTTGGTTTGCTATAGCTTATTTATTGCTTCTTCAATGCTTTCTTGGACGCCATTTCTTACTGGTTTTGCTATTGGAGGATTTATGGGATGCTATTGGGGAGCTGGTGATACGATTGGATCTATCATGTTTTCTGAGTCATCACCAACGAATCTTAGATCTTCGATAACTGTTATTAATACTTTACTTAATGGAGTAATTGGTGGCGTGGCTTCTATTATTTCGATGATTGTTGTTCCACTTATACCTGAATCTGCATTTGGATATTTCTATTTGTGTTTGACAATACCTGGCTTAGTTGGAGCGGTTATTGTCATGTTTAAATGTGTAGGAGAAACTAAAGGATTAGATTTAACTAAAGTTACCGGATTAGAATGGGATAAAAAGAAAGGGGAAAATAAATAATGGATATTTCATTTTTTGAAACAAAAAATAACGAAAAACCACTCGAGAATATTAAAGAAAACTGTGGTTTTGCTAACATTTTTAAAGAAATAGGGGTTGTCGGCGACTCCTTATCAAGCGGGGAATTCGAATCAACAGATGAAAATGGGAATATTTCATACCATGATTTTTATGAGTACTCTTGGCCAGCTATTTTAGAAAAGATAACAGGTAGTAAATATTCTAATTATTCACGAGGTGGTATGAGCTTTAAAGAGTTTTATGAATCGCGGGCCGATAAGAATAATTTTTGGCAAAAGAAACAAGCTTATATCGTTAATTTAGGCAATAATGATTTGTTTGTTTTTAATCAGCGAGTTGGAAGCGCTGAAGATATTAATGTTGAAGATCCTTTGAAAAATAAAGATACATATTTTGGTTATATGGGGAAAGTTCTTTCGAAACTTAAAAGTTTAGAAAAAGACGCTCGAATTTTTCTCGTTTCATTACAAATAGATCATACATCTAAAGAAAAAGACGACTTAGCCTATTATGTTTGTGAAGAAATGAAAAAGGTTGTGAAACTATTTTCGTTTACTTATTTGATTGATATGACCCACTACGGACCAATTTACGATGAAAAAGCGCGTCAAAAATATGCAATGGGATTCCATCCTAACGCAATGGGTTATTATATCTATGCTTTAGCTATAGGAAATTATATTGATTATATAATTAGGACAAATATTAGAGATTTTTTCGAAGTTCCTTTTATCGGGAAAAACTTGAAAAACAAGAACGTTTAATAGTAAGTGATTTTTACATTCAAGATCGTTTTATATAAATCAACATAAATTTCTTTGTTAATTTTTTATTTTTAATATAAATTATAGTAATTTTTACCAGAATTCCAGCTTTTATTACTTTTTAAACTGCGTTAACATACTTTATTTACTTTGATATAATAATAGAGCCGAAAGGTTAAATTATTGGTAATTTATAGGAGGATATTATGTCAAGATTTACTTTACCAAGAGATGTCTACTATGGATGTGGTTCCTTAGCAGAATTAAAAAATTTAAAAGGTAAAAGAGCAATCGTTGTTACTGGCGGTCACTCAATGAAAGCAAGCGGCTTCTTAGACAAAACAGTTAACTACTTAAAAGAAGCTGGATTTGAAGTCGAAACATTCGAAGGTGTTGAACCAGATCCATCAATCGAAACAGTTATGAAGGGCGCTGAAGCAATGAGAAAATTCAATCCAGATTGGATCGTTGCTATCGGTGGTGGTTCACCAATCGATGCTGCAAAGGCTATGTGGGCATTCTATGAACACCCAGATACAACATTTGAAACACTTTGCACACCATTCTCATTCCCACATTTAAGAGAAAAAGCACATTTCTGCGCTATCCCATCAACAAGTGGTACAGCTACAGAAGTTACAGCATTCTCAGTCATTACAGACTATGCAAAAGGTATTAAATATCCTTTAGCAGATTTCGAAATCACACCAGATGTCGCTATCGTTGATCCAGATATCGTCAGAGGTTTACCACAAAAGCAAGTTGCTTTCACTGGTATGGATGCTATGACACATGCTATCGAAGCTTATGTTTCAACAATGGCTACACCATTCACAGATCCATTAGCTCTCAAAGCAATTAAGATGATTAATACTTCCTTAGTTGATTCATATAACAATCCTAATGGAAAAGGTAGAGAAGAAATGCACTATGCTCAATGTTTAGCGGGTATGGCATTCTCCAACGCTTTACTCGGTATCGTCCACTCAATGGCACACAAGACAGGCGCTGCATTCTCAACAGGACACATTCCACACGGTTGTGCAAATGCTATGTATCTCCCACACGTTATTGAATACAATGCAAATAACAAGAGAGCTCTCGAAAGATATGCACAAATCGCTCAATCTTTAGGTATTGAAGGTGAAGATGCAAGAGAACAAACACAAGGTTTAATCAACAGAATTCACGAATTAAATACTTTATTATCAATTCCTCATTCAATGCAAGAATTTGGTGTTAATGAAAAAGAATTCAAAGAAAAACTCCACACAATCGCTCACAACGCTGTTGGTGATGCATGTACTGGAACTAACCCAAACCCAATTGATGATGAAAAGATGGCAGATCTCTTTGAATGCTGCTACTACAATAAACCATATAAATTCTAATAATTTACAAATAGTTTGTTGATAATTTAAGGGCCGGGTTTCCGGCTCTTTTCTATTTAATTTTTCTAGAAAAAATTATAGAAAAGTCTAGATATTTTTAAAAAACCATAGAGAAAAGTGAAAATTCTGAGAAAAAATTAAAAAAAGTATATGTTTTTGTTAAAAGTTCTACAAAAAATGGAAAATCCTATAGAAAAACGATGATTTTCTCGAGAAATGTAAACTTAATATTTAATGAAAAAATTATTGTAGTAAAATTTTAAATATGGGAAAACAGTCAATAAAAGTAGGAAACATTATCTTGGTAAAAGATAAGGATGGAAACGAAAAAGTTGCACGAGTTTTAAATATAACAAGATCAAGCGAAACGGTCATGGTAATGTATCTCGATGAAGCATTAAAAGATCTTTGTATGGATAGTGTATCTTTACTAAATTGCTCTTTATATTCACAAAGAAAAATTGAAAAATAGTGGCTTTTTGCAGTGTTTTTATAAAATTTAGCAATTAAGGAGGAGAAAAATGGTTGAATTTAAATATGACACACAATTATTAATTGAAGGTAAAAATTTAAGTGAAGATGTTATTAGTGAATATTTTAACACACACTTTAAAGGTGATTGTTTATTAGCGGTTGGCGATGATACTTTAATCAAAATTCATTATCACACAAATGAGCCACGGAAAGTCCTTGAATATTGTGCAAGTTTAGGTGAAATTTACGATATTGTCGTTGAAGATATGGATAGACAAGCTCGTGGATTAAAAGGCTAATAATAAATAACTAGTTATTTATTTTGCTTAGCAAAATGACTATAATTTTATAGGTAAAAGGAGAAAAAGGATATGTACAAAATTGTCAGAAAACATGTATTTAATCCTACTGAAACATTACTCGAAATTGAAGCTCCTGCAGTCGCTAAAAAAGCACAACCAGGACAATTTATCATCTTAAGAGTTGATGACAAAGGGGAAAGAATACCTTTAACAGTTGGTGGTTATGATAGAGAAAAAGGCACAGTTACTATCATTTTCCAAATTGTTGGTGCATCAACTTACAAATTAAACCAATTAGAAGTTGGCGATTGCTTACATGATTTTGTTGGACCTCTTGGTAGACCAACAGAATTAACTGGAGAAAGAGTTTGTGTAGTTGGTGGTGGTCTTGGAACCGCTATTGCTTACCCAATTGCTAAAGCTTTCCATGATGAAGGAAAAGATGTTACCGCAATTGCTGGTTTTAGAAACAAAGATCTTATAATTTTACACGATGAATTCTCAGCTGCTGCCCCTGGTAAATATTATGAAATGACAGATGATGGCAGTAATGGAAATAAAGGAAACGTTGTTGTGCCTCTTGAAAAAATGTTACAAGAAGGTGTTAAATTCGACAAAGTTATCTGTATTGGGCCTGTTATTATGATGAAATTCGTTACACTTTGCTGTAAGAAATACGGCGTCCCAGAATGTGTCTGTTCAATGAACCCAATCATGATTGATGGAACAGGTATGTGCGGTTGCTGTAGATTAACAGTTGGTGGCGAAACAAAATTTGCTTGTGTTGATGGGCCTGATTTTGATGCTTACAAAGTTGATTTTGATGAAGCAATGCAAAGAGGTACTATGTACAAAGCATTTGAAAAGAAAGCTTATGATGAAGCAAAATGCAATCTTTTCAAAAAGGAGGCTAAATAATTATGTGGAAAGAATATAAGCCAAACATGGCACCTAAGAAAAATCCAATGCCTTCCCAAGATCCAAAAGTTAGAGCACATAATTTTAAGGAAGTTGCTGAAGGTTATACAGCCGAAATGGCTATTGATGAAGCAAAAAGATGCTTAGGTTGTCCAAACAAACCATGTGTTGCTCATTGTCCTGTTAATATTAATATTCCAGATTTCATTCACGAAGTTGCTTTAGGCAATTTTGAAAAAGCTTACGAAATTATTTCAGAATCAAGCTCATTACCTGCAGTTTGTGGTAGAGTTTGTCCACAAGAAACACAATGTGAAATGAAATGTACAAGAGGTTTAAGACCAGGTAGTGAACCAGTCGCTATTGGTAGACTTGAAAGATTTGTTGCTGATTGGCACAATGCTAACTTCAAAGGAGAAGTTGTCAAACCAACACCTAATGGACATAAAGTTGCTATTATTGGTTCTGGCCCATCTGGATTAACTTGTGCAGGTGACCTTGCTAAAAAAGGTTATGATGTCACAATTTTTGAAGCTTTACACTTAGCTGGCGGTGTTCTTGTTTATGGTATTCCTGAATTCAGATTACCAAAAGATATCGTCCAAAAAGAAGTTGACGGTCTAAAAGCTTTAGGTGTTAAAGTTGAAACAAATATGGTCATTGGTAGAGTTATTACTATCGATGAACTCTTAAAAGAATATCATTTTGAAGCTGTTTTCATTGGAAGTGGTGCAGGTTTACCAAGATTCCTTGGAATTCCTGGCGAAAACTTAAAAGGTGTTTATTCAGCAAATGAATATTTAACCAGAACAAACTTAATGAAAGCTTATAGAGAAGATAGCGATACACCAATTGAACACGCAAAAAATGTTGCAGTTGTCGGTGGTGGTAACGTTGCAATGGATGCTGCAAGATGTGCATTAAGACTTGGCGCAGAACACGTCTATGTTGTTTACCGTAGAAGTCTTGAAGAACTTCCTGCAAGAAAAGAAGAAGTTGAACATGCTATGGAAGAAGGAGTCGACTTCCAACTCTTAAATAATCCAGTTGAATTAATTGGTGACCCAGAAACTGGTTTAGTTGCTAAGATGAAAGTTGAAAAAATGGAACTTGGTGAACCAGATGCTAGTGGTAGAAGAAGACCAGTTGGCACAGGCCAATTTAGAGAAATCGAAGTTGATTGTGTTATCGATGCAATTGGTACAACTCCAAACCCATTAATCAAACATACAACTGAAGGTCTTGAAACAAATTCACATGGTTGTATTATTACAAAAGGCGAATCTGGCTTAACATCAAGAGATCATGTTTATGCTGGTGGTGATGCTGTTACTGGCGCAGCTACAGTTATTCTTGCAATGGGTGCAGGAAAACATGCTGCAAAAGCAATCGATGAAGAAATCATGAGCAATAAATAATAATTTTAAGGAAATTAAACAAAGTAGCCGGCACGGCTACTTTTTTAATGTTCGAAAATATTTAAGATTTGGTATTATTAGTTTATAAAAATAAATTTAATTGAAAATCAATAAAATAGTTCAGATTTGCAGGGTTTTCATATTTTTAAAGGAGTTTCACTTATGAAAAAAATCGTTTTTATCTTTTCTGCATTTTTCATGTTACTAGCTTCCTCTTGTGGTATTCAAAGCAGAAAATTTGTAACAGATATTAAATTGGTTAGCACTGAAGGTTTAACTGATACATACGAAATTAGTTACTCTGATGGGTCAACCATAAATTTTACGGTTAGTGATGGCGAACAAGGAATTGAGGGAAAAGCAGGTGCTGATGGGCATACGCCATTAATTTCAATTGGGGAAAATGGAAATTGGTTTATTGACGGAGTTGATTCCGGGATCTGTTCAAAAGGAAGTGATGGTCAAAAGGGGGAAGCGGGTGAAAATGGTGTTAACGGAAATGGTATTTCAAAAATCGAATACTCTCATTCTGAAGGTGAGTTAGATTACTATCTACTTTCTTTTGATGACGGTACAACATTTGAGTTTTCATTAAAAAATGGGGTTGATGGTGAGGATGGTCTAGATGGTAAAGATGGCTTGACTCCTTATATTGGCGAAAACGGTAATTGGTGGATTGGTGAAACTGATACTAACGTAAAAGCTAATGGTGAAGACGGCAAAACACCGACAATTTCAATAAGCGAAGATGGGTATTGGGTTTTAAATGATATTAAAACAGGGTATGAAATTGGTCTTTCTATTAATGATTTAAGACAATATTTGTCTGATTATTTTGTTTTAGATGACGAATTTATTGTTGAGAGCCAAACTTTGAATAATCCAAGCTTCAGTTACACCACTTCTACATTTAGTGGTTGGACTGGAAGCATCGGAAACCCACAAAAAATAAATACTTTATCATTCAAAGTGAGAGCGAGAGAAAAAGGGATCAATACAATTAAGGTTTATTTACAAAAAGAAAATAAAGAGGGGGAACTTATTTCTAGCGAACTATTGAATGTTAAAATTAATCCGTTTGAGGAGAAGGAAATTTTTTGGACTTTAGACAATGAATATATTAACGATAGTAATGATTATCTATATTTTGGATACGCTTGCGATCAATTATGTGATGTGTATTCGGAATTCGGAAATGAGTCTAAAATTCCTGAAAATGAACCACAAAGTGTGCAAGCGTATATCACAAATGGAAAACAACCAATAAATTTATCAAGCTTTATTGATGTTTATGGCTCTCCTTCTAGATATATTTATGTGAAATTAGGAGTAATTGAAAAGAGGTTTGTGCCAACCAAATATTTGAATGACCTTCTTAATGATAAAGTAAATGTTTATTTGCCAGAAGAATATTATTTGGCTGTAAATGATAACTTTCAATTATTTTATAGAGGTGTAATTCAAGCGGTAAATCCCTATAATTATTACATCGAAATTAAGACAAAATTCGGCAAAGTTTTTCCAAGATATTATGAGCGGAAACCAACTATTTCTCAGATAGGTACATATGATTTAACATTAAATATATACGATAATAATGGGAAACTTTTAGGAAGCGACACCACAAAACTAATCGTTAATGATTCTTTAAAAGAGAATTCAATGCAAAATATTCTATGCATTGGAGATAGTTTAACAGCAGGCGGAGTATGGGTAAATGAAGCGTATCGTAGGTACTCAGAAAGTGGTGGAAATCCACTTGGTGACTCAAATAATTATCTTAACTTTATTGGAACGAAATCTACCGCAAACTATCCTAGCGTTGGGTATGAAGGATATCCTGGGCGGACACGGCAGAAGTTTATGGGAGAAGAATCACCCTTTTTCGATAAATCAACCAACAAAATCGATTTTAAAGCTTATGTAGAAAATAATTCATTTGAAGATATTGATTATGTTTACGTTTTGTTAACTTGGAATGGTATGACTGAAAAATTTAAAACAGATTTTAGCTTAGATGATGGTCATTTCAAATACGCACAAAAAATGTTAGATTCGATTCATTTAAGTTTTCCTGATGCAAAAATCAGATTAATGGGGCTCCAAATGCCAAGTCAGAATGGAGGAATGGGATCAAATTATGACGTGAATAGCGTTTATGGCGATGCGTATGGAATGCTAGTAACTGCGATGAATTATAATAAAAACCTAGAAAAATTATCGAATCTAGACAAATATAAGAATTTCGTTAATTACATTGATGTTGCTGGTCAATTTGATACTGATTTTAATATGCCAACTATTGAAAAACCTGTAAATAATAGAAATGAAGAAACAGAAATAATTGGTTCGAATGGAGTTCACCCAACAACTAATGGTTATTATCAAATTGCTGATGCTGTATATAGATCTTTTTATAATGATTTTAAAAGGGATCTTTAACCGTTATATTCAAAATTTATCGATAATAATCGTATTGTCTTATAGTTAAATTCGAAAAAAAATGTAGCGAATTTTTAAAAAAACGACCATATCTGGTCGCTTTCAACTTCAATTATTCGCAAAAATATTGGCGGAGAAAAGGGGATTTGAACCCCTGCTAGGCGCGAACCTACTATCAGTTTTCGAAACTGACCCCTTCAGCCACTTGGGTATTTCTCCGTGCAATTAATTATACATATCAATTATTTTGTTTGCTAGAAGTAAAATGATTTATAATTTTGCTATGGATAATCACGAAATTCATATGAAATTAAAAGCCTACGGCAAAATTAAATGGCCTTTTAATAAATTTGTGGCAACAATGGCTAAAATTTTCATGCCATCTCTTGGATTGCTCTTAAAACTTAAAAAAGCTAATTTTAAGAAAATTAAACTTAAAGATAAGTATAATTACAATTCTTTTGTTGTCTATCCAAAAAAGTATAATGGAGAAACCTTGCCATTATATTTTTATCTTCATGGCGGTGGTTTTTGTTATAAAACTAATCCTGCTCAATTAAATGTTTTTTTGAATATTTTAAAGGATGCAAATTTAATCGGTGTAATTGTTGATTATAGCGTAATTAAAAGATATCCAATTCCAAACAACGAAACATTGAAAGTGTTTGATTATATTTTTGAAAACGCGGATAAATATCGAATTAATAAGTACAAAATCTGTGTTAGTGGGGATTCTGCAGGTGGTTTTCTTGCGCTCGATTTAGCTTATAAAAGATATGAAAATATTGCCGGGCTTTTACTTTATTTTCCAGTTGTTGATCCAAAAATGGAGACTGAATCGATGAAACTTTTTACAAATACGGCTGTATGGAACAGCATCTCAAATAAAAAGATGTGGGATATTTATTTAGGGAATAACGAACTCAATATAAATGAAAATATTGATTATTCTCATTTTCCAAAAATATATTTAGAGACTTGTGAATTTGATTGCTTACGCGATGAAGGCATAGCTTTAAAAGATAAATTAATTAGTAAAAATTGTGATGTTGAATATCACTTTATAAAAGGTGTGTACCATGGTTTTGATAGTGTTTCTTCATCTCCGATTGTTCAAGAAGCTATAAAAAATAGAGAGCAATTTTTGCTTAAATGTGTCCGTGAAAAATAATTTAATTTCCGTGAAAACTTAAAAATAATTGAGTTTTGCAAGGTTTTTGAAAAAAATAACTAAATTTTATATTTCTTGTGAATCTTAAAACTATTTAATGACCTTACTTTAGTATATAATACTAAAGTATGAATCTTTCATTTCTTTTAAACACGCTTTCAGATACTACAAGAGCCAACACATTTATGCTAGTTATAGGGCTCGTAATTTTATTTTTTGTTTTGATTGCAGTAGGTTTATATGTCTACTTTTTTATTCATGGAAAACAAATTCATCAAAAAGTTAAGCTCGAATTAAATACTGAAAACGCCTTAGTTATAAATTTTGTCGAAGGAACAGCTAAAATTATTAACTTTAAAACCTTAGAAGAATTAGAAAAAATACCTTATGCTGATCTTGTAAAACGATTTTATGGACCAGATCAAGATAATTTTGATAAGTGGATTGTAAATTTATTCAGCGGCCAAGTTCTAGCAGATAGCGAAGACACAGTTAGACTTTTTGATTATTCAAAAACGAAAGATTTAACAAGAAAAGACATCTTAAAATATACTCATAAATTGATGCTTTGCTGCATGAAAATAAATAAAAAAGAGAAAATTGTTTATTTAAATGCTCACTTTTTATTTAATTTACCAATTGACTTTAATAAAGAAAACGAAATGGTAAAAGATGTTTATTCAATTAAAGATATAAATCATTTATACGCTTTGAATAAATTTAAATATGGCGCAATGTATTTTTTTAAATTCTATAAAAATAATAATTTGCCATCTTCATATAATGAATATGAGCTTCGTTATTTAATTTTGAATACAATTTACAAAAAATATAACAATATCAAGGTTAGAAAACACCTAGTTTACTATGTTTTTAGCGATTCAGAAGCTTTAGAACTTGTTATGATTAGATGCAGAAATAGCGACACACCTTTATCATCGAAAAATATCAGTACAATGGGAAAAATTACAAATGATATTAAAAGAAAAATCAAATCAATTGATTATCTTTTAGAGATTAAAGGATTAAACGCTTTTTATGATTATGTAGTAACAGCAGGACAAATTAATAAACTTGATAAAGACTTCTTAAAGAGCGTAAAAATTTTAAAGAGTTTAAATAGTTTAGCGAAAGAAGGCCAGCAAAAATATTTAATTTATAACGAAGAATTTGGAAACAATCAAAATATTGAAGATTCTTATAAAGCTGAAGTTGCTAAAATTATTCGTCTCAATTTATTAAATGTTAATTTCTTGCCAATCTTTAGAATAGCAAATGTTAGAGTTATGACACCTGCTTATATCGCTTTAATTGAACCAAAAATGTCGATATTTAAAACGTTAGAAGAAGTAAAAACTAATGCTATAAAATACAACATGAATAAAGAATTATATTCTTTAATTGTTCGTGATGTAATCCCGATTTTTAATGATGAAAAAGAAAATATCACCACAAAACTCGCATATTTTATCTCGTTTAATGAAATTGAGTTCATGGTTAGAAGTTTTCCACACATGAGTGGAATTGATAATTTGAATCTCATTCTTGTGCTTAACAATAACGACTTAATTTCTATTGATAATGACAAAGATAGTGATGCTTTAAGAGAGCAATTTAAAAATCACATCAAACTATTAAAAGAAAGAGGTTATGAGATATATTTAAATATTAATGTTGGAGATTACATCTTGCGAGAAAAAACATATACAACCTTTGATGGATTCTTTATAAATTCCCATCTCCCGGCCAATTTCAAGATTGACCATAAAGGTATTCAAGATGTTTATGCGCTTTATAACAAAATGGCGAAATTTAATCAACCGATTGTTTCGTATCAAGCGCAGAGTTGGCAAGAGATCGAATTACTTGTTAAAAAAGGTGTCTATACCTTTGCAACTAAAGTATTAAGTGAGCCGTCGAGTGTCTTGATACCAATTAAGAAAAAAGTTAGTAAAAAGTTATCGAATATGTATAAAAAGTAGGAGAAAGTTATGGATATTAAAAACAAATCAATTACCGGTAGAGATGAAGATTTTGCTCAATGGTATACCGATGTATGTAAAAAAGCTGAATTAATGGATTATAGCAATGTCAAAGGTTTTATTATTTATAGACCTTATGGCTACGCTATTTGGGAGCAAATTCAAAAATATTTAGATAATGAATTCAAGAAAACAGGCCATGAAAACATTTACATGCCTCTTGTTATTTCTGAATCTTTATTCCAAAGAGAAAAAGATCACATCGCTGGATTTGCACCTGAATGTCTTGTTGCAACAGTGGGTGGTGGACAAGAATTACAAGATAAACTTATTATTAGACCTACCAGTGAATGTGTTTTCTGTGAACATTACGCTCACATTATTAAGAGCTATAGAGATTTACCAAAACTTTATAATCAATGGTGCTCAGTTGTAAGATGGGAAAAAACTACACGTCCTTTCTTGAGAGGAAGTGAATTCTTGTGGCAAGAAGGCCATACAATGCACGCAACAGAACATGAAGCAAGACAAGAAACATTACGTATGTTAGAAATTTACGATAAATGTGGTAAAGATTTACTTGCTATCCCTTTTGTTAAAGGTAGAAAAACTGAAAAAGAAAAATTTGCTGGAGCTTTAGAAACTTATTCTATTGAAGCTTTAATGCATGACGGAAAAGCACTTCAAAGTGGTACAACTCATTTCTTTGGTGATGGTTTTGCTAAGGCTTTTGGAATTCAATATCTTGATAAAGATGGAAAAATCAAAACACCTTTCCAAACAAGTTGGGGTGTTTCAACTCGATTAATTGGCGCTTTAATTATGGTACATGGTGATGACAATGGACTTGTATTGCCTCCATTTGTCGCTCCAATTCAAGTAGTTATCGTTCCAATTAAGATGAATGAACCGGGTGTTGTTGCAAAATGTAATGAAGTTAAAGAAAAATTAGAAAATGCCGGCATTAGAGTTAAATTTGATGCATCTGATAAAACTCCAGGTTGGAAATTTGCCGAATATGAGATGAAAGGCGTTCCACTAAGACTTGAAATCGGACCAAAAGATTTAGCACAAAATTCTTGTATGATCCATAAGAGAAATGATGGCACTAAAGAAAGATATTCTCTCGATAATATCGTAGAAACTTGTGAGTCATTATTTAAAAAAGTTCACGAAGAAATGTATAATGCAGCATTACACAACCTTCTTGAAAACATTAAAGAAGCACACACTTACGATGAAGTAAAAGAAATCGTTAATAAAGGTGGCTATTGTAAGATGATGTGGTGTGGCGATGAAGCTTGTGAAAATAAGATTAAAGAAGAGACAAACGCTACAGCAAGATGTATGCCATTTGATCAAATTGCTTTTGATGATGTTTGCCCAGTTTGCGGTAAAAAAGCAAAATACGTCGTCTATTTTGCAAAAGCATATTAAGCAGAAGATTAGTTATCTCTAACCACATATTTAATTTAAAATATGTGCTATGAGTTTTTTTGAAAGTTTTATATTATCAATAACAATGGCTGCAGATGCAATGTGCGCTGGAGCAAGTGATGGAATAAAAGAGCACGACATAAAAATTCCAAAATGTTTAATTATTGCGCTATGTTTTGGTATAGCGCAATTTTTAATGCCTTTAATTGGGTATTTTGTTGGTTATGCAATCTCAGATATTATTTTGCCTTATATTCCTTGGATCGCTTTCGCTGTAATGCTTTTACTTGGTTTAAAATCGTTATTTGATGGCACAAAAGACTTAATTATTTCTAGAAGAGAAAAGAAAAATGGTGAAAAGAATGAGGAAAATGCAGAAGTTGGTTCAAAAAAAGTAAAACCTTTTGAAGTATTTATGCAATCAATTGCGACATCGATTGATGCTTTATCTGTTGGTTTTTCTCTTGTTGGCAGTTTACCAGTTATTTCAGATGCAATGATTGTTTTTACTATGATAGGCGTAATAACTTTTGCTCTTTCATTTTTAACAACTGTTTTTGGTAAATTTATTGGTAAATATATTGAAAGATTTGCTCCGTTTGTTAGTGGACTTATCTTTATTGGTCTCGCTATTAAATTCCTAATTGAAGCTTTAGCTTAAATATAAATTAACACATTCATGATAATAAAAATGTGGTAATATAAATTTATCTATGAATAAAGATAAATCAGTACCTTTTACACTTGAAGAAGAAAAAAAGCTTGCAAAACCTCGTTATTTTTTGAAATTAAGTCCTTTATTTATAATTTTAGGGTTCTTTCTAACTTTTGCTGGATTTGTTTTAAGCTTAATTGGTGGGCTTGAAATCGAAGAAAATATTATTCTTTTATATATTGGCATACCATTGCTTGTTTCTGGGGTAATCTTTTTTCTTACATTTGCTTTAACTAGAAATTTGAATAAAAAAGTTTACGAAAAAATGATTTATCGATTAATTGTCGATAATTTTGTTATTGATTCATTTAAAAATGTAGAAATTAGAAAAATTAAAAACACTATCTTGCAAGACGAAGAGATAATGAATGTTTTAATTGAGAATGCACTAGAAGAAAGTTATGAATTCCGAAAAGGACAAAGTGAAATTCAAATCATAAATATTTTAAAATCTACACCATTAAATTCGCAAAATTGTTTAATTAGTGAAATGTTTAAGGTTGATGATAAAGCATTTGTTGGGAATGAAAGCGTTAATTTTTCAACTGATTTTAAAGGAATTTTGGTAATTATAAAAAACACTAATTTAAATTTATCTTATCCAATTGAAATTCGTTCGAGTTCTCCGTTAAGTGGAAATTCACTAATTTTTACTAATGAAAATATGTTAAAAAACACAGACTTTTTTACAAAAACATATAGAATTTATGCAAAAAGTAGTACTTTTTATACATTAATTGGGGAAAAATTAAAAAAAGACCTGGTTTTTTTAGAAAATTCCGGGAAAAATGTGATTTTAGTGTTAAAAAATAATATTGGATTTTTGTTGATTAGAGATACCTTTGTTTCGCCTAAAAAAGATTTGATTAGAGATGCAGAAAATATTTATCAAGTTTATTCAAAAAATGCTGCTACGTATTTTGCAATAAATAAGGTGATTGAAGATTTAATGAAAGAGTAATTATGATTAAAAATAAGTTTTTATCAAAAGAGGAAATTGAAAAATTACCAGAAAAATATGTTTTTACCAAAAAAACAAAAATCTTAATTTCAGCAGCAATATTAATAAGTCTAGTCGGAATAATAATGCTCGCCTTAGGTATTATTTTTCTAATTCGAAATGGTGAAGATGGCAATGTTATTCTTATAACTTTTGGAGCAATAGTTTTAATTTGTGGATTAATTACGCCTATTTTTATTCAAAGTGATAAAAGTAAAGATCAAGAAATAAAGAAAAATTTAATTGAACAAGCAATAAATGAATCTTTTAAAGGAAGAGTGATTTATCAAACTCATAGTTCAGTTTCTTCTAACATATTAAGAGAATTTGATGTTTGCCCTTTTGACGCAGATAGAGGTGGTGAAAAACTTTTAGTTAGTAAAGAAAAAGGTAATTTATCGATTTTAGAAGTTACATCTTCGAATAATATTAAAGAATTAATTCAACTTGGTTTAATTACTTTGGAAGGCGGAATATTCAGTGGCGCATTTATATCATTAATAACTCTTGCTCAAAAAGCCCAAGATAAAAGTTTGTTAAGTAAAGGTTTTGATGGAACAATAATGGTTTTTCCTAATGTCAGAAAATACTCAAAAAGTATAGTTGAAGTAAGAAGTAAAAAATTCTTCACGCCACTTTCTAGCAAGTTTTCCAATTCGAATAAATTTGAAACTGAAGATATTAAAGCTAACGAAAAATATAATTTTTATGCTAGCGATTTATCTGAAGGATTTATTGCGATTAAGCCATTAATGATTCAAACAATTAATGATATTGATGAATTATTGAAAAACGGATTTATTATGATTTTTATGGAAGACTTTATGGTTTTAGCGTTTACAGATGAAAAAATAAATATTCGAAATATATCTAAAAACAAAAAAATCACCGCAAAACACACATATAATTTAATAAATAATACTCTTTCGAAATATAATAAGATTGCGGATTTAATTTTTAAAAACGTTTTCAATTTCTAATTTTTCGAGTATTTTCAACATATTCATGAATTTAGTAAGTATTAGTTAGTCTTTCATAATTAAGTTTGACATAACTAACTTAAATATATAATATTTATTAGGTTATATATGGCTAACTATGAATTTATCTAAAGAAATAGAGATTGAAGTTGTTGAATTGATGATTAAAAAGTACTGTCACAAAAAGCACAAAGCTAAAAAAGGTGAGTTGTGCGAGGATTGTGATGAACTTTTAAACTATGTTAAGTTTAGACGTTCTCTTTGCCCTTGGAAAAAGAATAAACCGTTTTGTTCTAATTGCAAAATTCATTGTTATGAACCAAAAATGAGAGAAAAAATTAGAGATGTAATGAAGTTTAGTGGTCCAAGAATGATTTTCGATCATCCTATTATTGCTTTTAGACATGTTTATGAAACGAATAAGGAAAAACGAAGGTTAGCAAAAATCGAAAAGAATAAGGAGGCAAAGGGAAATGATAGATAAAGAGTTATTTAAACTATTAGGAAATAACAAAAAATATATTTTTTTCGTTGTTTTCTTAATGATTTTGGGACTTCTTTTTAATATAGGGATTACTGCTTCCATTTGTGGTGGAATCTATATTCTATATCAAAATTTGGAATTAATTAATTTTCTTTATGTTGCTCTTGGTTTGTTAATTTCTATTGTAGGTAGATTGATTATCACAATTTCGACCGGAAAAATTAAAGATAAATTAGGAAGAGACGTTAAAAAAGAAATTAGAGATAAAGCTTATAAAAAGATCCTTTCTTTAGGCACAAGAAGCCAAGGAGATATAAAAATTGCTGGTTTATCTCAAATTTGTATTGAAGGAGTTGAACAACTCGACTTGTATTATTCAACTTATCTTCCACAATTTTTTTATTCGATGCTTGCTCCAATTATTCTTTTTATTGTAAATGTCTTCATTTCTTGGCAAGTTAGTTTGGTTTTGCTTTGTTGTGTGCCTTTAATTCCCATTTCCATAATTGCAGTAAGCAAATATGCAAAAAAAGTTTTTGCCAAATATCGGGGAAAATATATCAGCATGGGCGATAGCTTCTTAGATTGTATTCAAGGTTTAAAAGAACTCAAAATTTATAAAGCAGATGGTATTTATTCTCAAAAAATGCACGATAAATCTGAAGAGTTTAGAAAAATTACAATGAAAGTTTTAATTATGCAACTTGCTAGCACTACAATAATGGATTTAGTTGCTTTTTGCGGAGCTGGTGTTGGAATTGGACTTACTATTTATCTAGTTGTAAATACGCATTTAAATCCTATTTTAGGCTTATTTTTAATCTTGATTGCGGTTGAATTTTTCTTGCCACTCAGAGCTTTAGGTAGCGCTTTCCACGTCGCAATGAATGGAGTTAGTGCTGGCAAAAAGCTTTCTGAATTACTTGGAATTGATGATGTTAAATGGGGAAAAGAACAAGTTGATAGCACTAAAATTACAATTAAAGATGTTTCTTACAAATATAGTGATAGCAATTCCCTTACTTTAAAGCACATAAATATGGAATTTGAACCTGGGAAATTTACCGGAATTGTTGGACCTTCTGGATGTGGTAAATCAACAATTGTAAGCTTAATAACAGGCGAAAATATTGTAACAAATGGTGAAATCTTAATTGGTAATAAACCAATTTTTACATATTCTAGAAATTCTTATTATTCAAAAATTGTTCTAGTTTCTTCATCAACTTATATTTTTAACGACACTATTCGAAATAATTTCTTAATTGCAAATGAAGATGTAAGTGATGATGAAATTATTGAAGCTATTAAAAAAGTAAACTTAGAGAAAATACTTACTGGAAATGGATTAGAGAATGTTATTAATGAAGATTCAACGAACATTTCTGGAGGAGAAAGACAGCGCCTTGCATTAGCAATTAATTTAATTAGACCAAAAGAAATTTATATTTTTGATGAAGCAACATCAAATATCGATGTTGAAAGCGAAGCGATAATTATGGAGAACATTTTAGAAATCTCTAAAAAGCACTCTGTAATTTTAATATCACATCGTCTTGAAAATGTTAAAAACGCAGACAAGATCTATTATCTTGAATTTGGAGAAATTTTAGAAAGCGGTACTCACCAAGAACTTATGAAACTTAATGGAGAATATAGCAAATTATATCTCACTCAAAAAGAGTTGGAAAACGGTTATAAATTTACGGATGAGGAAGGAAAATATGCAAACTAGAAGAAATGGCTTAGTAATAATGGGTAAATTGATTAGCCTGTTAGATAAATTTTCTTTTGTGATGATTCTTGCGGTTTTTAATGGCACACTTGGTTTTGTATGTTCGATGGCAGTAACGATTTTCGGATCACTTGGAATTGCTAAATTTTTGGGTGCTGGAATTGCTCTTAGTTATGAATGGGTTATTGGTTTAGTAGTTGTTTTTGGCGCAGCAAGAGGTCTTTTAAGGTATTTGGAACAATATTTTAATCATTTTATTGCCTTTAAACTTCTTGAAATATTACGACAAAAAGTTTTTCAAAAATTAAGAAAATTGGCACCAGCTAAGCTTGAAGAGGATAAAAAAGGAAATTTAATTTCTTTATTAACGGCAGATATTGAAACACTTGAAGTCTTTTATGCTCATACAATTTCACCAGCTTGTATCGCGCTTCTTGTCTCATTAGGAGTCTTTTTGTTTGTTGGTTTTATGTCTAGCTGGTATCTGGCTTTAATTGTTCTTTTTGGTTTTGTCTTTATTGGAGTTATTTTGCCTATTATTTATTCAAAATACATGAAAAATTGTGGAATTGAATATAGATCAACTTTAGCTAGATTTAATTCATACTTTTTGGATTCAATTAAAGGAATAAAAGAAATTGTTTTCCATAGAAACGAAAAGAATCGTGAAAACAAGGTTAATAAAAAAAGTAGCGAATTACTTAAAATTACTAAGATTCAGAAAAATAAAACAGCAATAGCTTCCGCGATTAGCGAAGCAAGTGTTGCATTCTTCATTGTAATTTCTTTTGTTGTCGGTATTTTGCTTTATTATTCAAATCAACTTGAATTAGGCAATTTAATCATTGGACTTGTCGCAATTTATGGAAGCTTTGGCCCAGTTTTAGCTATTTCAAATCTCCCTAACAATCTCACACAAACCTTCGCAAGTGGTGACAGATTACTTAATTTACTTGAAGAAAAACCGGCTGTTGAAGATATAGTTGATAAAAACGATTTTAAATTTGAAGAACTTAGAGTTAGAAATTTAAGTTTCAGTTATAAAAATTCTGAAGAAGTTCTTAAAAATGTAAATTTTCATGTTAAAAAGGGTGAAATTGTCGGAATCGTTGGAGCGTCTGGCAGTGGTAAATCTACCATTTTAAATTTACTTTTAAGATTCTATAAAAAGGATGGTGGAGAAATTCTTTATAACGGGATAGACATTGAAACTATTAATACTTCTTCGCTTTTAGATAATGTATCGCTTGTCTCACAAACTACATATTTATTTAATGAATCGATATTAGACAACATTAAAGTTGCTAACAATAATGCAAAATTAAACGAAGTAATTTCTGCAACAAGGAAAGCGAATATTCATAATCATATTCAAACTTTAGAAAATGGATATAAGAGTATTGTTTCAACAATGGGTGAAAACTTCTCAAGCGGAGAAAAACAAAGAATTGGTTTATCTAGAGCCTTTCTTAAAAAGAGTAAGTTATTGCTTCTTGATGAACCAACAAGTAATGTTGATGCAATAAATGAGGGAATTATTCTTTCGTCGATTGTAAAAGCAAAAAAAGATTGTGCCATTATTTTGGTTTCACACAAGGAATCAACTATGGCAATTGAGGATAGGATTTATAAATTTAGCGACAAAACTTTGGAGGAATTAAGTGATGGAAAATGAGCGTGAAAACTTTGAAAATCTCGTGAAAACTTTATCTGAAAGTTCAGAGGATATTTCAAAAAGTGAAAATTTAAAGAAAAAAGAAAAGGAAAAAGTGAAAAATTCCGAGGAAAATAATAAAATTTTCCAAAAATTTAAAATTAAGGATATTGTTTTTCTAGCCATCATTTCTTGTATTATGCTTTTAACTGGTGCCTTTATGCCACTAGTTTCTAATATTCCTCTTTTTGGAATTATACAAATATGTTTAGGTTTACAATTCTCACTTTTCCCTGCGATAGGAATGATGAAAGTAAGAAAACCGGGCGCATTATTATTCATGTCCTTCTTTAGCGGAGTTGTCTTGATTTTCATGAATACGATAATGTTTTTCTGCCTTTTGCTTTGCGCATTAATAGCAGAAATTCTCACTATTCTAATTTGTAGAGGCTATAAATCTGATTGGGCATCTTTTTTTGCGGCAACAATTTATTTGCCGCTCACATTACCATTCCTGTATCTTTGGTATAAATTCTTTTATTCCTTTAAAGGAGAAGAAGGACAAGCGGTTAGCGCTTTTATAGGATCAGATGCAGGAACCGCAATTGGAATGAGTGTAGCCGTTATCGCTTTATGTGCGGTCGGTGCTTTAATTGGAGTTATTATTATCCGTGAACTTAAAAAAGCAGGCGTTATAAAAAAATGAGAAACTTTTTTACATATAAATATTCAAATTTATATCCTTTGATTGCGATAGTTGGTGGATTGACTATCGTAATTTTTTCGCTTGTTTATGCGAATGATGTTAGATGTAGTTATTTTTTAATCGCAGCCTATTTAATTATGTTTCTTTTTATTAATTATAAAACTTGCTTAAAAAGTTTAATTTATTTGACGATTATTGGCGGATTGTTCTTTTTGATTGCTTATTTGGTGTCTAATCGATTAGATCAAGGACTAAGTATGATAAATAGAGTAGCGGCTTTTACAGTTGGTATGATACCGGGAGTAAGTTTAGGAACAGACAGGTTAGCAAGAAACTTGTCTCAAATTAGAGCCCCAAGAAGCTTAACTATTGGCATGTTAATTGTATTTTCTTTTATGCCTACTCTTTTAAACGAAAGTAGAAGAGTAAAAGAAGGTATGAAAGCGAGGGGCAGTTTTACAGTTTTAAATCCTAAAATTTTATATCGTGCATTTCTAATACCTTTTATAACTAGGATTGTAGATATTAGCGATACACTTTCTTTAAGTATAGAAACTAGAGGATTTGATTTACATAACAAAAATTATTCTTTATATAAAAAAGAATATATAAGATTTTCTGATATTTTGTTTCTTTTATTGATTGTTTTAGGAATTATTTTGGTGATTATATTATGAGTGTAGTTGTAGAAACTAGAAATTTAAGTTTTTCATACGAAAACGGAATAAAAATATTGGATAAAGTTAATTTCAAAATTAATAAAGGTGAGTTTGTTTTGCTAACTGGTCAGAGCGGTGAAGGCAAATCAACTTTAATTTTTCTTCTAAATGGCATAATTCCTAACTTAATATATGGGAAAAAAGAAGGAGATATTTTAATAAACGAAAAGAATATTTCAGGAAAAATAGCAGGAGAATTAGCAAGAGAAGTTGGAATTGTTTTGCAAAATGCTGATCATCAAATTGTTGAAAAATATGTTGAAGACGAACTAGCTTTTGGCGGTGAAAATCTTGGTTTTAAAAAAGAAACTATACAATATAAAATCGATTTAATCACAAAATTAATGAAAATAAATCCAAATGCAAAATGTCGTGAATTATCTGGCGGCCAAAAACAAAAACTAATTACTGGAAGCACTTTGCTTATGGGGCAAAAAATCTTGATTCTAGATGAGCCGTTAGCAAATTTAGATTTAAATTCTTCAATTGAACTCTTAAATCTATTGAAATCTTTATCGTGCAACGGATATACAATTATTGTCTCTGAGCATCGTATCGATTTGATACTTAAATATGCTGATAGAATTTTAGCAATCAAGGATAAAAAAGTTGTTGAAACGAGCAAAGAATCTATAATTTTTGAGCAAAAAAGTAATATAATTCAATGCGAAAATTTAGAAAAACCCTGCAAAACTCAATTATTTTCTTTAAAAAATGCATTTTTTAAAATCAAAAATAATTTGATAATAGAAGATATTTCTTTGGAAATTTTTAGAGAGGAAAGGGTTCTATTACTAGGTGAAAACGGGGTTGGAAAAACAACTTTAATGCGAATTCTCGGCGGCTTAAACAAATTAAAAATAGGCGAATACTCACATGATTTAATCAAAGAAAAACGCCACATAAAAATCGGAAGTAGTAAATGGTTTAAAAAAGTTGGAATTGTCTATCAAAATCCTAATTATCAACTATTTATGAACACAGTTTTAAAGGAAATTTATTTCAATTGTTATAGTAAGGAATATGCTGATTACATTATTTCGTTGTTCAATTTAAAAAATTTACTTTTAAGGCACCCTCAGTCATTATCAGAAGGACAAAAAAGAAAAGTTTCTATTGCTGCAATTTTAGCTATGAAACCGGATGTTTTACTTTTAGATGAGCCAACTGTTGGACAAGATTATAATTCCTTAAAAAGCTTAATCGAGATTATTAATAAGATTCATAAAGAAACAAACAACACAATTATTTCTGTTACTCATGATATTAGATGCGCATGTGCGCTGTGTGATATAGCGGTTTGGTTGAAAGATAAAAAAATCTGTAAAATCGGCGATAAGAGTGTGATTGATGATTACTTTTCTTGGCAAAGTAAAAGAGCTGAGGAGTTCAGCTCTTAGACTTTGTCAGTTGTAATTTAATCTTTAAGGAGAATTAAGGATAAGTTTAATTAAATTACTATAGTTAGTTTAAACTAACCGTAATGAATCTGCAAGAAAAACGATAAACCTTATCTTTTTATACTAAAAATGTGAGTTGAAGTTATTCAGGGTATTTTGTAACTGTTTTTCCGTAATTCCTAATGCTGATAATATTGTTTTTTGG
>CASFZJ010000004.1 GCA_949299165.1 uncultured bacterium | reverse complement strand
TCAATTGTTGATGGAGGTTTAGAAGTTATATCGTAAACAACTTTATTTACATAATCGACTTCATTAACAATTCTTGAACTTATAGTTTCTAATACATCGTATGGAATTGGGTAAAATCTTGCTGTCATTCCATCTATTGAATCTACCGCTCTTATTGCAACCGTATATAAATATGTTCGATTATCCCCCATAACTCCAACAGTTTTAGTATTTGTTAATACGGCAAAATATTGCCGAATTTTCTTATCTAAATTTGCTTTTTTAATTTCTTCTTGAAGAATAGCATCAGCTTCTCTAACAATTTTTAATTTCTTTTTTGTGATATTTCCAATAATTCTAATTGCCAAACCAGGCCCTGGGAAAGGTTGTCTAGAAACAAATGCATCATCTAAACCTAGTTTTCTCCCTAACTCTCTAACTTCGTCTTTATAAAGTTCGTTTAATGGTTCGAGTAATTTAAAACCTAACTCTTTTGGTAATCCACCAACATTATGATGAAACTTAATTACTTTAGATTCTCCGCCTTTACCGCTTTCAACAACATCTGTATATAAAGTTCCTTGAGCTAAAATTGAAACATCTTTTAACTTACTTGCTTCTTCTTTAAAAACATCGATAAACGCTTTTCCAATAATTTTTCGTTTCTTTTCAGGAGAAGTTATCCCTGTTAAAAGATGTAAAAAGTATTGACTAGCATCTTTATAATAAACATTTATATCAAACTTATTTTTGAAATTATCTAAAACAAGTTTTTCCTCATCTTTTCTTAAAAGACCATGATTTATAAATAAAGGATAAAGTTGATCTCCAATTGCTTTATAAATTAAAACCGCGCAAACAGTTGAATCAACGCCACCACTAATTCCAAGAATTACTTTTTCGTTTCCAACAAATTCTTTAATCTCTTTTATCTTGTCATCAATCCAATTATCTATGCTCCAATTTTTAAAAACCCTGCAAATCTCAAATAAAAAGTTAGAAATTATTGTATTTCCTTCAATTGTATCTCTAACTTCAGGATGAAATTGAAGAGCATAAATTCTTTTTTCTTTATTCTCGATTCCTGCATATTCACAATCATCAGTTGAACAGATTTTTCTAAATCCATCAGGTAAAACTGTGACTGTATCAGAATGAGACATAAATACAATATTGTCTCTTTGAATGTTCTTAAATAAATCCGAATTGTTATCAAAATGAGTTAAAGTTTTTCCGAATTCTTTAATTTTGTTGTTTTCAACCTTTCCACCAAAATAAGCAGCTAAAGCTTGCATACCATAGCATACACCAAGTACTGGCACACCAAAATCAAAAATCTGTGGATTAATTTTAGGTGAATTTGGATCATTTACTGAATTTGGTCCACCCGACAATATTATTCCTTTAACTTCGCTTTTATCAAAAGTCGATAAATCAGTATTGTTATTTATTAATAAAGAATAAACTCCTAAATCACGAACTCTTCTAACAATTAGTTCGTTATATTGTGAACCGTAATCTATAACTAAAATCTTATCCATAACAAAAAGAAAAAATATAAGCTATTCATGCTTATATTTTTCAATCTCCTTAGTTGTTGCGCCTTTACTCATGAGAGTAAGACGAGAAAGTTCATTTCCAAAAGCTACCGCTTCTTTAAGTTTTTTACCTCTTAAGAAATAATCGATAACGCCACTTGTAAGAGCATCACCACATCCAGTAGTATTAACAAATTCTTTAACTTCATTAACTTTAACAAGATCAACTCGACGATAGTTTTCACCAAAATAAACATCATGTGCTCCATGAGACACAACAACGTTTTTAGCTCCACGAGTTAAAAGTCCACTAACAAGATCTTTTTCCATTAAATCAATACCCATGAGCATTCTTGCCTCATGAATATTGCATTTAATTAAATAAATTTGATCTAAATGATCTTTAAATTTTAAGACTTTAGTAGGCGAAATTGCTTCAACAATAATTTTTTTATCGCCATAAACACTAAAAATATAATCAATTGTCGCTTTTGGAAGGTTTGCGTCTAAAATAATATATTCATGAGAAGAAATTAAATCTTCTAAAGTTTTCAAAAATTCAACATCTATAGTTTCAATAATTCGATTATCACAAACTCCATCAACCATGTCATGGTTTGAGTCATTAATTGCGACATAACTTCCACTAGGTAAATCTGAATCAGGTGAAATAACATTTACTCCAAGTTCAATAAGTTCTTTTTTTAACTCTTGTCCGTTTGCATCTTTTCCAATCGCGGTAACAAAATCAATTTTATTTCCGAGTCGAGCTAAATTTTCAGCGATATTTCTCATAACGCCACCAAAAGTAATGCTCACTTCGCCAATATTCGAAACACGTTTTTGTAATTTTTCTTTGCTAGTTGCAATATAGTCAATATTACTACCACCAATTAAGAGTAAAGTTTTATCCATATCATTCACCTATTTAAATATCTACTTTAATTTAACATATTCAGAGGCGATTTGTGCACCAAGTTTTGCGTTATTTAATATTAAGTGAATATTTGCTTCTAAACTCTTGCCTTGAGTTAGCTCAACAATCTTTGCAAGTAAATATGGAGTCTCATCTTTTCCTTTGACCCCAGCTTTTTCCATTTCAACTAACGCTTTATCTATTTCTTTATTTATATAAGCAGGATCCATCGAATATTCTTCAGGAATTGGGTTTGTAATTAAAACTCCGCCATTTAATTTATAATCTCTTTTTGATTTAACAATTTTTGCAATATCAAGAGGTGTTTTTGCATTATAGTCAACTCTTAAATCACTAGTTCTAGTAAAAAATGCAGGTAATTTATCTGTATTGTATCCAATAACTGGTACACCTTTTGTTTCTAAATATTCCATTGTGAGATTTAAATCCAAAATTGCTTTAGGTCCAGCACAAATTACAGATACATTAGTTTTTCCAAGTTCATCTAAATCAGCGCTGATATCAAAAGTTTCTTGTGCTTTTCTATGAACTCCACCAATTCCACCAGTTACAAAGAATTCAATTCCAGCAAGTTCAGCAAGAATCATTGTTGCACTAACTGTTGTTGCTCCCCATTTTTTCTCGGCACATATAATTGGTAAATCTCTTCTTGAAACTTTTTCAATGCCTTTAGTTTTTCCAAAAAGTTCAATTTCTTCATGGCTCATACCAATAATTGGTTCGCCTTCAATAATTCCAATCGTTGCTGGTATAGCACCATTTTCTTCAATAGTTTTTTCAACAGCTAATGCGCATTCAACATTTTTTGGGTAAGGCATGCCATGAGAAATGATGGTTGTTTCAAGTGCAATAACTGGTTTTCCTTCACTTAAAGCCTTTTTAACTCTTTCACTAATTTTCATACTAATTTTTAAACTCCTCACATTCCATATAGAATCTTAATTCATCATTTTTATATCCAGCTAAATATCTCTTTTCACCTTTATCATTTATATAAAGTTCTAGAGTTTCATCTAAAAAACTTTGTTTTATATATTCTATTTGCAGTGTTTTTGTTGAATTTGTGGGTTTAAATATATCTAAATAGAAATCCAAATATTTAGTGTTATTCATATGTCCGTTGTGATCTAACATTGAGTAAACAATTTCGACATCTTTGGCTTTTGTAAGTTCACTTTTTTCAATAGTTGGTAACTTTTTAATTCTTCTTTTAAAAAAACCGAGTGAGTCAGCATAAGAATCGAAAAAGTTAGGCGCTTCAACTTGATAATTTTTAATATTAATTACCATCCATGTTGACCTTACAGCTGCAAATAATTCACCATTATGATAGAACTCTGTATCTCTATTAAATTCAACGAATCTTGGTTTAAGTGGATAAGTCACAGCAGTAATTTCATCAAAATTTTTAGGTTCTTTGTATATTTCAACATAATTTCTTACAACTACCCGTATTAAGTTTTGTTTAATCATTGGTTCAAAGCCACAGCCAAGAACATCTGCGTGTTTTCCCGCAATTTCTTGAGCGATATCTAAAAGCGTAGATACTTTTATGACATCGTTTTTATCCATCATATTTGTTGTTATTTGATAATTTTTAGTAAATTTCTCGTTCATACGAATAAATTATAAACCAAAACAACGAGCATAAAAATTTAAAAAATGTAAATTTTCTAAATACGCTTTTTTTCGACTTTTTGCATTTTTTCCTAGGGTTTTTAACAATTTGCTCGGAGTTTTTATGCAAATTTTTGAAGTTATCGATAATATTTCCTGGACTTTTATACAAATTCACACTAATTATAAACTTTCAGTAAGACATGCTGTGTGTTTTTCTTGATGGATCTGTTGATTTCGATTTAGTAAACGAACAAACAAATATGTCTTGTTGAATAAAGTAAGTATAAACCTAAAATTGTTTTGAATTATCAATTGGTAAGTTGCAAAAAGAGTATTTTCTATTTATAGATTCTAACTAAGCCATTTTCCAAATCATCTAAAAAGAACGGTACAAAATAAAACGGAATTGTAAGAATCTCTTTTTCGTTATTATAGCCGTATTGATTAGAAGAAATTTTAATTGCTAACCATTTTTTATTGTGATTTCTAAATTCATCTAGTGAGTTAAGTCTCGATTTACCTTTTTTGACATCAATAGGGATTACTCTTCCATCTAAATCAAGTATAAACTCAAACTCGCTATCTCTTTTCCCGCGCCAATAAAAAAGTTTTATATCTCTTGCAACAAGTTCACAAGCCATATAATTTTCATAGTAAATTCCAGACAGTGAATTTTCTGAATTCAAAGTAAACATCCTTGCATTTAAGCCACTTTGATAAGTGAACATCCCCATATCAGCTAAGTAAAGGCGCATCAATGAATCATTATTTTCTGTTAATGGTGTTGTTATCTTTTCTTTAAGTTCAAAAGATTGATTCACAATTTTCGCTTCAACTAACCATCCTATCGGATTTAACATATCTCTTCCACGTGCATTTTTTTCTGTTAGAGAAAATTTAAAATTTTTATTTTCCTTGTTCAGTTGTTTATATATATCTTTATAAATTAAACGACTTCTAATTATAGCTTCTGGTGATACTTGATATAAGTCCATGTCTGCTAAATAATTGTTATAAATTTCTTTAATAATTAAAACCACATTCTTAAAAGCAAATGCTCTATCTTTTTCTACATTTTTTATGAAAAAATCAACTGCTTCCGGCATGCCTCCAATAAATAAATATTCTTTAAAAATTTCTAAAAATTTAGAATGAAATCCAGCGTCAATCGACTTATTATTCGTATAGCAATCTTTTAAATATTCATATATATTTGGCTTATAATTAATTAAAAATTCATCAAAAGTAAGCGGATAAATATATAATTCATTAATTTTTCCTACTGGAAAAAGAAATTTCTTTTTATCAGTTCTTACACCACGTTTATGAGCAGATCTAAATATCTTTAATCTTACAAGCGATCCAGAAACAATTAAAGGAATATCACGTCTAATCTCGTTAAAATGTTTCATCATTTTAACTATTGGCAAACATTCTTGCACTTCATCAATAAACAATAAATGATTTTTATCAGGTTTAAAATTATAGTTTAATTCTATATATAAAAGTACTTTATCTAGCTGATTATGTTCTGTGACATAATTAACAAAATCTTCATCATTTGAACAATCTATTTTTAAATATGAATTTGGATAATATTCTTTAGCAAATAATACCTCAATTAAAAAAGTTTTGCCAACTTGCCTTGCTCCCCATACCATAAGCGGTTTCCTATCAGGTTTATTTTTCCATTCCACGAGTTTTTCCAAATATTTTCTTTTCATATCTAATAAGATAGTATTTATTACACGTTTTTACAAGATTTTATTTGAATTAATTGCACGTTTTTACGAGATTTTATTTGAATTAATTGCACGTTTTTGCAAGATTTTATTTGAATTAATTGCACGTTTTTGGAGTTTTTTATTATATAGTTTTTTATAAAGTTGCCCTTTGGACCAAAATGCAAGGGGGTTTTATTCATTTTTTGACCAAAGTGAAAGGGAGTTTTGTGTAAATCTTGACCAAAATGCAATCGACTTTTGGACTAAAAGTTTAGATCAAAAACAAGTGAGTTTTCAAATTCATCCTAAACTCCAATGTAAAGAAAAAGTAAATATTTCCCTTAATTTCTCACAATTTATTGAATCTTAAAGATTATATCATTAAAATTTTTACGTAAACAAAGGAAGGATTTAGGTTAAAAATTTATGAAAAAGAAGAAGTTAACCAAAAAAGAGTTATGTTGGATCCTTTATGATGTTGGAAATAGTGCCTTCACAATGGTTTCAGTTTCTCTTTTTGCGTTGTTTTTTACGAATTTAACAAACCTTGCGGGAATAAGTTCAACTGATTCAGATGCTTTTTGGTCTTATGCTGCAAGTATTGTTACCTTAATCGCCGTTTTAATTGGACCATTAATTGGAACATTAAGCGATTACAAAAACTTTAAAAAGCCAATGTTCTTAATCTTCACATTGCTAGCAGTAATTGGATGTATTTTACTTGGCGTCCCAATGAATTTCGTTGGTTGGTTAATCTTATTTGTTATTTGTAAAGTTTGCTACAATGGCGCACTTATGATTTATGACTCAATGCTTGTTGATACAACTAGTATTGAAAGAACAAATAAAGTCTCTGCATATGGTTATGCGTTTGGTTATATTGGTAGTTTGGTGCCATTCTTAATTGGAATCGCAATTTGTGCTTTTGGTTTTACTGGATATGAAGCATATGGTGCTGATGGCCAATTATTAACAGGAATGGATGCTTCTCTTGCTTGTCCATGGGGATATTTAATCTGTTTTGCTATTAATGGCTTATGGTGGTTAGCTTTCACTGTTCCTCTATTTAAAACCTATAAGCAAAATTATTTCGTTGAAAGAGATGTAGCCCAAGGAAGCAAAGCAAAATCAATGTTTAAAGCTGTTAGTGATTCATATAAAAGAATTTGGGAAATCTTCAAATATGCTAGAAAACACGCTGGAATTATTCTTTTCTTAATCGCTTTCTTCTTATATATAGATGGCGTTTATTCAATTATTGAACTAGCAATTAAAGTCGCTGGAGGATTTGGCGTTGGTCAAATTGACTCATTAATCGCACTTGTTGCTGTTCAAGTTATCGCTTGTCCTTGTGCTATCGGAATGTCTTATCTTGCAAAAAAATGTGGCACAGAAAAAATGATATTTGTTGGAATTCTTGGTTATTTATTCATCACGATTTTTGCAATCTTTATTAACAATAACTGGATGTTCTGGATTTTAGCCGTTGCTGTTGGTATGTTCCAAGGCGGAATCCAAGCTCTTTCAAGAAGTTACTTCACTCAAATCATTCCTAAGAATAAATCTGGTGAACTCTTCTCTTTATTTGATGCATTTGGAAAGGGCGCAAGTTTTATTGGAACGTTTCTCTTTGGTATCATCTCTCAAGCAACCGACTCATCAAATTTAGGTATTATTCCTCTTGCAGTATTAGTCTTTGTTGGTGGTATCGTCTTTATCTTCGCTGTTATTGTTAACAAAAAGAGTCAACATTTCATCGATGAAGAAAACAGTGTAATAGATAAAGAATTAAACATTACTTCTGAAACATTTGAAGAAAATTAAAATTTTAAAAAGACATAACAATTATAAAAAAAACTCTGCAAATCGCGGAGTTTTTTTATAATTTGAATTCTTTCTTTTCTTTAGAAGTGTATACTTCTAGGTTACCAACACATCCGCCATCACAAACAATATCGGTGCCGGTTAGATATCCTAATCTTGGATCAATTAAGTGTTTAAACAAAACCGCAATTTCTTCCGGATATCCAAATCTTTTAATGGCGTTATTTTTAAGGAAAGCTTTACCTTGTCCACTTTCAAGCTCTCCCATTGGTGTTTCAAAGTTTCCTGGAGAAACACTAATTACTCTAATTCCTTTTTCATACATTACATTAGCAACTCTTTTTGTGTACCAACAAACAAAGTTTTTACTAATAGGATATCCTAAACTTGTTTCCATCTTCTTTCCAAGGAGTCTTGATCTTTTAACAAGTTTAGTTAAGAATTTCTTTTCATCTTTAAAAATTAAAGAATATTTCTTAATCGGTAACATGGCTTTAGGAAGCATATAAGCTGACATTGAAGAAACATTTAAAATAACACTTCCACTTTTCATTACTTTAGCGAATTCCGTATCAACATAATGTGTACCTAAAGCATTAATTTTAAGAATAGTTTCGGCATTTCCCATATGTGGAGAGACACCTGCTGCATGAATTACAGCATCGATGTCACCTTTACTTGTGCAGAATTCAACGAGCTTTTTAACTTCTTCTCTATTAGAGACATCGCAAGTTGTGCAAACTACATCATAACCTTGATCATTAAATTCCTTAGCTGCTTTTTCGAGTTTAGCTAAAGTCCTACCAGTGATAATAATTGTATGGTCTTTTCCTAACTCTTTAATTGTAGCAAGTCCCATTCCACTTCCACCACCAGTAATTACATATACATGTTTCATCCTAAAATACCTTTCTTTAGATCAAATATAAGAGAGAAATATTTCATCTCTTCACCTGGTTTAATACCATTGTGATTAACTTGACCAATAAATTCATTGAGTGGTTCTTTATCTAAATCATTGTAATAAATATCATCGATAGTTTGTAAAGCGTGTGCTAAATCAACATATGCTTTATCAATTAAATCAAAGAATGTGTCTTTGCCAACGATTTCGCCTGTAACAAAATTTCTCCATTCTTTTTCCTCTAAATTCAAATAATCTATCTTTTGATTTAATTTACTTAATTTAGGATGGGACATTGCATTAATTACGCTTGTCTTCATAAAATGAGAGAAAACAAATTTTCTAAAACCAAAGAGCTTTGAGTTAATGCATCTATTAACTGTTAACATCGTTTTAACGCTTTGATAGTAGCTTTTTTCAGTTATGTTTTTGATGTTCAAAAATTTCGCTAATTCATACATCATTTTTGAAACAAGTTTTAACTCTCTATTATCAACTTTTAAAATTTCTTTAAAGCTTGGCTTGTCGTTAAAGTTATCTTCAATCAAAACATCAATATCTGTTTCAAGTAATGAATGATAGAAAGAATATATTGTTCCACCTAATGGAAAACCAGTTTTGAAATAAATATAAGGATGACAGGTTCTGTCTAAAACATAATGAGACATTAAACCTTTAACAAAAGAAAGAAGAATTTCTTCATCTTCTGCATCTTCTGCTTGTTTAACATAATCTAGTAAAAAAGAAAACGAAATAAATGAATCCATATCGTGAAGATATGTTCCATATTTTCTTACATCTTTAATATTCTTTTTAAATGGATTTGTATATCCATAATAAAAGAATGGATCTGGCCCTTGTGAGCCTAAATAAAACATTTTTTTGTGTGTTGGGAAATTCTGCTTTGAGAATTCGTAATGTGTAATCAAACTCGGCATACTCTATTATTATAGGCCGATTTATTAAAAAATACATTTTTAATATTTGACACTACACAAAGTTTTTTCATCGAACTTCAACTCAAACTTGATAATTTGTTGCGCCTTTGATAGTATATTTAAGCACAAATCTTGGAGAAGTACCCAAGTGGCTGAAGGGGACGGTTTGCTAAACCGTTAGTAGGGGTAACCCTAGCGTGAGTTCAAATCTCATCTTCTCCGCCAAAAATTTGTACACTAGACGCGAAGTTAAAATTCGCGTTTTTTTTGCATTTTACTAAAATATTGAACATTAGAAAAAGTTGTTTTTTCCAGGAAATTTTGTCAAAAACCTTGCAAATCTTAACTATTTTAGAAAAAATTAACTTTTTCTGGAATTTTTGAAAAATGTAGCGAATTTTTTTAAAATTTTCCTAAAATTTTCATCACTACTTTCAAAAATTACCTATTATTTATTGAATCAACAGGTTTCTTTCTTGATAAGAAATAAACTGGTAAGAATGTTGCTAAAGCAGCTACTCCTATTGAAAGAGCAAGCATAATTCCAAATTGTCTAAAACTAAAGAAATAGAATGCTCCTATTGTGCCCAGACTCGATATGAACGCATCGTTAACAAAATAAATACTAATTATTGCTCCAATACACGCAAGTACCAAATTAATAATTGCTATAACAAAAGCTTCTGAGAAAAAGATTTTAAATACATCAGAAGCTTTAGCGCCTACTGCTCTTAAAATTCCAATTTCTTTTTTCTTATACGCAATTGATGTGCAAAAATAGCTAAACCTAAGCCAATCCAAATAAAAATCTTAGAAAGTATTTCCATAACCGTTACGAAACTACCAATAGAAACAGTTGCTACATTTATTGCCGCAATTATTGCCACGATAATTATCATGTGTAGCAATAAATTTCTTAAAATATATCTTTTTGTACCTCAGCAAAAATAACTGACAATTTTCCATAACTATTGAGACGATGTCAAATAAGTTATAAATTTTAAATGCTGACATAGTGTCAAGAATTACTAAATTACGCGGAGGCTAACTATTAAAAATGCTAGGTAATTTTTCTTACTGTAATCCAACAAAATTATATTTTGGTGAGAGTTATTATCCCCTCCCCGACACTTTCAAAGGTTTTCAAGATTGCTACATTTTTTTCAACAGAGAATGTTTTGTATTTTCATTATTTTTGAAAACTTTGATATTAAATCGTTCTCTAAAAAGTATTTTTTGCCAAAAGCTTTTCCGTAAATATTAAAAATTCCCAGGAATTTCTTCATTTTCCAAGGGAATTTTTATTTTTTTCTATATTTTATTGAATATTTGCAAGCTTTTTAATCAAAAACTACTCTTTTTCAATATCTGGATATTTCTCTCTATGAGTATTATAAGTTGTATGTAATAACTTATGTGCCTTAGGAGAACCATATTCGCCTAAATATTCTTTATATAAAGTAATAATATCTGGGTTTAAGTGACTTCTTCTAACTTTCTTTCCTTTATCGATGTCATAAAGAACTTTTGCTCTTTTGGCAATATATGTTTCTTGAATATTGTCATCTTCATTAGGTAAGAAGAGAGGGAAGACATATGGTTGGCCGCCACCATTAATACATCCACCAGGACACCCCATTACTTCGATGAAATCATATTTTGATTCACCATTTTTAATTTGTTCAAGAAGAATCTTGGCGTTTTTCATTCCACTACACATTGCAAAGTTATATGTAACTCCATTGATTTTAAGTGTAGCTTCCTTGATTCCTTTAAGACCTCTACATGGTGTAAATTCAATTGGTTCAAGTTCTTGGTTGGTAAGAATATGATATGCAGTTCTAATTGCTGCTTCCATAACACCACCCGTAACACCAAAGATAGCGCCAGCGCCACTATATTCGCCAATTAAATCATCGTCAAAATCTTCATCAGGCAATTTCTTCCACATTAAACCTGCTCTCTTAATAAGTTCAGCAAGTTCTCTAGTAGTTAAAACAACATCAACATCTTTTATTCCATCAACAGAGTTAGCTGGTCTTTCTTTTTCATATTTTTTTGCAGTGCAAGGCATAACTGATACAACACAAATTTGTGATCTATCAATATTATGTTTTTCTGCATAATATGATTTGATAATAGCACCCATCATTTCATGAGGTGACTTACAAGATGAAAGATGTTCTAAAAGTTCAGGATAATAATATTCAATATAATTAATCCAACCAGGAGAACAAGATGTAATCATAGGACCAGGTCTATGGGAAATAATTCTTTGAATAAATTCATTAGCTTCTTCAGTAATTGTTAAATCAGCTGCAAAGTTAGTATCAAAAACACGATAGAAACCAAGTCTATGAAGTGCTGCAACCATTTTTCCAGTGCAATTTGTGCCGATTGGTTCGCCAAATTCTTCACCAATTGCAGCTCTTACAGCAGGAGCTGTTTGAACAATAACATATTTTCCTTCATTAAATGCTTTATCAAGCTTATCTATTTCACTTCTTTCCATTAAAGCACCAGTTGGGCAAACAAGTGTACATTGACCGCATTGAATACAAGGAACATTATTGAAACTTCTATTTTCACTTGGTCCGACAATAGTTTTAAATCCTCTATTTTCAAAACCTAAAATACCAATACCTTGAGCATTTTTACACGCTTCAACACAACGTCCACAAAGAATACATTTTGATGTATCTCTAATTAATGATGGAGATAGCTCATCATATGTTGACTTAGTTTTTTCACCAACATATTGTTCTGGTCTTGCGCCAACTCTACGTGCAACTTCTAAAAGCTCACATTGTCCATTTTTTCTACATGCTTGACAGTTGTAATAATGGTTTGAAAGAAGAAGTTCAACACTAGTTCTTCTTGCAATAACCGCTTTTGGATCAACAATTGAAATTCTAATACCTTCTCTTATTGGATAGGCGCAGCTAGGCACGAGTCTTCTTTCGCCTTCGACTTTAACAAGACAAACTCTACAACTCGCAACCGAACATTCGCCTTTTTTCCATGTACATAAATTTGGAATGTTATATCCACAGATTTTAGCTGCTTCTAGAATTGTTAAACCTTCTTCTACTACGTAAGGTTTATTTTCAATAAATATTTGAATCTTTGCCATATTTCTTCACCACCTATTTCTTGTAGATCGCACCAAATTTACATGCAGAAATACATGTTCCACACTTAATACATTTATCAAGGTCAATCTTGTAAGGTTCTTTGCCAACAACTCCAGAAATCGCATTAACTGGACAATTTCTCGCGCAAAGCGAACACTTTTTACATTTATTTGGATCAATATGGAATTCAATAAGCGACTTACAAACTCCAGCATCACACTTCTTATCTTTTACGTGTCTAATATAAACATCTTTAAATTTGTTTAAAGTAGATAAAACTGGGTTTGGTGCAGTTTGGCCAAGTCCACATAGTGAACCAACTTGAATAGATTCACTTAAAGTTTGAAGCTTATCTAAATCTTCCATTGTGGCTTTGCCATCTGTAACTTTATTTAAGATTTCTAAAAGTCTCTTTGTACCTATTCTACATTGAGAACATTTCCCACAACTTTCATCACAAATAAATTCAAGATAGAATTTGGCAACGTCTACCATACAGTTGTCTTCATCCATGACAATTGCGCCACCAGATCCCATCATGCTTCCTTTTTCAATTAAGGATTCATATTCAATTGGTGTATCAAGTTCGTTCATCGTGAGACATCCACCAGATGGACCGCCTGTTTGGATTGCTTGGAATCTCTTATCGTTAGGAATTCCTCCACCAATATCATAAACAAGTTCTCTAATTGTTGTGCCCATTGGAACTTCAACAAGTCCAACATTTTTAACTTTTCCACCAAGAGCAAAAACTTTAGTTCCTTTACTTCTTTCAGTACCTATTTTTGCATATTCTTTAGTACCAACTCTCATAATATATGGCACATTGGCGAGTGTTTCGACGTTATTAATGATTGTTGGTTTATCCCATAAACCTTTAACAGCAGGGAATGGAGGTCTAGTTCTTGGCATACCTCTTTTACCTTCGATTGAATTAAGTAAAGCTGTTTCTTCTCCACAAACAAAAGCGCCAGCACCAAGTCTAATATGGACTCTAAAATTAAATCCACTACCTAAAATGTTGTCGCCTAAAAGTCCAATTTGTTCAAGTTCTTTAATCGCAATTCTTAATCTATTAACAGCGATAGGATATTCAGCTCTAACATAGAAATATCCGTTTTGAGCACCGATTGCATAACCTGCAATCATCATACCTTCAATAACAGCAACAGGATTTCCTTCAAGAATTGAACGATCCATAAATGCGCCTGGGTCGCCTTCATCTCCGTTACAAACTACGTATTTTGTCTCATTTTGAGAGTCATATGCAAATTTCCATTTTCTACCAGTAGGGAAACCTGCGCCACCTCTACCTCTAAGTCCGCTATCTAAAATTTCTTGGATAACTTCTTCTCTTTTCATGCTTAAGGCACGAATTAAACCTTTGAAAGCGTCGTATCCGAGGGCTTCATCGATTACTTCTGGATTGATAGTTCCACAACCATGTAAAGCAATTCTTAATTGTTTTTTATAGAAATTAATATCATCTTGTCTTTTAACTTTTTGTCCAGTTGATGGTTCGATATATAAAAGTTCTTCAACGATTTTTCCACCAATTATATCTTCTTCAATAATTTTGGCACAATCAGTTGGTTTGACAGCATGATATAACGTGTCTTCAGGATAAATCTTAACGAAAGGACCTTGAGAACAGAAACCAAAACATCCAACTACATTACAAGTAACTTTATCTTCTAAATGTTTTTCTTTAATTAATTTATTAAAGTTATCAATAATTTCTTGTGAATTTGATGAAAGACAACCAGTTCCACCACAAACGACAATATGTCTTTTACCATCTTTTCCATCAAATTTATTATTTACACATTCACTACATTTAGCGATTTTATTCTTTAAATCGTCTAAAGTTTTGATTTTTTGTTGGCTTTCTGCAGGCTTTTCAACTTTTTTAACCATATTATTCCATCTCCTTGTTTCTATATTCCTCAATTATTTTAGGAACATCGCTAAGTTTAACTTTTGGATAAACTTTGCCATTAATACTAATTGCAGGAGCAATACCACAAGCACCAATGCAGCGTAAACCATCTAGTGTAAACAAACCATCTTCGGTCGTTTGACCTGGTTTAATTTTTAATAATTCACCAAATTTATCTAAAACATTTTGTCCGCCTTTAACGTAACAAGCTGTTCCAATACAAACTCCAATAACGTATCTTCCTTTTGGTGTTAAACTGAAAAAAGAATAAAAAGTGACAACACCATAAATATCACTTACAGGTACATTGAGTTCCTGGCTAATTATTTCTTGTACTTCTAAAGGAATATACCCGTATTCTTTTTGGACATCGCTTAAAACCAACATGAGAGGACTAGGTTCATCCTTGTACCTCGCACAGATGGATTTAATCATATCCACTGCTACTTTTTGTAATTTCATTAATATTCTCCTTAAAACCTTTCATTAATTTTAATTTACTTTGAAAGCGCTTACAATAAAGATTTCTTAAAATTAAGAAGAAAAATAAAGATTTCAACTTTTTAAAAAGTCATAATTTTTAATTTTTTCCGGTATTTTTTATATTTTTTCTAGCAAATATTTAAAAAAGACTATATTTATAATCGTTTTTTCTGAAAATTTGATAAAAAACTTTAAAAATTTAGTAAAAATTCCTTTTTCTAGTAATTTTTATAGAACTTTTTCATCTTTATACTTTTATTAAATTTTTATTAATCCGACAAAACTCAATTTCACAAAGCGCAAATATAAATTTAAAATAAAAATAAAGATGAAACCATTTAGTAAAAAAGAAAGAAATTTATTTGTTACGGATTACATACGTACTTTTGCACGGATATTTGTTGTTGCGTCCGTTTTTTATTTAACAGGATTTTACTATTTTAGAGATTATTTTTTCGCTGTATATGTAATATTTATATTAATTGGTGCCGCTTTCTCAATTTATTTTATTTATTATGAAGCAATTAACTTTAAACCACTGTTAATTACCAAGTTAAAAGGAAACGAAATTTTATCATTTGCGTTTTGTATTCTCTTAATAAACACTTTATTTATTTATACACATGTATTCTTTTTCGGAGAGTTCTATAAGAATTTAATTTTAACTATTTTATTTGTTTCTCTGATGCTAATAACAGCAATATATTGTGGCATTTATTATTACCATGTTGACAAAAAGTTAAAATCCTATTATGAAAATTTAATAAAATTTTCCTTTGCAGACAACACTGAAAAACCTGAAAAAATTAAAAACTCATATTTTAATAAAAAATATTACATAAATAAGGAAGCCGAATTATTGCTTATTTATGTGATTTCTTATTGCGCCGGAGTTATGGCCGCTTCGCTTATGTCTACTCTATTTGCGCATATATATGCTCAAGGAAATGAAGAATTTCTAATTACTGTATTTGTTTCGCCGCTTATAATTTTTCTAATTTTTATTCCTTTTCCTATAATTATTTATAAAAAATCCATAAATATTCAGAAAACGTATACTTTTTTAAATATTTTCCATGTTTTTTATCAATATATGATATTTTTGATGACTCCTTTTATTTATGGTAGCTTAAAAACTCCAAATTTTGCATATATGCTAATTTTTATAATTATGGTCTTTTTAATTGAAATTTATATTTTTAAACTAACCACAAATACTGAAGATTCATTAAATCCACTACCAAAAAAGATCAGGAACTAGCCTGACCTTTTTATAGTTATAGATGATTATCTATTTTCCACAGCAACATGAATGATTATGTTTTTCTTCATCTTTGTCTTTGTTTTTTGGATATTTTTTAAAATATTTTTTGACTAAGCCTTTGCCATCAGTGCCGCAGCCGCAATCACTAATTCTTTTACCGTTCATTTTCTTCCAAACAAAGTAGCCAATTATTGCTAAAACAACAATTACTAAACAAACAATAATAACAATATCTGCGGTTGTAACAGGAACTTCATCAGCAAATATATTTAATAACTTTAACATTTTCTTTTCTCCTATTGAGCAGCAGCTTCTTCAGCCGATTTCTTTCTATGCCATAAAACAAGAAGAACAATTGCGACAACGATTAATGGAATAAAGATTGCTAATGTCCAAACATAATTTCCAATAAGGAAAATCATTGTTGAAAAAATATAAGAAGTTACAACCCAGAATAACAATGTTGAAGCAAATTTTCCTTTTGGTAATTCGCCTTTTGC
Source organism: uncultured bacterium (assembly GCA_949299165.1). GTDB lineage: Bacteria > Bacillota_I > Bacilli_A > RFN20 > CAG-826 > Onthovivens. The sequence goes on along the minus strand of CASFZJ010000004.1, from coordinate 80,056 downwards.
AGTTGCAACAGCAGCAAAGCAAGGAATTGTTAACATGTTAAATGCAATAAATGCAAGAACACCACTTAAAGTAATGCCGGTTTCTTGAATCATAAGTTCTGCAGCAGCTAAACCTTCAATCGTTTCTTCTCCGGCACTAAATGTTGGACTTAAAACAAGTGCCATTGTGCCTAAAGTTGAAATAACGTTTTCTTTTGCAACTAAACCGTTGATAGCAGCAACAGCAAATACCCATCCATAGTTTCCTAATGTTGAACCAAAGCCAAGTGGAGTGAAGATTGGTTGAATAAATTGACCAATGCTTGCAAGAATTGAGTTTCCAATAAGGGCAATTTGTGCAGGATCTTCGCTTTCAATATCAATAAATTGCCAACCCCAAGTAAAATGAGATGTAAACCAAATAACAATTGTTGAAAGTAAGATAATTGTGAATGCTTTTTTAACGAAGTGTTTTGTTTTATCCCATAAATGAATCATTAAAGATTTAAATTGAGGTAAGTGATAAGCAGGAAGTTCCATAATAAATGGAGGAACTTTTCCTCTTAATGTTGTTTCTCTCATTAAAATAACAGTGATTAAAGCAACTGCCATTCCTAAAACATACATTCCATAAACGATTACATCAGCATAATGGAAGCCAACTGGTTCGCCAAAAATAGAAATAATTCCATAAGCAAAAACAGTTAAAATTGGCGCTTTAGCTCCACATGAGAAGAAAGGAATAACTCTTATTGTTGAAATTCTTTCTTTATCATCTGCAAGTGTTCTTGTATTAATCATTGCAGGGACTGAGCAACCAAAGCCCATAATCATAGGCATAAATGCTCTTCCACTTAATCCAAATCTTCTAAAAATACGATCAAGAATAAAGGCAACACGTGCCATATATCCACTATCTTCTAATATCGCAAAGAAAAGGAATAAAACGAGAATTTGAGGTAAGAAGCCTAAAACAGCAAATAATCCACCAATAATACCATCACAAACCAGTCCTACTGACCAGTTAGAGGCACCAGCTAAGGTTAATCCTTGATTTATTAAATCAGCAATCCACCCCGTAAGTGCATTAAACGCATTCATTATGATGACGCCAGGCGAATTTATACCTCCATTTGCAAACATACCTGCTACATAATCAGGTGCATCAGCAAAAGAGACAACATCAACCGCTCCCATTGCATTTAAATAGAATAAGTCTTCACTAAATGTTAAATGGAAGATAACAAATAAAATGACAAGGAAAATTGGAATACCTAAAAATCTGTTAGTTAAAATCTTATCAATTTTATCTGAACGAGTTAGTTTTACCTCATTTTCTAAGGATTCTGCAGACTTTTTCTTCCAAAATTGCCATTTTCTGTTTTTGACTTTTTCAAGTCTGGCTTTTTGTTTTTCTTCTCTTCTTTGTTGCTCTTCTTCATCAACAACAATAACGTTATGGAAATATTTTGAAATGTATTTATAACGTGCATCTGCAATTAAAGCTTCAAAATCATCACCAAAAACATCGTCTTTAAATGTGTGTTTGAACTCTTCAACCATGTGCACAAGTTCAGGATGATCTTTGGTTTCAAGTTCATCAAGTTCAACAAGTTTTACAGCATGGAATAAAGGATTTTCAACATTCATTCCTTCAAAAGCAATACGACAATCATTAACTAAATGGATTAAATTGGTGTCTTCTAAAACAGTTCTACCTTTTCTTTTATTATTGCTTGCTTCGTAAGCCTTTTGCATTAATACATCTAAGTTATCTGATTTTAATGCTGAAATTTCAACTACTGGCACACCGAGTTTTTCTTCAAGTTGTTGAAGCAAAACACTTTCTTTGTTTTTTGTTAAAAGATCCATCATATTTAAAGCGACAACAACCGGAACATCGATTTCAAGAAGTTGTGTTGTTAAATATAAGTTTCTTTCAAGATTTGTTGCATCAACAATATTGATAACACAATCAGGTTTTTCATCCAAAATATAGTTTCTAGAGATAACTTCTTCTGGAGTATAAGGAGAAAGCGAATAAATACCAGGTAAATCCACGATTGAAATAGGTTCACTCAGTTTTTTATAGGTTCCTTCTCTTTTATCAACGGTTACGCCAGGCCAGTTGCCGACATATGCTGTTGATCCTGTTAAATTATTAAATAATGTGGTTTTTCCACAGTTTGGATTACCAGCGAGAGCAAAATATTTCATTGTTTATCCCCCACTTCCATAACTACTAAGACTGCTTCGTCTTTTCTAAGAGTTAATTCATAGCCTCTTATCGATACTTCTAGCGGATCTCCAAGAGGTGCTTTTTTACGGAGAAAAATTTCGGCACCTGGAGTGATACCCATGTCGAACAGTCTTCTTCTAACCCTTCCTTCACCTTCTACTTTAAGGACTCGGCCAGTCTCGCCGATTTCGAAGGTACTTAATTTCTTTTGCACAAATTTTTCCTACCTTTCTATTATGCAACTAAGATTTTCATAGCAATATTTCTGTCTAAAGCTAATCTGCCGTTTTTTACAAGCAAAATAACACTTCCACTTTCACTAGAAAGAACTTGGACTTTGCTTCCAATCGTAATTCCTAAATTTTCTAAATGTTTTTTGGTAGTTTCATCAACCATAACCTTAAGAACTTTTAGATCAACGTTATGTGGGGCAATAAATATCGGCATAAAAATCTCCTAAGTTAGTTACACCTAACTCAAAAATATTATAAAACTAAGTTTTATGGTGTCAAATAAAACTGTAAAAAATTTTTACCTAATCTATGTAATTGTCATCAAAATTAATCACTAAAATATATTTTGAATCGTATTTATAAATTTCATCTCGAAGTGTTTTTGAAATAGTAAGTTTGTTTTCTTTTACTCCGATTGGTATTGCAACATCAAAAATTACATTAGTATGAGTTGGTCCTGTAACAACTCTTAAATCATGAAAATTTAAATTTTTATCGAGATTTTGCAGGGTTTTTGAAATAATTTCGTGTAATTTTGGTATTTCTTCTGACTTAGTATCAACGGGATCCATATGAATTGTTAAAAGAATTTTATATTTGTTTGAGATTTCTTTTTCGATGTTATCAATTAAATCGTGAGATTTAAACATATCTTTATAGCCATCAACCTCAACATGACACATCATAAAAGTTTTAGTAGGACCATAAGAATGAAACATCACATCATGTACATCTAAAACACCATCATAACTTTTGATATCTTTTACTATTGTTTGAATAAGATTAAGGTCTGGCACTTCTCCAATTAAAGGTGAAGCTGTTTCTTTTACCATTTTTATTCCACTATAAAGAATAAATAAAGCAACAAGGAGAGAAACCGAACTATCTAACCACCATAAATCAACGAAGAAATATTGAATAAATGATGCAATTAAAACAATCGTTGTTGAAATTGCATCATTAAATGAATCTTGACGATTGGCTTTTAATGCTACCGAATTAATCGCTTTTCCTAAACCACTATAGATAAAACCTAAAACTAGTTTTAGAAGAATAGAAATTCCTAAAATCACAAAAGCCCAAATTGAATAGCTTGTTGATGAATCTTGATTAACAAGCGTTAAAATCGAGTTATAAATTAAAAGTCCCGCAACCAAGATAATAATAAAAGAAGTAATCATCCCGGTTATATATTCAATTCTTTGATGTCCATAAGGATGTTCTTTGTCCGCGTCTTTTCCAGCAAGTTTAAAACCTAAAAGACTAACTATGCTACTTCCAAAATCAGTCATATTGTTTAATGCATCCGAAATAATTGATATAGACGCCGTGAAAATACCAATCAAAAGTTTTATCACAAACAAAATTGTGTTAATAACAATCCCAGTAATTGAAGCTAAAACGCCATGTTTTTCTCTAACTTTTTCATCTTCAACATTTTGATAATTTTTTATAAATAATTTTCTTAAAAATGTAACCATGTATCTTATTTTATTAATTTTATTCAGAATGTAAATTATAAAATCTCTGGAAATATTTAGAAAAGAAAAAGAGTTGCTTATTTCTAAAGTCGGCGCGAATATAAACAACTCTTTTTAAATTTATAGTAAGTAAGGAAATATTATTTTTTAGAAGAACCTTCAACGGCTTCTGTCTTTTCTTTTAAATCTTCTTTTAAATTCCAAGAAGCGAAGTCTTTATCATTAGGTAAAACAAGTCTCCATTCATCAAGTTTATTGATTTTATAACTTGCTTTAGCAGAATTAACCTTTAAGATATGTCCGCCTTTTGTTAAATCTTTAGACAAAAAGTGGATATGCCAACCTGGTAAATTCATACCTTCTACATAATTAGGACAATATAAACCAATTACATAACCATCTATATCATGATATTCAAATTCTCTTTGATCGCATGCAACTTTGTAGAGTGGTTCGTATGGTTTTTCTTGTTTAAAACAACTTCTAACTCTTACATTAAATTTACCTTCCATTTTAATAATGTAGAAATAATTTTTTGAAGGTAAAAGAGATTCAAATTTACTCTTAAAATCTTCAATCGAATCAAAGCTTATTTCATTTTCTGGAACTTTTTCATCAAATTTACATGCACAAGCAAAAGGAAAAGAATCATCATGTTTCATTTCAGAAACTTCACCAGTTGCTCTACCATTATAAGCTTTTCCATTAAAAATAATTGCTTCACCATCAAGGCCATCAAAAGTACCTATACCAGTATCAACGTGTTTTAAAAAATCTTTAACTTTTACGCTTCCTTCATAATCGCCCATCATTAAAGCGTTTAAAGTTGAAACTTGAAATAATTTATTTTCTTTCATATCAATAAACCTCCATTTTATTTATCTGCATTACTTTCGTCGTTATTTGATTGAGCATTTAAATTTTCATTATTTTGTTCAGGATTTGCAGGGTTTTTATGTGATTTTATATGAAAAATCTTTTTGTAAAAATCGTGATTGTGATGATGTGTACGATAATTTCCGTTTTCATCATATACCGCATTCAAAAGTTCTGGGTGTGATCTTTCAAAAACCCTAACAGCATCATCGTGGTTGTGTTTAAAATAAGCATTCATAGTCCATTTAGTGAAAAATGGAGCAAGAATGTTAGTAATAAAGAGAACAAAGGCAAGAATTGCTGTTGCATTTTTTGCAGCTTCTGCACCACTTACGCCGTTAAATGTATAAGTAGCAACCATTGCTGGAATAGATAATGCAACTCCAGCTAGGGAACAAGAAGCGACCGATGCATAGCCTGGTCTTTTAAGAATAAATCTATCTACAAGATAAGGAAGAATCATTGTAACTGCCCAATAAATCACAGTTAATAATAAAGCTGCAAGAATAACTTCACCTTGAAATGCATTAACTAGATCAATTGTAGAACCAAATTGGAAACCCAAGAAAGGAAGAATTATTGCATTTCCGCCTTTGAATACATTTCTAATCTTGTGATCCAAATTACCAAGTAAAACACCGAGAAGGAAAGGAATCAAAAGTGAGATAATTTGTAAAATACTTGTTGTGATATCACTATTTCCACTACCCATGCAACTCAAGAAAATAAAAGGAACTAATGGCATTGAGAAAATAAGCATAATTGGAAATGTTCCCTTATCGGAATCGTCACCATATGGTTGAATAATACCCATATATAGTGCAGCATTTGCTGAAGTTAAACAGCAAACAAGTGTAATTGAATCAATTCCAGCAAAACCATTAACTCCGCAACAAACAAACACAATTGCGCAAATTACATAAGCAGGAATAAGTCTGGCTAATATAATCCAAATTCCTCTTTTTCCAACTTCTATAAAATCTCTTCCAGTAATTGTGGTCCCTGTGCAAAATAACATTAAACCAATAAGAAGCATTTGTCCTGTTGATCCGAACAAATCTTTCATAGGGTTTCCTAAATATTCCCACAAAGAAACTCCTAGACCACAATGAATACAAATTGTAGTAATAATTGCACTAATTACAAGTGGAACAAACATAGTTCCAGCAGGGATTTTATTTAAAAAATCCCATATTTTTACGCCTTTAAATGGCTTTTTTTCTTTCTTTTCAACGTTTGCCATAAATTAAACCTTAAAGATTGTGTTCTTTTAAATATTTTTCTCCAAGATTATTTTGTAAAAGGATTGCATCCTCAAGTTCTTTAACTCTGACATCGCCACTTAAATTATGGATGGATTCGCCTTTTGCACAACTTGCAACAGCAATTTGATGAACATCGTTTTTGTCACAACCAATTTCTTTTAATGTAATTGGTAAACCAACCGAAACCATAAAATCTCTAACTTGGTTATATTCTTCAACGCTTGCGTCTTCTAACAAAAGTTGAACAAGTGTTCCATAAGCAACACAATTTCCATGCATTGCTGTCTTTTTATTTAAGGATGTAACGCCATTATAGAAAGAGTGTGAAACACATAAACCACCATTATCGGCTCCAACGCCACTTAAATAAGTATTTGCTTCAATGATTGAATCAACTTGTGGTGTAACTAAATGATTTTCAACTGCTTCTAATGCTTTAGCACCATCTTTTAATAATGTTTCATAGCAAAGTTTACAAAGAGCCATTGAAGAAAGTGTAATTCCGCCATTTTCAAGTGACAAAGAATGTGTTTTATAACATGCTCTTGCTTCAAAATATGTACCTAAAGCATCGCCCATTCCAGCAACTAAGAATTTTGCAGGTGCATTAGCGATTATTCTGCTATCAACTAAGACAAAATCTGGGTTATTTGGATAAAATAAATAAGAATTAAATGAATGATCATCATTATAAATGACGCTTAATCCTGTACATGGTGCATCTGTTGCGCAAACTGTTGGAATAATTGCAATTCTTTTTCCTTCATAATAAGCAGTAGCTTTTGCAGTATCAATTGCACTTCCGCCACCTACTCCAACAACAACATTAATTTTGTCTTCTTTAACGATTTTTCTCATTTTTTCGATTTCACCAACCGAAGAAATCCCACCAAAAACTTCATATCTTCTAAAAGTTTTACTTTCTCCGAATGATTTTTCGATTGAATCTTTAGTTTGTTCATACCCACTATGAGAGCAAACAAAAAGAAATCTCTTTCCAAAATCTTTACAATTCTCATAAAAATGTTCGAGCGCGCCTTCTCCTTGAATATATTTGAGTGGAGCTCTCATGAGTAATAAATCTTTCATAAATTTCCCTCCGCTATCCATTAGCAACAAAATTTTAAGATTATTAAACTTGAAAACAATGTGACCAAAAGATAATATTTAATTCATGAACTGTGCTGAGAAACCAATTACTACTAACATATATGAAGAAATGTTTAAAATATTCATAAAAGCCAAAAACCTTAATGATATTATTGCTGGCATCTATTCTTTGATTGGTAATCCTATCGCCATAATTAACAACGATTTTCAACTTGTAGCGTATCATTCTCCCTTTCTTTTTGAAGACGAAACCTGGAATGAATCAATAAGAATGGGTTATGTAAACTATCAGACTTACAAAAAAATTAGAGAATCTTTAAAGGTTGATGAAGATTTCGAAATCATCACTACCTTATCATCTAACCGAAGATTAATTGCAAATATAAAAAACGAAAATGGAGGTTTTGCAGGTTTTTTGATAATTTTAGAGGTAGAAACTAAATTAGAAAAATTGACAATTGATTTTGTGAAAATTTTATCTAAATTAGTAAACAAATATCTTTCGGATCAAAATTTTGCAAAAACAAACGATAATTTGAATTCATTTTTGTCTTCTATTTTAAATAAAACATTTACCGATAAAACAATTTTTATTCAAAAATCAAAAGAGTTAAAAATCGATTTAAGAAAATCTTTTTATCTTCTTATTTTAGATTTTAATGAGCAATTCAACGAAAAAACCAAATCTGAAACCGAAAATTTTCTAAAATCTGTACTTCATAACTGTGTTGTCGCAACAACATATCATAACGGCGATTATGTTGTGTTGATTAACAACAAATTGGAAAAAGAAACAATCGGTAAGATTAATGATTTCTTATTCAAAATGAGATTTTATATGATTAGATCAAACCGAATAATTGATTTGTTTTCTTTGAATAACATTTTCGAGGAAGAATTTAAATTGTTTATGCTTTTAGAAAAGTCGATTGGTGAATATATCCTTTATAATACAGAAAGCTATATCTCTCTTTTGCCTTTAATCAATCATAAAAAAGAAGAATTAATTAACTTCGTTAATGAAGAAATCTATAAAATTTTCCTTTATGATGAAGCGAACAAAACTTCTTTTATAGATACTATTTATGTTTATCTGGTTACAAATAAATCACTTAGTGAGTCAGCAAAAAAGCTTTATCTTCATAAAAACACAATTACTTATCGTCTAGAAAAAATCAAAGAATTATTCAATATTGATTTTAAAGACTTCAATAAAATTATGAACTATGTATTCTCTATTAATATAATTTATTTTCTTCAAAGAAAAATTAAAAATTACGCAATATAAAAAAGCTGTTACTTTCGATTTTTACGATTTTACAGCCTTTTTTAATTAATCTTTACGTTCTTTGCCAACAAAGAATAGTGCAACAGTTCCTGGACCAGTGTGTGATCCGATTGTTGTGCCGATGTTGAATATCTCAACTTTTCCAACAAGTTTAGGGAATTTTTCTTCGATTTTATCTTTTACTGCTTTAGCATCTTCATAAACTGCACTATGTGAAATGTAACAGTAATCATCATAGTCTGTTCCATTTACTGCGTTTTCGACCATTTTTTGAACGATAGCGTTAATTACTTTTTTCTTACCAATAATCTTTTCTCTAGGAATAAGTTTTCCTTCATCGTTAACATTAAGTAAAGGGCAAACATGTAACATATTGCCAAAGAATCCACTTGTTTTTGAGATTCTTCCGCCTCTAACAAAATATTTTAAGTCGGTTGAGAAGAACCAATGATTAATAGTTAGTCTATTCTTTTCTACCCATTCTTTTACTTCTTCAATACTTTTCCCTTCGTCTCTTAAATCAGCAAGTTTATCCATTAAAAGCCCATATCCACTACTAGCTGCAAGTGAGTCAACAATATAGATTTTTGCTTCTGGGTATCTTTCGTTAATCATATTAACAGCTAAACGTGCACTATTAATTGTTCCGCTAATTCCGCTAGATAAAGTTAAATGCAAAATTTCTTTGTATCCATCATTAATTAAATTTTCAAAGTAATTGAAGTAATCTTGTGCATTTAATTGACTTGTTTTTGTCATCGCTCCTTCTTCCATTTTTTTATAGAATTCAGGTAGCGGCAATGTTTCGCCAAAATCATCTTTATGCTCTACGCCATCTAGGAAATAGTGAAAGCAAAGATACTTGATATTTCTTTTTTTGTAATGATTTATATCTAGATCACTTGTCGAACAGCAACTTAATAAAAATTTGTTCATGATAAGAATCTCCTTCGCGATTAATGATTATAATAGATATTTAATAAAAAATTAAGCATTATTATAAAATATCAAAAAGAGCATTTTATTAAAATTTATAGCGTTTTTTTAATTTTTCCAATATATTTTTAAAATTCATAGTCTTTTTGCAAAAAATATGGGATTTTTTTAAAAAAATCCCGCAAAAATTGAATTATTCTACAGATTTTAAAGCTTCAGCCATTTTAATTTTATTAATTTTTGGGAAGAACAAAATACAAACGAGAGCTACAAATCCAAACGCTAATAATATGGTATAAATATAACTTGGCCAAGCAATCCACATTCCAAAAGTTAATCCAATCGATTCTATTCCAACCATAATATATCTATGTAAAAGAACACCAACACCAATGCCGATTGCAACACCAATTACCGACATAAAGAATATTTCTCTAAATATATAAAGTAAAGATTCATAACGATAATATCCATTAACACGAAGTGTCGCAATTTCTTTTATACGTTCTGAAACCATAATATCAGTCAGGTTATAAATAACAACCGCAATCAAAGCACCACTTAAAAGAACAACAATAGCAACTATTGAATCTAAGTTATTCAAAACGCTTTCGTACATTAATTTAGTGTTCTGACTATTAACAACACTAATAATATTTGGGTTTTCCAAAAGTCTGTCGATGTATTCATTAACTTCTTGATCGTTTAGGTCAGTTTTAACAATGTATCCATTTTGTACAAGTGTTGGGAAATAAGTTTGCACAACTTTTTCACCACAATAAACATAGTTTTCAATGTAGTTTTCAGTTATGCCTGTTACTTCAATTTGAGTTAATGAATTATTTAAATCATTAAGAGAAATTACAATGTTATCGCCAATACTTAGGCCGAATTTATCTGCAATTTGTTTAGTTATAATAAAGCTGTTTTCATCAAAAGAATCAGAATCATCGAGTCCAACATATTCTAGTAAATTGTTTGTTGAAATAAGAGTAAAATCTATATTTTCATTGCTTCCCAAGGCGGTTCCATCATAACTATAAACTTTATTGCTTTCACCAATATCGAAAGGATTTTCTCCTTCCATTCCTTCGGTAGTTAACTTCGCAACAAAATCATATTTAATGATGTCCGTAAACTGTGTTGTATTAATAACACTTAAAGAATCTTTCAATCCAAAAGCTGTTAAAAGTAAACCAGTACAGCCGCCGATTCCAATAAGCATCATAATTAAATTTTTCTTAAATCTAAAAACGTTTCTCAACATCGATTTTGTATTAAATTTAAGGTGTTTCCAAATAAATGGTAGATGTTCAAGCCATATTTTTTTACCAGGAATTGGAGCTTTACCTATCATTAATGATGAGACGTTGTCTCTCAACGAGGCGAATGAAATGAGTGTAATAATTATTAAAATTAAAGCAATCATCGATAGGGTATAAATTGCAATCATTGCTGGGTCGCCAACATAGACCATTGGTACAATCAAATCATAAATTGTGCCATAAACGCTTCCAATTATTGTAGGGAGTACAAATAAGCCAAAAACAACTGCAACAATAGAACCCAAAATCGTAGTTAAAAGTCCATAGACTAAATACTTTGTATAAATCATTCCTTTACTATAACCCAAAGATTTTAAAGTACCCATTTGTGGACGATCTTTACTAATAATTCTTGTAATACTAGTTACCGAAACAAGTAATGCAATGACGAAGAAAAATACAGGGAAAACAGCACTGATTGTGTCAACTTTAGTCGAATCGATTTCAAACATATAAGCGCTTTGGTTTTGATCACGAGATAAGACATACCAAACCATATCTACATCTCCAAATTGTTCATTAAAGATTTGATCAACCTGTTGTGAAACTAAAACATCAAATTCTTGAGTATCTAAAAATTGTTCTAATGCTTGCAACAATCCTTGTTTAATTTCTTCACTGAATTGGCTATCTTGAATACTTTGTTCGAAGTAATCAATAATTTGTTGTTTTGCTTCTTCTTTGATTAATTCTTTAATCTCGAGTACCCTATTTTCAATAAAAGGCGCGCTAATCTCATTTATTTCTGAAATTTTATTATTTATATATTTATCGTAATCCTCAGAGAAAGCGTTATACCTTCTTGCTCCGCTATATCTAATTTTAATAATTGTGGTTTCTTTTGGTTCATAAAAAGACTTATCAAAATAAACAACCGCATCCAATACTCCGCTACCAATAGTAGTTACGTCTCCAGTTCTTGAAACGTAAAAAGGATCTTTAACTAAACCTGAAACAACATAAACTTCTTCGGTACCATCGGTATTATTAAATCTTATCTGTGTTCCTAATTCATGGCTAACAGATTCCGACGAATTGTCTAAAAGCAATACTTCGTTAGCATTTTCAGGAAATTTTCCTTCAACAAGAGTAAGTTTATCAATGTCGTTATCACCAAAAGATCTATAGATTAATCTTGTTTCGCTTTTTTTATCGTTAATGTATGTCCGTTGGTCCATTTGATAATAGCCATCAATGTCACTAACGCCACTCAATTCATTTTTTAAAGATTCAACATCTGAATCAGAAAATCCTATCGTTGATTGAATATAAACATCCATGAAGTTGGATTGATTCCAATAATTATTCATGGTTGCTTGTAAATCAGGTGAACTGCTTGATAAACCTATTAAAAATCCCAATCCCAAAACAACAATTACAAAAATTGCAATCAAACGAGATAAATCGTTTTTAATAGATGAAAAAATATACTTTATAAAAGTTTTTTTCATTACCACTCAATCTCCTCAATTGGTTTTGGATTTTCATTATATTCTTCAGCAACAATTGTGCCGTTTTTGATATGTAAAACATGGTCAGCCATTTGTGTTAAGGCTGAGTTATGGGTAATAACAATAACAGTTTTATTTCTTTTTTTACAAAGTTCATGCAAAACTTTCAAAACTTTTTTACCAGTTTCATAATCAAGGGCACCAGTTGGTTCGTCACAAAGTAATAATTTTGGATTTTTTGCTAAAGCTCTAGCAATTGAAACTCTTTGTTGTTCTCCGCCCGATAATTGGCTAGGAAAATTTTTCATACGTGTTTCAAGCCCAACAGCTCTTAAAGCTTCGACAGAATCAAGAGGGTTTTCACAAATCTCACTAGCAATTTCAACATTATCAACAGCAGTTAAATTAGGCATTAAATTATAGAATTGGAAAACGAAACCAATTGAATTTCTTCTAAAAAGAGTAAGTTGTTTTTCGTTATATTTTGAAATATCTTCTTTATCGACCATGATTGAGCCGGTAGTTAACGCATCCATACCACCAAGCAAATTTAAAAGTGTGGTTTTTCCGCTACCACTAGGTCCAACAATGATACAAAATTCGTTTTCTTTAATGTTGAATGACAAATTATCGTTAGCCTTAATCGCAGTATCACCAACGTGATATTCCTTACTAACGTTTTTAAACTGTACAAGATAATCCATACTATTTTGCCCTCTACTAATTAATACAATTTTAGGCAACATATGTTGACTATTCAATTAGTCAAATTTAAATTTTATTTTTAAATCAACATTTTTTGATATAATGTATAAATAAATATGAAAGAGTTAAAAGCAGAAGACACATTAGATTTAGTTGATGAAAAGTCTGAAAAAATTCATGAAAAAATCAGAAACACCAAGAAGTCTTTAGCAAAGAGTTTAATTAAACTTCTTCAAGAAAAACCTGTCACTCAAATTGATGTAAGTGAGCTCTGTAAAAATGCGAATCTTAATCGTACAACTTTTTACAATCACTATAGTTCAATTTATTCACTTCTTGATGAAATGGTTTCTGAATTCTTTAAAAATGTCAAAAAATATTTAGCCGATTCCATCGACGAAAAAAGCGAAAACACTGCAGCTAAAATCTCATTGATGTTAAAATATTTAAAACAAAATCGCCGTTTTGTAAGAACTATAATGAATAACAATTTATATGAGGAAATTGGTAATAAATTAATTTCTTTTGATTTTGTTTCGAATCTTTTAAATACCAACATTAAGTATAGACAAAATATCTATATTAATGACGCTTACTACATCGGATTTATTATTTCGGGTTGGTACGCTGTCATTAAAAGATGGGTTAATGAAGATTGTGATTTAGACGAAAATACATTAGCTAGACTCTTAACAAGTATTTATTAATATTTAAAGAACATAAATCTTTTCTTTTTAGAATAATTATTAATGAAGGAGAGGACATCTTCTTCATTTTTATATCCTTGAATGGCGCCTTCTGTTGAGCAAGTTAAGGCGCCACAAGCACTAGCGAATTCAAGAGTTTTCATAACTTCTTCGTCGTTAAGTTTTTCCAAATTCAATTTTGTTAATTTGTGCAAGAATCCACTATAGAAACTATCTCCTGCTCCAATTGTATCTTTCACACGAACATTAAATGAAGTTTGCGTATAAAATTTATTGTTGATTTTTAAGAGTGAGCCAGACTTTCCTTTAGTTAAAACCACTACTTTATTTACCAAGTTTTCACGCAAAACATCAAAATCATTTTTTTCGCCAAAAAATGTTTCAATTTCTTCGCTTGAAATCTTCAAAATATCCGCATTTTCTATAAAAAATCTATAGGATTTTTTTGCTTTTTCGACTGATTCAAAAATATCAGATCTAAAGTTCACATCAAAAGAAATTAATGTGCTATTTTCCTTACAACTTTTCACGAAATTTAACATCTTTTCACGTGAATAATTATCAGATAAAAATAAACTTCCAAAATGGATTAAATCATAATTTTTCAAATCTAAATATTCAATTTTTTCCCAATTAAATGCGTAATCTGCAGTGTTTTTTCTCAAAAATGAGTAATTTCTATTTCCGTTTTCATCAGAAACATTTAGTGCAACGGTTGTATTTCTATCATTTAAAGTTTCAACTTCAGAATGAAAATTAATTTTGTTAGAAATAAGTTTCTTTATTTTTTCGCCAAAAAAGTCATCACCAACTTGACCAATAAAAGTTACATCGTCAGATAAAGAGGAAAGATTATAAGCTACATTAAATGGGGCTCCTCCAACCGAACAATTAAATTTATTTTGATTTTCAATCAAATCAATTAAAACCTCTCCGATAACTAAAATTTTACTCATAATCCAGTCCACCTAAATTTTGTTAAATCAACTTTAAAATCTTCTACAACAACTCCATCTTCTTCTAGAAGTTTCTTTTGATTTTCTTTTCCACCAAAAGCGAAGTTTTCAGCCAATTCGCCTTTAGAATTTACAACTTTAAAACAAGGATAAATTAATGGTTTATCATTTTTATGAAGTACATTCCCAACAACCCTAGATAAATTCTTGTTGCCTAAATATATTGCTATATCTTGATAGGTCACAACTTTACCTTTAGGGATCGTTGTTAAAAACTCATACACTTCTTTTTGGTATTTCATGTTTAAATTATCTTCTAAATTTTGTTCTTTTTAAATAAAAATATATGGATGAATAATTGACAGAATGACAGCAATTACTATAATACAATTGACAATATGTCAATAGAAAGGAGCCTTTATGTTTCAAAGAGCAAGAACGAACGATCAAATAAATGAAAGAAAACAAGACATTATAAACGCCACACAAGAACTTTATAAAACTTTATCATTTAGACAAATTACGTTTACAAAGATTTCTGAAAAAACTAATATTGCAAGATCAACAATTTACAATTATTACTTAAACAAAGAAGAAATCTTTTTAGATATTCTTGAAGAATATTACTTAGGAATTAATGAAGAAATTAACGAAAAGCTTCTTTCAAAAAAGCTTTCAAAAGAAGAAATAGTAGATACGTTAGCAAATATATTTTTAAAATACTACGACTTACTTGTTATTAATTCCTTATATATAGAACAAATTGAGTATGTTTGTTCGCAAGAAAGACTCGATAAATTCAAAATTAAGATTAAACCCCTTTTTGGCACTTTAAAAAATATGTTAAATTTTCAATTTCCTAATATTGATGAAAAAATAATTCCATTCTTCATCCAAGGATTCTTTTCTGTAATTTTAGGTGTAGCTCCTGCTTGTAGTCCTATTCCAAAACAAAAAATTGCTATGCAAAAAGCAGGAACTTATTATGAATTTGATAGAAAAGAATTTATTAAATTTAGCCTTTCACTATTATTTTCGTGTGTGTCTAACCAATAGTTTTATATTCTTTGGTAATTTTTATATCAAAATTGTTTAACTTCTTTTCAATTTCATCTAAATAGTGTTTTTTTATTGCCTCTATTGCTTCGCCGATTTTTTTACTAGCGTTTGCAATATTTTCGTTTTGCTTTGAAATCTCATCAACTCTCTTTCCTAACGTTTCTAATGGTTTATCGAGATATGTGTTTTTGAGTTCATCAAATTTCTTGAATAATTGTTCTCTTGAATAAAATTGAATCTCTTCTTTTGCTTTTTGAAGATATAAATAAGCAAATTTATTAGTTAAAGAAACTAACATATTTAAAAATGTCATTAAATATTCTGGTCTTACGACATACATATCTTGATATTCTTTAACTTTAAATATTGGAATATCGTTAGAATTGCTCTTTCTTTCAAGATTAGAAACTAAAACTGCATATTTACATTGTTTTTTAATTCTATTTCGATCAAGTTGAGCATAGTAATCTTTATTTGCTTTTCGGTAAGTGCTATCTGGATTTTCATCTTTCATATCAAGGCAAACCGAAGTCAAAAGTTGTTCTTCACTGTGTGAATCATCGGCATATATTTTAAATATAAAATCAGCTTTGCTTCCTTTGGTTTCGTCTTCATCTTTTACAACTTTATTGTCTTTGTGCCATGTGCAATTGCTAAATCCATTTTGCATATAAGATTCAACTTCTTTATCGCACCAAACTTCTAAATCTTCACCAGTATTTTTAATGTTCAAAACAGCTTTATTTCTTTGAAGTTGGTTGATTTGATTAATTAAATCTTCTTTTTCTTTTTCATGAACTTTGTCTTCCTCTTGTTTTTGCTTTGCAAACTGATCTTTCAAATTTGACTTTTCTTTTTCTAGATCTAATTGATATTGGTTTTTAAGTTCTTTTATTTCGCTAACTTTCGTTTGTAGTTCAAGTTTCAAATTGCTTAATTCGTCTTTATATTTACTCAAAATTTCTAATTCTTTATTTTTAATATCACTATCTTTTTGTTTGTTTAAATTAGAAATTTCATTTTTTAAATTATTAATTTCAATATCTTTTTCGTTCAAATTCCTTGCAAAACTCAACTCTTTTTGTTTATTTTCTTCTTTTATCTTAGAAATTGCTTCTTCGTTAGTTTTATTAATTTTAGAAATTTCAGCATTTAATTTAATTTTGTTATCTTTGTTAAGTTCAATAATTTTTCTATCAACTTCTTCTTTAATTCTTCTATCTAAAACTTGTTCTTTTTTCTCTTCAATAAGTTCATTTAAAAAGGAAGTATCAACAGTTGTAATCTGACTTAAATCAATAATATCTCCTTTTTGAGCATCTTCATTAAGCTCAATTGTTGTCTTGTTTTTTACGCTAACGCTAATAGATTTCATGTTTTTACCTCCATTTTTTTATGATTAAGATTTGTCCTTAAAATCTTTTGTAGGAATTAATCTTTAAATAAAGATTCGATTGAAAATATTATTGCTTTTAAGTTCTGCTCTTTCAATCATTTATTTAGGATGTTACTAACTCTAAGAACTTACTAAAAATAGAAAAAGTCACTTTAGCAAGCAGAACTTAATCGTTTAAGGGTTTTAATTATTGAATTAAAAAACGCTAAATTTTTATCTTCAGCGTTTCATTCATTTAAAAATAATAGAAAATTGAATTTTTCTAAATAATTTATCAATTATTTTTGATCTTTATTTTCTTTTTTACCGAAACTAAACCAATAAAATCTTTTCTTTTTCTTATCAGTATTTTCTGCTTTTGAACTATCTTCTCTTTCTTCTTTAACAACATCAAGCGCTGTAATTTGGTTTTAACTTCTTCCAATTAAGTTTTTTCATAAATTCTTTTTTCCTTTCTTTCGATTTAAGGTCCTAAAAAAAGAAAAAAGTCCCCTTATAAAGAGGACTCATAATTCACTTTTAGTTTGGTTTTTCGCTTAAATCGTATTTTCATCTCGAAAATAGTATCAAAAGTCTTAAGCTTATGTGAAGAAGATTTTTAATTTTTTTGTGCCTTTATATGTAATAGACACATATCACTTTGAATTTTTATTTTTTTGACAAGCTTGCAACGGTTTCAATATGATACGTTCTTGGAAACATATCCACAAAATCAATTGATTCAATATTGTAATATTCTTTTAAAATTCCAATGTCGCGACTAAAAGTGCCAACATCACAAGATATATAAACAATTTTCTTTGGTCTAGATTTTATTAATGAATCCAAAAACACTTTATCTAAACCTTTTCTTGGAGGATCAACAAAAACGCAATCGAATTTGTTTTCTACAACATAGTCAGAAGCATCTTTACAAACAAAATTTGCATTTTTAATGTTGTTAATTTTTGCGTTTTCTTTTGCGTCAATAATTGCTTCCTTTACAATTTCAACACCAAAAACATCTTTTACATGTTTGCTTGCAATTAAGCCGATTGTGCCTATCCCACAATAAGCATCTAATATAGATTTATCTTTTGTAAGTTTTGCTTTTTCAATAGCTAAACTATATAAAACTTCACATTGATCGTGATTTACTTGATAGAAAGATTTGCTGCTAATTTTAAATTTAACACCCAATAATTCATCAAAAATAAAGCCTTTCCCATAGGCAACTTCTTCTTTTTCTCCTAAAATAACGTTAGTTTTGCGGGGATTTTCATTAAAAACTATAGTATTTATATTTGGACATTTCTCGATGAGGGCTTTAACAAAATTCTTTCTAGACGGAAAGTGCAAAGAACTTACAACAAAAACAACCATTATTTCTTTACTTACTTTTCCGACTCTAATTAAAACATGTCTTAAAAGTCCTTTATGATAATCTTCGTTATACGGATCAAGTTTAAAAGAAAGCATTAAATCTTTAATGGTTTCTAAAATCTTAACATGTGCTTCATCTTCTATGACACATTCTTTAATAGGCACAATATCGTGGCTTTTAAATTTATAAAATCCATAAACAATTCGTTTTTGTTTATCATACCCAAAAGGAACTTGAATCTTATTTCTATAATAATAAGGCTCTTTCATACCATAGACTTTAGCGCCTTCAACCTTAATTTTTGCTATTCTTTCGATGGTTTTTATTGCAACATTCTTTTTATATTCTAATTCTTTTTGGTAATCGAGATTTTGAAAAGAACATCCTCCACATGCTGTAGCACACGCACATTTAGGATTAATTCTATATTTCGAAAATTTTAAAATTTTTCTGATCTTAGCTACATCAAAATCTTTTTTTCTATATAAAACTTCAACTTCCGCTTCTTCATCAATTAAAAGAGAAGGCACGAAATACGTCCTGCCCTTATCATCTTTTGCTAGTCCTTGGCCATCAAAAGTAAAATCTACGCAACGAACTTTAGTTACATTTCCCATTAAGAATGATTATATAAAAAATCAAGTTATAACAAAACTTGATTAATTAAATTTTCTTCACCAACAAGAGCGATGAATTCTTGTGAACTTAGTTCTTTTCCTTCAAAAATTACTTTTGTAACTTTTAAAAATCCATTATTAACATTGATAATTAAATCACCATGAAATAAAGATTGGATACCTCCATTTGGCAATTTTTGTAAGGTAATAGGTCCAACATATCTCTCAAATTCAACAAATTCAAGTCTGTCATCATTTAAATAACAATACCATTTGTCGTTTGATGAAAAATCAAAATCGCTATCAAATAAAATTCTTCTTACTTCGCTCATATCTACTTATTATTTTAAACCGATTTTAAAACATGAAAAGATAATTTTTCTATTTTTCTACATTTCACATTCCCGTAAGAAAGCCCACTCCGAGAGCAATTAGAGTGGGCGTTAAGACTAGTAGCCAGAAAGGAGGTATGTGCAAAACAACTACTAATCCTTCTTAGAAATAATTTTATTTGTTATTTCTTCTATAATTAAAATACTAAACCATTTAAGTTTATTTTCAAGTCGAAAAAAGAATATTTTTCTGTGAAAATAAATGCGGATATTTTCACGCTTAAGGAAAAAATCAAAAAATCCTTAGGAAAAATTCAACTAATATTCTTTTAAACCCAGTATAAGGCGGAAATTTAACTTTTAATTCTCGTCGAGATTGGAACAAAACGCTCTTTTGATGTGTGAAAGCGTCAATAGAATATTTACCATGATATTGTCCTAGTCCGCTTGCTTGAACTCCACCAAAAGGAAATTCATCTACAGTAAAGTGCATAATGGTGTTATTTACACATCCACCACCAAAACTTAAACTTGATAACACTTTATTAGTCCTTTTAAAGTCTTCTCCAAAATAATATAAAGCTAAAGGTTTATCGTTTTCTTGTAAATTTCTAATCACAGAATTTAAAGAGTCAAACGAAATAATTGGCAGAATTGGGCCAAATATTTCTTCTTGCATAATAGGATCATCGAAACTTGCTTCTAAAAGTACTGGCGAAATCAATCTTCCAAACGAAATATATTTGTTTAGTACTTTGTCTTCTTCAATAAAATCTTTTAATCTATTTGCTTGTGCCTCATTAATTACAAAAGGAAACTCGTTTCTTATTTGTCCTTTTTTAAAATAAAATTTATTAATCCAATAAATGCATTGTTTTATAAATTCATCTCTTATGCTTTTTTCTACCAAAACATAATCTGGAGCGACACAGGTTTGTCCTGCATTTAAAAATTTACCCCAAACAATTCTTTTAGCAGCTATTTTTATGTTTGCGTCTTTATCAACAATTGTTGGAGATTTTCCTCCAAGCTCAAGTGTAATTGGTGTCAAATATTTGCTGGCTTTTTCCATTACAGTTTTTCCAACATTTTTAGAACCAGTAAAGAAGATATAATCAAATTTAACATCAAAAATTGAACCAACTTCATTTCTTTCACGATAGACTGTGCTTAAAACTTCTTTTGGTATTACAGAAATAACATTTTCAATAACTTTATTAATATTTGGAGTATTTTTTGATAGTTTTAACAAAACACAATTTCCACAAAACAACGCAGAAATTGCAGGGATTAATGATAAATTAAGCGGATAATTCCGTGGGGAAACAACCAAAACCACTCCATATGGTTCTTTAAAAATAAAGCCATAAGATTTTCGATTAATAAACCCAGTTTTAATAAATTTTGGGTTTAAGTATCTGCGCCCCTTTTTAATTAAAAAGTCACACTCTTTGATCACTTGACCAAGCTCTGTAGTAGCAACTTCAAGTGAAGATTTATTAAAGTCAGCTTTAAAAGCATCGTAAAATTCATTTTTATAAAGGACCAAATTATCTCTAATTTGCTTGACCCGTTTTATTCTGGTTTTTAAATCTTTAGTGTTTCCTTTAAAAAAGAATTCTCTTTTAGCCTTAACAATATTTTCAATGAGTTTTATTTCCATTACTTATTATTCCCCATCAATCCTTTAATATATTCAACTTCTTTATTTACATCCAATCTAGGGAATAAGACTTCGCCTTTTTCAACTTTGTGATTATCTAAAATATGTTCGTTTAAAATATTATCATAATCACTTTCGTTTTCATTTAAACCTAATGATTTAAATATTAAAGGCGTTTTTTCTACAAGAATTGGTTCTAAAAGTTTACTACCAACAAAGATAATATAAGCAAGATGAGCCATTACACTCTTTAAATTTTCTTGTTTTGTCCCATCTTTAGCTAAAGCCCGTGGCGCAGTTTCTTCAATATATTTGTTAGCTCTACCAAGTAAGTTCATTACATCAATAAAAGCTTCTGTTATATGTAAATCATCAAGTTTTTCTTGATAACTATCGACAGTATTTTTAACCATCACTTCTAATTCATGATCTTGAGAATTAACACCTTCTTTAAATTCAGGAATAACTCCACCAAAATATTTTTGAATCATTGAAACCGTTCTACTTACAAGATTTCCAATGTTATTGGCTAAATCAACATTAATCCTTTCAACGAATTGTTCTGGTGTAAATTGACCATCTTGTCCAAAAATTACTTCTCTAACAAGATAATACCTAATTGCATCAACGCCATATCTTTCAATTAATGGATAAGGTGATACAACATTACCTTTGGACTTCGACATTTTTCCATCTTTCATCATCAAAAGACCATGCACAAAAACTCTATCAGGCAATCTAACGCCTAGTGATAATAAAAATTCTGGCCAATAAATTGTATGGAATCTGGTAATATCAGCACCAATAACGTGAATAATTTCACTGTCTTCACTAGCCCAGAATTTTTGATAAAGCTCATCATGATCTGTACCATATCCTAAAGCAGATAAATAGTTACAGAGTGCATCCAACCAAACATAAGCAACATGTTTAGGGTTTTCTTTAATAGGCACGCCCCAAGAAAAAGAAGTTCTACTTACACATAAATCTTCAAGACCTGGTTTAATGAATGTATTTAACATTTCGTTTTTTCTATTTATTGGATAGATGACTTTATCGTTTTCATACCATTTTAAAAGTTGAGGTAAATATTTTTGTGTTTTAAAGAAATAGCTTTCTTCAGTTGCTTTTTCGACAGGTCTGCCGCAGTCTGGACAAAGATGTTCTGGCCCTACTTGTGTATCTGTCCAGAAAGATTCACATGGTGTGCAATACCAGCCTTCATATTTACCAAGATAAATATCATCATTTTGATACATTTTTGTGAAAGCATCTTGAACAACTTTAATATGTCTGTCTTGTGTAGTTCTAATAAAGTCATTATTTGAGATTTTCATTGCTTCCCAAAGTTTTGTGAAAACATTTGTAATGTTATCGACATATTGTTGTGGCGTTAAACCGGCCTTTTCAGCATTTTTCTCAATTTTTAAACCATGTTCATCAGTACCAGTTAAAAAATAACATTCAAAATGTCTCATTCTTTTATATCTTGCAAAAACATCACATAAGGTTGTGCAATAAGCATGTCCAATATGTGGGTTTCCACTTGGATAATAAATAGGTGTTGTAATATAAAATCTCTTTTTACTCATAAATACTCTCCACAATTCGTATATATTTTAAACTTTATAAGAAATTTAAGCATTAAATTTAGCACTTTTTATATAAATTTCCTGGAAATTTTGCATTTTTTTCTTCTTCGTGAAAACTTCGGCACATTTCGTGAAAACTTTTCTAGTAATATATGTGCATTTATTATAAAAATATTTAATATTTTGGTTTTAGAAGATAGTCTTTTTTGTCTTTTTTCAAAAAATAAACAAGAAAAAATCCCTGCAATTTGCAAGGATTTTAATTAATTTACTTTGTTCTGTTATATTTTTTGTTGAATCTATCAACTCTACCATCAGCTTGTGTAAATCTTTGTTTACCAGTATAGAATGGGTGGCAATTTGAACATGTATCAACTCTTATTTCGTTTAATGTTGATTCTGTTTCGAATGTGTTACCACAAGAGATGCATGTAACTTTACATGTGTGATAGTTTGGGTGAATACCTTTTTTCATCTTTTTCTACTCCTTCCGCCTTAAGACTCTATGCGATCTTAAAGAAAGCATGTTAACTAGCTAAAATTTCTAGCAACTAATAATATCATACTTGACAAGTTAAATGAAACATTTTTTACATTGTCTTAAATTTATTTATATCCATTTATGTTGTTATTTTTTATACCTATATTAAAATAGTATCTAATTGGAGGGAATAAAGAATGCTAAATAAACAACTAGCTCTAGATGTTATAAATTATGCATCTTCTACTGGTGCTGATTTTGTTGAAATTTTCAACGAAGATACCATTCGTCATGCATATACAGTAGAAAATAATAAAGTTGACTCCTCTTCTGTCTCAGAAACAAGCGGAGTCGGTTTAAGATTACTAAAAGGCACAAGAAGTGTTTATGGTTCTACAAGTGACAAATCAAGAAAAAGTTTAATGAAACTTGCAGAAACATTATCTAAATCTTTTGAAGGTGATAGAGAACTTTCTGAATTAACTTCTTTTGATAATGTAAAAGTTAAACAAATTCACAAAAGAAAAGCACCAGTTTCAGCAGTTCCAGTCGATGAAATTATTTCTTTGCTTAAAAAAGCTTCTTCGATTATTTCTGATTACGATAAGAGAATAGTTAGAAGCATCGTTGGAATGGCTATTACTGAAAATAAAATCGAAATCTTTAATTCTAATGGTAAACATTATAAAGATAATAAGGAATATTCCAGATTAACAATGATGTCTGTCGCTAGCGAAAACGGAAAAATTGAAACAAGATTTGACGGACCAGGCAACCAAGGTGGATGGGATTATTTCACTAAGGAAATTGATGTGGAAAAAATCGCAAGAAATAATGCGCAAAAAGTCATCTTAATGCTCGGCGCTAAAGAATGTCCTAGCGGAAAAATGCCAGTTGTTATCGGCAACGGATGGGGTGGAGTTATTTTCCACGAAGCATGTGGACATCAACTTGAGGCTACTTCTGTTGCTAAAGGTTTAAGTGTTTTTTCAAATATGAAAGGGCAACAAATCGCAAATACTTGTGTTAGCGCTTATGATGATGGCTCACTTTCTAACGAACGGGGCTCAAATAGCGTTGATGATGAAGGCGGAATTCCACAAAAGAACGAGTTAATTAAAGACGGCATTTTAACTGGTTATTTAGTTGATTATTTCAACTCAAGAAGAATGGATGACAAACCAAACGGTGCTTCAAGAAGAGAATCTTATAAATATGAACCAACTTCTAGAATGAGCAACACATACATTGCTCCTGGAAAATCTTCTGAAGAAGAAATTATTAAAGCTACAAAACTTGGAATTTATGCAGTTTCATTTAACGGCGGTTCAGTCGATCCATCAACCGGAGACTTTAATTTTGGTTGTTCTGAAGCATACATCATTAAAGATGGTAAAATTGGCGAACCTGTAAGAGGCGCAACTCTTGTTGGAAACGCAAGAGATATCTTAAAACACATCGATATGGTTGGTAACAACCTTGCTTTTGGACAAGGTATGTGTGGATCGGCAAGTGGCTCAATTCCAGTAAATGTTGGTCAACCAACAATTAGAGTTGATGAAATTGTTGTTGGTGGAAGAGGAGGATCAATCAATGAATTTTAAGAAATATTTTGAAAAAGCAAAAGAAGCTGGTATCACTTCTTCTGAATTAACTTCATCTACTTCAACTTCTTTTTCTTTCTCATTGTTTAAAGGCGAATTAGTTTCTTATAACATCGATACTTCTAGAAGATTAAGTTCTAGAGGAATCTATCGAGGCAAAATGGGCTTTGGCACAACCGAAAACGATAGTGCAGAAAGCGCTGATTTCTTAATTGATGCAATTAAATTAACTGCTTCTTTAAACGAATCAGATGACGAACCAATTATTTATGAAGGCGGTTCCAAATATAAGAAATTCACCCTCAATTCAAAGAACTTAAAAGAATGGAAAACAGAAGAAAAAATAAAGATTTGCAGGGAAATTGAACAAAAACTACAAAATTACGATTCAAGAATTACCGACGTTGAAGTCTATTATTCTGATAGTTCTTCCGAAAGAATTCTTGCAAATTCATTTGGATTAAACTTAAAAGAAACAAGCAATTATTTTGTAATTTCCGCTTCCGTCGTTATCAAAGATGGCGAAGAAATTAAATCTAATTATGATTCATATTTTGGTGTTAACCCTAAAGAATTTAACATTGATGAATTCTGTAAAAACATTGTTGAAAAAGGTCTTGGCAAACTTCATGGTGAATCCATCAAAGCAGGAAAATATAAAGCTGTTTTCTCAAGAGAATCTGTTTCAGCATTACTTAATGCTTTATTATCAAACGTTTCAAGCGAACAAGTTCAAAAACACTCTTCTAGATTAGAAGGTAAACTAAATACAAAAATTTTAAGCGATAAATTAACAGTTTATGAAAAACCTCATTTAAGAAATATCTTCTATACATATTTCGACGACGAAGGCGTTGCAACTCAAGACAAAGTTATTTTTGAAAAAGGCATTTTAAAAACTTATTTCTATAATCTCGTAACTGCAAAGAAAGATGGGGTCGAAACTACAGGAAACGCTTCAAGAAGAGGCAACAAGATGGGTATTACCTTCGGAAATATCATTGTTAAAAACGGTCGACTTTCTGAAGAAGAATTATTCAAGAAAATTAAAAACGGTGTCTATATCACTGATGTATCAGGTTTACATGCTGGTTTAGATTCAACTAGCGGAGACTTCTCATTACAAGCTGAAGGATTCCATGTTGAAAACGGAGTTAAAGGAAAACCATTAACACTTTTCACAGTTAGTGGAAATATCTTTGAACTATTTAATGATATTATTGCAGTCGGCAACAACTCGAAACTCTTAATTAGCTCAATAACAACTCCATCAATTGCATTTAAAAACCTTAAAATTTCAGCTGAATAATTAAAATAAGAACAAATAAAAAAGGCGGATTTTTCCGCTTTTTTTATTTGTGATTTTTACATTTACTATTTCTTTTCTTTTAAGATATATAGAATACCAATTGTTTTTGGACCGCAATGTGAAGAAATAACACATCCCGCTCTTGTATGAATGATTTTTGATGGATCAATATATTTAGAAAGTTCTTCAATGATATATTTGTCTTCACCATCCATATGTCCACTATCAGTAACGAAAACTCTCGTTAAATCCATGTTTGGTAAATCTTCTTTAAATTCATCAATTTGACAATCAACCGCTTTTCTGTATTTTCCACGTGGTGTTTTATAAACAGTTAATTTTCCATCGATAACTTTTGCGATTGGGTGAAGATTTAAAAGATGAGCAAAAAGTTTCGTCATTCCACTACATCTTCCTCCTTTATAAAGATAATCTAGTCTATCAATACAGAACTTAGCACTTACTAAAGGCACCAATTCTCTCACTTTTCTAGCAATTTCGTGAACGTCGTTACCTTCGTTTCTAAAATCTACCATTTTACAAACAAGTAAACCTGTTCCTGTTGATAAATTTAACGAATCAACAATTTCAATACGTCCTTCTGGAAATTCTTGAATAGCAATCATCGCGTTTTGATAACTTGATGACAAAGAACTTCCGATACCTGTATAAATAACGTCATATCCTTCATCAATAAATGGTTTAAAAAATTCAATAAATTGGTTAACGTTTGCGGCGCCAGTTTTTGGAGTATTTCCAATTCTTTCGACTGTCTTATAAATGGTTTCAGCGTCTAAGTTAACACCATCTAAATAATCTTGATCATCTCCCGGAAATGAAACGTGTAAAGGTAAAATTTTAATATTATTTTCTTCTAAGTATTCTTTTGGTAAATCTGTTGTAGAATCAGCAATAATTATAACTTTATTAGCCATTTTATAACTCCCTATTAACTACTTTATTTTACTATAAATCGCAAAAATAATGTATTATTCTTTTTTTTATAGCGAAACAAGCGTCAATAAAATAAGTTTGTTTTTAATAATTAATAATATAAAATAACAAACGAAAAGGAGAAAAACATGAAAAAGAAAAGAGAATTTAAACTCCGGAAAGAATTTAAAGCTTTTATTTCCAGAGGAAACGTACTTGATATGGCTGTTGGTGTTGTTATCGGCGGCGCATTTAGTGCAATCGTTACAGCTTTAGTTAATATTTTATTAAGTGTTTGTACTTGGGGCGTTCCAGGTGGTTTAAAGGGACTTATTACTATCCTTCCTGCGTTATCTGCTTCACAACAAGGCATGGCTGGTATTGGTCAATCATTTGAAAGCAGCGAGTTACAAGGTTTAGCTCAAGCATTAGCTGAAAAAAACTATGGCGCTGGTGTTGAAGATGCAGTTGTTCAAGCAACAAAAACTGAAATTTTAAATCAATACACATTACATGGCACAACTTATGTTGCAAATAGTGCTGCAGTAATTGATTGGGGCACATTTATTAACGCAATTATTAGTTTCTTAATTATTGCTTTAACTTTATTCGTCATCATTAAAGTCTATGCAACTCTTAAAGCAAAGCGTGAAGCGTTAAAAAAAGCCGCTCTTGAAGAATACTACGAGAAACATCCAGAAGAAAGACCTCAACCAAAAGTTGAAGATCCGGTTGTTCCACAACCAACAGAACTTGATGTTTTATTAGAAATTAAAGATTTACTCAAAAATAAAGAAGAAAAATAAAATACTAAAAATTTTAAAACCCGTATCTCGAGAAAACGGTACGGGTTTTTGTTTTATCAAAATGTGTCTTTTTCCACTTTTTTCTAGGAAATTCTTCAAAAATATATACTTTTTTACATTTTTTCTAGGAAATTTTTAATAAAGCATGTCTTTTTGCGATTTTCCTAGGCTTTTTTATAAAAAGTACTGCTTTTTTTATTTTTTCTCAGAAATTTTTCCGCCTTTATCAATGAAATATTTAAGTGCGCTTTTGTAATCTTCTGATTCGATATTTGCATCACATACATATTTTATGATTGTCTCATCAATCAAATTAACATCGAAATCCATGAGCATATAAATTACTTTTAATAGTAATTCCTTCTCTTTTTCTACTTCGCCAATAGTTAATCTTTCATACTCTTTTTTGGCTTTAGTTATAGCGTATTTAACTTCACTTTGACTCTTTTCGTTAAGTCCAATATAAAGCGCATAAACTCTGATTGACTCTAAATCCTTGCATTTCTTTACGTATTCATTAGTTTCTTGATCTAATTCTTTAAAAAGTTTAGTGCCTTCTTCGCTACCTTTCGAAATATATGTAATATAAATTTTATCGAGTAATAGCGTAGTTTTTGTGCTATGGGAAATTTTTGTAGGATCACTTAAACATTTTTCGATAATAGCAAGAGATTCTTCACTTTTTTCATCTAAAAATTCATTTATTGCAGCTTCCAAATTAACTTTTGCTGTAAAGTCTGTGATTTCTTCAAAAATCTTGTATTCGGTATTTTTAATTCCTTTATATTCGTTTGCTTCGATTTTTAATTTTTCATTATAAGCAACGATATTAATTTTCTTTGATAAAGAAATAAGTCTATATCCATCATTTAATGTGTCTAGTTTTGCAGGGAAATAATCATATAAAACGATGCACCCCGCAATTGTTGTTGTAATGATTAAACCGTATTTAACAATTTGAATTCCTTCTAGATAAGTTTCGCTATCTTGTGGCGCAAGACTAATAACAAAATACATTGCAACGAATTCAAGAAGGAACAAAATTAAAGGTGTAAAAATATAAAAGAAAGGATTGGAAGAATCTTTCTTTGGTTCAATAATTGTTTCTCCTGACAAACCATTAAATGATTTAAATCTAAATTTTAATTGGCTTTTTGCAGCGTTTTTGTCAAAAACTTTATAAAAATTAAAACCTAAAATGTTAGTAGATAAGACTTTATATCCGCCAATTTTAGCACCAATTAAGTGCCCAATTTCCATCAAAGCAACATTTATAATAATTCCTATTACAAGAGCAATCAAAATAAATAGAACGTTTTGTCCCATGTCTCTTCCGAGTAAGCCATTATTAATTGCAGGTTGAATAACTAAAAAACCTACAAGCAACACAATGGCTGCCATTGCTAAATAGAGAATATCACTAATTAAGTCTTCTTTTCTCATGTTTTTCCTCCTTAGCCTATCCAGCTAACGTGTGATAATTAAGAAGTTAAACGATTAAGACTTAAATAACTTTCAATCTATTGCTATATTTTAAATGTTATTTAAGTATCCTTCAACTATTGAATTAAGGCTCTCTTCATTTAAAAAAGCCTTAACCTTAATTTTTACATCATCTTTATTATAACCATTATTTTTAAAACAATTTATTAATTGATTACTAACTCCATAACTTAAAAATGAAGCAATGTCTTTTCTGGCATCAAAAGAAACGTTTGTATGATCTTTTAAATAATAATTTAAAGCTTTATTAAAATAAGAATAAGTTGATTCTTTTAAAATGTCATTTGCACTAGAATTCAAAATTTCTTTATATAATTCCTCGTTTTCGTAAAAAGAATTAATTATGTGAGAAGAAATTTCATCTAAATTCTCGCCATCCCTTGGTTCGATTTGTCTATCAATAATAATTGAAAAGACTACATCATAAATATTTTTAAAATGATAATAAAACGTTTGTCTGGTAATTTTTAATTGATCCGACAACAATTGAACATCGATTTCATCGATGTTTCTTTGATTTAATATGTTAATAAACGTTTTCTTAATTTCACTTTCAACGTTCTTCATTAATTTCTAACCCTCTTTGCTACTTTCTTGTTTCTTATAAAATATTTAACTAACCAAATAATTATTAATAGCGACAACGTTGTCGCAACCATAATCGTTAATACAACAAATTCGTTTGTATTCAATATTCTTGGTGAATCTCCTTCAAGTTTTAACCAGTTCGTGCCAAATATTGACCAAATAAAGATTATAAATATTAATACAATCGCAACTCCTAAAACGAATAATCTATAGAAGTTTATTGGTAAACACACTTCAATTAAAACAAGTAATGCTGCGAGAGAAATATACCAAGTTGAAATTGTTCTTAATTCATCTTCGGTAATTCCAATTGTCATATCGCTTCCTGTAAAATGAACAATCATATATAACGCTGCCACTGAAACACTCAATACAACTCCTGGAGGTATCGCGTTTGTAAATATATTCTGCAAGAAATTCCCTTTTATTCTCTCTGAATTTGGTTCGAGAGCTAATAAGAAGCTTGCTATACCGATTGAACATAATTCCCAAGCATAAAATGATCCTGGAACAAATGGCCATGTGATACTAGTAAACACGCCATATAATAAGAAGAAAGTATTTAACAACATTGAGAATGTTGTTTTTACTAGAAATAACGAACAAGTTCTTTGTAAGTTATTAATAACTCTTCTTCCTTGGCTAACAACATCAGGTAAACTTCCAAAGTTATTATCGGTTAAGATTAAACTTGCAAGTTGTTTCGCTGCTGTTGCACCATTTGCAACTGAAATAGAAACGTCCGCTGATTTAAAAGCTAAGATATCGTTAACACCATCACCAAACATTGCAACTGTATGACCGTTTTTTCGTAAAGCTTCAACAATTGTTCTCTTTTGTTCTGGTGAAACTCTTCCATAAACATCATAATTTTCAACATTTTGTTCAATGAAACTATCATCTTTATTTTTTAAAGAGACACTATTTTCGGCACCTTCAAGTCCAACCTTTAAAGCAATATTTTTAACTGTAAGTTCGTTGTCACCGCTAAGAATTTTAATCTTAACATCATTTCTTCTAAACCAAGTCAAGATTTCTTCAGCATCTTTTTTTATTTCATCTTCAATGACAATTACTCCAATAAAACTTAAGTTTTGCGGGATTTTTTCATCAATAATAGGGTCTTTTGAATGAGCTATCATTAAAATTCTGTCTCCATTATTTGATGCTCTTTCCACTTTTTCTTTTAATTCATCGTTGTCGTTTACGCACTTAAAGAAGCCATATGCGCCTAAAACGAATGTGCCTATTCCTTCAAAAGTTGCAGCAGAATATTTATAAGAAGAGTCAAAGTGAATAATGCTTTTTTCTTTATATTTGTTATCTGAACCAAAGTAAGATTTTAGCGCTACGGCGGTTGTGTTGAAATCGTTTACCGCTCTATTAAAATTCGAAAGAATTAAATGCAGCTCATTTTCATTAAATGGTGAATTTGGATAAACATTTAACTTATCAACATACATATTTCCAGTTGTAATTGTTCCTGTTTTATCAATGCAAAGCACATCAGCTCTAGCAAGCATATCTAGTGAATACATGTCGTTCACTAAAACTTTTTTCATTGATAAAACCAAAACGCCAGCGACAAGTGTGGTTGAAAAAAGTAAATACATCCCAGAAGGTATCATTGAAATTAAAGCACCACTTATAGGAGCGATAAGCTCATTTGAAATTAATTCGTAAGTCACTTTTTCGCCACTAGCAATTCTAGTATTTGTAAAAGAAACAACTAAAATTTGTAAAATGCCAAGAATAATAACAAGAATGGTTAAAATTTTGAAAACACTATTAATTTGAGTAAAAAGTTTTGATTTTGGTCTTTTAAACTCTTTTGATTTTTTACTTAATTCATTAATGTAATTTTCTTCACCAACTTTTTCTATAACGATATAAACTTCACCACTTGTAAGATAAGTTCCACTTAAAAGATTATCTCCAGCGACTTTTTTAACTTTATCGCTTTCGCCAGTTAAAATTGATTCATTAACATAACAACTTCCAGTTAAAACTTTAGAGTCACAAGGAATAACATCACTTCCTCTTAAAATAACAATGTCTCCGTAAACGAGTTCTTCATCGTAAAGTTGACACTCTTTTCCATCTCTTAAAACGATATATTTTCCTTTATTTATAATTGATAATTTATCAACTACTCTTTTTGCTCTAAAGTCTTGAATAAGTCCTAAAATTAAGTTTGCAAGGACAACAACCATGAAAACCATGTTTGACCATTGTTGAAAAATAGCCAAAATAATTGCGATAGAAAAAAGCAATAAATTAAAGAAAGTGAATAAATTCTTAAAAATTATCCCTAAAATACTGCTGGATTTTTTGCTTTTAATTTTGTTTATTCTTCCTTCTTCAGTTAATTTTTGAACTTCTGTCGAAGAAAGTCCTGTTTTAAAATAATGAGGTAAAATATTGTGCTCCCCTTCACTATACATACTATTCACTCCTTAATGCTGTAACCGGATCTTTTCTTGCTGCTGCTCGAGCAGGGAATAAACTACTAACAAATGTTAATAATACTGATACTGCAATTAATATTATAACAGAGCTACCTGATAAAGCAGCGATATTTCCAATTCCATAATCTGGATAAATTGCATTTAGGATTGCGTTAATTGGAAAACAAACAATATAAGCAATAAAACAACCAAACGCTCCACTAATTACACCAATAACAACACATTCAGCTTCAAATAATCTTCCGACATCTTTCTTTCTTGCGCCTAACGCTCTTAAAATACCAATTTCTTTCGTTCTTTCGATAACACTAACATAAGTAATGATGCCAGTCATAACACAGCTAACAACCAATGAAATAGAAGCAAAAACTATGAGAACTATCGACAGAATATCAATTAATTGATTTAAAGAGCCGGTAAGTGTTCCAACCATATCGGTGTAATGGACTTGTTCGCCTGCATTTTGTGCCTTATATGGATCTTTACCAGTTGTATCAATTTCATTCCGTTCATCAAGTCTTTCCATGAGGATGTTTTTATTGGATAAACTTGAAGGGAAAATAATCAAACTTTGAATGTTTGAATAAGAATTAATGTAAGCAAGTAAAGAAATTACGTAAGGGTAGGCTTCTTTATATTGTTCTGGATTTATAGTTCCGGCAGTTAGGTGCAAAATAATTTGTTCTATATATTTTTGAATCAAAGATATTCCATTAGCTTTCATCTCTGAATCAACTAAATCGGCGCCAATTATATTTGCCCAACCTAAATAATCTTCAATTGTGTATGGATTTCCCTCCGAATCAACCGATAACCCTGTAAAAATCGAATAAAAATCAAAATATTTATTGAACAAATCGTTTATAATTTGAGTTCCACTAGTACTAGTATTAGACATACCTTCACTGTCAGAATTCATTAAATTAGTTAGATCTGTAATAAAATCAGAGACACTAGCACCATCTTTCCATGCAATATTATTCTTTATATTTGTGTAAATATTTGTTTTTTGATTTTCTTCAACCAGGTAATCTTGGAGTGAATTTTGATAAGCAAGTCCTGCCGCCATTGAAGCAAAATTCGTGCCTTGTTTTGGCCTTAAAATACCACTTATTTTAAGTTCAATTCCTTTACTGTCATCTTCATATAAAGTTTGTAAATCGTTTTGTTCGTAATAAGTAATTTCTTCGTTACTTGTTTCATCCGTTCTTGTGTTTTCGGTATAAAAATCATCGTTTGTATAAACTTTATATGTTTTATTTAAGATATCGTCAAATGAGATTGGGTTATTTTGCGCATCTTCTTCATCGAAGTTGTCATCTTTTTGATAGAAACCAAGTTCTTTTAAAACTTCTAAAGGAATTTGATTTCTTGCGTCAACAATTAAAGCGAGTTGAGTCATATCATTTGCATCAGGATATTCTCCTGCAATTACATCATATGATTCAGTAATATATTCTTCTTGGCCAAATAAAACATGGAAATAATTTGTTGGAAGTCCGGTAACCGAGTAAAGCATATTACTTACAGAATTAAACGTTCCGTTTTGAACAATATAAGCTTCGTTTGTGACGGGGTCAGCAGTTGTTAAATTAAACGCATATTCATCACCATAATTAATGACGTAGTCATTCATTAAATCGGTTTCATCTCTTAAATAAGAAAGATAATCAATATATCTTGGGGTAATATTGTTATAAGTTATTGTTTGAGTTCCAATATTACTCATATAAGGATAAACAAATTGTTCATCGGAGTATTCTGGATTCTGATCATAATCTTCATTAATTTCATAACTTATACTATAAGAAGATATTGTAAGAGGCATTTGTGAAGCAGTTTCAGCTTCCATTTGTTCAATCCAAAGCCCAAAGCCGTTGTTGACAGCAAGAACTAAAGCAACACCAATAATACCAAAAGAACCAGCGACACTGGTCATTATAGTTCTACCTTTTTTAGTTAATAAATTTTTAAAAGAAAGGTTTAAAGCAGTTAAAAAACTCATAGAACTCAACTTTTCTTTACGTTTTTTAACTTTTTTCTTTTTATCTTTTTCGTTAATAATGGCGAGCTCTTTAATGTTTTGATCGCGCTCTTTAGCGTATGCTCCATCTTCTGCTTCTTTCAATTTTTTGATTTCTTCTGCGGAACATGAATCGCTTTCAACTTGTCCATCTTTAAATTTGATGATTCTGTCTGAATATTGATAAGCTAAATCTTGGTTATGTGTAACCATGATGATTAATCTATCTTTAGATATTTCTTTCAAAATATCCATTACTTGGATGGATGTTGTTGAATCTAAAGCGCCAGTAGGTTCATCAGCTAAAATAATTTCAGGATCGTTAATAATCGCTCTTGCAATGGCAACTCTTTGCATTTGACCACCAGAAAGTTGGTTTGGTTTCTTGTTAAACATTCCATCTAACCCAACTTTTGTTAAAGCTACTTTAGCTCTTTCAAGTTTTTCTTTTCTCGAAACGCCATTTAATGTTAAAGACATAGCGACGTTTTCCAAAATACTAAGTTGTGGAATTAAATTATATGATTGAAAAACAAAGCCAATTCTTTTGTTTCTATAGTTATCCCAAGCTTTATCGTTATATTCTTTAGTAGATTGACCTTCAATTAATAAATCACCACTCGTATAATGATCAAGTCCGCCGATAATGTTTAAAGTTGTTGTTTTACCACAACCAGATGGACCTAAAATAGAGCAAAATTGTTGTTTAGGGAAATATAGATTAATCTCCTTTAATGCTCTAAATGGTTGTTTATCAACATAATAATCTTTAACAATATTCTTAAGTTCTAACATCCTGCGCCTCTTGCTTAAACCAATAAAAATTTTAATACAAATTTTATATATTATAAAGCGGTTTTTTACATTGTAAATATTTATTTTTCTTAATTTTTGTATAGATTCTGCGTGGTTTTTCTAGAAAAATTAATAAATTGTTCTATTTTTTTAATTATTTCTAGAGAATATTTAAAAAAGACAATATTTTCGATAATTTTCTTAGAAAAATTGATGTTATTTCCTGTGTTTTTTAAAAAAATCCTGGAAAATTTTAATATATTCTGGGTTTTCTTCAATTTTAAAAACTGTTGTATTTGTTTTATATATTTTTGTTAAGTCAATTTTGCTATGTGCTGCTCCAAACTCTTCATCATTAACCATAAATACAACTCTAGAAATTCTGGATTGTAAAATAGCGCTCATGCACATTGGACAAGGTTCAAGCGTTACATATAAAGTTGTATTTTCTAGTCGCCGATTTTTTAGTTTCTTCTCAGCTTTTCTAATTGCGTTAATTTCTGCGTGGCCTGTTATATCGTTCTTTTTTTCTTTATCATTATGTGCTTTAACAATTATTTTATGTGAAAAATTATCAATTAAAACTGCTCCTACTGGTATCTCGTTTTTTTCATAAGCGATTTTTGCTTCTTTTATCGCGATATTCATGAATTTTTCATCTAAAAACATATATAAATTTTACAAATTAATATTATTTTTCAAAAGAAAAACCGTTACACAGACAACAATAATCTTAAGGCTGCTACATTTCTGTCCTGACCTGGTTCGAAGAAGTTGCTCGTAACGGCTTAATAATTATAATAGAAATTTTTATTTTTTAATAGGTTTAATTACTTCGATTCCACCCATATAAGGTCTTAATACTTCTGGAACAATAACACTTCCATCTTCTTGTTGATATTGTTCAAGGATTGCAGGGAAAACTCTTGAAGTTGCAAGTCCACTACCATTTAATGTGTGCATATAGTGTAGTTTTCCATCTTCACCTCTATATCTCATCATGCCTCTTCTAGCTTGATAACTTCTTGCGTTAGAAACGGACGAGACTTCTTTATAAATTCCAATTGATGGTAAATAAACTTCAATATCATAAGTTCTTGCCATTGAATGAGAACAATCAGCTGCTGCAAGTTTTGAAACTCTAAAGTGTAAACCTAATTTTTCGACTAAAGTTTTAGCTTTATTTAGTAATTCTTCAAAAGCTTTATCGCTTTCATCTTCTTTAGTGTATTCAAACATTTCTACTTTATTGAATTGGTAGCCTCTAATCATGCCTCTTTCTTCAGTACGATATGATCCAGCTTCTTTTCTATAACATGGAGAATATGCAAAGAATTTCTTTGGTAATTCTTTACCATCTAAAATTTCATTTCTGTAGTAATTAACAAGGGCTGTTTCAGCTGTTGGCAATAAGAATTTTGCTGGATCCATTCCTTTTAATTCAAAAACATCGCCTTCAAATTTTGGGAATTGACCTGCTGTAAAACCACTTTCGTAATTTAAGATGTGTGGCGGCATCATGAATTCAAATCCATC
The DNA here is from genome assembly GCA_949299165.1 of uncultured bacterium. Lineage (GTDB taxonomy): Bacteria > Bacillota_I > Bacilli_A > RFN20 > CAG-826 > Onthovivens. The sequence goes on along the minus strand of CASFZJ010000004.1, from coordinate 43,437 downwards.
ATTAATATGTTCATTAATAAAGAAATTTAATAACGCCCATTCAAGTCTTGCGCCAAGATTAGTATAGAACCAAGTTCCATGTCCACTAACTTTTGCTGCTCTTTCATAATCGATTAAACCTAATGATTCAGCAAGTTCAACGTGTGATTTGATCTTAAAGCCAAATTCTGGTTTATCTTTATAATAATAGATAGGTTTGTTGTTTTCTTTTCCACCTTCTAATAAATCTTCATCAGGTAAATTTGGAAGAGCAACTAAAACTTCATTAATTTTTCCTTCAAGTTCTTTAAGTTTTTCTTCGTTAACTTTGTTTTCGGCTGCAAGTTGTTTAACTTTAGCAAAAATTGCGTTTACATCTCCACCTTCCTTTTTGACTTGAGGAACTGATTTAGAAAGTTTGTTTTGTTCCGCTTTATTATCTTCAGTTTTCTTTTGAAGTTTTCTTTTTTCTTCAACATTCGCAACCAAAGAATCAATATCAGCTTCATAAAGCTTTCTCTTTAATAATTCTTTAACATGTTCTTTGTTTTCAATAACGTAATTAATATCTAACATAATCTATTCTCCAAAATATCTTTTATAAACATCAATAAATCTAGAGCCAACTTTTTTAATGTCGTTTTTTCTAATAAATTCAATCTCTTTTTCTTTTAAAGAAGGTAATTTTCCTACTAAAAAGTCATTAAAACCAGCGATTAATTGGTCGAACTCATTATAGACATAGCCGTTTTCTTTATCAATTAATATATCATTAAGAACGGCTGATTTAAGAGCAAAAACATCAACTCCGCAAGTGAAAGCTTCAAGTGTTTCAATTGTTGCCGAATAATTCGAATTCAAATTGATATAAGCGAATGCGTTATAAACTAAAGAAGAGTAAATATCTTCTCCGATTATTGGGCACGCATAAACATTCGAAGCGAGTCTTTTGAAATACTTATTTACCGCTTTGGCTTCTTTACTATGAAAATTTGGTATTAAAACGATAATTTTTGTATTTGAAAAAATCCTCGCAAATTCCAAAATTCGTTTTGCTGCCGCTTCATCTTTAGAATCTAAAACTGTATAAACATATTTCGAGTTTTCTTCTAAATGAAAATAAATATATACAAGTTTTTTGGTTTCTTTATCTTTAAGTTCGAATTTTGTTCTCTTAATTGGCGGAAGCGAAACTTCTATATTTGTAGAAACACCATTTTCAATTAAGAGCTTTTTCCCATCAAGCGATGGCACAAAAACTAAATCAAATTGGTTTAAATTTTTAATTACGTTTTCTTTAATTTGATACCCAATAATTCCTTTTTCGTTTTTTAAGTTTAAAATTTTAAAATCAGACTCAAACTCAGAAAAGAAGGCAAAAGTTATTTTTTTAAAGTCTTTGCCTTTGAAATAATTAAACCTATTTAAATCATTATAGTTGAGATAAGCAACAACTTCGATATTCTCATCTATTGGGTTAGTTAAATATCTAACATTGTTCAATTCTAAAGATGCCTTAAGATTTTTTCTTAAAGTACTAGACTCGAAATTCTTAAGGTCATCTTTTATATTGTCGTAGAAATAAATATCAAAAATAGTTGAGTTTTGCATGGTTTTTCAACAAATTAGTAGTTTTTTAGTTAATTTTCAGTAGGTTTTTGTGGTGTTTCTTGTTTGTTATTTTCGTTCGTTTCAACATTTTCTTCGTGAGGTAAAATCGTGAAACTTGAAACTTTTTCACTTTCTTTTAAGTTGATGATTTTAACGCCAGATGAATTTCTACCACATAATCTAACCTGAGAAATTGGAGATCTAATTACTTGACCGTTATTTGTCATAACTAAGTAATCTTCGTCGCCATTGATGACTTTCATACCAACGAGTTTTCCGGTTTTTTCAGTTATCTTGATTGTGATAACGCCACCTGCTCCTCTATTAGTTAATCTATAATCTTCAATATCGGATAATTTACCAAGACCATTTTCACTTAAAGCGAAAACTAAATGTCCTGTTTGGTTAGTAGATAAGCCAATAATTTTATCTTCATCTCTTAGCTTCATACCTCTAACACCAGCAGCGTTTCTTCCCATAGCTCTGACATCTTCTTCATCAAACATACAGAGTTTTCCATCGCTACTTGCAAGAAGAATTCTAGCTTTGCCGTTTGTTACTCTAACATCTAATAAATTGTCACCTTCCTTGAAGGAAATTGCGTTTTTACCATTACAATTAATTCTCTTGAATTCTTCTAAACTTGTTCTTTTGACAACGCCTTTTTCGGTTGTGAAGAATAAGTAATGGTTTTCGTATTCATCAGCGCTAATTAAAGCAACAATTCTTTCATCTTTATCAAGGTTTAATAAATTAATAACTGGTAAGCCTTTTCCTGTTCGGCCAAATTCTGGAATTTCGTGCCCTCTTTTACGATAAACACGGCCTAAATTTGAGAAGAATAAGATATCTGTATGAGTTTTTGACGAAAGAAGAATCATAACTTCATCGTCGTTATAAACACTCATTCCTTTAACGCCAGTCCCACCTCTATTTTGAAGTTTAAATTCAGAAGTAGACATTCTCTTGATATATCCTTTATTAGTTAAAGTAATAACAATGTCTTCTTCAGGAATTAAATCTTCATCATCAATTGAAGAAATTTCGGTAGAAACAGCGGTTCTTCTATCGTCGCCATATCTCTTTTTAATTTCTTCGAGTTCTTGAAGTGCGACTTCAAGCATATGTTCTCTTGATTCCAAAATATAAACGTATCTTTCGATATTTTTAGCAAGAGTATCGAATTCATCGTGAAGTTTTTGTGTTTCAAGACCAGTTAAACGACCAATTGTCATCGCAACAACCGCTTTTGCTTGAACTTCAGTAAATCCATATCTTTCCATAAGTCTTTCAGTTAAGACTGCTTGGTTTGGAGAGGAAGTTGCGAGATCAATAAATTCGTCTCTGCTTTCTTTTCCGCCAGGTTGTCTAATATCTAAAAGATCGTGAACTTTAATTAAAGCTTCAATGATATGTTGTCTTGCTTCGTCCTTAGCTTTTAAGAATTTAGTTCTCTTTTCAACAATTTCAATTTGGAAATCGATATATTGGTTAATTAAATCTTTTAGACCTAATACTCTAGGGACGCCGTTTACAATGCAAAGATTAATTACACCATAACTAACTTCAAGTTGTGTATTTTTGAATAATTGATTAAGAATAACTTGTGGAACAACATCTCTTCTTGTTTCAATTTCGATTTTTACATCAGTTTTTGAAAAATCTTTTACTGAGGTAATGCCATCAACTACTTTTTCACGAGCAAGTTCGCCAATTTTTGCAACTAAAGTTGATTTATTAACTTGATATGGAATTTCAGTGATAATAATTTTTGATTTTCCGTTTGCAAGTTCTTGAATCTCAGTTTTTGCTCTTAATCTAAATGTACCTCTACCAGTAAGATAAGCATCTCTCACTCCGCCAAGTCCATAAATAATGCCGCCTGTTGGAAAATCTGGTGCTTTAATAATTTTCATTAAATCTTCAATTGAACAATCTGGATTTTCAGCAACAAATTTAATTCCATCACAAACTTCGGTTAAGTTGTGTGGTGGCATCTTGGTAGCCATACCAACAGCGATACCATCACTACCATTAACCAACAAATTAGGGAAACGTGCTGGTAATACGCTAGGTTCTTCTAAACTACCATCATAGTTAGGCACAAAATCTACTGTTTCATAATTTATATCTCTGACCATTTCAAGAGAGATTTTTGACATTCTAGCTTCAGTGTAACGAGAAGCAGCAGCTTCATCGCCGTCCATTGAGCCAAAATTACCATGTCCACTAACGAGTGTGTATCTCATCGAGAAAGGTTGAGCTAATCTAACGAGAGTTTGATAAATTGCAGAGTCGCCGTGTGGGTGATATTTACCCATAACATCACCAACAATTTTTGCTGACTTAACAAATGGTTTATCTGGAGTGTATCCAGCATCAATCATGCCAAAAATAACTCTTCTATGAACTGGTTTTAAACCATCTCTGACATCTGGAAGGGCACGAGAAACAATAACGCTCATCGCATAATCAAGGAATGAATCTTGAACTTGCGTGACGATTTCAGTATTTGATAAAGATGGTACAATACCAGCCTCAAGTCCGGCATTTTCTTCTTTTAATTGTTCTTCTTCAGTAGTTTCTTCGTTTAAATTTTCTACTTTCTTTTCATCATTTTCCATGCAAATACCTCATATTTTATTAAATATCCAGATTCTTAACGAACTTAGCGTTTTGTTCAATGAAGGTTGAACGTGGTTCAACATCTTCACCCATCAAATCGTTAAATACTTGATCTGCTGCAACTGCATCATCAACAGTTACACGTAACATTTTTCTAACTTTTGGATCCATTGTAGTTTCTTCAAGTTGGGATGGATCCATTTCACCAAGACCTTTGTATCTTTGGTATGGATAGCCAGGTTTTAAATCTAATTCTTTTCTAATAACATTTAATTGTTCGTCGTTATATGCGTAATAAGCTTTTCCTTTATATTCAACTTTATATAGAGGAGGTTGAGCAATATAAACACAACCATGTTCGATTAAAGGTTTCATAAATCTATGGAAGAAAGTTAAAAGCAAGATTCTGATGTGAGAACCATCGACATCGGCATCAGTCATAATAACAATTTTATGATATCTAATTTTTGTAATATCGAATTCTTCGCCATAGCCAGCACCAATTGCACTAATCATATTTCCGATTTCAGCATTTTCAAAAATACGATGTGCTTGTGCCTTTTGTACATTAAGAATTTTACCTCTTAAAGGCATGATAGCTTGAGTTTTTGGGTCTCTTCCTTGCTTTGCGCTTCCACCTGCGGAATTACCTTCAACAATGAATAATTCACATTCTTCTGGATTATTTGAACTACAATCAGCGAGTTTTCCAGGAAGTGTTGTAGGCTCTAAAACGTCTTTTCTTCTCATGTTTTCTTTTGCAGCACGAGCAGCAAGTCTTCCATCATAGGCACTCTTTACTTTTTTGGTAATCGCCATTGCGATGTCTTTATTTTCGAGTAAATATCTTTGGAATTGATCACCGAAAACAGTATTTACAATCTTTTTAACTTCAAGGTTTCCAAGTTTTCCTTTTGTTTGACCTTCATATTGAGGGTTTGGGTGTTTAACAGAAATAATTGCAGTTAAACCTTCAAGACAATCTTCAAGAGTGATTCTTTCTTTATCGCTATCTTTCAAAACTTTATTGTCTCTTGCGTAGTTGTTGATGACTCTAACAAGCGCAAGGTTAAAGCCGTCGACGTGCATACCACCATTTCCGGTTGAAACATTGTTACAGAAAGAATAAACATTATGTGTGTATCCTCTCGTATATTGAAGAGCGATTTCAACATAAATTGTTTCTTTATTTCCGTTGTCATCGAAAATTTGAGCGCCTTCAGAATAAAAAACATTAGGGAATAATGAATCAGAATTTCTATTTACATAAGTAACGTATTCCTTAATTCCGCCTTCAAAATGGAATTTGTCTTCTAAAATTGGGTCCATTCTTAAATCACGGAGTTTAATTGTGACTCCTTTATTTAAGAAAGCCATTTGTCTTAATCTATTTTTAATTGTTTCGTAAGAATAAACTGTTGTTTCTTTAAAAATTGTAGGGTCAGGCTTAAAAGTAACTTTTGTGCCGTGTTCTTCAAACGAACAATCACCTATTCTTTTAAGAGGTTCAACTGAATGGCCACCGTTTTCAAAGCGAATGAAATAAACTCCACCATCTTTATGAACAGTAACTTCAAGCCATGAAGAAAGAGCGTTAACAACGGATGCGCCAACGCCATGTAAACCACCAGAAACTTTATAAACACTTCCTTGACCGAATTTACCACCAGCGTGTAAAACCGTATAAACAGTTTCAACACCACTTAATTTAGTTTTTCCAACGACATCGACTGGAATACCTCTTCCGTTATCAGTAACAGTGATGGTGTTATCCGGATTAACATCAACACAAATTGTGTCACAATATCCAGCTAAAGCTTCATCAATACCATTGTCAACGATTTCCCAAACTAAATGATGGAGACCTGTCGATGAAGTGGACCCGATATACATACCAGGTCTTTTTCTAACCGCTTCAAGACCTTCTAAAACTTGGATCGCGTTACTATCGTATTTTTCATCGCCTTTTTCCAGCGCTCTCTCGTCATTAATGTCAATAATTTCGTCAGAAATTTTGGCATCAATTCCTTCTTCTTGGTCGTCGAAACCTTCATTTACATCGATTTTTTCATTAATCGTTTCTTCTTCTGTTTCTTCGACTTTTACTTCTTTTTTCTCTTCTTCCATCATTCTTCCTCCTTAAGCTCTCTATCTATTAAGTGGTAATATTTTTTTGTAAAATATTGGCTTTTTGCAGTGTTTGTTATGAAAACTTGGTCAAATATTTCTAGAAAATTAATCAAATTTTCTTCGTGATAGTTATCAAGTTCACTAATTACATCATCTAAAACTATCACTGGTTTATTTTCTTTTGTTAGATAATAGATTGATAAAATTAAACTTATTACACTCATTCGATTTTCGCCTTGTGATCCATAAAGACTTACATCTTTATCATCTATAAAAATCTTAAAATCGTCTTTATGGACTCCAATTAAAGTTTGCTTTTTGATAAATTCTTCTTCTCTAACTTTTTCGAATTCTTTTTTTAAAAATTCCGTAATTTTTTCATTTTTTATGAAACTTTCGTAAAAAATATATAGTTTTTTAACTTTTTTCGTAATTTTTTGAAAAATTTCCGGGATTTTTTTATTAATTTCCTCAATAAATTTCTTTCGATAAAGATAAATTTCCTTATTTAACTCAATTAATTGATTCGTCAAAATATCAATTAATGTGTAATTTATCTTGTAAGCTTTAAATGCGTCATTCCTTTCTTTTAGAATTTTTTCGTAAAGAGACAATATTTTTAAATATTTATCTGAAAGTTTTGAAATATAAATATTTAAAAATCTTCTTCTTTCTTTAGGTGGCTCTTTTAAAAGATTTGTGTCCTTCGGAATAAAACTTACCACATTTATGAGTTTATTGATTTCGCTGATTTTCGAAATTTTCTTACCATTAACAAGAATTTTTTTACCTGTTTTATTGAATAAAATTTCTAGCTTTTTTGTGCTGTCTTTATCAACAATTTCTGCGAAAATCCTTGCAAAACCTTTGTCTTTTTCAATTAAATCGCAAATATCGCTTGTTCTAAAAGACCTAGTTAAAGATAAAAAATATATCGCTTCAAGAATGTTTGTTTTGCCACTTGCATTCTCTCCATAGATATAATTTATTCCGCTTTCAAAATCAGCTACTAAAGAGTCATAATTTCGAAAATTTTGTAATTCAAGTTTTTTTACAATCATTTATCTATTTCAAAGAACAAGGAGTCATCAATAACAACTTCTGTGCCAGGATAAAGTTTTTTGCCCCTCATCTTACAGATGTCGCCATTAACAAAAATATTGTGTTCTAAAATATACTCCTTTGCTTCGCCTCCAAAAGAAATTACATCAGCGAATTTAAGAAATTGACCAAGTGTAATATATTCACTCGTTATTTTGATCTTCACAACTTTTGCCATATAAAACTCCTTTAATATTATATATTAAAGGAAGTTTATTTTAAAGAAAAAACGACTGCCCTTGTATAGGTAGTCGAGTCTTTAAATTTTGTTCTTCTAATAAGTTCTTACAGGGGTTATTAAATGAACGTTACTTGTATCGTTTTTATCAGTGATTGTGAATGGTTTCATTTCGCCAACGAACGAAATTAAAACATCTTGACTGCCAAGCGCCTTAATCGCATCAACAACATAGTGATAGTTAAAACTGATTTCTAATCTTTCACCTGTGTATCTAAACAAACTTAAGATTTTTTCACCACTACCAGAAAGCTGAGATTTTGAAGAAACAACAACATTTCCTTCAACCATTGTGACTTTAACAATGTTTTCTCTATCAAGGGTAAGCATAGCAACACTATTAATAGCGCTTAAAAAGTCATTCGCATTAACTTCAAGGTAGTAATAATAAGTCTTTGGAATGATATTTTTGACATTTGGATAATCACCACCGATTAAATTTGTGATTATTTTTGAATTAGCATACTTAAATAAGATTTTTTTATCACTAACATATATTTCAATCTCTTTTTCATTTTCGAGCGTTCTAGCGGCCTCTGAGAGCGTTTTAGCATCAATATTAATGGAGAAAAGATTTTGACAATCACTTGGCAATTCTTTTTTAGCGAGTCTTGATCCATCTGTTGCGGTAAAAACTAAATTTGTACCATTATTTTCAAAATTTACAGCTTTTAATTGAACTCTAGTATTTTTTTGAGATGCTGCAAATGAGACTTGATTGACTGCTTCTTGGAATTTTTTAGCATCAATTACAATTTTTGTGCCACTTTCTTCGAAATTACAATCTGGATATTCTTCAAATCTTGTAACAGTTAAAGAATATTTTGTGTTGTTATCGTTTTCAAGTTTAGCTAAACCATCTTCAACTATTTCTAATGTTATTTCATCTCCATCTACTGTTTTAACAATTTCGTTCAAAATTTTTGCGTTAATTAAAATTGAACCTTCTTTATAATCACGAATGATTTCTTTGTCATTTAAAACAAAAGGAATGAAAGCTTCAGAAAAAACTTCTCCGTTTCCACCATATAAAACTAAACCTTCTTCATTAACAACAAGAGCTAAATCTAAAAGAATTGGATTAGGTGAAGTTGTAGGAATAAATTTACTTGTTTGTGTAACTGCTCTTAAAAATTCGTTTCTTTTAATTGTAAATTTCATAAATAATATTACCTCTTTTTATATTTATAATAATAAGCTCTGTGGATTGTGTGGAAATCTCTGTTTTAAGAATTCACTAAATCAAATAATTACGATGAAATGCGCTTTTTTAACTCTTTAATAGCGGTTTGAGTTTGCACATCAGTTTTCAACATTTTGTCTATTTTTTCAACAGAGTGCATGATTGTGGTGTGGTCTCTTCCGCTAAATACAGCACCAATTTTCTTTAAAGGAAGATTTAATAAATCTCTAAATAAATAAATTGCGACGTGTCTTGCGTTTACTATATTTCCAGATTTAATTTTTCCAGTAATTTGACTTATGCTTAATGAATAATAAGAACTAACTGCGTTAAGAATTTTTTGCTCTGTGACTTTGCTTTTCGCATCGCTCACATCAACCATCGACTGAAGAGCTTCCATGCAAAGTTTCAAATCGATGTGTTCGGCTTTATTGATTGAGGCGTAAAAATTAAGTCTGATTAAAGCACCTTCTAAACTTCTAACTGAGTCTTTAAATTTATCAGCCATAAAAAACAAAACGTCTTCATCATAAGTTGATAAATCACTTCCTGAAGCAACAATTTTAGTCTTTAAAATTTGGACACAAGTATCGGTGTCTGGTTTGGTGATCGAGACGCTTAAACCGCTTGTAAATCTTGTTAAAATTCTTTGATCGATTCCTTCGAGTTCGCCAGGCAAGCGATCGCTCGTGAAGCAAATTTGCTTGTGATTTTGACGAAAATCCTCGTAAATGTTAAAGAAAAATTCTTGAGTCTTCTTTTTATCTTTTAACATTTGAATATCATCAATCAATAAAATATCAAAACTTTTTAAGAATTTATAAAGCTGCTCGCGACGAGTATCACCACTCACGAAATCAAGATATTCGTTTAAAAAATCTTGGCTAGAAAAATACAAAACTTTCTTTTCTGGAGTTGTGTTTTTAATGTAATTTCCAATTGCACTTAAAAGGTGAGTTTTACCTAATCCACTTCCTCCATAAATAAAGAGAGTTTGATAGATTCCACCTGGTGCGGTCGCAGTATAAAGTGCCGCTTTTTGTGCTTCGGAATTGGATGGTCCGACCACGAAATTATCAAAAGTATAATTTGGATCGATAATAGAGTTTTTAAAATACGATGGTTCTTCTGTGGAAGAATCAACGAACTTCTGCTTATCTTTTAAATCATCTTGTGTGACAAAGATAGGTGTGTAATTTGAAGAAGTCGCTTGATTAATCTTTTGAGAAAGGTAATTCGCGAAGCGATCACGCAAAATTTCTTTAGCTAATTTTGATTCACAAAGAATGAAAATTTTACTTCCGTCAACCTTATAAATAGAGGTGTTGCGAAAAAAAGCGTCGTATATCGTTTTTTCATTTTCTTTCGATACCAACGCCAATATGTTGTTCCAAAGTTCTTTGTTTTGACTGACTGTAGTAGTATTCATAACGCTTTAATATTGTATATTAAACGAATATAAAAATTAAGGGTGTAAAATACCAAAAAGAGAGTTTTCCACATTATAAATTCAAAAAAATTCGATAGGCACATAATAAAAATATTTATACACAATTTTAATGTGGAAAAATATGTGGAAAACTTTTATCAATGTGGAAAATGTGGATTGTGTTAAAACTTATACACATTAAAATTATTTTTCCACACTCATATTTTTCCTTATTTATCATTAAAATTTTTGCTTTCCACATTAAAAATATTCTTTTTCAACATCGCTGTGCAAAACATAAAAAGTTTAAAAAATCGCTTGTGTGGCTAAAGTGTCAAAAAAGCACAATTTGTTGACTTATATGTATTTATACATATATAATTTCTTTTGCATATTTTAGGAGGAATGTAATATGAAAAGAACTTATCAACCAAGCAAATTGCACAAAGCAAGAGTACATGGTTTCAGAGCTAGAATGGCTACAGGTCATGGAAGAAAAGTTTTAGCTTTAAGAAGAAAGAAAGGCAGAAAAGTCTTAGTTGTTAATACAAAGCACTAATTAATGAAAGAACTTAACCGCGTAAAAAAATATCGAGAATTTAAGGAAATACTCGACCTCAGAAAATTTAAACGAAACGAAATCTTTACATTATATTATCGTAAAAACGAATTCGGATACTCTAGAGTCGGAATACTTGTAACAAAAAAGAACGGAATCGCTGTAAAAAGAGTTAAAATCAAACGACAAGTCAGATCAATTGTTGATAAATATCTTGATTATAAAAATTGCGGATTAGATATCATTATTGTTATCTCGAAAAAATATAAAACTGAAGAATTTTCGAAAAACGAAAATCTTCTCAAAGAATTGATTCTACAAATCACTTCTATTAAGGAGTAATCAATGAATAAAAAAAGCATTAAAAAGGTTCTTGGAGGGGCAACTGTTCTTGGGGCAGTTCTACTTTTAACAAGCTGTAATTCATTTTGTTCAAATTTAGATACTTCAAACTACATGTATGGTTACAATGGTGTTAACACCACTTATTTTGATAGTGTAGAACAAGGCGAAAACTTTATTTTAGATACTTTTAAGGCACAAGCTAATGTTGACACGACAAAAATTAGCGTTAATGAGCTTCGTCTCCAAAATAACGCTAGTGATTTAAATGATGACAGTGTTTACGTTAAGGAAGATGGCACAAAAAACACCGATTTATTTTTCTATAAAGTAAATGACAATGTTTGGGCGCTTAAAAATGTCACCATATCAATGCGTGGAATTTCAACTGCAGAAGGTGCCGACGGAAATACCTATACAAGTTATACATTTGGTTTAAATGATTTTACAAAAAATCTTATTAGTACTGCTTCAAGTTATGGAATGATCGTGCCAACGAGCCGTTATTGGGAAGCTTTAGATCAAAAAACACTTGAAATGATGGTTGCAGAAGCTCCAAATACTGGTGTTTCAAGTCTTCAAAATTTAAGTGTTGAAACTTTAACTTACGAACAAATTTATGGATATACTAGCGAACAACTCGCTGAATATAAAAACGATACCAGTAATGAAGCACTTTTAAACGAAATGCTTGAAGGTGGCGAAAACAACATTGGTAGAAATAACGCACTTCTTGCTCGCACTGGTTTTGTTAAATACCATAACGATGAAAATCCAAACGATCACTTTGCTACTTTAAAAGCTTGGAACAATGAAATTATTAATGAAAATGAATTTAGTTTTGATGAAGGTTTAAGTGTTAATTTCTTAAATCTCATGCAAACGAATTTAAATAACCAAATCGCAAATTTAAGAACATGTATCACTGTAGATGATGGATATTATGGACATACATCAAACGATCCACTCAATGATACAGTTTTAATCGAAGGAAAAGGTGAAGATTTCTATGAAGGTTGGGGAAGAGCTTTTTCAGAACACGGCTTCTTAGAAGGATTACTTGTTTACCCAATCGGCACAATGGTTGAGAATTTTGCTCACATTTTTGGCATGAACGGATATGGACAAATTTGTGCTGTTTTACTTGCAACATTTATTATTAGAGTCTTGTTCATGTTAGTAACAATGCCAGCAACATTATCGCAACAAAAAATGTCATTTTTACAACCAGAACTTGCAAAACTTCAACAAAAATATCCAAATGCTAATACAAATAACTACGAAAAACAAAAAATGGCTCAAGCTCAAATGGCACTTTATAAGAAATATAAAGTTCACCCATTCTCATCACTTCTTGTCATTATTGTTCAATTCCCAGTCTTTATTTGTGTTTGGAACGCTTTACAAGGCAGCGCTTCATTAAGTAGAGATGCTGTTTTAGGTTTAAGACTTTCAGATACAATTTGGAACGTTTTGTCTAACTTTACAAATTGGCCAAACAATCCAGGTTGGTGGACTGCACTTGTTCTTATTATTTTAATGAGTGCCGCTCAAATCGTCTCAATGCTTTTACCTCAACGGCTCAACAAAAAGAGAATGAAAAACGTTACTAAACTTGGTAATAGTTCAGCTTTAAATCAACAAAATAGAACACTTAAAATTACTCAATGGGTCATGACTATCTTTATTGTTATCATGGGCTTCACACTTCCAAGTGCTATGGGTGTTTACTGGTTTGCAGGTGCTATTATCTCTATTATTCAATCAGTTTTACTCCACTTTATCTTCGTTGCTCGTCAAAATAAGAGAGATAAAGGAAACTATATTGATACGACAAAAACAAGTTTTAAAGATAAAATGAAAAATCTTTTCTCAAAGAAAAAATCAAGTGAAGGGAGCATATAAAAAATGAAATTATATAGCGGAAAAACAGTTCAAGAATGTATTAAACAAGCTTGTGATGAATTAAATCTTACAGAAGAAGAATTAATTTATAAAGTAGTCGAAGAAAAGAAAGGACTTTTCTCCAAAAAAGCTACTATTTCTGTCGAAGAAACAAGCGATGTGATTTTATTTATTGAAGAATATATAAAAGATATATGTCACGAATTAGGATTAGATGCTAGTCTAAAAACTTTCTATAGAGAAAATTTAATTAAAGTTTTAATTGAGACTAACCACAATTCAATCTTAATTGGAAATAATGGCAGAAGTCTTGAAGCATTAAACGAATTAGTTAAACTTGCTGTTTCTCAAAGATTTAAGAGAAAATTCAGAATTTTACTTGATATTGGAAATTATAAAGACAAGAAATATAGCAGAGTCATTCACGAAGCTAAAAAAGTCGCTAAAGAAGTTTTATCAACTCACGTTGACGCAAAACTTGAACCAATGACACCAGACGAAAGAAAGAAAGTTCACAACGCTCTTACAAGTTGGAAAAATATTAAAACTGAATCTGTAGGAGATGGTAAAAATAGAGCTGTTGTCATTAAATATGTTCCTTCTGGAAAAGAAGTAAGTGTAAGCGAAACCACTACTTCTCATGAAGAAAACAAGGAAGAATAGTTAGTGTTTGAAACTATTGTTGCATTAGCTACTCCACCATTAAAAAGCGCTTTGGCAATCGTCCGTTTGAGTGGGGATGATTGCTTTTTTGTTGTTTCTAAAATGTTTACAAAAAACATTGAAAAAACCGAAACTAATAAAATTTATCATGGATATATTAAAGACGGAGAAGATATTATTGATGAAGTTGTACTTCTTGCTTATAAAAACCCAAGATCTTTTACTGGTGAAGATAGCGTAGAAATTATTTCGCACGGCTCCCCTTTAATCTTTAATAAGATAATAAAAACCGCTTTAAAAAATGGCGCTAGACTTGCTACAAATGGTGAATATTCTGCTAGAGCTTATATGCACGGAAAGCTTAATTTGATGCAAGCTGAGTCTATAAAGGATTTAATTAATGCTGAAACCGAGGAAAGTAAAAAGCTTTGTTTGATGGCTCTGAGCGGTGAAACCACAAAGTTAATCGAACCAATCAAAAAGAGCATTGGAGATATTTTATCTTTAATCGAAGTAAATATTGATTATCCAGAATATCAAGATATTGAAGAAGCAAATAACGAAAAAATAGTTGAGATTTGCAAGGAAAATATTCAATATATCGATAAATTAATAAAAGATGGAATTAAAGGAAACATTATTAAAGATGGTATAAATGTCGCAATTGTTGGTAAACCAAACGTTGGAAAATCATCTATTTTAAATGCTTTACTTAATGAAAATAAAGCCATTGTTACTGATGTAAAAGGCACTACGCGCGATGTTGTTGAAGGTAAAGCTAATTTAAATGGAGTTGTTGTCAATTTTTTTGATACTGCAGGAATTAGAGAATCAAATGATAAAGTTGAAATGATTGGTATTGAGAAAAGCTTAGAAAAACTTGATAAAAGCGATCTTGTAATTTGTGTTTTTGATACCAGTAATTTTGACGAAGAAGACCAAGAAATTTTAAAATTAGTTAAAAATAAAAATACAATTTACGTTTACAACAAAGAAGATTTAGCTAAAGAAAAAGACAACGAAAAACTGTATGTTAGTGCTTTAAATAAAAGCGTTGATCCACTAAAAAACGAGATTATAAAAAGACTTGGTTTAAGTGAAGAAAACTACAACAACCCTTCTATTGCTAATACTAGAGAAATTGGAATTTTAGAAAGTGTTAAAAAGAAACTAGAAGATATTTTAAGAGACACTCTCACAAACATTCCAATTGACATTATTAATAGTGAAATTCGCGAAGTATATCTTGCAATTCTTTCGCTTCTTGGTGAAGATAATGATTTTGATATCGCGAAAGAAATCTTCTCAAGATTTTGTGTTGGAAAATAATATGATTTTTGATACCCATATTCACCTTAACGATAAGAAAATTCTTTCAAATCTTGATCAATATTTAAAAGAGGCCTTTGAAATGGGAGTAACTCATTTTATGTGTATCGGTTGGGATTTAGAAAGTTCTAAAAAAGCAATCGAAATTGCTGAAAAATACGAAAATGTTTATTGTGCAATCGGAGTCATTCCAACTGAGCATAAGCAATATAGAACCAAGGATGAAATCAACCCTGCTATTGCTGAGCTAGAAGATTTACTGAAAATTTCCAGAAAAATTAAAGCAATCGGCGAAATTGGCTTGGACTACTACCGGGAAAAAGAACCAGAAATTAAAGAAAAACAAAAAATAATGTTCAAAGAGCAAATCGAATTAGCTAATATGTACCACTTACCAGTCTCTATCCATTGTAGAGACGCTGTACAAGACACTTTCGATATCTTGAAAGCTAATAAAGTTGAAAATGCGGGTGTTATGCACTGTTTCTCTGGAAGCAAAGAAATGGCTAAAGAATTTGTTAAGCTAGGATACTATATTGCTTTTGGCGGAGTTCTAACATTTAAAAACGCAGTCGCCACCAAAGAAGTCATCGCTAATATACCTCTTGAAAGAGTTGTTTTTGAAACCGACGCTCCATATTTGGCTCCTGTACCTTTTAGAGGAAAAATCAATGAACCTAGATACATTTTTCATACGGTAAAATATGCTAGTGATCTACTAAATTTGGATTTTGAAAGTCTTCAAAAAATAAGTTTTCACAATTCTTGCGAATTGTTTCACGTGAAAAATCATGAATAAAAAATATTTAATAGTCGTTGAGGGTAAAACCGATGTAGACTTTTTGTCAAAATTTATAACTGCAGATTTTTATAGTGTCAACGGATCTGCTGTTTCTGAAAAGGATTTAGATTTTATTAAAGAATATAAGAAAAAAGGAGGTGTCATTGTTTTGACAGATCCGGATTTTCCAGGAACAAAAATTAGAAACTATCTGAATGGAAATATATCAGGGCTAGAAAACGCTTATGTTAGAAAAGAATTTTCAATCAAAAAGCATAAAGTTGGAGTTGCTGAATCAACTAAAGATGAAGTTTTAAGAGCTCTGAAAAATAAAATCAAATTTTCAGAAAACAAAATAGAACATAGCGTTACAATCCAAGATTTATACTCACTAGGGTTGATCGGAAAAAATAATTCTAGCTCACTAAGAAAAATTGTTTCAGAAAATTTTCATTTAGGTTTCAATAATGCCAAATCTTTATTAAAGAAATTAAATATGTTAAATATAAAAAAAGAAGAAATAGAAACGGTATTGAAAAATGTTAAGTAAATCAGAAATTATAGATTATTTTAAATTAGTAAATTCACACGCCAAAAAAGAATTAGGGCAAAACTTTTTGATTAACAAAAATATAGCTAACGAAATTGTTGATAAATTAGAGATTTCTTCTAACGACGAAGTCCTAGAAATTGGACCTGGATTAGGAGCTTTAACTTCTGCAATTTTAACTAAAAATTATAAAAGATATAAAGTAGTGGAATATGATCAAAAATTTGTTGAGTTTTTAACTAAAAGTTATGGAGACAAAAATATTGAAATAACAAAGAACAATATTTTAAAAGAAAAAGACTACTCATTTAATAAAATTATTGGAAATCTGCCTTATTATATTACGAGTGATATTATCTTAAAAATAGCTCTTGATTATGTGAACATTGAAAAAGGCGTTTTCATGGTCCAAAAAGAATGTCTTAAAAGAATAGTGGCTAAAAACGGAAAAGATTATAACTCCTTGAATCTTTTGTTGGACTATTTGTTTGAAATAAAAACAGAGATTCAAGTTGGCAGAAATAATTTTTTTCCTGCACCAAATGTTGACTCAGTAGTGTTTTCTTTGATAAAAAAACAAGAAAAAAGCGTGAGTTTTGCAGGGTTTTTGTACAAAATAGCCAAAATTTGCTTTCAAAACCGAAGAAAAACTATTTTTAATAATTTATCATCAACTTATAAAGATAAAGAAAAATTACTTAAGATTTTAAAGAAAATTAACCTTAATGAAAAAACAAGAGCAGAGGAATTAAGTGTCGATGATTACGTAACTTTAGCTAATCAACTAAAGAGCGAATTCTCTGATTGAATATAAAAAGAAAACTAATATAATTTTTGTATATGATAGAAAAAGCAAACGCGAAAATAAATTTATCGCTCGATATTAAAAATTTAAGAGAAGACGGATATCATAATTTAGAAACAATTATGTTGCCTCTTGAAATGCATGACTCACTCGAAGTTCAAAAACTTCCATCACATGCTAAAGATGATTTTGTAACTTGTGATGACTATTCTTTAAAAATTACAAAATATAATCTCGTCCACCGCATTATTAACGCTGCAAGAGAAAAACGGGGTTTTACTGAGCATTTTTTCATTAATATTCATAAAAATATTTTCTTACAAGCAGGGCTTGGTGGAGGAAGCGCTGATGCAGGAGCTGCATTAAGAGCAATTTTAAAAATACTTAAAATAGAAGCTACAAAAGAAGATTTAATTGACATCGGCATCTCTATTGGAAGCGATGTACCATGGGCGGTTTTTAATAAGCCAACCTTGTTAAAAAGAAAGGGCGATGTATTAGAATTTATCGACCATACATTACCGTTTTATGTTTTGCTTGTTAAACCATTTGATGGATTATCTACAAAAGATGTTTTTGAGACAGCGGATAAATGTAACGATGTAGTTCACGGAGACATAAATCTAATTAAAGATTTATATTTAAAAGATGATCTAGAAGGTTTAGGCAAAAACGTATTTAATTCATTAGAAAATCCTGCAATTGAATTATTACCAGAAATTTCGAACATTATTGAAAATTTAAAGGACGATGGATTTGAGTGTGTTAGAATGAGCGGATCTGGAAGTTGTGTTTTTGCCTTAACAAACGATAAAAAACTTTGGAAAAGATGTGAAAAGAAATATACGCTCGAGCACTATCAAGTATGCGCAACTAAATTTTTGAGGAAATAAATTATGTTATTTTTAGATTGTTATAATAAAAATGTTTATATTGGAAATGAGCTTGTTGGATATGTAAATAGACAAGGCGTAATCTATATATCTGGAAGAAGATTTGCCACTTTAACTGCTGAAGGCGAAATCTTTATCGAAAACTATAAAGCTGGCTATCTTGATGATTCTGGCGACATATATTTAAACAACAAAAATGTTGGTCATATCACTGAAAATAACGATTTATATTTCTCACCAAAAAGTCTTTAATTAAACAAAAACCCTGCAAAACTCAAATAAATTGAAGGAAAAATCACTTTCCTTCTTTTTTTGTGCCATAAAAAAAGAAGGAACATTGAACGCTCCTTCTTTTAAAAATTTAAATTTAATTATTTAGATTTTTTAGCAGCTTTGAGTTCTCTTTGAAGAGTAATTTCTGCTTGAGCTGCAGCAAGTCTTGCGATTGGGACTCTGAATGGTGAGCAGGAGACATAATCTAAACCAACTCTATTGAAGAATTGAATTGATTCTGGATCACCGCCGTGTTCACCACAAACACCACAAAGTAATTCTGGTCTTGTAGCTTTACCATCAGCAACTGCCATCTTAATTAATTTGCCGACACCCTTTTGGTCAACGTGTTGGAATGGATCTTCTTCAAGAATCTTGTTGTCATAGTATGAACCTAAGAATTTTGAAGCATCATCTCTAGAGAAGCCAAATGTCATTTGTGTTAAATCGTTTGTACCGAATGAATAGAATTCTGCTTCGGATGCGATTTCACCAGAGAGTAAAGCAGCTCTTGGGATTTCAATCATTGTACCAACATGGTATTTCATCTTGACGTTGTTTTCAGCTAAGACTTTTTCTACTTCATCAACGATGATCTTCTTAACAAACTTGAATTCTTTGAGATCAAGTGTTAATGGAATCATGATTTCTGGTTCGATATCTTTACCTGTATCTTTGCTTGCTTTGATAGCGGCTTCGATAATAGCTCTAGCTTGCATTCTACCGATTTCTGGGTAAGTAACATCAAGTCTACAACCTCTGTGACCCATCATTGGGTTGAATTCGTGGAGGTAGCTAATTCTTTCTTTAATTTGAGCAACTGTCTTATGTAAAGAATCAGCAAGTTCTTTAATCTTGTCTTCTTCTTGTGGTAAGAATTCATGTAGTGGTGGATCGAGTAATCTAACGTTAACGTTGATGTGTTTGAGATCCTTCATTGACATGAATAATCCATAGAAGTCTTCTCTTTGATATGGGAGAAGTTCGCCTAATGCTTGTTCTCTTTCTTCAACTGTATCAGCGAGAATCATTCTTCTCATGTGGAAAATTCTATCTCCGGAGAAGAACATATGTTCTGTTCTACAAAGACCAATACCTTCTGCACCAAATTCAGCAGCTTGTAATGCATCTTTTGGAGTATCAGCGTTTGTTCTAATTGATAATCTTCTATA
The DNA here is from genome assembly GCA_949299165.1 of uncultured bacterium. Taxonomy (GTDB): domain Bacteria; phylum Bacillota_I; class Bacilli_A; order RFN20; family CAG-826; genus Onthovivens. Next base: position 23,869 of record CASFZJ010000004.1, on the reverse strand, counting down.
TTTATCAGCAAGTTTCATGATTCTACCAAAGTTACCGGCTTTTGTATCAGCAGGAATTAACTTCATAGCACCTTCATAAACTGAACCTGTTGAACCATCAATAGAGATTGTATCGTTTTCATGGTAAATCTTACCATTGATTGTTAATGTTTTTGCTTCTTCATCAACTATAGCAGCGGAACAACCTGTAACACAGCATTTACCCATACCACGAGCAACAACAGCTGCGTGAGATGTCATACCACCTCTCATAGTTAAGATACCTTCAGCAGAAACCATACCTTCGATATCTTCTGGTGATGTTTCAGCTCTTACGAGAACAACTTTTTCACCATTTGCTCTTCTGTTCTTTGCATCTTCAGCATCAAAACTTAAGTGACCAACACCTGCGCCTGGAGAAGCTGGGTTACCTGTTGCGATTGGTTTAGCAAGTTTTAAAGCAGCTGGATCGAATGTTGGGTGGAGTAATGAATCAAGTAATTTTGGTTCAACTCTTAAGACTGCTTCATCTTCTGTGATGACGCCTTCGTCTAATAAATCAAGAGCGATCTTTAAGGAAGCAGCAGCGGTTCTCTTACCGTTTCTTGTTTGTAAGAAATAGAGTTTGCCGTTTTCAACGGTGTATTCCATATCTTGCATATCTTTGTAGTGAGCTTCCATTGATTTGATTGTCTTTTCAAATTGAGCATAGACGTCTGGCATTTGTTCTTTTAAGTAATCAATGTGGAATGGTGTTCTAATACCAGCAACAACGTCTTCACCTTGAGCTTGTGGAAGGTATTCAGCATAGATTTTCTTTTCACCGCTTGATGGGTCTCTTGAGAATGCAACACCTGTACCAGAGTTAGCATTTAAGTTACCGAAAACCATTGATTGAACGTTAACAGCTGTACCCCATTCGTATGGAATTGAGTTCATTTGTCTGTAAACGTTAGCTCTTGGGTTATCCCATGATCTGAAAACAGCTTCAACTGCTTCATGTAATTGGACATATGGATCTGATGGGAAATCTTCACCGAATTTTTCTTTATAGTAAGCTTTATATGCTTTAACTAAGTCTTTTAATTGTTCAGTTGTGACTTCTGTATCGAGTTTGTAGCCATTATCTTCTTTAATTTTGTCGAGCATTCTATCCATATCTGTTCTTGGCCAACCTTTTGCAATGTTGGTGAACATTAAGATAAATCTACGATATGAATCGTATGCGAATCTTTCGTTTTGGCTAACACGTGCGAGTGTTTCAACTGATTTATCGTTTAAACCTAAGTTTAAGATTGTGTCCATCATACCTGGCATAGAAACTCTAGCACCAGATCTAACAGAAACTAAGAGTGGGGTTTTTGATTCATCAACACCACCGAATGATTTACCAGATTCTTTTTCGACTGCGTGAATACTGTCATCGATTTCTTTAATTAAACTGTCTGGTAATTTCTTACCACTTTGATAATAAAGAGTGCATGCTTCTGTTGAAATTGTAAAGCCTTGTGGAATTGGGATACCAATATAGGTCATCTCCGCTAAGCCTGCACCTTTTCCTCCGAGAAGCTCTTTTCCTAAACCATGAGCATCTTTAAAGAGGTAAACATACTTTTTAGCCATTTAAATAAACCTCCAAATTTTGGCAGTTGTTTTAACAACTGAATAGATTATATCACATATTATTTTAAGGTTTAATCATGATAATTCAGTATTAATATACTGAACGAGTATTAAAAAATATGGGAAATTTTTAATTTTTTCCTAGAAAAAGTAAAAAAATCCTAGATAATTTTTAATAAATATAGAAAAAAAGTTGTTTTTTGCAGGGTTTTTTACTAAAATGCCAGGATTTTTTTAAAATTTTCTTGTAAAAATGTAATTTTTCCAGAAAAATTATGTGTGTTTTAAATTTTGAATCTTTATAATTGTAATTATGGAAACTAAGAAAGTATTAGCTATTGATTATGGCACGCAAAGTGTTAGAGTCTCAATAATTGATGAAAAAGGAAAGTTTTTAGCTTTTGAACAAGAAAGATATTTAAAACCATATTTTTCTCCTAAGCCAGGGTATTGTGAACAAAATCCTGATTTTTATTATGGATGTATGTGTAAAGCCGCAAAAAGACTTTCTGAGAAAAATCCTGAATTATTAAAAGAATGTATCAGCATTTCTTCAACTTGTTTTAGAGATACTGCTGTGTATTTAGATAAAGATTTTAATGTCGTTAGGCCTTCAATTATTTGGCTTGATCAAAGACAAGCTGAATTGAGAAAGAAGACAACTTTATTACAGACGGTTGCTTTTAAAATTGTTGGAATGACTGAAACTGTTGCTTTAAACAGAAAAAGAACCCCTGCTATTTGGTTACAAGAAAACGAGCCGGAAAATTGGTCTAAAATTAAATATTATTTGCCATTAAATGTTTACCTGAATTTTAAAATGTTAGGAGTCATGACAGACAGCGCTTCAAACATGATAGGTCACTATCCAATCTATTTTAAAAAAGGAAAGTGGTACTCAAAAAACGCATTTAAAGGTTCTATTTTTAATATTGATCCTGCTTTAATGCCAAAAATTTCACCTGTTGGTGCCGTAATTGGAAAAATTACTAAAAAGTGTCATTTTGAAACTGGACTTCCTGAAGGACTTGACTATATTACTACTGGAAATGATAAATCTTGTGAGGCTTTAGGTAGTGGACAAATTGATTCAGATAGTGCTCATATAAGTTATGGAACAAGTTCTTCAATTGCTGCTATTAGTCAAAAATATTTTGAGCCAGAAAAGTTTTTACCTTCTTATATTGCGGCCTTTCCTGGATGGTATAGTGGGGAAGTTCAAATTTATAGAGGATATTGGATGCTCACTTGGTTCGTTGAACAATTCGGCCAAAATGAAAGCATTGAAGCGCAAATTGAAAAGATAGCACCTGAAGAATTACTTAATGAGAAGTTAATGGATGTTCCACCAGGTTGCAATGGCTTAATTTTACAACCATATTGGGGACCGGGATTATCTAGACCACTTGCTAAAGGAGCTATTATTGGATTTTTTGATGTACATACAAAATTCCATTTTTATAGAGCAATTATTGAGGGTATAGGCTTTGCACTTAAAGAAGGTTTAGATACCATTGAAAAAAGAAGCGGACTTAAAATTAAATATTTAACCATAAGTGGTGGAGGTTCAAGAAGCGATGCTATTTGTCAAATAACATCAGATTTATTTAACCTCCCAGTTTACAAGAGCGAAACATGTGAGAATTCTTCTTTAGGTTGTGCTTGTGCTCAATTTTTAGCACTAGGAATATTCAAAAATTTAGAAGAAGTTAAGAAAAATATGATTAGATATAACAAAGTATTTACGCCTAATAAAGACGCTTCTAAAGAATACGAAGAACTTTATAAAAAAGTATATATTAAGGTTTATCCAAGCCTCGAAAAAATTTATAAAACTTTAACCGAAATTGATGTAAGAAAACAAAAATAGTTGAGATTTGCAGGGTTTTAATATGCTTTGCTAATTTTTAGCATGTAAAAAAGCTAAAACCTGATCAAAGAATCTATACCCATCTATATCTTTTTTCAATAATTTAGGATAGTTAATTTTGACTTTGGAAAGACCATCAAGTGAAGAGATAAAAAAAACATAATATGTTTTTAAAACACTGATTTTATAATTTGGTAATTGTGCTTTTATTTCTTTAATTGCGTCAATAAGTTTGTTATGTATTTCTTTTGTTAAATGAGCTGTGACCTTACCAGAATTTAAATCTTCAAGTTTATCTTCTAAAAGTAAATGAACATAATAATTTTCGATGGATCCTTTGTTTATAAAATCTAAAATAACACAAAGAGTTTCCCTTAAAAAATCTTGGCCAGTAGATGTTTTTTCAGCAATTTCTTTTAATTTCAAGTCAAATAACTTATTACTACGTTTTTTGATTTCTTCTAAAACGCTAGCTTTTGAAGAAAAGTAATGGTAAAAAAGTCCGTGACTGTAATTGCATTCTTTGGTTATCATATCGATCGTAACTTTTTTATAACCATAAATAGCAAACAATTTTAAAGATGTATTTACGATTGTTTCAAATCTTTTATCTCTTAATTCCTTGTTATCAAAAATAGTTTTAGGCATAAAAATCTCTCGTTAATATCTTATTTAATTTTGACTGATTAGTCAATTGTTGCTATTTTATAAAGAATTTTTGATTTGAAATTTCTTAAAAATAAGTTTAGTTTTGCGAGGTTTTAATTTATTTTTATTTATTTTCCAACAAAATGAATTTATAATTGTATTAATTGTGGAGGGATTAAAAGTGCATCTTATTGTTGGATTAGGAAACCCAGGAAGAGAATACGAACATACACATCATAATATGGGGTTTGATGTGGTAGATAGACTTGCTGATTCATTAGGAGTTACTTTTGACCGAGACGGATTTAAAGGCATATATGTCAAAACAAAATTTATGGATGAAGAGCTAATCATTCTTAAGCCATATACATATATGAATTTAAGTGGTGAAAGTCTGATTCAAGTAATGAATTTTTTCAAACTAACAAATAAAGATTTAATTGTTGTTTATGACGATATGGACACCCCTATTGGGCACATTAAATTAAAAATCAAAGGATCTAGCGGCGGACATAATGGCATTAAATCTATTATTAATGTCTTAGGCACTGAAGAATTCAACAGAGTAAAAGTTGGAATTGGCCACCCAAACAATAGAAATATTATCGATTATGTATTAACAAAACCAACTAAGGAAGAAGAACCACTTATCGAAGATGCACAAAAATTGGCGGTTGAAGCTATCAAGGTTGCGATTAAAGATAGTTTCAATAAAGCGATGACACAATTCAATAAATAGTAAAGCCTAATTTATTTACGCGCGTTAAATTAACTTTTGTTTATTGAATATATTAAAATAGTTTCATGTTAAATTTATTAAATTCAGCTGAAAATTTATTTACTAGTGAAAAAAAGCTACAAAATTATGTAGTAGACCCTTTAATCGGGACGATTTTGACGACCTTAAAAACATACAATTCTACAAAAAGCAATGTTTTGATCTACGCTGCTAATAATTATGATGCAAATGTCATCTATAATAAACTTTCGTCTTTTATCGATGATGACAAAATCATCCTTTTACCAGGAGACGATTTGATTAGAGTTGAATATATTAGCGAATCAAAAGAAACAAAGAGCGAATTAATCTATGGTCTTTATAAAATGAGACATGCCTCTCACTCAGTTATAATTGCAACTCCTGGTACAATTTATCGCTATTATCCAACCGTTGAGACTTTTGATGACAGTTTTTTAAATATTAAAGTAGGTGATGAGATAAACGTTACAGAATTTAAGAAAAAATTAAACGAGTTAGGATATATTGCTGTTTCAAAAATTGACCAGTCATTAGAGTACGCAAGTCGTGGTGGTGTAATTGATGTTTTCTCTTTGAATTATGAAAACCCAATAAGAATTGAACTTTTTGATACAGAAGTTGAATCTATCAGATTATTTAAAATCGAAAGCCAAACATCTTATAAAAAGCTTGATGAAGTAACGATTATTCCTGCAACAATTAATCTTTTGACAGAACCTGAAAAAGAAAAAGCTAAAAACAAAATTGATGAACAACTTAAGAAAGATTTGCTCAACAAAGATGACGACGATAAAGAAGAACTTTTTACAAATATTTCTGAAGATATAGAACAAATTTTAAACAACTATTTTTCTAACAAATACTATAAATATTACGGATTTTTAAAGGAAAAATACGCAGAACTAACAGATTTTATTAAAAATTTTGTCGTTATTGTATCAGGTCAAGATGAATTTAGTAAAGCAAAAGATCTTTTGTTCAAAGAAGCGGCGAAGTTTCTTTTAGAACTTCAAGAAAAGAATAAAAGCATTTCCCGTCTCTCTTATTTTAATGAAAGAGCAAGCGTTTATAAAAATTCATTAGAAAACATTTATCTAAACTCGTTTTTTGTCAATAAAGATGATGTCTCAATAGGATTAAGAAGTCTAACTTATCTAGACCCAAAAGGATCATCTCCTCTTATCATTTTGGAAACTCTTCTAAAAGGGCAAAACAAGATTTTAATTGTTTATCATAACGATGAAGACAAAAAAGAAATCAGTAAACTTTTAGAAAATTTAGACTATAAATTTGTTGAAACCGAAAACTATACACTTGATGAAAATTATCCAATTTCTATCTGCCAAGGCAAGTTTAATACCTCGTTCGAATTAATTAACGAAAGAGCGATTTTATTAGCAGCAGATGACTTGCTTTACGATAAAAGGAAAGTTAAAACTTATTCTACACATTTTAAAAAAGGAAAAATTCTTGAAAGTTACGAAGAGTTAGAACCAGGGGATTATGTAGTGCACGAAAAATACGGCATAGGTAAATTTAACAAAATTGAAACAATAGAAATGAACGGGAAGCATAATGATTATTTAGAAATCTCTTATGCGAATAACGACAAACTTTATGTTCCTTTATATCAATTTAATTTAATTAGAAAATTCGTTGGAAAAGAAGGAGCCACCCCCAGGCTTACAAATCTTAACTCAAATCAACGGGAAAAAACCAAAAAAAGAATAAAAGACAAAGTTAATGATTTGGCCGATAGGCTTTTAACTCTTTATCAAGAAAGAGTGAGTATTGCAGGGTTTTCATTTAAAAAAGACGATGAAATTCAGGAAGCATTCGAAAAAGAATTTACTCATAAATTAACTCCTGATCAAGAAACTTCAATTAAAGAAATCAAAGAAGATATGGAAGCGCCTCATCCAATGGATAGGCTTTTATGTGGCGATGTTGGGTTTGGAAAAACTGAAGTTGCTCTTGAAGCGTGTATGAAAGCAATCCTTTCGGAGAAGCAAGTTTGCTTTCTTTGTCCAACTACAGTCTTATCTATGCAACACTATAAAGTTGCTATTAAAAGATTTGGCGATTTTAAAATTAACATAAAACTTTTAAACAGAATGTGCACGACTAAAGAAACCAACGAAATTTTAAAAGGAATAAGCGATGGTAATGTAGATCTTTTAATTGGTACACATAAAGCTTTAAATGATAAAGTAAAATTTAAAGATTTAGGACTTTTAGTAATTGATGAAGAACAAAGATTTGGTGTAGAACAAAAAGAAAAAATAAAAGAAAAATATCCAAATGTAGATGTTCTTACGCTTTCGGCAACACCAATCCCAAGAACATTACAATCAAGTTTGGTTGGATTAAAATCTATTTCGCGAATAGAAACTCCACCAGTCGAAAGACTCCCAATTCAAACTTATGTTGTAAATTACGACGAAGGAATTGTTAAAGAATTAATAAAACGTGAACTCGCCCGAAACGGACAAGTTTATTACATTTTTAACGACACTTATCGCATTTATGAGAAACAACTCATCTTACAAAAGTTAGTTCCAGAAGCACGAATTGGCATAATCCATGGCAAAATGGATAAAGAAGACATCGATGAAATTATGAATGAATTTTATGAAGGCAGAATTGATGTTTTGCTCGCAACAACTATCGTTGAAAACGGGATTGATGTTAGGAACGCTAATTTGTTACTTGTAGAAGATGCAGATCGTTTTGGTCTTGCTCAACTTTATCAAATCAAAGGAAGAGTTGGGAGAGGCGATAAAATTGCCTATGCTTACTTAATGATTAAAGGTAATAAATCTTTAACTGATGAAAGCAAGAAGAGGTTAAAAGCAATTCAAGATTTTACTGAACTTGGTAGTGGATATAAAATTGCTCAAAGAGACCTTTTAATTAGAGGAGCGGGAGATATTTTAGGAAAAGAGCAAGCTGGTTTTATCGATGAGGTTGGTATTGATATGTATATTCGCCTACTAAATGAAACCATTGCCGAAAAGAAAGGCACAGTCGAAAAATCACTAACTAAAGAAATTCACGCTTTACAAGATATCGATGCATATGTTCCTAAAACGTTCGCAAAAAATGATGAGAAAATTGAAATATATCAAAAAATATTAGATTGTAATGATTTAAATAAGCTTTATTTACTTAAAGACACATTAAAAGACCAATTTGGAACTTTGCCTGAATCAGTTGAATTGTTATTTATAAAAAGAGAAATTAGCATTTATTTAAATGGTGAAGAATTCGACACTTATAAAGAATATCCTAAACGTATTGATTTAATTTTAAGCAAACAATTTAGTGATATTAAAGGAATTGGGACCACATTATTTACTGGATTTTTAAGATTAATTAATAAACTTAAATTATCTTACCATGAAAAACAGATCTTTATCTGTATTAATAAAGAAGGGGATTGGATCAAGACCCTATTAGAAGTATTAAAAGATGTATCGAAAATCTACAAAAGTAAGAAAAGGGCGATGATTAAAAATGAGGATTGACAAATATTTGAAACTTACACGTTTAATTAAAAGAAGAACTGTTGCAAAAGAATTACTAGATAGGGGCATTTTCTTAATTAATGGAAGAGTTGCAAAACCATCAAGCGAAGTTAATGAAGGTGATGTTTTGACACTTCAACTCGGTAGACACAAACTAACTGTTAAGGTATTAAAGATTGTAAGCTATGCAAAAAAAGATGATTCTCACGACCTCTATGAAGTTTTAAAAGATGAAATTGTTGAAGAAAGTAGCGAAGTTATCTAAGAAAGAGAAATATTTATTAACTTGTAGTTATGGACCAGATTCGATGGCTCTTTTTTACTACCTTTTAACTAAAGGTATTAATTTTGAAGTGGCTCATGTAAATTATCACATTCTTGAGCAAGCTGACGATGATGAAAAAGGCATTAAAGAGTTTGCAAACAAGTATGATATTAAGGTTCACGTTCTTTCAACTTATATGCCAAAAGGTGTTAATGAAGAAATTTGGGCTCGAGATGTGCGATATCAATATTTTGTTGAATTAGCTCACGAATTAAATATTAAAAATGTCTTAGTGGCACATAACGAAGGAGACAACATTGAAACATATTTACTCCAAAAGAAAAGAGGCGGAGTATATCTGACATATGGATTAGAAAAAGAAAGAAAACGCGATGATATTAAAATCATTAGACCTCTATTAAAAATTAATAAACAAGATCTTGAAAACTATTGTGTTGAAAATAAAATTCCATATTCAATCGATCCGTCTAATTTTGATTCTAAGTTTCTAAGGAACGCAATTAGAAAAGATTTAGCAAAATTGTCTAAGCAAGAAAAAGACCTGATTTTAAAGGAAATTAGAGAAAAAAACCTGCAAAACTCAACTATTTTATTAAAATATGAAAGTTTAGGTTTGCCAAAATTTATTGACACCAAATCTGATTTATTTAAAAAAATAAAAAAAGAAGAATTTCATTTAATACTGATTTATCTTCTGAAGAAAAAGAATATTTTTATTCCTATCAGTGAAGGTAGAGTCGACAATTTACTTGAAATCATCAAACAGAATAAAGCTACTCACCAAGAAAAAATTAACGGTGAATATTTCTTAAGTTATGATTATGGGATTATTCGAATAATCAAAAAACCAAAAAAATATGAATTTAAATTAGGTGATTTTAATTCAAAAAATGAAATATTTAGCTTAAATAGAGAAAGTAAATTTCTTGGGCTTTTAAAAGATAAATTTCCAGTCACTATTAAACCGGCGATAGAAAGCGATACTTATCGATTTAATAACATGACTTTAAAAGTAAAACGTGAATTTATTTCATGGAAAATGCCTTCTTATCTAAGAGAAGTGCGGCCAGGAATTTATGATAAAAATGGATATTTAATTTATGTCCCTCGTTATCAAAATAAAGTGAGAAAAGGCGGATTATTGAATTTCAAAGTTAAACAACTATTGTGTTGATAAAAAGCTAAGTAATTTTGTTGAAAAAAAGTAAGATTATTTTAAAATTGTTTTATTAAATTGTTCCTATCTGCTTTATGTAATAAAGCAATTGAGATAGAATATTTAAGAAAAAGCAATCGAGAGCGTATAAAAAGGAGCGGGTATGAAAGAGAAGAAAAAATCAAAACGGTTTAATTTCCTAATATACTTTTTCATTTTAGTTTTAGGTATATTTCTAATTTATTTTATCGTTAATCAAGTTAATCAAAAATATCAATCTATCGCCACTAGCGATATGGTGAATATGGTTTATGATAGCGAAGATAATTATGATATTTTAGCATTCGAAGTTGTTCAAAATGGCGATGAGTCCACTTTAAATGTTCAATTTATGGATAAATCGACATATCAACCAAATACAACTAACGGAATTAGAGTCAATTATTATACAACAACAATACTAACTGATACTTTAATGAATTCAAATTTCGGGAACTCTGAAGAATCGGTTTTATTTAATAAGTTATGTGAAGAAGTAAAAGTTAGCGAGAACAAATATGCTGACTTATTTAAAGGCGGCTACATTGGATTTACTACTTCAATTTATAGAGAAAATCCATTCTGGTCATGGTTACCAACTATTCTTTACATCGCAATTATCATTATTATTGGTGTTTTCTTCTTCAGAATGCTTTCAGCAAGCGCAGGTGGAAATCAATCTGCACTTGATTTCAGTAAGTCTAAAGCAAGAAGAATAGATGATAGTAAAGTAAGATTTAAAGATGTTGCTGGATGTGATGAAGAAAAAGCCGAAATGATGGAGCTTGTTGATTACCTCAAGAATCCTAAAAAATATACAAGATGTGGTGCTAAATTGCCAAAAGGTTTCTTACTTGTTGGGCCTCCAGGTACTGGTAAAACTTTACTTGCTAAAGCTGTTGCTGGTGAAGTTGGCGTTCCTTTCTTCTCAATTTCCGGTTCTGACTTCGTCGAAATGTTCGTTGGTGCAGGCGCAGGAAGAGTAAGAGATTTATTTAAAACTGCTAAACAAAACGCTCCTTGTGTTATCTTCATTGATGAAATCGATGCCGTTGGTAGACAAAGAGGCGCTGGTCTTGGTGGTGGTAATGATGAAAGGGAACAAACCCTTAACCAATTACTTGTTGAACTTGATGGTTTCGAAGAAAATTCAGGAATTATCGTAATCGCAGCAACTAACAGATCTGATGTTCTTGATCCTGCTTTACTTAGAGCTGGTCGTTTTGATAGACAAATTACTGTTAACTTACCAAACAAAGAAGGTAGAGAAGCGATTTTCAAAGTACATGCTAGAAATAAGAAAATCGATCCTGCAATTGACTTTGGTCAACTTGCTAAAAGAACTGTTGGTTTTAGCGGAGCTGATATCGCAAATATTCTTAATGAATCTGCAATTCTTGCAGTTAGAGGAAATCGTGAAATGATTTCAATGGCTGATATTGATGAGGCTATTGATAGAAGAATTGCTGGACCTGCAAAATCTAATAAAGGAATGAATGAAAAAGAAAGAAGACAAGTCGCTTATCATGAAGCTGGTCACGCAATTATTGGTTTAACTTTACCTAATGCAGATAAAGTTAGAAAAATTACAATCATTCCTCGTGGTCAAACTGGAGGCCACGTCTTAATGGGGCCTGAAGACGACAAATTCTTACTTACCAAAAGTGAACTTGAAGCAGAAATTGCAGGTTTACTTGGTGGTAGAAGTAGTGAAGAGATTTTCTTCAAAGATGTTTCAACTGGAGCAAGTAATGATATTGAAAGAGCAACTCAGATTGCTAGAAGTATGGTTGTTGAATATGGTATGTCTAGCCTTGGCCCAATTCAATATGAAAAGAACGGCGGAAGCGTCTTCTTAGGTAGAGATTATACAAATGCTCAAAAGAATTTCTCGGTTGCTGTTGCTGATGAAATTGATAAAGAAGTAAGAAAGATTGTTGAAAGAGCACATGCTGAAGCATTAAAAATTATCCAAGAAAGAAAAGATGATGTTATCTTAATTGCTGAAACATTGTTAGTTCATGAAACAATTAGTGAAGAAGAAATCGGTTATCTTCTTGAACATAGAGAACTTCCTAAAGAAACTGTATCTCAAGCACAAGCTGCAAGAGAAGCAAGTTTCCATATTCTTAATGAAGCTGAAAAATCGGAAGAAAAACCTGCTGAAAATAGCGAAGTAACAGAAGGAAACGAAGTTCCAAAAGCAGAAGAAAATAACGAAACAAAAGTTGAAATAGTTGATGATCCAAAAACAGAAGAAAACACAACTACCGAAACAGAAGAAAAAGAAAAATAGTTGAGATTTAATGAGTTTTTACATAAAAGACATTGAAATTAAAAAGAACGTTATCCTTGCTCCAATGGCTGGGATAACTTCTTTTTCTTATCGAAAATTTATGAATGAATTTCATCCTGGTTTGACTTATACCGAGATGATTAGTGATTTTGCACTTATTTATCACAACAAAAAGACTATTGATATGCTTTATACCGATGGTACAGATCGACCATTAGCACTCCAACTTTTTGGTGGAAGTAAAGAAACAATTTTAAAAGCAATTGATGTTTTGGATGAACTTAAAATCAATTATGATATTTTAGATTTAAACCTTGCTTGTCCTGTGCCTAAAGTAATAAAAAACAATGCCGGCAGCAGTTGGTTAACTCGACCAAATGAACTTTATGAAATGGTATATGCGGTAAAAAGCAAAATCAACAAACCACTTAGCGCAAAAATTAGACTTGGTTATAATGAAGTAAATGTTGATGAAATTGCCCCGCTTTTAGAAAAAGCAGGGGTTGACTATTTAGCAATACATGCAAGGACTAAAAAAGAATTATATTTAGGAAAACCTCACTTTGATCTTTTGAAAAATATTAGAGATGAAATTAAAATTCCATTTTGTGTAAGTGGAAATATTTATACAGTTGAAGACGCATTAAATGCTTTGAAAATTACTCGAGCAGATAGTGTAATGGTTGCAAGGGGCGGAATTGGAAATCCGCTTTTGATTGAAAACATAAATAGAGCGCTTGAAGGACGTGATGACTTTGAAATCACCAACTTTGAAAAACAAACTGAATTTTTATTTAAATTTACAAATTATTTAATAGAGGAAAAAGGCGAGAGACAAACTTTTTCGATTTTAAAAGGCATCGCACCAAAATTTTTCTTAAATTTAGATTTACCTAATATAAAGAATTTGAGATGTGCATTGTCTAGAGATATTAATTCTATAGATTCAATTAAGAAAATTATTGATTCATATAGAGAAGAATTCTTATAAATAGTGCCTATTAATGCAATAATTACTTATTTTTTGTATAATACATGGCGAATTAGGAGATTATAGTATGGAAGAAAGATTAACAGATCAAGAATTAGCAAGACGAGAAAAGTTAAAAAAACTCGAAGAATTGGGTATAAATCCTTGGGGTGAAGCTTTTGAAAGAACTGATACAAGTGCGACTTGTAGAGAAAAAGCAAACGGAAAAACAAACGAAGAATTAGAAGCTAACCCAATTCATGTTACAGTCGCAGGCAGAATTATGTTCTTAAGAAAGATGGGAAAAGCATCTTTCGTAAGCGTTCAAGATAAATTTGGAAAGATTCAAATTTATATTTCTATCGATTCAGTTGGCGAAGAAACATACAACATTTTCAAGATCTGCGATATTGGCGATATTATTGGAATTTCTGGCAAATTAATGTTGACTAGAACAGGCGAATTAACAATTAAAGCCGACAATTTTAAATTTTTAACAAAATCTTTAAGACCACTTCCTGAAAAATTCCATGGTTTAACCGATATTGAAGAAAGATGTAGACATAGATATGTCGATTTAATCATGAATGAAGGGTCAAAAAGAGTTGCTTTGTTAAGACCAAAAATCTTAAGAAGTATGCAAAATTATTTTGATGAGAGGGGGTTTGTTGAAGTTGAAACAAGTGTTCTTCAACCAATTTTAGGTGGAGCTAATGCTAGACCATTCATTACTCACCACAATACACTTAATAAAGATTTCTATTTAAGAATTGCTACTGAGCTTCAACTTAAGAGACTTATTGTTGGCGGACTTGAAAAAGTTTATGAATTTGGTCGTTTATTCAGAAATGAAGGAATGGACACAAAACATAATCCTGAATTTACAACAGTTGAACTTTATGAAGCTTTCGGTGACTTAGAAAGTATGAGAAAGCTTTGTGAAGGTGTTATCAGAAATGCATGTCAAGAAGTTTTAGGCACAACAAAAATTAATTATCAAGGAATCGACATTGATTTTGGACCAGAATTTAGATGGGTTTCAATGGCTGAACTTGTAAAAGAAAAAACAGGTTTAGATTTTGAAGGTGACATTAAATTTGAAGATACAGTTAAATATGCAAAAGAGCACGGAATTAAAGTTGAACCACATTGGACAAGTAATGGATATATCTTAAATGCTTTATTTGAAGAATTCTGTGAGAAAGATTTAATTCAACCAACTTTCGTTCATGGTCATCCAATAGAAATCTCTCCTTTAACTAAAAAGTCTGCAGATCCTCGCTTTACTGAAAGATTTGAACTTTATGTTAATTGTACAGAATATGCTAACGCATATAGCGAATTAAACGATCCAATTGATCAAAAAGAAAGATTTATTGCTCAACTTAAAGCTAAAGAATTAGGTGATGAGGAAGCGAACGAAATGGACAACGATTTCATTGAAGCACTCGAGTATGGTATGCCTCCATGTGGAGGGATCGGAATCGGCTTCGATAGATTATGTATGCTTCTTTTAAATCAACCAAGCGTTAGAGAAGTTATTTTATTCCCATGTATGAGGGATGAGAAACCAGTCGAAAAGAAAGCTAAATAATTAAATTAATTTTTGCAAATGAGGGATAGAAAAAAGATTTGTCCCTCATTTTATTTCTGAATTTTTTTGAAATTATAGTGACGATTTATACTTTTTGAAAAAAATTTCAAATTTTTAAAAATATTTTTAACAAAATTGAATTTCATCTCCATTGTATTAGTGTAAGGGTCTTTTTCTATAGAGCGCTTTTTCTTTACTTTATCGGACAGTTTGTATATAATACAAAAGCACTTTTAAGAAGTGTTCTTCTCTGCTCTAACGAAAGTGATTAGAGCCAGATGTCCAAAGGGAGGTAAAGTATATGAAAGAGTACGAAATTATGTACATTCTTAAAGCCGGCCTTGATGACGCAGCAAGAAAAGCAGAAGTCGAAAAATTACACGGAATTTTCACAGCTAATGGCGGAAAAATTCTTGATGTTAATGAATGGGGACTTCGTGAACTTGCATATCCTATCAAAAAAGAAACAAAAGGATATTATGTCGTTGTTAAAATCGAAGCTGACAATGTCGCTCTTAACGAATTTGATCGTGTTACAAGATTCGACAACAATGTTTTAAGATCATTAGTTACAGTCGATCATCAATAAGTAAGGAGACAAAATGATTAACAGAGTTATATTAGTTGGTAGAATTACCAAAGAACCAGAACTTAGAACAACTGCAACCGGAATTAATGTTTTAAGTTTTACATTAGCATTTGACAATAAAAATAAAAATGCTGATGGTACAAGAGGTAGCAGCTTCATTAATTGTACTGCTTGGAGAAATAATGCCGATATTATCGCAAAATATTGTCATAAAGGTTCACAAATTGGAATTGATGGTTCTCTACAAGAAAGAAAATATCAAAGAAGAGATGGAACAAACGCAAGCGTAATTGAAGTTGTTGTTAGCGAAGTTACTTTATTAGGTTCAAAAGGAACAGCACAAAGCAATTCATATAACTCACAACCAGAACCAGCCAACCAAGGATATGTGCAAGATGATGATACATCAGTTGAAGATATGATTTCTGGCGGTGATGGTGATTTAGCAGACGATGATTTACCTTTTTAGGTAAATAGAAAGGAAAGGTTATGGCAAATTTTTTAAAGAAGAAACCAAAGAAAAAGGTTTGTTATTTTACAAAAAATAAAATTAAGTATATCGACTACAAAGATGTTGAGTTATTGAAGAAATTCATTACTCCAAGTGGCAAAATTAGTGCTCGCAGACTTACAGGAACTAGTGCTAAGTATCAAAGACAACTTGCTAGAGCGATTAAAAACGCTAGATATATGGCTTTATTACCATATATTCAAGACTAATTTAAATTAAAAATTTATCGAAAGATCCTCGTGAAAAAATCGAGGATTTTTCTTTTGGTTTTGTCGTTTATCATGGTTTTTAAATCTATAGATTTAAGGTATAATATTAAAAGGTTTTTAATATGCAAAAGAAAATTAAAAGATTAAAAGTAGAAGTCCTTATTGTTACATTAACTCAACTTGCTATCGCAGCAATCTTTTTGACTTTGTATTTATTTAATACACGGAACATGGACGAGGTAATTTTACCTGAGCACATGGCTTATGCTTTTTCGATTTTGTTAATTCTTGACTGCTTTTATATTTGGAGAATTATTTTTGCCATTTTAAAAAATAGACAAAATCGAGATATTACAACCGGGGATGCAATCGGAAGTGGAATTGAAGAGGCTTATTTGTTTGGGAATTTAGGTTTCTTAGTTGTTGATGAAATGGGCACGGTTTTATGGGAAAGTGATCTTCTTCTTCAAAGACAAGAAAACGTTATTGATGAATCGATTTATGATTGGTGTCCTCAACTTAAAAACTTGCTTGATAAAGATGTTGGAAACGTCATTAACGTCACAATAAATTCAATTTCATATTCTGTAAAGTTCCTCAGAAATGCAGGATTATTTATTTTTAAAGATATTTCTGAATATGAAGATTTAAGAAAAAATTTCATAAATCAAGCAACTTGTGTTGGTATTATAAATATCGATAACTATAACGATGTTACCGCAACAAGCGAATCAAACACAGATCTTATTTCAAAAGTTAAAATTGAAATTAGTAAATACGCAAATAAATTTAAATTATTAGTTAAACCTGTTAGAAATGACTCTTACTTTGTGGTTTGTAATTATCAAGATTTAGAAGCGGTGAAAAAAGATAAATTTTCAATTTTAGATAAAGTTAGACAAATTAGCGTCGAAGAAAAAAGTGACGTTACTGCAACTTTATCAATTGGTTTCGCACATGATTTCCCTGATGTAAATAAACTAAACGAAATGGCTTCAACTGCAATTGAAATTGCTATGTCTAGAGGTGGAGACCAAGCGGTTGTTCAAAAATTTGGTAGCGAAATTGAATATTATGGCGGAAAAACCGAGGCACAAGAAAATACATCAAAAGTTAAAATTAGAGTTTTTGCTAATTCCCTTCTTAATTTAATTAGAAAAAGTAGCGACGTTATTATTATGGGCCACAAAAACAGCGACATGGATTCGCTTGGAAGTTGTCTTGGTGTTAAAGAACTTTGTGATCATTGTAAGAAAAAGGCTAGAGTTGTTTACGATTTTCAATCAATTGAAAAGAAAACAAGTATTGTTTTAAAAGGTCAATTCAGTTCTGAGGAATTTAAAAACACATTTATTACTGGTCAAGAAGCTTTAAGAACAGTAAAAAACACAACTCTTGTTGTAGTTTGTGATGTATCAAGACCGAAAATGGTTCTTTGCCCTGAATTATTAGAAAAAACTGAAAAAGTTTGTATTATTGATCACCACCGTCGTGCCGAAGACTTTATCGAAAAACCAGTTATTTATTTAATCGAAACTAGTGCATCAAGTGCCTCTGAACTTGTAGTTGAAATTGCTAAATATAATAGTGAAAAAGAACCTATTAAATTTACACCAAAAATTTCTACTATCATGCTAGCTGGTATCTTCGTTGATACTAATTTCTACAAATCAAAAACTGTTGGTTCAAGAACATTTGAAGCTTCATCGATTCTTAAAGATTTCGGAGCGGACAACGGAAAAGCAGATAATTTCTTAAAAGACGAATATAAAGAAACTGTTTTTGTAAATTCTTTCTTGAATGATATGAAAACTGTAACTTATGGAATTGTAACTTGTTGTCCAAAAGAAGATGAAACTGCAGATTCAACCCTTATTGCAAAAGCAGCCAATGCCTGCATCCAACTTAATGGAATTAATGCTTCGTTTGCCTTTGCTAAAGTTAATGATGATGTAATTCATATTAGCGCAAGAAGCGATGGCACAGTAAATGTTCAAATTTTATGTGAAAAACTTGGTGGAGGTGGTCACTTTGCTGCTGCCGCAGCCCAAATTAGAGGAAAATCTATGCGAGAAGTTGAACAAATGATATCGGAAGTTATTTTAGAAAATGCCGATTCTGCAAGGAAATCTCGTGAGAAAGGTAGGTAATTATATGGAAGTAATTTTGCTTAAAGATATTAAAGGTATCGGAAAAAAAGGTGAAAGCAAGACAGTATCTGATGGATACGCAAAGAACTTTTTAATTCCAAAAAAACTTGTTGTTAGAAAAACACCAGAAACTTTAGCTGAACTTAAAAAAGAACAAGCGGCTGAAGAAAAAAGAGAAGAAGAGTTAAAAAATGAAGCTTTAAGAGCTAAAGAAAAACTTGAAACTATTGTAGTTGAATTTAAACTTAAGGCTCACGCTGATAAAACTCCTGCGGGAAGTATTTCAACAAAAGAAGTTGAAAAAGAATTAAAAGAAAAATATGGAATCACTATTGATAAAAGAAAATTTATCGATAAATATCCATTAAATGCTTTTGGCTACACTAATTTAAAAATTGAATTATACAAAGATGTAATCGGAACTGTTAGAGTTCATTTGGTAGAAGACGTTAAATAACATGACTAAAAATTATCCTTCAGACGAATTTTGTGAAACTACCGTACTCGGTATTTGTTTACTTGACTCCAGAAAAGCTTCAGAAATTTTAGTTACTTTAACTGAAGAAGATTTTTATTATGGTAATTTGAAAAATAGATGCATTTTCAATGCGATGAAAACTTTATATGATGCCGGAAATGCGATTGATATTACAACTGTTACAAATCAATTAATTAATACTAAAGAACTTGATAAGGTTGGTGGAGTTGACTACCTTGTTTCCCTTACTAAACTTGTCACATCTTTCCAAAACATTGAATTCTATGTTCAAAATTTAAAAGATCAAACATTGTTAAGAAGTTTGCTACAAGAAATAGATAGAATTGAACAAGATTACGAAACTAAACAAATTAAAGATATTAATGCTTTTGTTGCCGAATGTGAAAGTAGAATCAATAAAATTACCGAAGGTAGAAGAGTAAGTGATTTTGTTAGTGCAAAAGAAGCAGCTCGTATCGTTGGTGAAAAAATTCAATCAAGTCATGGTGTTGAAGGATCAATTACCGGCATTTCGACTGGTTTTGAAAGATTAGATGGCTTAATTAATGGACTTAACAAAAACGAATTAATTATTCTTGCTGCTCGTCCTGCTGTTGGTAAATCAGCTTTAGCTTTAAATATTGCTTATAATGCTGCTGCAAAAACTAATAAACCTGTTGCGCTTTTCTCATTAGAAATGGCGAATGATATGATTTTAAAGAGACTTTTTGCTGCTCAAAGTAGTATTTCATATGATTATATTCAAAAAGGTATTTTAACTACAAACGAGAGATTAAAACTTAAAGAAGTTGAAAACGATTTGGCATCTGTCCCTCTTTATATTGATGATAATAGTGGTTCATCAATTGATGATATTGTTTTAAAATCAAGAAAATTAAAAGAATCAAAAGGTGATTTGGGATTAATCGTTGTTGACTATTTAGGTTTAATTAACGACCCAAAGAATACTTTTAAAGATAATGAGCAAGCAAAAATCGCTTATTTTTCACGTCGATTAAAAATGCTTGCAGGTGAATTACAATGTCCGGTTTTATCTCTTTCTCAGTTAAATAGACAAACTGACGCGCGTGAAAACAAAAGACCTCAATTATCTGATTTAAGAAGCTCTGGCGCTATCGAACAAGACGCTGATAAAGTTTTATTTATTTATCGTCCAGCTTATTATAAAAATCAAGGCATAAGCGTTGGCGAGAACAAAAAAGGGCAAGGTGAAAATAAAGAAGTTTTACCTAAACCAAGCAATGAGCCAAAAGTTCAAGACGATAAAAAAGCTGATTTAGTTGAAGTTATTGTAGCCAAAAATAGAAGCGGAAGAACAGGCACAACCGAACTTTTCTTTATGCCTGCGTTTGGAAGATTCTTTACTCCAGAAAGAGAACATGGTTTTATGAATCAAAATATGCCAGGTTCTAATTATTCAGATAAATTTAAAGACGCTGAAGATGATTAATGCATTAATTATAGCTAGTGGCTCAAAAGGCAACGCAACTTTAATCTATAATGAAGACACATATCTTCTAATTGATTTTGGAATTAGTGAGAAATATTTAAAAGAAAAACTTATTGAATTTGAGAAAAACCCTGCAAAACTCAGCTATTTTTTATTTACTCACGCTCATATTGACCATATTAAATCTTGCGAAAGCGTCGAGATTGATAAAAGATATTCTTTAAAAAATGTAGTTCCTTTAAAAGATGAAAATGTTTTGGAATGTTTTAAAGAATTTAAATTTGGTTCTTTTTTGGTAACTCCAATAAGAGCAAGTCATGATTCTGATCCAACATGCGGATATCTAATTAAGGATGGCGAAGAAGACCTAATTTATTTAACTGATACAGGAAAAATTGATAAACGAACTTTAGCTTTAATGAAAAATAGAACATATTACATTATTGAATCAAACCACGATGTGAATATGCTTTTAAATAGTGATAGGCCCGACGTTCTTAAAAAACGAATCCTTTCTTATAAAGGACACTTATCAAACGAAGATAGCGCTTTTTATATATCTTCTTGTGTTGGCGATAAAACCAGAAAAATTGTTTTGGCTCATCTCAGTGAAGAATGTAACACACCTGAACTTGCTTTAAAAACTTATCACAACGTTTTTGCACTAAAAGGCATTAATATTGATAAAATTGTGATTAAATGTGCAAAACAATACGAGGCAATTGAATTATGATTAAAGTTAAAATAGTCGCTGTTGGCTCTATAAAAGAAAAATTTTATAAAGATGCAATTGAAGAATATTTAAAAAGGTTGTCTCGATTTGCTAAAACTGAAATTGTTGAAGTTGAGGAAACAAAAATTCAAAATAAACCATCAGAAAAAGTCTTATTAGAAGAAGGCGAAAGAATTTTAAAAAAAATTAAAGACATCGAATATGTTTTTCTGCTGGATTTAAGAGGAGAAATAATTAAGAGCGAAGATTTTGCTGAAAAAATAGAAAATATAACTTCTAAGAATTTTTCACAGATTACATTCGTTATTGGCGGAACTCTTGGTTTAAGTGACGAAGTAAGAAAAAGAGCTAATTTTGCTCTTTCTATATCAAAAATGACTTTTACCCATCAAATGTGCCGAGTAATTATTCTTGAACAAATATATCGTGCGTTTAAAATTATAAATCATGAAGAATATCATCATTAAAATGAAAGGAAACGAATATGGAAATCAAAGAATTTGAAAATTTAAAGAAAGTTAAGAGCGAAAAATATGAAAACGTTGATCTCTTTGAATTGGAAGACGGATCATTATTTTATGTTGAACCAAATTTTTATACTCAACTTCTATATGTTAAAGACCATTTTTTAGATAAATTTCCAGAAATTATTAATAAGATTTTTGAAATTGCAAAAAGAAATAAAAAGATGATTTTTACTGCTGATTTTGAAAATCCTGTAGTTTATGAAGATGATTTTTATTATCGTGAAATTGGAGATGTTTTAGGGGAACTCGGATTACATTTCGATAATAAAGGAAATCCGGATAGCGATCGGAAAGATTAAACAAAAATACAAATTATGAAAAAAAGGAACCGCAAATGCCGGTTCCTTTTTTAAAATTAAACTCAAAAATTTATTATTGATAAACAGGTCTTAATTGCTTCATTGAAAGGAACATAATTCTGAATGCGTAGAGCATAATGAATAACATCATTCCAAGTTGAGGCATTAAGAAACCAAGTAATGAGAGTAAAGCAGGGGAACCTGCAGCCCAGAATCCCATTGAATATGCTTCCCAAATCTTAGTTTTGTTGTTAGGGTTATTTTTACCTCTTGTCATGAGCCAAATAATAATACCCATGAGTAACATAATTGAGCCATTGACACCACAATAGATACCAAATGTAATCCAAGTAGATTGTGTACGTGGATCGATATATGTTGAGTCACACCATTTAAGGAAATTGTTAAATACAGCTTGTTGATCATCGTGAATATTTCCACCTAATGTAAGGTTAGATTTTAAGATGTCTTCTTTAAAATTATAGGTGTTATTTTGAATGTTGAAATATTCAGCCATGTGGTTATAGTTTCCAGAAAGTGTTGTTGTTCCGTTAGCAGAATAATTAGCTGCATAGAAAGTATTGTGTGTGAATAAAATAAAAGGAGTTGTACGGGAATATCTTAATTCTTGATTATTTGTATTTCCGTCAGCATAATTGCTGTTGCTGCCTTGAATATTTGTTAATACTTGATTTAAATCAACATTTTCACCTTTAACAACGTAAATATCTAAATAGTTATTTGTGGTTGTTACAGTGCCTTCAACATAACTTCTTTTGTATGAAAATAATGGCTTATAAGCCTTAGTGATGCCGTCTGATAATGTATAGTTTTCATAAACACCGCCTTCATTGGAAGTTGCGGAAAGGGTGTTTGTTGTTGTGTCGAAGATAATATTTTTATCTTCGGACTCGTCAGTTAAATAAGCATAAAGACCGTTATAAAAAGGGTCAGAATAGTTTACGTTTGTAGCTCCAACAAAATTGCTTCCTTGAGCTTGTGCTTGACTGATTGTTGCCGGTAAAACTGAAATTACCAATGAAAGGACAAATATAATTATCGACCACCACCATTTGGTTGTTGTTGCGACTTCTACTACGGAATCGTTTCTCCATAAAGTTCTAACGAATTTCATGATGGTAGCAAAATTTACTTTCTTTTTTTGTGTAACGATTTTTGCTTTGTTTTTACTCATTTAATCACCTCATTAAAATTGCAAGTAATAGTATAAACTATTAATAGTTTATAAACAAATTAAATCGTAAGATTTTAATCGGCTTCAAAATCAAAGAAGCGGTTTTATTGCAACTTTTTTAAAAAAGTAATTTTTGTAGAATTACAAAATTAAAAAAGTATAAATTTAAGTTGATATTTGCAGGGTTTTTAGTGAAATTGCTCGTAAAAGTACTATTTTTTCAAAATATACTAAGAAAAATTTAAAAAGTGTAGAGAATTTGTAAATTTTCTTAGGAAATTTTGTAAAAAATTATATTTTTAAATATTTAAATTTTATAATTTAACCAATTTTTGCATTTATTTTGCTTGACTATTAAATAAAATGACAATAATATAATTTTACTTGGGGATGATTTGGTTTCGACATACATTCCTTGGCATTGATTGCAGTCGAGTGGTGACGTTATCACCAACAAAAATTATCTGGCAACAGAAATTACAATTACGCCTTTGCTGCTTAGTTCAGTAACTTTATAAAGTTAGCGTGGGGCTTAGTTGATTTGCTCCTGGTCAGCTAAAGCTTCTCAATTTAGGGAGATAGGTTCTATTCGATGATTATAGAATAGAAATGAAAATCAATAATCTAGCGGTGTAAAGTTTGTTATGGTTGATAAACCGTTAAATTTAAATCATAACTAAACTGTAGTAGTCTTTGTAGAAGAATGCGTGGACCGGAGTTCAAGTCTCCGCATCTCCACCAAGAAAAACGATTAAATCGGCGTTTTAGCAAATAGCTAGCGTCGATTTTTATTAGGATAAATCTTATTAATTAGTAAAATATATAAGTATTATGAAAATCATTAAAATTTTTAACATAAAAGTATTGGTAAATAAATAACACCATTCTCTTCTCTACTGGATTATTCATAATTACCATGTGGAGGAAATTAATATGAGTAAATACAAATCTGATTATGA
>CASFZJ010000003.1:96618-154318 GCA_949299165.1 uncultured bacterium | reverse complement strand
TTACGCTTTTTATGATAAAACAAAAGCTTTTCAATTTAGTAGGGTCGACCCTAAATTTTTGCAAAGATGGTTTTTAACCCTAAAAAAATCAAAAGAGCCAAAAAATGGACTTTGCATAATGATGGCAAAGTCCATTTAATTCGAATTCAAAATAAACTTAATATCTTCTTTCGTCAAGCCAGTTATTGAACTAACATCAGTCGAAACAACTTGTTTAACAATCTCTTTTTTCATATTTTGAAGTTCGATAACACGTTGTTCGATTGAATTTTCGCAAACTAATTTAATGACTTTAACGTTTCTTACTTGGCCAATTCTATGTGCACGGTCACTTGCTTGTTCTTCAACTGCATAGTTCCACCAAGGATCAAGATGAATTACAACATTAGCACCAGTTAAATTTAAGCCTGTGCCGCCGGCTTTTAAAGAAATAATACAAACTTTATAGCGATTATTAGTGTTAAAAGTTTCGCATATTTCTAGACATTCTTTACTTGGTGTTTTACCAGTAATTTTAAAATATTGAATATTTTCTTCTTTTAAGAATTTTTCAACGATATTTAAAGTTTCAACGAGTTGAGAGAAGATTAAAATTTTATTTCCGTTATCGATTTCTTCATCGACAATGTTATATTACTCTTTTAATTTTCCACTTTCTCCTTTGTAATTTTCTTGAAACAAAGAAGGCGTAATACAAATTTGTCTTAAGCGAGTTAAATATGGTAAAACTTGGAAAGTAGCAGAGCTATTGCCACTATTTAAAGTATCAAAAGCAATTTTCTTAAAAGAATCATATACTTTTCTTTGATCTTCACTCATTTCAGAAGAAACAATAACCTCGTATTTATTAGGTAAATCTTTTAAGACGTCTTGCTTTACATGTCTTAAGATAAATGGCGCAACACTCTTTTGCTTGTTTTTAAATATTCAGGATCATTTTCACTGTATGATTTAAAATCATCTAGTGCAGGTAAATAATTTGGCATTAAAAAATCAAAAATAGACCAGAAATCTAAGACACTATTTTCAATAGGAGTGCCAGTTAATACGATTTTATGAAGAGCATTAATTCTTTTAACATTTTGTGTTTTCTTAGCTTGTGTGTTTTTAATGAATTGACCTTCATTTAAAACAACTAAATCGAATTGAACGTCTTTATATTCTTCAATATCGTTTCTTAAACTATCGTAAGAAGTGATGTAAGAGATTTTTTCATCTTGTTTGATTGAATGAATGAGATTTTTTCTAGCTTGAGAAGAGCCATATAAAGGAACGATTTTTTCGTTTTCTGAAATTTTTTCATACTCATTCATCAAGTTAAAAATTAAGCTAGTAGGTGCAACTATCAGGATTGGTTTTTTGACATTTAAACTCTTAATAAAAGCGATAGTTTCAAGTGTTTTTCCTAGTCCCATATCATCTGCTAAGACGCCACCTACTTGGTTTTTATAAACAACATTTAACCATTTAAATGCAACGACTTGATATGACCTTAATGTAGCATTTAAATTAGGAACTTCTTTATAAAATAGTGCTTTTTTTAAAATTTCCTAGAAAAAAAGTAAAAAAGCTAGTATTTTTGCATAAAGTACTACTTTATTGCAAAATTTACTGGAAATTTTTAAAAAACAATATGGTTTTTTAAAAAAAGCACTATTTTCGTATTAATTCTTGGAAAAAACGTAAAAAAGTTAAAAAATTTTCATCTATATGTTTTCTCGTAAAAATGCTAAAATTTCTTTGCGTTGAAGAGGAGTAGTAATTAAATCTTTTATTAATTAGGGAGGAGTGATTAAGTGAAAACACTCTTAATAAAGCTTAATGAATTCACCTTGGAGCAGATTTGATGAATCCGTTTAAAGTTGACGATATAACTTAAATTAAGTGCTTTATATTTATAAAGAATTAGGATGGTACCGCGTTAAAAACGTTCCTAAACCTAATTCTTTTTTATTTTAAAGGAGGAAGATATGGCTAATAAATATGATGAATTATTCACCGATATTGAAAAACGAATCTTAGGCCTAATTGTTGGAGCAAAAATCCTTAACGATTTAACAGATATTAAAAACAAATATCTTTCAAAAAAAGGTGAATTTTCGGTTTTAATGAACAAAATTAGAGAAGTTGATGACAAAAAAGCATTTGGTGAAGCTTATAATTTTGCTCGTAAAGAAATTGAAGAAGCTTTAAATAAAAAATTAGAAGAATTTAAAAAAGCAGCTCTTGAAATTGAACTTAAAAAACAAGCAATTGATATTACTTTACCTGTTGAAAAATATAAATCAGGTTCAATGAATCCTTTTTATAAAGTTAAAAGAGAGATTGAAGATATCTTTATTGGTATGGGTTATACGGTTGAAAATGGGCCGGAAGTCGACTCAGATAAATATGTCTTTGAATTATTAAATATTCCAAAAGATCATCCTGCAAGAGACATGCAAGATACACTTTATATAGATGATAACTTACTTTTAAGAAGTCATACCTCAAGTGTTCAAGCCCATGTTATGGAAAATGCAAAAGGTAAACCAATTAAAATTATCTGTCCTGGAAAAACATTTAGGAGAGATGATGATGATATGACTCACTCGCATCAATTCGCTCAAGTTGAAGGCCTAGTTATCGATAAAAATATTAATTTAGGTAACTTAAAAGCAACTCTTGAGTTATTTGCTAAAAAGATGTTCTCAAAAGATTCCAAAATTAGGTTTAGAAGTTCTTATTTCCCGTTTACAGAA
The DNA here is from genome assembly GCA_949299165.1 of uncultured bacterium. Taxonomy (GTDB): domain Bacteria; phylum Bacillota_I; class Bacilli_A; order RFN20; family CAG-826; genus Onthovivens. Next base: position 151,577 of record CASFZJ010000003.1, on the reverse strand, counting down.
CCTAGTGTTGAAGTTGATGTTTCATGTTTCAATTGCAAAGGAAAAGGTTGTTCAGTTTGTAAAGGTAGCGGCTGGATAGAAATTCTTGGGGCAGGAATGGTTCATCCTAATGTTTTAAAAATGAGTGGATATGATCCTGAAGTTTATAGTGGTTACGCTTTTGGTATTGGTATTGAAAGAGTTGCAATGCTCCGTTATGGAATTGATGATATTAGAAGATTCTACCAAAGCGATGTTAGATTTATTGAAGAGTTCAATAAGAAAGTTGAGGATTAATATATGTTAGTTAGTTTACGCGAAATTGCTAAATATGTTGATATAAGTGACTTAAGTGCTGAAGAAATTGCTAAAAGATTAACTTTTAGCGGAATTGAAGTTGAACAAATTAAAAAGATGAGCGAAGCAACTAACCTTGTAATTGGTGAAGTTTTATCTTGCGAAGCTCATCCTAATAGTGACCATTTACATTGTTGTAAAGTCAATATTGGTTCAGAAATTTTGGATATTGTTTGCGGCGCACCAAATGTTAGAAAAGGATTAAAAGTTATTGTTGCTAAAGTTGGCGCGGTGTTACCACATGGAGAAATCAAGAAAGGCGAAATAAGAGGCGAAGTAAGCTGTGGCATGCTTTGTGCCTTAAATGAACTTGGTGTTGATCCAAAATATTTAAAAGAAGAGCAAATTAAAGGCATTGAAGAATTACCAAGTGATGCACCAGTTGGAAACGAAGATGTTTTAGCTTATTTAGGCCTTGATGATACAATTTTAGACTTAAATTTACTTGCAAATAGAAGTGATTGCTTCTCTTTATATAATGTTGCCAAAGAAATTGGTGCCTTATTCCATCGAAAAGTTACAATTCCTGAATATAAAGATGAAGGCACATATGATAGTGATTTCAAAGTAGGTAGCGAAACAACAAATTGTCCATCTTTTTATGCAAAAGTTATTAAAGGGATCAAAGTTCAAGAATCACCAAAATGGTTAAAAGAAGTTTTACGTTCTCAAGGTATTAGATCGATTGACAATATTGTTGATATCGGAAACTATGTCATGCTTTTAACTGGTCAACCTCTTCATATGTATGACTTAGATAAACTTGAAAAGCATGAACTTATTGTAAAAGATAACTTTGAGGAAGATGTTGTTACGCTTGATGATAAAACATATTACATACAAAATGGCGATTTAATTGTTTCTTCAAACAATAAACCAGCTTGTATTGGCGGAGTTATGGGTTTAAAAGCAGTTGAAGTTGACTCAAATACTAAAAATATAGTTATTGAAGTTGCCAACTTTAATCATGCTGCAATTAGACACACAACTAGTAGATTAGGTTTAATGAGCGATTCTTCTCAAAGATATATAAAAGAAATCAATCCTCATCAAAGCGAATTTGTTATTAATCTTGCTGCACATCTTGTAAAAGAATTAGCAGGATATGAAGTAGCAAGCAAAAATGTTAAATATGACACCATTGATCATAAACCACAAGAAATTACTTGTTCTTATGATTACATTAACAATCGTTTAGGTTCAAATTTTGACAAAAATATTATTTTAGACACATTAAAAGCTTTATATTTCGAACCAGTTGAAATTAGTGAAAAAGAGTTTAAAGTAACAATTCCTGCTTGGAGAATTGATGTTGAAGGTAAAGCTGATTTAAGCGAAGAAATTGTTAGATATAATGGTTTTGATTCAGTAACTAACGCACTTCCTTATATGGAAACAACAGTAGGCGGATTAAAAGATAATGAAAGAAAAAATCGTATTATAGAAGATTTCTTACTTTCAAATGGCTTTGATGAAGTACTTACATATGTCTTAGTTAACGAAAAAGATGATAAATTATTTAATTATTTCAATAAAGATAACGGTTATGTCGTTAAAAATCCTTTAACTGAAGATCATAAATATGTTAGAAAGAATTTATTAGCTTCAGTTTTGAGATGCGCGGAATATAATCTCAATCACCAAAATGAAGATTTCAAAATCTTCGAAATTTCTCCAATTCAAACACAAAAAGTAAATGAAATTCATTTAGCGATTGTTTTAGAAGGTTTAAATCATTTTATCGACAAGATGATTGGTGGTCCTGTCACTTACTTTGATGGAAAAGGTATTTGGGATTCACTTGCTTCAATGTTTAATATCTTACCTTCACGTATTAAACTTGAAAGATTGAGTGATAGTGAAGAATTCCATCCAAATAGAAGCGCAAAAGTTTACATTGATAATAAGCTATGTGCTGTTATTGGTGAGCTTCATCCTGACATCAAAAAAGAGTTCTCAATGGAGAAAAGACCAGTTGTTGCTATGGAACTTAATTTAAATGTTCTATACAACACACGCACAGGAAATAATAAATTTGTGCCTATTTCAAAATACCCTGTAGTTACAAGAGATTACGCTTTTATTATCAATGAAGAAATTAGCTATTCTGATATCAAAAAAGAGATCAAAAAAGTAAGTTCTTTAGTAAAAGATATCAATATTTTTGATATCTATAAAGGTGAAAAAATTAGTGAAGGTTATCGTAGTATAGCTCTTAAAGTCAAATTAAATTCAGATGATCATACTTTAAAAGAAAGTGAAATCAATGAAGTTGATAATAAGATTAGAGACACAATTAAAATGAAATTAAATGCGGAGTTAAGACAATAATGAAAATTGATTTTGCAAAAGTAAAAGGTAAAGAAGTTATTGATTATAGTGGTGATTTAAATTATTTCAATAACTTTAATAAATCTAAAACTATCAAAGAATTTAAGAGTGTCGAAGGCAAAGTTACTCTTGAAAAAGCTGATGCTGTTTTAATAATAAAATACGATATTAATGCTGTTTTAGACGTCTTTTCAACTTTAACTAATGAGCCATTTGTGTATCCAATTTTTATCGATGAGACTTTATATTATACATCTGAAAAAGAAATGGAAAGTGAAGATGTGTTCTATATTAAAGAAGGAAGAATTGAACTTGAAGAAGATATTTATTCTTTAATTGTTACTTCGTTACCATTAATTCTTCATAAAGAAGGAGAGGAATTTCCTCACGGAAAAAACTATCGTGTTTTAAAAGAAGATGAACTTAATGAAGATGATGGCTCTTCCTATTCGCCCTTTGATAAATTGAAAGATTTAGATTTATAAAAAATATTTAACTATTTCACCTTAAAAATTCCGAGTTAGTCTCGGAATTTTTTCATATACAACAAATACCTAAAATTTTAAATAAAATTGTGTAAATTAGTAGTGAATTAGTATATCACAAAAAAATGATACTTCTTGTTGCTCAAAAAAAACGAAGTAAAATCTAGTTTGTCCAATATGTAGAAATAATCCAGTTGCTTGCAGGAATTTTGCTACAAAAAAAATTATTCATTTGGCATATGTAAATTGGAGCTTTAGAATGGATTTTTGTTAATTTTCAAAAAAATTTAATTTTCCTCCCACTTTAAACCATTTTAGTTAAATTTTAAGTTTGAATTGCTCAAAAATACGCATTTTATCGAAGAAATTTTAAATAATTGAATATATGAAAATTTTTTGAAAAACTTGTTGATTATTATTAAATATGACTATAAAATATAGTTACTGGTAGAAAGTGGAACGAAGTGGAAGATATGTTTTACGGAAGTTATGAGTACAACATTGATGAGAAAGGCAGGTTAGTTATCCCATCAAAAATGAGAGAACTAGTTGGTTCAAAACTATTCATGATGAAGGGTTTTGAAGGCTGCATCTCACTCTACAAAGAAGAGGACTTCCAAAAACTCGTTCAAAAACTTCAAACATTACCAAGTGAAAAAACAAATGTTCGTAAATACTCAAGATTACTTCTTGCTTCAGTTACCGAACTTAATATCGATCGTCAAGGTAGAATGCTTATTCCAACAAAAATTCTTAAAGATTACAAAATTGGAACTAAAGTAGCTATCTTAGGTCAAATTAATCACATTGAAATTTGGGATCTTGATCGTTGGAATGCTTACAAAGATGAAAATGAACAAGATTTTGAATTAGACGCTGAGTCCCTCCTAGTAAGCGATGCAAACTAATGAGCATATTCCAGTCTTGTTAAACGAAGCAATTGCTGGGTTAAACATCAAAAGTGGCGGCATCTATGTTGATATGACATTAGGTAGAGCTGGTCACTCTTCGGAAATTTTAAAAAAATTAAATAATGAAGGATGCTTGATATGCTTCGATCAAGATCTGGAAGCAATCGCTTACTCAGAAACTAAACTTCAACAAATTGCTAGTAATTTCAAAATTATTAATGATAATTTTAGAAACATAGTAAAGGACCTAGATCAAATAAATATTTCGCAAGTTGATGGAGTAATATTTGACTTAGGTGTATCTTCACCTCAATTTGATGAAGACTACAGAGGTTTCTCTTATAGATACGATGCAAAACTTGATATGAGGATGAGCCAAAATAACAAGTTAACAGCAGAGTATATTGTAAATAATTATTCTTTAGAGAATTTGACAAAAATTTTCAAAGAATATGGAGAGGACAAATATTCTTACAACATTGCAAAAAATATTTGTAAAAGAAGATTAATCAAACCTATCGAAACAACATTAGACTTAGTAGAAATTATTAAATCTAGTAAGCCTAAAAAAGAATTAGAGAAAATCGGACATCCAGCAAAACAAATATTCCAAGCATTAAGAATTGAAGTTAACGATGAACTTAATGCTCTAAAGGAAGCTTTAGAAGGAGCTATACAAAAATTAAATATAGGCGGGAGAATAGTAGTCATTACATTCCATAGTCTAGAAGATAAAATTGTAAAAAATATTTTTAAAAAATATAGCGTGATTGAAGGGAACAGATTGAACGACTATATCAATCCTAAAAATATAAAGACTCCTGACTACAAAGAGGTAAATCGAAAAGTAATCACTCCTAGTGAAGAAGAATTAAAAATTAATCGCAGGAGTAAGAGTGCAAAACTTAGAATTTTAGAAAAAATCAAGTAACAAACCTACGTGACGGGGGAAATCATTATGAAAGATAAGTTAGTTAAATATCACCACAAAGCAGTTTACTTTTATTTCAAAAAAGTAGGTATTTGTTTTTCAATATTTGCAGGTGCTTCTATCTTAGTAGCAGTACCAGTTTCTATCGCAGCAACAATTAGAGCAAATGAAGTTAGCAAGTCTGAAAATACTAACGAAAATAAAACAGAAGCTAGAGTTTTTGCTGACGACTTATTAGAGTTCTAATTTTAAATTAATTGATAAAAAAGATACTAGAAATCTACTAGAAAAGTACTGAAAAACTACTAATTTTATGCTTGCTTTTCGGTTGTATCTTTTTTTTCAAAAGAATATAATTTTATTGTATGGTTAAGCAAATCGCAGCTTTAGAAATATCTAATCGCTACTACAAATTAGTTATCGGTTACACTTTAGATAATAAAGTCGATATTTTATATAAAGTGAAAAAACCTCTTAGTGTCCCATTTAAAGATGGCGACATTTTTGATATTGGATCACTAGCTGATGATTTAAGTAAAATTAAAAACATCGAGGCCTCAACTAAAAATGTAAAAACCAACATTAATTTAAATGAGGTTGTTTTAGTTTTACCTCCATATGGATTACAAGTCTATCATTCAGTAAAAACCACAAATACAGTAAGTAGTGTTTCGAAAATCGATCGAATTGATATTAATAATGCTCTTTCTTTAATCAAAAAAGAAAAAATTCCTAATATTAATGATGAACTTATAGATATCATTCCTAATAAATTTATTATCGATAACGATAAGACTTTTTTATTTCCGCCTTTAAATCAAGTTTCACAAGCTATTACAATTGACGCAAACGTCTATACTTTACCTAAAAAGATGGTTTCTGATATGGTTAAAGCCTGTGAAAATGCACAAATAAATGTAAAACGAGAAGTTATTGCGCCAGTTGGTGTTTCTTCACTTTTAACTGGGACTAAATATAAATATCCAATTTATGTTTTGGTCGACTTTTCTAATAAAACTACATCACTTAGCTTTATTGGAAATGGCGTAGTTTATGGCTCAAATTTCTTCTCTTTAGGAATTGATGATTTAATTAATAAAATTAGTAGTGATTTAGGAATTGATAAGGCTAAAACAGAAGAAATCGTTAATATTTTTGGTCTTGATAATCGTCAAACAAGTTATAATCCAACGATTGCTATCGGGAAAGATTCAATAGGAATCGAGAAAAAATATACAAAAGAAGATTTAGTTAAAGTTTCTTTAGAATTTTTAAAAACATGGATTGATTATTTTAAAGGTTCTTTGGTTAATTTAGTTTCAACTTGTGCCGAAAGTCTTGATTCACCTGATAAAATAGCTTTAGTTTTTACAGGAGAAGGCACAAAATTAAATGGTTTAAAAGAATATTTACTTAAAGTTTTAACTTCAAATCCAATAGAATTTCTTTCCATTCCAACAATTTGCTGCAGAGAACCTGAGTTTGCAAATTGTTTAGGCGCTATTTATATGGCAAGTTCATATCGAGGCGCTTTAGAAGATGAAAACAAACAACAAGTTACTCAAATTAATAGAGTAATCGAAGATGAAGAATCACGTTTTGAAGTTAAAAGAGAAAAATATAACGAATTAAAAGATGAATTATGAGGGCTAGATTATGTTTGATGATGTTTTAGATAACTTTGAACCTGTTGCCAAAATTGTTGTAATTGGCGTTGGTGGCGCAGGTAATAACGCTGTTAATAGAATGATTGATGACGAGATATCTAACGTCGAATTTTATGTTGCAAATACTGATAAACAAGCCCTTTCTTTATCTAAAGCTCCTCATAGAATTATTTTAGGCGAAAGCATTACAAATGGTCTTGGTGCTGGTGGTGAACCATCAGTTGGAAAAGAAGCTGCTGAAGCTAGCGAAAAAGAGATTAAGGAAATTGTTCGCGGAGCCCACATGGTATTTATTGCTGCTGGAATGGGTGGAGGAACTGGTACAGGCGCGGCTCCGGTTATCTCAAAATTTGCCAAAGAAGAAGGCTGTTTAACAATTGCAATTGTTACTAGACCATTCACTTTTGAAGGTCAAAAAAGAACCGCTTATTCAATTGATGGATTAAATGAACTTAAAAATAACGTTGATAGCATGATTGTTGTTAGTAACGATAAACTTTTATTAAATGCAGGTAATTTGCCAATTGGAACGGCTTTTAGCGAAGCTGATAAAGTTTTATCTCAATCTGTTAGAACAATTACTGATTTAATTTTGCGTCCAGCCGTTATTAATCTTGATTTTGCTGATGTTAGAAATATTTTAAAGGATAGCGGAATAGCTTTAATTGGTTTTGGATGTGGTAAAGGTGAAAATAGATGCGAAGATGCAGCTGTTAGCGCCTTAACTTGCCCATTAATTGAACAATCAATTCGCGGAGCAAGAAAAGCCATTTGCCATATTACTTGCGGAAATAAAGTTTCATTATATGAATGTCAAGAAACAGTAGATAAAATCATCAACGATAGTGGTGGTCAACTTGATCTTAAGTTTGGTGTTTCAATTAATGATGAATTAACTGATGATATTATGCTTTCAATTATTGCAAGTCATTTTACTCAAGATGTTCAATTCTCAAATTCAGATTCTGGTGTTAAACAACAAACGCAACCTGCTCAACCATCTACAAATTTAGGTTCAGGCTTATTCGCTCCTAAAAAACCTTCAATTTTTGATAGAATTACTCCTCAAAACGGAAATGTAAATCAAAATCAAGGTAATAATAGCCCAGAAGAAAACAAAGAAGAAATCAATGAAGATGATTTAATTATTCCTGATTTCTTAAAAGACTAATTATTGTTAATAAAAGTGGTATTTAACGCTCTTGTGAAAACTTGAGCGTTTTTTGCATATGCATTGTTTTTTCTGCATATAATATTAGAAGTTTTTATGCATAAAAACTGTTATTTATGTTGTTTTCTGCATATAAAATATTAAAATTATATGCAGAAAGATTTAGGAGTATAAAAAGTTGAAAAAATTTGATTATTCATTCTTACGAAATAGCCAATTACCAAATAGTTTTTTTGGTTTAGCGTCTGGCATTGCTTCTTTAAAAACAGCAGCTTCTCACAGAAAAGAAAAATATATAAAAGTTTTTTCTGAATTAGAAGCAATTGCGAAAGTCCAATCCGTTAAAAGTTCTAACGCAATAGAAGGAATTATAACTAGTGATGAACGTATTTTTGCGATTGTTAATAAAAATAGTGCTCCTTTAAATCATAGCGAAAAAGAAATTGCAGGTTATAGAGATGCTTTGAATTTGATTCATAAAGATTATAATAAGTTAGATTTTAATGAAACTGACATTCTTAACTTGCACAAAACACTGATGTCTGTTGCTGAATATGACTATGGTGGACAGTATAAAAAGTCAGATAATGTTATATTGGAAATCGATCCATATGGTAATAGAAGAGTACGTTTCAAACCAACTCCAGCATCTGAAACCAAAAATGCTATTGAACAACTTGAATTTGCATATCTAGATGCTCGAGATGATGCTGGAATTAATCAATTATTGCTCATACCTTGTGTAATTTTGGATTTTTTATGCATATATCCTTTTAAAGATGGAAATGGAAAGATGTCACGTTTATTAACTTTGCTGTTGCTCTACAAAAATGGATATGATGCAATAAAATATATTTCATTTGAAGATCAAATTAATAAATATAAAAATTATTATTATGATGCATTAAAAAAATCGTCAGATGGTTGGTCTGAAAATGCAAATAACTATTTTCCGTTTATTGAAAATTTTCTTTCAACACTATACATGTGTTACAAAGAATTAGATAAACGTTTTGCAATAGTTCATGGGAATAAGATTACAAAACAGGCCAGAGTAGAAGCGACAGTTTTAGATAGCATCCTTCCTATATCAAAAGCTGAAATTTGCCAAATATTACCTGATGTTAGTCCGACAACAATCGAAGCTGTCTTAGGTTCAATGGTTAAAAGTGGTGTTATTCAAAAAGTTGGCCAAGGACGAAATAGTAAATATATAAAAAAATAATTAATAATCAGAGATAATGTTTTTACTTCTTTTTCTTCTTTATCAAATTAATAACCAAGGAAATAATTAAAAATAGAATTAATAAAGCAAAAATTCCAATACAAATATAGAAGAAAGGATTTGTTGTAAGATTTTCGTGGTCTGATCCAGCAAATATTCCTAAAACAATTGCCATTGTAATTAAAATCACAACTAAAGAAGTGATTATGCCTTTAACACTCCCTTTTTTACTAGTATTTGAATTAAAACCAAAAAGAGTAGACAAAAAGCTTTTGTGTTCGTATTCATCTTTTTTAACAGGTTTTTGATTATCTTCGGCTAAATCACTAAATTTACGCATAATTGATGTATCGGATATTTTAGTTTTTTTATTTGTGTTTTCTTCAATTCCTAGATAGAAATAATCGTAAGTTACGCCTAAATAATCAGAGATTTTTCTTAATTCTTCATCAGAAATTTCCATCCCATTCCACCAAGCAATGAATTTCTCTTTTGGTATATTTAAATCTGCGATTAATTGTTCAATCGAGATTCTTTTAGTGTTCATTAATTCAACAACTTTATCAATTTTTCTCATGCCTCAATTGTAAACTTAATTCTTATAAATAGGCAAGAAATCTTCATTTTTATCAAAAAAATCGGAGTATTTTATAGAAAAATCAACAAATTATCGCTATTGCATAAAATCACATTTTTTAATAAGATTATAGAAGTTGAAAGACAAGTCTTTAAACCTACTTATTTATAGCGAGTTATGTTTGGTGAAAGGTAACAATAAGAGTTTAAATGGTATCACTTTCTAGAACTTTTAAAAAAAACTAAATGAGGGCATTTAACGATTGTTAAATGAACTAAGGTGGTAACGCGAATATTCGTCCTTAGATTATCTAAGGATTTTTTTATTAAAGGAGTGTTGTATGGAAGTTAAAGATTCACTTTTAATGCCAAAAACAAATTTCGAAATGCGTGGTAATTTAGCTAAAAAAGAACCTGTATTAGTCGAAAAATGGGCCAAAGAAAATGTTTATGAAAAGATGAATGAAGGTAAAGATTTAGATTTTATGCTTCACGATGGTCCACCTTATGCAAATGGCGCAATGCATTGTGGACATATGTTAAACAGAGTTTTAAAGGATTTTGTTGTTAGATATAAGAACATGTCTGGTTATAAAACCCCATTTATTTTTGGTTGGGACACACATGGTTTACCAATTGAAAACATGGTCACTAAAAGCGGAGTTAATAGAAAAACTACCCCAGTTTTTGAGTTTAGAGAAAAATGTAGAGAATACGCATTAACACAAGTAGAAAAGCAAAAAAGTGATATTAGAAGACTTGGCGTTTTAGGCGATTATGATCATCCGTATTTAACACTTTTACCTGAATTTGAAGCTAATGAAATTCATTGCTTTGCTGAGATGGCAGAGAAAGGTTTAATCTATAAAGGACTTAAACCTGTATATTGGTCACCAAGCAGTGAAAGTGCTCTTGCTGAAGCTGAAATCGAATATGCTGATGTTAAAGCATTTACAATTTATGTCACTTTTGATGTTGTTGATGGTAAAGATTTACTCGATAAAGATACCAAAGTTTTAATTTGGACAACAACACCTTGGACGTTACCTGCAAACCTTGCAGTTTGTGCCAAACCAGACTTCGAATATGGCCTTTTTGATACTTCTAGTGGTAAATTAGTATTTCTTAAGGAATTATCTAGTACATTATTAGTAGAACTTGGCTTAACAAAATGTGAATTAGTCAAAACATTTAAAGGTTCAGAACTTGAAGGAATCAAATTACAACACCCATTTTATGATAGAGAATCCCTCATGATTCTTGGGGATTATGTTACTGCTGATAGTGGTACTGGATTAGTTCATATTGCTCCTGGACATGGTATGGACGACTATTTAGTTTGCTTAAAATATGGGATTAAACCATATTGTCCAGTTGATGAGCATGGCTATATGATGGAATCATGTGGACCAAGACTTGCTGGTAAATTCTATGAAGATGCAAATAAAGAAGTTCTTCAAATTCTTACTGAAAACGGCCATTTATTAAAAGAAACTGACATCGTTCACTCTTATCCACACGATTGGAGGACACATAAACCAGTTATTTTTAGAGCGACACCACAATGGTTCTGCTCAATCGAACCAATAAGAGAAGATTTAATTAAAGCAGTTCATTCTGTTAAATGGAATCCAGCTTGGGGCGAAAATAGAATGGTCAATATGATTAAAGATAGAGCAGATTGGTGCATTTCGCGTCAAAGAGTTTGGGGCGTACCAATTCCTGTTATCTATTGTGAAGACGGAACTCCAATTCTTGAAAAAGAAGTTTTTGATCATATTGAAAAGTTAGTTAGAGATAATGGTAGTAATATTTGGTACAAATTAAGCGAAAAAGAGCTTTTACCAGAAGGATATACTAATCCACATTCACCAAATGGTATCTATAAAAAAGAAAAAGATATTATGGATGTTCGGTTTGATAGTGGTTCTAGCTGGAATGGAGTTTTAAAAGAAAGAGGGCTTAAATTCCCTGCAGATTTATATCTTGAAGGTAGTGATCAATATAGAGGCTGGTTTAACTCTTCACTTATTGTTTCTCTTGCAGTAACTGGTCAATCTCCATATAAACATTGTGTTTCACACGGATTTGTAATGGATGAACACTGGGAAAAGATGTCAAAATCTAAAGGAAATGGGCTTGATCCACTTAAGATTATGGCAGTTTATGGTGCTGATGTTTTAAGGCTTTGGGCCGCTTTAACTGATTATCAACAAGATGTCAGAATTTCTGAAAGTATTATCAAAACTATCAGTGATCAATATAGAAAAATTAGAAACACGTTCCGTTTCATGCTTGGAAATCTATCTAATGGCTCAATCGAAGATACATTCAAAAACGAAGATAAAGTCGATACTTTCGAACAAATTAACTTATTTATCCTTGCTAGATTAGAAGAAGTTAAGAATAAAGTTATCGATTCGATGAATGAATATAATTTCATTAACGGAACTGGCGAAATTCTTAAATTCTTAAGTGATGATTTAAGTAGTTTCTATCTCGATATTGCAAAAGATATCTTATATTGTGAAGAAAAAGGTAGTTTAAGAAGAAGACAAGTTCAAACTGTCTTAAATGAATGTTGCTTTACATTGATGAGACTTTTAAATCCAATTATTCCATTTACAATGGATGAAGTTAATCAAAATTACCCATTAAAGAGCAAAGAAAATGTGATGTATTATGATTATCCAGCAAAATCAAATAATTATGTTCCATCATTAATTAAAAACTATCAACTCGTTAAAGAATTTAGAGATGAAGTCTTAAAAACATTAGAAAATAGTAGAAATAAGGGGGAAATTGGTAGTGCTCAAGAAGCTTTACTCACTCTTAAAATTAAATCCGATGAATTAAAAGAAGAAATTACAAAGTTCTCAAAAGAAGAACTTGCTCGTTTATTTATCGTTAGTGAAGTTAAATTTGATGATTCTTTAAATGAAAATGAAAGCAATTTAACTTATTCAAAAGTTACAAAACATCCTGGCGTTAAATGCGATAGATGTTGGAATTATTTTGATGAAAAAGATATCAAAGAAGTTGAAGGAGTACATCTATGTCCAAGATGTTCGAAAGCATTAAAAAAATAAATTTTAAGAAATATTTAGTATTTTTCATTTATTTTTTCTCAATTGTTATCGCTTCAATTGTTATTGATCAAGTTACAAAAGTTTGCGCAATGAACTTTTTAAAACTTGGTGAGCCGGTAACTTTCATTCCTGGTTTTATTGAATTTACTCTCGTTTATAATAAAGGCGCAGCTTTTGGTATGGGAGATGATGCTTTTTGGATTAGAATTATTTTTGTTCTTCTTTCTTGGATTGTAGCAATCGGATTATTATTATATGTTGGTTATTTAATCTATAAAGATAAGAAAATTAATCCATTTTTTGGAGTAACTCTCGCTTTAATTTTAGGCGGAGATATTGGAAATTTAATCGATCGTACTTTCTTTTTTGATAGAGGTGTAACTGATTTTATTTCAATTCAATCTTGGTTCCCAAACTTTGGTATTTTTAATATCGCTGATTCTTGTCTTGTAGTAGGTATTTTACTTTTAATCGGATATTTAAGTTATGATGAAGTAAAAACTTCAAAAGACGAAAAAGAACACAAAGAAAATCTTAAAAAGATTGAAGAAAAAGAGAAAAGTGAAGCTCTTGTTCAAGAAAAAGTGGAACAGGCACAAGAAAACGATGGAAAATAAAACTTTTATAGTTGATGAAAAAATCAAAGGGTTAAGACTAGATAAAGCCTTAACCCTTTTATGCTCTTTAAATTCTCGTGTTTATTATGCAAATCTTATTAAAAATGAGAATGTTTTAGTCAATGGAAAAGTAGTTTCGCCATCTTATAAAGTTGAAATAAACGATAAAATCGAAGTTAATTTTGTTCAAAAAGAATCAAATACGGATTTATTACCTTACGAATTTAAATTAGATATTGTTTATGAAGATGATTATTTATTAGTTATTAATAAACCAAAAGGCCTCGTTGTTCATCCAGGAGATGGTCACCATAACGATACTCTTGTTAATGCATTAATTTATGCAAATAAAGAACTTTCTACTGTAAATGGCTTAGAAAGAATCGGAATTGTTCATCGAATTGATAAAGACACAAGTGGTTTACTCTTAATTTGCAAAGATAATTTTACTCATAAAGAAATCGCAAAACAGCTTGAAGATCATTCAATGCACCGAGAGTATATTGTTCTTGTAGATGGCGTGATCCGTACCGATACTGGTAAAATCATCGGAAAAATTGGAAGAGACAAAGTTAATCGCTTAAAAATGGCAATAGATAATCAAAATGGGAAAGAAGCGATTACTCATTTTGAAGTTTTGAAGCACTATTCTCACTATACTCTTATTAAATGCGTACTAGAAACGGGTAGAACACATCAAATTAGAGTTCATATGTCTTCCATTGGCTATCCAATAGTTGGTGATAAACTATATGGTGGAAGTACTAATTTATATAATAATGGACAGCTATTACACGCTTATAAACTTACATTTTTCCACCCAATATTAAAAAAAGAGATAACTCTTGAAACAGAATTACCTCAATATTTTAAAGAAGTTATTGATAGATTAAACTAAGGATTCGCCTTCGTTTAAAACTTCAGAATAGTTTTTAAAATTACGTTTAGTTATTTTGTTAAATTCATCGATTCCAAATTTGTCGATGAATTTTTTTGAAAATTCATTAACTTCTTGCCCTGCGCCGAGTGGAATTGTGACTTTATATTTTTCACCAATTTCTTTCATTGTTTGAAGAAAGAAGAAACGTGCGATGTTACTTGCGATTGCTACACTTGGAAAACATGTTTCGCCTTTTTCTCTAAAAACTATGCCTTTTTGAACGTGTTCAGCATCTTGTGCCGTTAGATATGAATAATATTTATCTTCTGGTGCGAATTGATCCATATAAATGTTTTTAACATATGGACAACGTTCATGTAATTTAAAAAGAACATAATTATGGAGAGTGGCTTTAATTTGATTCATATTGTAGCCTTTAGCAACAGCAGTGTTATAGTTTTCGTCCATAAAAACTTTGCACATATAATGAACTTTTTTAAGAAGTGAAGGCACAATTTGCATTATTTTTTGGTCGCTCATCTTCTTTGAATCGGTAATTCCGTATTCATCAATAAGTTTCATTGTGTCATGATTTGTGTAACATGCGCAAACAACAACAGGACCAAAAAAATCACCAGTACCGACTTCATCGCTTCCAATTTGCTCATCAATATCTAAATAAACAACAGGACCTTTATGATCTTTTGTTTTCTTTGGTAATGTAGCAGGGGAATTAGACCATTTTTCTGCGATAGAATAGGCACCTTCTCCTTGAATTGTTACTTTAAAAGTAGAGCCTTTTTTATTATCATAAGCAGTGAGAATATTCTTATCTGTTTTTATAACAAAAAGAATATATCCAATGTTTCTTTCTACGATATAATCAAAATAGGTTTTCTCAAGTAATTCGAGATTATTTTTTGTTACTTTTATTGTAATCATCTAATTAATTATATCACAAAAATTTAAAATAGTAAAAAATATGATAATTATCGAAAAAATCCGTATAGTGATTTAGTTAATTTATCTTTTTAAGCATTAAGTGTAAAATATATGAGAAATATTTAGGTTATGGAAAATATAGAAGAAGTATTAGAAATAGGTAAAATTAGAGAACAAATTAAAAAGTATACAAAAACATTGCTTGCGAAGAAGAAAATTGATGAATTAAAACCATCTTGCGAATATTCTTTTGTGAGTAAAGAATATCAGAAATTAAAGGAAACAATCGAAGTTTTAGATGTTTATAACGATTTTCCGATTATTAGTGAATTAGATTTATATGAAGAAATTGCATATGCTAAAAAAGGCAATGTTTTTAATGAAATTGCATTAAATCAGATTAAACAAGAGATTCAAACAACAGTTGATGTAATTAAATATTCTTTAAAAATTAAAGAAGATTATGATGCTTTAAATGAATTATTTATGAGTTTAAAAGCAAATGAATTACTTTTTAATGAAATTAGTAGTGCTATTTCCCAAGAAAATACAGTTAAAGATAGTGCTTCAAAAGAGCTTTTTAGCGTTAGAAAAAGTGTATATTCATTAAATAAGAATATACATTCATCTTTAAACTCGATTTTCGGAAAATATAAGGATAAATTGTCTGGCGATAATTTTGTTTTAAGAAATGGGCATTATGCGATTCCAGTAAATAGCTCTTATAAAGCAAGTATTGATGGTATAGTTCACGATGTTTCTGATAGTGGATTAACGACTTTTATTGAACCTAAAGAAATTTTAGAACTTGAAAATCAACTTGCTGTTTTAAAAATAAAAGAACGTGATGAAATTAATAAAATTTTATATAAATTAACAACAAAAGTAGTAGAAAATGCCAGCGAATTAATTAATAACAATGAAATTTTAGGCGAACTAGATTTTTTATCAGCAAAAGCAAAATATGCTAAAGAAATCGATGCAAATGTACCGAGAATTAATAATGGAAAATATTTTAAACTTTATAGTACTCGTCACCCGTTAATTGATAAAAATATTTGTGTTCCTAATGACTTTATTTTAGGTAATGAAAAGACATTAATGATAATTAGTGGGCCAAATGCTGGAGGCAAGACGATAGCGCTTAAAACAGTGGCAATTTTAGCATATATGGCTAAGCTTGGTTTAGCCTTGCCAGCAAGTGTTGATAGTGAGATTTGTCTATTCAAAAACATCTATATCGATATAGGCGATTCACAATCCATAGAAAACAACTTAAGTACTTTTAGTGCCCATATTAGTAATATTTCAGTAATTTTAAAGTACATAACTAGTAGTGATTTAGTAGTTATTGATGAATTATGTACTGGAACTGACCCAAAAGAAGGCGAAGCTTTGGCTGTTGCTATTGTTAAAGAATTACTCAAGAAACAAGCAATTTCCCTTATTACATCTCATTACGAATTACTTAAAAAATATGGTTTAACAAATGATAAAATTTTGAATGCTTCATTTATATTTAATGAAAAAAACGTAACGCCAACTTTTAAAATTTTGCTTGGTGTAAGTGGTAAAAGTTATGGTTTTTTAATTGGCAAAAAATTCGGTTTGGATGCAGTTTTAATTGCTGATGCGAAAAGAATTTACGACAACTCTTTTGAAAGCGAAGATGATAAAAAACTTCATGCTTTAGATGAAAAAGAAAGATATTTAGCAACAAAAGATGAAAAACTTAAACTTAGACAAGATAGTTTAGCCAAATTAAAAGAAGAATTATCAAAAAAAGAAAAAGAACTTAGAGATAAAGAAAATAAGCTAAAAAATCAAAAAATTGATAAATTTGATGTATTTTTAAACGATAAATATAACGAAATTAACAATATTTATAACACTTTCTTAAAAGATAAAGATATCAAAAAAGCTGAAGCTAAACTTGATAAAATCAATGTTAAGAAGAAGAAAAACGAAAATATTGCCGTTGGAAATTACATTACAATCAAATCTCTTGGTATAAATGGCAGAGTTATTAGTGAAAACGGCAATAAATTACGTATAACCACAAGCGATGGCTTCTCAATTAATGCTACAAAAGACCAATGTGAACTCATTGAAGCACCAAAAGAATCGGTAAAACCAACGATAAATGCCGATAAATACATTCTTGGCCAAAAACAAGTTTCAGCAAGTTTAAATCTCATTGGATATAGAGTTGATGACGCTTTAATTGCTTTAGATAAATACCTTGATGATTGTATTTTACGTGGTTTGAAACAAGTTAAAATTATTCATGGATTTGGTAGCGGAAAATTAAGAGAAGGTATTCATTCATTCCTAAAAAATAAGAAGAACATCGCATCTTTTAAAATTGGGAGTGAATTGGATGGCGGAAGTGGATCGACTATAGTTAATTTAAAATGATGAATGAAATTTTAAAAAAAGAAATAGAATTGTTGCCTGATGCACCAGGTTGCTATTTAATGCACGCAAAAGATGATGAAATCATCTATATTGGAAAAGCAAAAAACTTGAAAAAGAGAGTTTCTCAATATTTTTTACGTGCTCATTCTGGAAAAACAGCAGCAATGGTTTCTCATGTCGATCATTTTGAGACAATCACTACAAAAAGCGAAAAAGAAGCCTTAATTCTTGAAATGAATCTTATTCAAACTCACCATCCTCGTTACAATATTTTGCTAATGGATGATAAACATTATCCATATATCGCGCTTCATAAAAATATTGAAAATCCATATGTTGGATTATCAAGAAATGTAAAAGATAAAAAATGCGAATTTTTTGGGCCTTATCCAAATAGCAGCGCTGCTTTTGAAGTTATTGACTTAATTAACAAATTATTTCCTCTTCGTAAGTGCCGTAATGTGCCTAAATCTCCATGTCTTTATTACCATATAGGACAATGTTTAGCGCCTTGCGTAAACAAAGTTCCAAAAGAAAAATACGAAGAAATAATCGATAAAATTCGTGATTTTTTAAAAGGGAAAAACCAAGATTTAGTAAAAGATATTAAAGAAAAAATCAAAGTTCATAGTGAAAATCTCGAGTTTGAACGTGCCCAAGAATATAAAAAAATGCTTGATTCAATAAATCATATTACCGAAAAGCAAACTGTTGAATTTAAAGATAAAGTTAATCGAGATTTTTTCTCGTTCCACACAAGAGAAAATTATATTGCAATTGCGCTTTTTAGTTATCGTGAAGGAATTTTGCTCTCAAAAAGAACTTTTTGCTATGAATTAATTGATGATATTAGCGATTTTGTTAGTGAAATTATCTATCAATATTATCAATTAAACGCAATTCCTAACGAAATTGTTGTATCAAATGATGAAATTTGTACAAATTTAAATGATTTTTTACCAAATGCTAACGTAATTTTTCCATCACGCGGCAAACTTCACGATGTTTTAGACACAGTTGAAATCAATGCAAAAGCCGCTCTAGATGAACATTTTTTAACAGCAAAACTTGATGATGACATCATGGATTTACTCGATAAATTAGGGAATATTTTACATATTAAAACGCCAAAACATATTGAATTATTTGATAATTCTCATCTACAAGGAACCAACGCTATAGGGGCGATGGTTGTATTTATTAATGGTATCCCATATAAAAAGATGTACCGTAAATTCAATATCCAAGGGTATAACAAAAAAGATGATCTTTCTTCTATGAGAGAAACGTTAACAAGACGTTACAAGAGACTAAAAGAAGAAAACGAAAAAATGCCTGATCTTGTTATTGTTGATGGTGGAAAAACCCAAATTGAGATCGCAAGTGAAGTTAAAAAGACACTTGATTTACCTTTTGCGATAGCTGGTCTTGTAAAGACTGATAAGCACAGAACTAGTGCCTTAATGGACGAAGATTTTAACGAATATTACCTAGATGATGAGAAAAAATTGTTCTTATTATTAACAAGAATGCAAGATGAAGTACATAGATATGCAATAACAACTCATATCAAAAAACGTAATAAAAGTGTATTCAATAGTATCTTTGATGGAATTAATGGAATTGGCGAAAAACGAAAAGAGCAATTAATTAAAGCTTTTCCATCTATAAGTGAGTTAAAAAATGCTAAAATTGAGGAGTTAGAGCAGATTATACCTAAAGATAGTGCTGAAAAATTGTTTGAAAAGATAAGGAGTTTAAATTAATCGATGGAATTTAAAGACTTGCTTGAACTTTATAAGCAAGGAAAATATCTCGAAGTTATTCAAAACGCTGATGGTGTCTCAGATTTTAATGCGAAATTTTTAAAAGTTAGAAGTTATTATGCTTTAGATCGCTTTGTTGAATCTTTAAACGAATATAAAAATAACGAGGAAATTCTAACTAAATCAAATTTTGCTGAATCTATTCGCCTTTATGTTGATATTCTTGTAAAACTCAACTATGATCTTCCTCAAATTTTAATTCAACTTGGGCCATATTACGATTACCCAAATTTAAATTTAGAAGTGAAAGATTTACTTTTGAATTTAGAACAATATGTCAGAGAAAGAATTAAACTTGAGCAAAATAGCGAAGTTGAGCCAAGCGATGTTTTATATGATGATGAAACACTTTTTGGTCTCCTCGAAAGTAAAAACCCAACAGATATTTTTGATGCTTTATCTTATATTCGCTCAATGTTTGGTGCGGATGATAGAATAGTGATTTTCGTTGACAAAATTCGTGAAATTTTAAAGAGTAGAACTACTTTTGATTTAAGTTATGCGATTTTATTTAATCAATTAGTTTTGATGGGTGATGGGGATTATTATTTATTTAACAAAAATGGACAATATTACAATGTATCGCCATTAAGTCTTTCGCATAAGCTTGAAGAAAGTAACAAATATCTTGATAAATGTTTAGCTTTATTAGAAAAATACGAAAAAGATATCGTGATTAAAGAATGCGCGACGCGTTTATTACTTATGGGATATGTCTACATTACACCTGAATTTTTGGAAAATGTTTCAAGTGCAAATGAATTCTTTTATGCAGCTTATTTAACAACATTAAAACTATTACATAAAGAAAGTAGTGAAATTGATAAATTTAACATCAAAAAAATCAATTTAAACAAAGTAAAAATATATGAAGAAGAGCTAAAAACTGTTTCAAGAGAGTGGAATTCTTTCAAAATTTAAGAGCTTTTCAAAAGGTTATTTTACTTTACTAAAAACATTAAATTAAGGTATAATTTACCAATGTATCGCGGAGGAAAAAAATGAGTACAAAATTAACAGAAAAAGGCAATTCAGTTTATGAAATTGAAGCCACAGTTGGTAAAGAAGAATGGAAGGCAGCTCAAGATAGAGCTTTAAAGAAATTAGCAAGCAAAGTCACAATTAAAGGATTCAGAGCCGGAAAAGCACCTATCCAACTTGCTAAAGAAAGAATTAACCCAACTGAATTATTAAATGAAGCTATCAATGAAGCTTTACCAAAAGCTTATAATGATGCACTTAACGAACATAAATTAAGACCATTTACAAGTCCAGAAGTTAACGTTACAAAAGTAGACGACAATGGATTTACCGGTGTTTTTACAGTCACAACAGTTCCAGAAGTTAAACTTGGACAATATAAAGACATCAACATTCCAGTTGAAACAAGAAAAGCAAGCAAAAAAGAAATCGAAGAACAAATTGATCACGTTTTAGAAGATAACGCTGAACTTGTTTTAAAAGATGGACCAGCAGCAATGGGAGATACAGTTGTCTTTGATTTTAAAGGCTATATCGATGGAAAAGAATTTGATGGTGGTAGTGCCGATAACTATTCTCTCGTTTTAGGTTCAAATCAATTTATTCCTGGATTTGAAGATCAATTAGTTGGTGTTACAAGCGAATCTAAAAAAGATGTTTTAGTTACTTTCCCAGAACAATATGTTAAAGATCTTGCTGGAAAAGATGCAAAATTTGTTTGTATGATTCATGAAATCAAGACAAAACAAAGACCAGAACTCAATGATGAATTTGTTGCTACACTTAACTTAAAAGATGTTAAAACAGTTGCTGAATTTAAAGATTATGAAGCAAAACAAGTTCAAAATAGACTTGATAACCAAGCTAGACAAGAACAATTCAATAAAGTTCTTGCAAAAATCATTGAAAATGCAACAGTTACTATTGGTGATAAAGTTATTGAAAACGAAGCTAATGCTATCAAACAAGATACAATTAACCAAATCACACAAAATGGCTTAACTTTCGAACAATATAAAGAAATTACTGGCATGACCGATGAAAAACTTGCTGAAAACTTTAAAAATGAAGCAAGAACAAGACTTACTCAATATTTAGTTCTCAACAAGATTGGTGAAGTTGAAAACTTAGTCATTTCAAGACAAGAACTTGAAGATTACTATGCTCAACTTGCTACATCATATGGCATGAAACCAGAACAAGTTAAAGACATTTATAAAAATAATGAATCAAGAATCATCAACACATTATTCGAAAACAAGATTGTAAGATTCATTACAGCTAACAACATTCAAGAAAGTAAAGAAGAAACAAAAGTAGAAGAAAAAGTTGAAGAAAAAGTTAAAAAACCAAGAGCAAAGAAAACAACTTCAACAAAGAAAGCTACAAAAACTGAAGAGAAAGAAGTTAGTGAAGAAAATAAATAACTAAATTGTTAAAAGGAGGTAATCGTAATTAATGGATTTTAATTTAAACGAAGTTTTTGAATTACCTTTAGTTGTTACAAAAGGATATGTTGGATATCCAAATTCACAAGTTACTCTATCTGTTGAACGTGAAATATCAAGTGCAGCAGTTTTAAAAGCAACAAGTAAATACGAATCATATTGTATTTTAGTATCTCAAAAAGATGTTGACGCAACTGGCGTCACATCTTTTGATGATATTTATGATGTTGCAATTATTGCCAAAATTATTAGCGTTGAAAAAGCTAAAGTCGGCTATAGAGTTAAATTTAGTGGTTTAAATAGAGTTAGAATTTCAAGTATTCGCCAAGAAGAAGGCACTTTTTTTGCAAGTGCCAGCTTATTTCCTGATGTAAGTGGAGATAATAAAGAAGAAATCGGACTTATCTCTAATATTATTAAGAAAATTCAAGAAGGCGGATTTGAAAGCTTATTTAGAGGAAATGGCACAAGTGTTGCTGATCAATTATCACGTGGCGTAAGTGCCGAAGATTTAAGCTATTTTTTAGCAAATAGAATTGGTGTTGAGCCAAAAACTAAACAAGAACTTTTAGAAGCTATTAATATTAATGAACGTTTAATGAAAATTTTATTAGCATTAAACGAAATCAGTGAATTGAATGATATTGACCGCAAAATTATGCGTACTGTTCAACAAAACACTGATAAACAACAAAAAGAATATCTTTTAAGAGAAAAATTAAGAGCAATCAAAAAAGAACTTGGTGAAGATCCAAGTAAAGATTCTAGTTCTATTGCTGAAAAAATTGAGAAAAATCCTTATCCTGAAGAAGTTAAAAATAAGGTTAAAGATGAACTTAAGCGCAAAGAAATGATGCCTCAAGGTTCCCTTGAATCAAGCTTAATTTCTGATTATATCGATATTTTATTATCTGTCCCACGGTTTGAAGAGACTGAAGATAATAATGATATCAAACACGCTCAAGAAGTACTTGATGAAGACCATTATGGTCTTAAAAAAGTTAAAGAAAGAATTATTGAATATCTTGCTGTTAAGAAATTTAAAGGAAACTTAAAAGCGCCTATTTTATGTTTTTATGGTCCACCAGGATGTGGAAAAACTTCTCTTTCGCGCTCAATTGCTCGTGCCCTTGGAAGAAAATTTATTAAATGTTCTTTAGGCGGGGTGAGTGATGAAGCTGAAATTAGAGGACATAGAAGAACATATGTTGGCTCTCGTCCAGGTAGAATCATTAATTCACTTAGAAAAGTTAAGGTAAATAACCCAGTTTTCTTACTTGACGAAGTCGATAAACTTGGTCGCGATTCATTTAAAGGCGATCCAAGTAGTGCCCTTTTAGAAGTTTTAGATCCTGAACAAAACAAAGAATTTAACGATAACTATCTTGAAGTTAACTATGATTTAAGCAATGTTTTATTTATTTGCACTGCAAATAATATTGAAAACATTCCTGCTCCATTACTTGATAGATTAGAGTTAATTCATGTTCCAAGTTATACAGCAATCGACAAACTTTATATCGCAAAAGATTTCTTAATAAAGAAAGAACTTGAAGCAAACGGTCTTAAGGAAAATGCAATAAAATTCGAAGATGATGCTATTTATTACATCATTGATCGCTACACTAGGGAAGCTGGTGTTAGAAGTTTAGAAAGATGTATTGCAAGCGTCATTAGAAAAGTTATTGTTGAAAAAGTAAGTGAAGGTTCAGATGGAAACTTCTATGTTACAATCACTGAAAAAGACATTAGTAAATATCTTGGAGTTGAACCATTTGATTCAGCAACTAAAGAAAAAGGTAAACAAATTGGTGTTGTAACAGGTCTTGCTTATACTGAGTATGGAGGAGATATTCTTCCAATTGAAGTTAATTATTTCACAGGTAAAGGACGTCTTGTTTTAACCGGAAAACTTGGCGATGTCATGAAAGAAAGCTGTGAAATTGCTCTAGATTATGTCAAAGCAAACGCCGAAAAATATCATATTGATTCAAAAATATTTGAAAATAATGATATTCACGTACATGTGCCGGAAGGAGCTATACCAAAAGATGGACCAAGTGCTGGAGTTGCGATAACTTGTGCAATTATTTCAGCTTTAAGTAAGATTCCAGTAAGTGGTGATATCGCTATGACTGGAGAAGTAACTTTAAGAGGAAATGCTTTACCGATTGGCGGATTAAGAGAAAAATCTCTTGCTGCTATGAGAAGTGGTATTAAAAAAATTATCATTCCAGATGGTAACAAGCATAATGTCACTGAACTTCCTAAAGAAGTTACTGACAAACTTAAAATTTTGTTTATGAAAAACGTAGATGATGCGTGTAAACTCATCTTTAAATAAAAAAATGGAAGAATATTACTTTAGCAAAGCAAAATTCGTAAAAAGTATAACTGACATTAAAGAAGCACCGGAGGAATATGACTCCTCGGTGCTTTTTGTCGGTAAAAGTAATGTTGGTAAATCAAGCCTCATTAATGCTTTAACAAATTCTAAAAAACTTGCCTATACTAGTTCAAAACCAGGACATACTCGACTTTTAAATTATTATTCAGTTGAAGATAAATTTTATCTTGTTGATTGCCCGGGTTATGGTTTTTCAACCAAAAAAGATTTAGATTACAAGTTTTATGGAGATATGGTTGAAGGATTTTTTACCGATAACAAAAGTTTAAAACTTGTAGTATTTTTGCTTGATTCCAGGCACGAACCAACCGATGATGACTTAGATTTTTATAACTTTTTGCTCTCATTTAAATATCGTTTTGTAATTTGTATGACAAAATGTGACAAATTAAACATGTCTATGAGATCAAAAATCTATAAAAATCTAGAAAATAAATTAAATTTTGATACAAGAAAATACGCACCTTTATTAGTATCGATTAATGATAAAAAAAGTATTAAAATCTTAAAAGATTTTATTAATAAGAGTTTAGTGGAGGGCTAAATATGGCTTTAGATAAGAAATACGATTTTAAAAAAATCGAAGAAGGAAAATACGAAAATTGGAAAAATAAAGGTTATTTTAAAGCTGGAGATATTTCTAAAGCTCGTTTTTCGATGGTTATTCCTCCTCCAAATGTTACTGGAAAGTTACATATTGGGCACTCAATCGATAACACAATTCAAGATATCACTTGTAGATATAAAAAAGCGAAAGGATTCGATGTTTTATATCTTCCAGGAGTAGATCATGCTGGAATTGCAACTCAAGCAAAAGTTGATGCTAAACTCGTTTCAGAAGGAACAAATCGCTTTAAAATCGGAAGAGAAGCTTTCTTAAAAGAATGTTACGCATGGAAAGAAGCATATAGTGACACAATTCATGAACAATGGGCAAAAATGGGGATAATGGTCGATTATTCTCGTGAAAGATTCACCCTTGATGAGGGTTGCATTAAAGCAGTCAATAAAGTTTTTATCACTTTATATAACGAAGGACTTATTTATAGAGGCGAAAGAATCGTTAACTATGATCCAGTCATGAAAACCGCTTTAAGTAATATCGAAATCGTTTATAAAGAGGATGAAGGTGAATTTTATTACTTTAAATATCCATTTGTAAAAGATAAATCACGTTATTTAACTATTGCAACAACACGTCCAGAAACCATGTTTGGTGACGTTTGCGTCGTAGTTAATCCAAAAGATGAAAGATATCTTGATGTAATCGGTGAAAAAGTTATAAATCCTGCAAATGGAGATGAACTTCCAATTATTGCTGATGAATATGTTGATATTCAATTCGGAACTGGAGCCATGAAATGTACACCAGCTCATGATCCTAACGATTTCAACATTGGTAAAAAGTATGGTTTAGAACATCCTGTCATTATGAATACTGATGGCACAATGACCGAAAAGTGTGGAAGATATGTAGGAATGGACCGTATGGAGTGCAGAAAAGAACTCCTTAAACAAATTGAAACTGATGGCAATTTAATCAAAATTGAACATATTAAACACCAAGTTGGACACTCTGAAAGAAGCGATGCAGTAGTTGAACCAATACTTTCTAAACAATGGTTCATCAAAATGAAACCACTTGCGGATCGTGTTTTAGAAAATCAAAATACAAAAGACAAAGTTAATTTCTTCCCTAAACGTTTTGAAAAAGTTTTAAAACAATGGATGTCAAATTGTGACGATTGGTGTATCTCAAGACAATTATGGTGGGGCCATCGAATACCAGTTTACTACTCGAAAACTACTAATAATATACTAGTTACCGACCAAAAACCTACTGATATGGAAAATTGGGTCCAAGATGAGGATGTTTTGGACACCTGGTTCTCTAGTGCCTTATGGCCATTTGAAACATTAGGTTGGCCAGATGAAACTCAAGATTTTAAGAGATATTATCCTTTAGATTGTATGGTTACAGGATACGATATTATCTTCTTCTGGGTCGCTAGAATGGTTTTTCAAGGACTACATTTTACAGATAAAGCTCCATTTAAAGATGTCATTATCCATGGAATTGTTAGAGATTCTCAAGGAAGAAAGATGTCAAAATCTTTGGGAAATGGGGTTGATCCAATTGATGTCATTAATAAATATGGTGTTGACAGTTTAAGATATTTCCTTGCTACAACCGCATCTCCTGGTCAAGACATGAGATATAGCGAAGAAAAAGTTAAAGCTGCAAGTAATTATTTGAATAAAATTTGGAACAGTGCAAGATTCATTTTAATGAATATTCCAGAAAATTATTCCAACATTGATGCTAAAAATATCGATAAAAAGCGTTTAAATTTAGTTGATAAATATATCTTCACTAAACTTGAAAACGTGATAAAACGTATCACAAAAGCAATGGACGCTTATGAATATGGTATCGCTAGCGACTTACTTTATAACTTTGTTTATGACGATTATTGTTCATTCTATCTAGAAATGGCAAAAGTTAGCTTAAAAGATGAAAATAACTATCTTGAAGGTACATATTTCACACTTTTTTATACATTAAAAGCAATTTTAATGATGATTTATCCATTCTCACCATTTATTAGTGAGGAAATTTATACTAACTTACCAGTTCATAAAGAATCAATTATGTTAGAAGATTATCCAGAATTCGATAAAACATTGGTATTTACAACATCAATTAAAAAAGTTGATGCATTAAAAGCAGCAATTGAAGCGATTAGACAATACAAAGTTAACAATATGCTTCCTCCTAATGAAACTTTAGAAATTTATGTTAAATCTTCGTTTAAATTTGGTGAATTAGCTAAATATTTAGCTAGATATTCTTTTGCTAAATCTTTAGAAGAAGTTAAAAATGATGTTGATGGAACTAATAGCATTATTCTTCCTAACATCACTCTTTTTGTTAAAGACAGTGTTGATAAAAAGGAAATCAAAGCTAAATTAACAAAAGATCTCGAAAAAATCGCTTCAGAAATTAAACGTAGTGAAAGCATGCTTAATAATGAAAGATTTTTAGCGAAAGCTCCTAAAGAAAAAATTGAGTCTGAAAAGCAAAAATATGAGCTCTATAAGACCCAATTTGAAGAAATTTCAAAAAAATTAAAAAATATTTAAAATTTTTTTAACAAAATTGAAATTGACCTCCTTCGTAATAAGTGAAAGGAGGTTTTTAAGTGGGAAATAAGATTCCTTTATCTCAGCGTGAACTTTGTGAAACGCGTTGTGGAGAAACTATTACTTTATCAGCGGTAATGGCAGTAATGGCGATTGCTTTAGTGGCTGTAGCAATCTATAAACTGTTCTATACCGATGATGGAACAATACAACTCCCTGGTGGTTACAAATTTCAACGGAAATAAACATTGAAATTCTTTCTACAACAGATTTTATACTTGATTATTGTTTTTAAAATAGTATACTAAATAGCGTTGTAACCCGTTTTTGGTACAACCGCATTAAAAAGGTCCCTAAAATTCGTTTCGAATTACCTTAAGAGCGAGTAATTATTTAAAAATGGAGGCATATTTAATGTACGCAATAATTTTATCTGGTGGAAAACAACTTAAAGTTGAAGTCGGACAAAAGATTTATGTTGAAAAATTAAATGTTGAAGCTGGTAGCAGCTACACATTCGACAACGTACTCTTAGTTAGCGACAAAACAGTAGTTACTGGTAATCCAACTATTAAAGGCGCTACAGTCGTGGCAAAAGTTGAAAAACAAGGTTTAGGCAAAAAGATCCATGTCTATAAATACAAAGCTAAGACAACTTACCATAGAACCATTGGACACAGACAACCTTATACTTGTTTAACAATCGAAAGTATAAATTTAAAATAAGAGAATACATTTACAAAAATGATTAAAATCAACTTTATAGAGAGAGATGGACGTGTGCTTGAACTAAATGCTACGGGTCATGCTGATTATGATGAATATGGTAAAGACATTGTTTGTAGCGCTGTAAGTGCAATATTGACTGGAGGTTGCAACGCATTAGAAAATCAAAAGGAGTATTCAATTCTGCTCTCAGCTGGTAATCTTACAATAGATACCAATAATAAAATTACTCCTCATGATGAAATCGTAATGCGAACAATGATTACTCAGTTACAAACTATTGAAGAATCATATAAAGCATTTATCAAAGTATCTAAAAAGTTGTAGAAAGGATGATGTTTATGAATTTCAGTTTTAAACTTGATTTACAATTATTCGCATCACACAAAGGTGTTGGTAGTACTAAAAACGGTAGAGATTCTGCTGGTCGTAGACTTGGTGCTAAAAGAAGCGATGGTCAAATTTGTAAAGCAGGAATGATTATTTATAGACAACGCGGTACTAAAATCTATCCTGGCATTAATACCAAAAAGGGTAGTGACGATACAATTTTTGCTACTAAAGCTGGAGTTGTTAAATACGAAAGAGTTGGCAAAAACAGAAAACGTGTTAGTGTATACGAAATTGCTGCTTAATTAAAAAAATAAATCATCTGTTTCTTTAGCAGGTGATTTTCTTTTAAAGAGACGAATTTATGTTTATTGATAGAGCGATTATTGAAGTTAGAAGTGGGAAAGGCGGAAATGGAAGGATTGCCTTTCGTAGAGAAAGAGGTGTTCCAAAAGGGGGGCCTGCTGGTGGAAATGGCGGAAGAGGTGGTTCCGTTTATTTAAGATGCTCAAAAACCACAACTACACTTGTAAATTATCGTCATTCAAGAACTTTTATTGCTGATGATGGCGAAAATGGCGATATTAAAAACCAATATGGTCATGCAGCCGATGACATCTATATTGATTTACCAATCGGTACAGTCGTCTTTTTAGAAGAAAATCACCAATTTATTTGTGATCTTAAAGAAGTCGGACAAACTTATTTAATCTGCAAAGGTGGTAGAGGTGGACGTGGAAATTCTGCATTTAAATCTTCCAGAAATAGATGTCCAAAAATTGCAGAAAATGGTTTGCCAGGTGAAAGAAAAAGATTAATTTTAGAACTCAAACTTTTAGCCGATGTTGGCGTAATTGGTTTACCAAATGCAGGAAAGAGCACTTTTATTAGCTGCGTAACTAATTGTAAAGCCGAAATTGGCGATTATGCTTTTACAACTATTGTGCCAAATTTAGGTGTTGCCAAAGTTGGCGAAGATAGTTTTGTTATTGCTGATATGCCAGGTTTAATTAAAGGCGCACATCTTGGCAAAGGTTTAGGACTTATGTTTTTAAGACATATTGAGCGATGTAGAGTCTTAATTCATATGGTCGACATTAGTGGGGAAGATCCATACCAAGATTATTTAGACATCCATGATGAACTTAAAAATTATGGAATGCATCTTTTAGATCGTCCAGAAATTGTGGTTGCTTCTAAAATTGATGAATTAGAAGATAAAAATAAGCTTAAAGAATTCGAGAAAAAGATCGGCAAAAAAGTAATTCCGATTTCATGTATTACTGATGAAAATCTCGATAAAGTTTTATATGCGGCTAATGATTTATTAAAAGACGCACCAATTTGGCCAGTTTATAACGAAGAAGATAAAGAAGAAGTCTTTAATCTTAATGAAGAAGAAAATATTTTCGATATCGTTAAGAAAAAAGAAGGTTATTATGAAATTGTTGGTGAAAGAGTTATCAGAACTTATAACCTTATCAACATTTCAACTGATGAAGGAATGTTAAGATTATTAACTTATTTGAATAAAATCGGCATTGACGAAAAACTACATGAAATTGGAGCGAAAACTGGCGATACAGTTAAAATTGCTGATTTTGAATTTGAATATTATGAATAATTCCCACAAAATTATTCTTGTTTGACTATTTAGAAGGTGAAGTAGTTGAAATTCATGATTCAGCTATTTCTTTAAAAATTTTTGAAGGTATTTCATTATTAATTAACGTTATAAATAGTGATTTTTTTCTCGTGAAAAATAAGTATAAAATTTTCACGCATTTATTTAAAACTGAAGAAAGTCTATATTTATATGGTTTTTTAAACAAAACTGATCGATTTTTATTTAGCGAATTAATAAAAATTAATGGAATTGGACCAAAAACAGCTATTAACATTTTGAAGAAATTAACAAGCTCGGGCTTAATTGCACTTATTAAAAGCAACGATATAAATGCTTTGCAAAAAATAAGTTCAATTGGAAATAAAGCTGATCGAGTTTATTACGAACTTAAAAATAAAGTTTTAAAACTTGAAAGTTACAATTTTAGATATCAAGAAGTCTTTGATGCTATAATTAATCTAGGATATCCTGCTCAAAAAGTATTTGTCATTTTAGATGAACTTGCGGATGGGTTAGACAATAGTAGTGCCATAAAAGAGGCAATCATGAGGTTAAAAAATGAGTAACGATTTTTTATCAAAAGTTAGACCACGTTCATTTGCTGATTTTTTTGGTCAAAAACAGATTATAGATGAATTAAAAGTTTATATTTTTAGTGCAAAAAAGCAAAAAACTTGTTTGGATCATATGCTTTTCATTGGTCCAAGTGGCATGGGTAAAACGAGTTTAAGCTATGTAATTTCAGAAGAAATGAAGACTAATATAAGAGTAATTAATGCTCCAATGATTGAATCGATTCAAGATTTAGTTGAAATTCTTGCTTCAATTAAAGAAAACGAAATATTTTTCATTGATGAAATTCATCGTTTAGATAAAAAGATTGAAGAAGTTTTGTATTCAGTTATGGATGATTTCATCATTAATATTAGTTATAAAAGTGAAGAAAAGACTAAAGTGATTAGTATAAAACTTCCTAAATTTACTTTAATTGGCGCGACAACTCTTGATGGATATTTGTCAATTCCATTAAGAGACCGTTTTTCAGTTATCTTTCATTTTGAAAATTATTCAGAAGAAGAACTTAACAATATTGCTAAATTGAATTCGAAAAAATTCGATATTGATTTTGAAGATAACGCGACTTCTTTGGAATTTGTAAAACGTGTAAAAAACAATCCACGAACTTTAAATAATTTACTTAAGCGTTTAAGTGATTTTAGCTTATATCACAGTAAAAACCTTGTAAATCTTAACTTTTTATTAGAATTTTTCAGTTTTATTAAAATTGATGATTATGGTTTAACGCTCTTTGATAGAAAGATAATTAAAACGCTTTATGAGACATTTCAAAGTGAGCCGGTAAGTCTTGAATCACTAGCTAGTGTGCTTAATGAAAACGTAATTAACATCAAAGAAAATTATGAGCCTTACTTAGTAAATATTGGCTTTATTGCACGAACAAGAAGAGGCAGAATGCTCACTAAAAAAGGCCAAGAATTTTATTACAAAAAGATTCGTTAATTTATTAACGAATAGTTTGATTTTTATCCTATTTTTCTAAAGAAAAAACTTTTTGTGTTTTATATGGGTTTGTAGTAATATTATCAAGTGTATTTATAAATTACATTTATAAATTTGAGGTATGTTATGAAAAGATTAGTCGGATATTTATCAATTTCACTCGCCATGTTAACTGGTGTATTAGTTGGAGTAGTTCCTTCAATTCTCTCGATTAATGGAAATGGTGATTTTTCTTCATCAAATCGCTTTGTTTTTAAAATTTCAGATAAAAGATTAGATGCAAATTTTAGTGAAGGTACAGAAACTAATAATGGTGATTTAACTTATGATGAAACAGGCGATACGCCAATGGTTCAAATCACTGATGTATTTAAAGAAAGATTAGCACTTGCAAATATTTCAAGTTATGAGCTTGAAAGTTATTCCGACAATACTTTTGCATTGACTTTTAAAGATACAACACGTTCTTATGACGATATTATTTCTTATTTAACATTCTCAAATTCTTTAATGTTTAAAAATGCAGATGAAGAATATAACTTAGGCTTCTCTGCTGATGATGTTTATCACGATAATACATCAACAGCAACAAATGAATTATTTGTAGCAAATAGTGCAAATGTTCAATATCGTGATGGCTATCCTTATGTTGTCGTTCAACTTGCTAATCCAGAAGGCTTTAAAGAAATGCTTGATGGCGTTACAAGTAGCGGAGAAGATGGCTCAACAGATGCAGACACCGGCACAACAGGAGATGATGCTTCAACTGATGGCGGAAGCACAGATACAGGTGATAGTGGATCAACAGATTCTGGTTCAACAGATGCATCTGGCGATACAGCTCAAGCTTTTAATCCTTCAAGAAGAAACGAAATTAGTAAAGATTTAGGAAATGTAAAAGCTCAAGCTGATGAAACAACTACAACAGATACTACAACTGATACTTCTGGTGAAGGTGATTCAACTGAAGAAGCAGCAAAAGTTGATCCAAAAGATGCAATTTTTGTTGTTAATAACTGGTTAAATGGTCTTAATTTACAAAGTTTATTAGATAACGAAAATGGAAATATCAACGATTCGAATTTCTCAGATTACGTCGTAACTTATTTTGATACAACAAATCCATCTAGCTTTATCTGGGATTATGATTCAAGTTTAAGTAGTGAAGATCAAGCTGCTCAAACTTATGAATATATTTATTTCTCAAATTATAATTTAGGCGTCATCAATGGTGATGGAGAATTAGATGTTGCAACTGGCTATCAAAGTTATGTTTCTCTCGAATCAGATGAAAAATTAGCTTACAAAAAAGCAAATTTACTCGCTAATAAAATTAATTCAACTGATTTAAAATTCGACGTTACTTTAATTAATCAATCTCAAGTTGATACAAATTCTAACTTAGTTTCACCATTTGTTGAATATTTAAGAAGAGCAGGTGAAGTTCAATTATCAACAGTCTTAATTTGTACAATTATTGCGGTAGTTATCGTATCTTTATTTGTTTTATTAAACTATGGACTTGCTGGTCTTTTACCTTTAATTGTAAGTGGAGCAAATGTTTTAGGAGCACTTGCTATTTATAACGTTTTAGGAAATGAATTTAGCATTGCTACTATCTTAGGTTTATTTGCAGTTGCTGCTTTATCATTAATCGGATGCACAATTTGGTTACATAGAGCAAAAGAAGATATTTATTCAGGTAAAAATCTCAAAAAAGCATATCAAGATGCAAATAAACGTACCTTATTAAATATATTAGATTTTTCAGTAATTGGTGCAGTTATCGGATTAGTCGCTTACTTAATTCCTAATTCATATACAAATGGTTTTGGCGGAGTACTCTTAATCGGAACAATTTTAAGTATTATTACTGTCGGAATCGTATTTAGAGCAGTAAGTTGGTTACTTTATAACTCACAATTTGCCCAAAATCACCTTAAATTATTTGGAATTGAAAGAAAATTAGTTCCAGATTTAACAAAAGGTGAAAAACCAACTTATTTTGATGCATATAATAAAAGAAGTTCAAAAAACACATTCAGATTTGTTGGAATTGTTGCTGCAATTTTACTTGTTGCAAGTGTTGCTGGAATCACAAGTTTCCAAGTAATTAATGGAAATATTTATAACTCAGGTAGTAATGAAGTCAATTCAAAAGCTGTTATCACAACAGTTATTAGAAATGCAAATGATGATTTCAATAGCGATAGAATTGAAGTCGGAATTCAAAACGCATTCGCTGATATTTATTTTGATGAAGGACATCAAAGACAAGTTTTTGGCGAAGAAACTGATGTTAATACTTTCTATTACGAATATACCTATGGTGAAACAAGCCCAGTTACAAATAGAGAATATTATTATGTAGTTGATCTTGGATCAGTATTTGATGTTGCTAATGAAAGCCAAACTAATTATTACTATTATGATGGAGCAGAAGTTACTTCTGGCAGCATCAGTGATATTTTAACAAGTGCCATTCAAGCTTCTGTTGGCACAAATTATGTAGTTAATGTTTCGTCATCATACGACTACACAGACGACTCAATTAATATGTATGTTGCAATTTCAACAGCTATTGCAATTGCCTTATTATTCGCATATTTCTTATTAAGATTTGGCCCATCAAAAGCTTTAACAAGTTTAATTATTGGTTCGACAACCTTACTTTCAATTGTTGGAATCTTCTCTTTAATAAGAGGTCCATTCCCAAGCGAAATTACTTTAGGTATCTTATTATTATCTTTAATTGCATACTTAATTTTCGATTTATTCTTCACAAACGAAAGGATTGTCTATCTTGAAAATAAACGCGAATTACAAGATCTTGCAAAAAGAGAAGAAAAATACGATTATGCTGGCAACTCAATATATAACTATGTTGTTATCAATATGATGTTTGTCGCATTCATCATTCTTTCATTCTTCTTCACTGGAGCATTTAATAAATCAACTTTAATATTAATGCTTCTTGGTTTGTTCGTTCTTGTTATCTTTATTAAAGCAATGGAACTCCCAATTCAAATTTTCTTTACGGATAAATTCGATAAACTTGCTAAGAGACTTTCTGAAAACCGTGCTATTAATAAAAAGAATAAGAATGGTAAAAAAGTTGAATTTGATGATGGACCACAAGAAGCAATCTTCATCGATATTAACGATTAATGATTGAATTCTTGTTTTATGAAAAATACATTTCTTGATAAATTATTAGAATTCTACGACCTTGACTATAACGATTTAGTTGAGGAAAATTTCCAAACAATTAAAGATTTACCTTCCAAAAACATCTTTAAAAATGGTCAAAAAATAGCTTCTTTATTAAAAGAAGCTATTTTGTCTAATAAGAAAATTTTAATTTACGGCGATTATGATTGTGATGGAATTATGTCGACATCAATCATGATGTTAGCTTTAACGAGTGAAAATTATAAACCTGGCTATTACATTCCAAGTCGTGAATTTGATGGATATGGACTTACCAAAAATAATATCGATAAATTTCATGATTTAGGTTATCAAATAATCGTTTGTGTTGATAATGGAATTACACTTGTTGAAGAAGTAAATTATGCAAAAAGTTTAGGAATTGAAGTTGTGATTTTAGATCATCATACAGTTCAAAATTCTCTTCCTAACACATCATTTATCATGCATCCTGAAGTAGATAACTTAGGTAAATTTAATATTAGTGCTGGAGTTGTTTCTTTTTATTTTTCTTTAATCTATTTAGATCGCTTTGATGAATATTTATTTTCGTTAGCTACTTTGTCTATTTTAAGCGATTCAATGCCTCTTTTTTCGTATAATAGAACCTTTGTAAAAGAAGGTATCAAAGTAATTAATAAAAATAAATATCCGCAAATTTTTAAATTATTTAAAAAGCAAATTAACGAAATAACAGAAGAAGATTTGCAAATGCAAGTAATCCCAAAAATTAATGCTGTTTGTAGATTATTAAATGACAATAAAAGGTTTAATGTCGTAAAATTTTTCTTAACTAAATCCGAGGAAGAAATAACAAAACTTTCAAATTGGTTAGAATCTATCAATGAAAAACGAAAAGAATTAGTTAATAATATTGATTTAAACAAAATTGATAATGAATCAAATATTGTTTTCTATTTTAATGATGAAAATGAAGGAATTGGTGGATTAATCGCTAATAAATTATTAGAAAAATATAATAAGCCAATTTTTGTTTTTTCAAATAATGAAAGCGACAAAACCATTTATAAAGGTAGCGTCAGAAGTAAAAAAGGCTATAACGTAATGGATGCTTTAACACAAAACTCAGCTTTGCTAAAAGCATTTGGCGGCCACGAATTTGCTGGTGGATTTTCAATTGCAAAGAGTGACGTTAATAAATTTAAAGAAAATTTAACTAAAAATAGTGAAAATATCGTTTTAAGTGACGAAAAGAAATTCATCGAAATATCAGTTAACGATTTATCTCTTGAAAACTATAAAATTTATCGTATGTTTGCTCCATTTGGTGAAGGAAGAGCAAAACCACACTTTAAAATAAATCATCTAAATATGAGTGAAATTCGAAATTATATTTATAATAAACATATAATTTATAGGTTAAATAGCGAAGCGAGCATTTTGTTATTTAATTATGATCCTATTATTTTAGATGCATCTTTTATTGACATTTTTGGAAGCTTTAAATTAAATGAGTTCAATGGCTTGAAAAGCGTTCAATTAATCGTCGAAGGATATGAGTTGATATATTAAAGGAGGAATAGTTTATGGATGAGTTAAAAAGAGATGGTGTAGAATTTATTAACGACAATAGCGATTCTTCCGATAAAGTGCTTCAAAATGGTGGCTATCCAATGCACACTTTTGAGGATGTAAAAGAGATTTATTATGCTTATATTCACGACGAAAAAGATCGTAAAATGATTGAAAATGCCTATAATTTTGTTAAAGAAAAGCATGATGGAATCTTCAGAAAAAGTGGTGAACCATATTTACAACATTTAATTGAAGTCGCCTATATTGTTGCTTCTTTGCAAGGTGGGCCAACCACCATTGCGGCGGCTTTTTTGCATGATGTTGTTGAAGATACTGAAACAACAATTGATGATATTAAGAGATTATTTGGTGAAGATTGTGCTCGAATTGTCGATGCGCTTACAAAAATTCAAAGATTAAAACTTTCTCATAGAACTGAAGAAGAATTTGCGGCAGAAGATCATAAAAAAATCTTTTTAGGGATGGCAAAAGATGTTCGTGTTATTATCATCAAACTTGCTGATAGACTTCATAATATGAGAACTGTTAAGGCTTTAAAGCCCGAAAGACAACATGCTCTTGCTAAAGAAACACTCGAAGTTTTTGCTCCAATTGCACACCGTTTAGGTATCTATAGAGTTGAAAGTCAACTTGAAGATTTATCTCTAGAAGTAGAAAAACCTGATGAATATCATGCAATTGCTCGTGAACTTGATGAAAAAATCAAAAACAGAACAAGAGCATTGAATAATTTAAAGAAAAAAATCGCAGATATTTTAATTGAGCAAAATATAAAATTTGAAATTGAATCACGTATAAAATCTATTTATTCAATTTATAAAAAAATGTATTTGAAAGGTCATTCTTTTGACGAAATTTATGACTTTTTAGCTTTAAGAATTATTACTGAAACTGAGCTAAATTGTTACGAAATTTTAGGCTTAATTCACGCACATTTTAAGCCTATTCCTGGAAGATTTAAAGATTATATCGCAATGCCTAAACCAAATATGTATCAATCCTTACATACATCAATTATTGCAGGGGACGGAAACATATTTGAAGTGCAAATCAGAACAAAAGAAATGGATGAAATTGCAGAAACTGGTGTTGCAGCACACTGGAGATATAAAGAAGGTAGCCATTATAGTCCTAAACAAGAGCAACATGAAATTGAAGAAAAACTCCATTGGTTTCGTGATTTCTTGCATATAAATAGTGAAACTCAAAATAAGAGTGCAACCGAATACATGGAATCGTTAAGCAAAGATATTTTCGAAGCAAATGTTTATGTTTTTACTCCAAAAGGAAAAGTTATCGATTTGCCAAATGGTTCAACTCCATTAGATTTAGCTTATAAAATTCACACAAAAGTTGGTGATTCAGCGATAGGAGCAATGGTTAACGGGAATTTAGTTCCGTTGAATACAGTCTTAAAAACCGGCGATATTGTTGAAATAAGAACATCAAAAACATCACCCGGCCCAAACGAAAACTGGCTAAATATAGTTAAAACAAATAGCGCTAAAAGTCACATCAAAAAATTCCTGCAAAAGAAGAACGCTCTTTACTTAAGAGATGACAAAATCAGACAAGGAAAACAAATAGCAGAGGACTTTTTCAAAGATAGAGGTATCGATGAAAAAGAAATGATGAACTTATTAAATACTGAAAAAGTACTAAAAAACTACCAATCTACTACTATTGAGGACTTATTCATACAAATTTGTGCTCATAATCCTAATCCAAGTCAAATTGCAGACTTTTTAGGAATTAAAAGAAAAGACGACAATTTCAATAAACTTTTTAAGAAAGAAAACTTTGATGATGACAATTGTCCTGTTACCGTTGATGGTCAAACTGGCTTTAAAATTACCTTAGGAAATTGTTGTACGCCAATTCCAGGTGACAATATTGTTGGTTATGTTACAAAAGGCAATGGAATAACAGTTCATAGAATCAATTGTCCAAATGTTGCGGGTTTAAGAAATAGATTAATTCCTGTTCACCGGAAAGAAAATCTAGGAATTAAATCATATCCGGTTGATATTGTTATTGAATGTATTGATCGTCAAAATTTAGTTGCAGATATTTTAAATATTTTTAACTCAAATAAAATTAAATGTACAGAAATGACCGCTAAAATGCATCCAGATACTAATAGAACTAGCGTTTATGCTCAAATTTATGTAAGCGATGCTAACGTTTTAAATCACGTCGAAAGCATTTTAACTAGCACAAAAGATATTTACGAAGTAAAAAGAGTTATTCATTAGTGCTATTAACTTGATAGAAGGGTTAATAATTATTTATAATTATTAGGAATTGAGGTTTTTAATATGTTTAATGTTGTAAAAGGAACTCACGATGTCATAAAAGAAGAAGCAAAAAAGTATTCTTATATTGAAGAAGTCATGACAAATGTGGCTGTTATTTATGGTTATCAAGAGTACAGAACTCCTGTAATCGAAAGTAGTGATTTATTTACTCGTTCGGTTGGAGATAGCAGCGATATTGTTAGAAAAGAAATGTACACTTTTGAAGATAAAGGTGGAAGAAATATTACTTTAAGACCTGAAATGACTGCAGGAATTATTAGAAGCATGGTAAACGCTAAACTTTTTGCTATTCAAGATTATCCTGTAAAAGCTTTTTATTGTGGTCCTAACTTCCGTTATGAAAGACCTCAACAAGGCAGATATAGACAATTTAATCAATTTGGTATCGAATGTGCAGGCGTAACAACTGTTGAAAGAGATGTTGAAGTTATCGCTTTAGGTTACACAATGCTTAAATATCTAAATTTTGATAAAGTAACACTTTTAATCAACACACTTGGTGATGAGAAAAGTAGAGAAAATTATAAAGCTGCTTTAAAAGAATATTTTGGAAAACACATTCAAAATATGTGTTCTGATTGCCAAGAACGTTATAAATTAAACATTCTTCGTATTCTTGATTGTAAAGATCCGGATGATAGACCAATTATTGATGGAGCTCCTAAAATTCAAGATTATTTGACTGATGAAGCTAAAGAAAGATTTGAAAAAGTTAAAGAATATTTAACAAAATTAGACATTCCATTTGAAGTTGATCAAGAATTAGTAAGAGGCCTTGATTATTACACAGGAGTTGTATTTGAATTCCATTATACTTCTAAAAACGGAAACAATTATGGTGCTATTGGTGCTGGTGGCCACTATGGAAATCTTATTAAAGAAATCGGTGGACCTGATTTGGAAGGTGTTGGATTTGCATTTGGTATTGAAAGACTTGCAAAAGTTATGGAAGAAGATAGTCTTTTCCCAGATTTAGACAATTCAACTGATATCTTCATTATGCCAATGGGTGATAAAGCAAGAGATTTTGCTGTTGGACTTGCTTTTCAATTAAGAAAAGCGTTCTATTCTTGTGAAGTTTGCTATGAACAAAAAGGAATGGGACAAATGTTTAAGAAAGCTGAGAGAAGAAATGCAAAATTGGCTTTCATTATAGGAGATGATGAAATTCTTTCTGAATCTGTAACTGTTAAAAAACTTGATACTAAAGAGCAAGTTAGTGTCAAATTGGATGATTTAGATGATTTCTTAGCAAAATATTTTAATAACGAGAACGAGCATCATCACCACGAATGTGAATGTTGCGAAGGTGATGATTGTGAATGTGAACAAGATCACGAAGAAGAACATTGTTGTCATCATCACGAAGGTTGTTGCAAAAAAGCTTAATGAAATGGGGTATATAGTATATGGAAAACGTTGAAGAAAAGTTCATTAGAACTCATTATTGTGGAGATTTACGTCTTAAAGATGTAGGTAGAGAAGTTTCTTTATTAGGTTGGGTTTCTAAAAAACGTAATTTAGGAAGCCTTCTTTTTATCGATTTAAGAGATAGAGAAGGTTATGTTCAAATTTGTGTAAAAACTGACGAAATTGATCTTCCTGACATTAGAAACGAATATGTTCTTCAAGTAAAAGGAACCGTAACTAAAAAAGATGTTCCAAATAAAAATTTAGCAACTGGTGAAGTCGAAGTTTTAGCAAGCGAAATTAAAGTCATTAATAGCGCAATGCAACCTCCAATTTCAACTCAAGAAGTAACAGATGCTAATGAAGATATTCGTCTTAAATATAGATATCTTGATTTAAGAAGAAATTGTATGCAACGTCGCTTTAAGATTAGAGCAAAAATCGTTAAAGCAACTCATGAATATCTTGATTCGCATGATTTTATTGAAATTGAGACACCTTATCTTTCACCATCTACTCCGGAAGGCGCAAGAGATTACTTAGTTCCAAGTAGAGTGCATAAAGGTTCTTTCTACGCTTTACCACAATCTCCCCAACTTTATAAACAGATGCTCATGGTTGCAGGATTTGAAAGATATTATCAAATCGCAAGATGTTTTAGAGATGAAGACTTAAGAGCTGATAGACAACCAGATTTTACACAAATCGATGTTGAAACAAGTTTCCTTAATCAAGATGAAATTTTATCTTTAGGAGAAGGGCTCATTGCTAAAATCTTTAAGGATGTAATTGATTTTGACGTTAAATTACCTTTAAGAAGAATGGATTACCTAGAAGCAGTAAATAAATACGGTTCCGATAAGCCAGATACACGTTTTAGTATGTATCTAGTAGATATTAAGTACATTCTTAGTAGATCCGAATTCAAATTATATCAGGATAATAAATATATAAAGGCTATTAAGGTCGAAAATTTTGCTAAAGATTTGAGCAGAAAGAAGCAAGATAACATCAACTTAATTGCTCCAAAATTTAATATGAAGCAATTTGCTTATCTAAAATATGAAAATGGTGCATTTGAAGGAAGTATTGCTAAATTTATTTCACCTGAACTTCAAGAAGAACTTAAAAAAGCAATGGAAGTTAATGAAGGTGATGCACTTATTATTGCAACAGGTAACATTTTAAGAGATATTAATTTTGGTTTAGGTGCTGTGCGCAGCACACTTGCTAAAGAATTGGGTTTAATTAAACCAAATACTTACGATTTACTTTGGGTTGTACATTTCCCATTATTCGAAAAAAGCGAAGAAACTGGCGAAATTACACCTTGCCACCATCCATTCACAAGACCTTGTGATGAAGATATAGATAAATTATTCACTGAACCATATAATGTTTATAGCTATGCATATGATATTGTTATTAATGGATATGAAGCTGGTGGCGGTTCTTTAAGAATCTATGACCAAAAAGTACAAGAAATGATTTTTAAAGTCCTCGGATTTACCCAAGAAGATATCAACAAAAAGTTTGGTTTCTTCGTTGAATCATTAAAATATGGCACACCTCCACATGGCGGATTTGCTTGTGGTTTAGATAGACTTGCAATGATTTTAAGTGGAACTGATAATATTCGTGATGTTATTGCCTTCCCTAAAAATTTAGCTGCAGTTGATCCGGTTTCCAATGCTCCTTATGAAGTTGATAAAGAGCAATTAGATAAATTAGGAATTGAAGTTATAAAGGAGAAGGATAATGGCTAAAAAACTAAATAATTTTAAAAATATTGATGAATTATCAATTGCAGCAATACGTGCAACTTGTATTGATGGCATCAATAAAGCAAAAAGCGGACACCCAGGAATGTGTATAAGTGCCGCACCAATCGTTTATTCACTCTTTAAAGATTTCCTTGTTGCTAACCCATATCAATCAAAACGGATTAATAGAGATAGATTCGTTATGAGTTGTGGGCATGGAAGTATGCTTTATTACACAATTCTTCATTTAGCTGGATATAGTATTACTCTTGATGATTTAAAGAATTTTAGGCAACTTCATTCGATTACTCCAGGTCATCCAGAATACGGATTAACCGATGGAATTGATGCTGGAAGTGGACCTCTTGGACAAGGAATTGCTCAAGCCGTTGGTATGGCGATGGCTGAAACCAAACTTCAAGCAATGTATGGTAAAAATGTTTACAACCACTATACATATTGTCTTTGTGGCGATGGTTGTTTAGAAGAAGGTATCTCTCAAGAAGCAATTTCTTTTGCTGGTTTACATAAATTAAATAAATTAATCCTTCTTTATGATAAAAACGATGTTACTCTTGACGGACCTTTAGCTCAATCAAGCGATGAAGATGTTATTAATCGTTTCTTAGCCTGCCACTGGAATGTTGTTTATTGCACAAAAGGTAATTCCTATAAAAAAGTAAGAAAAGCTATTAATCTTGCTAGAAAAAATAAAAATGGACCTACAGTTGTTATTTTTAAGACAATTATTGGCTTAGGTTCCAAAAATCAAGGAACTTCAAAAGTTCATGGCGCTCCTTTGGGTGTTGAAGATGGAAGAAAAGCTAAATTATCCTATGGATATGATTTCCCAGATTTTGAGATTCCTACAAAAGTTTATGATAATTTCAAGGAAACATTTATCGCTCGTGGAGAAGAAGCTTATTCAAATTATCAAAACAATATGGCTAAACTTCAAAGAACAAATCCATCATTATTTAAGGAAATTATGTCTTTGAGCACAAATAATGTTTCTTTATATGTAAATAATTTACCTCTCCCAGAATCAATTCTTAAAAAGAACTCAACTAGAAATACTTCTGGAGAAATCTTAAATTTATTTGCAAAAGTCTTACCAAACACATTTGGTGGATCAGCTGATGTTGCAGGCAGTGTTAAAACCGCTTTAAAAGGCGAATCTGATTGGACGCCTAAAAATAGAAATGGGAAAAACATTAACTGGGGAATTAGAGAATTCTTCATGTCAAGTGCCGCTAATGGTATTTTATTACATGGTGGTTTAAGACCATATGTTGGATCATTTATGGTTTTTGCTGACTATTGTAAAGCAGCAATTAGAATGTCAGCTTTGGAAAAATTACCAAATATTTATTTATTTAGCCACGATTCAATTGCAGTTGGGGAAGATGGACCAACTCATCAACCTATTGAACAACTTGCAATGCTTCGTTCAATACCAAATTTAAATGTCTTTAGACCAGCCGATGCGAGAGAAGTATTTGCTGCTTATAAATCTGCATTTAATTCACTTGAAATTCCTTCAGCAATTATTCTTTCTCGTCAAGATTTACCTTTACTCGAAAATAGTAATGTTGATGGAGCTAATAAAGGCGGATATGTTGTCGCAAAAGAAAGCAAGCCAAACGTTAATTTCACATTAATAGCTAGTGGAAGCGAAGTTAGTTTAGCGCTTGAAGTCAAAAAATTACTTGAAGATAAAGGTTATAGCATTAGAGTTGTTTCAATGCCTTGTATAGAATTATTTGATGCTCAACCATTGAATTATCAATTCAGTGTCCTTGGTGATAGATATGAAAAGAGAGCATTTATTGAAATGAGTACACCTTATGGTCTCCATAAATA
Organism: uncultured bacterium; assembly: GCA_949299165.1. Lineage (GTDB taxonomy): Bacteria > Bacillota_I > Bacilli_A > RFN20 > CAG-826 > Onthovivens. The sequence continues at coordinate 107,867 of CASFZJ010000003.1, read as the reverse complement.
TGCTAAAAATGTCTTCGGCATCGATGAATTTGGTTTAAGCGCAAATGCAAAAGATGTAATCAAAGAATTTGGCTTTACAGCGGATAAAATTGCACGTGAAGTCGAAAAAATGATTTAATTAAGGTGGTGGTGATTGATATGACAAAATATGTTTATTTACATAACTTTAGAAAAGCAAACGTTAAATTAGGCATTTCAACCAAAGTTTTCGAATATATTGGAAAAAAATGTCTTAACAACATTCCTGAAGTTCTTGTTAAAGATTCGGCAACTTTAGTAACGATTAGTGTTAGAAACAATGCTGTTGTTTATAAAATTAATGCTGCAATTAAGAAAAATATCAATAAAGAAGCGATTAAAGAACAAATTGAAGAAAATTTAACTAACACCATGAATTTTATTTGTGATTCAATGCCTTTTGAAACACATATTAAAATCGTAGAAAAGAATGCTTAATGATGGAAAAAGAAATTATTAACGAAGTTAGCAGAAGCAAAGTTCAAGAAATCATTGTTCAGCTTATGTATTCTTTTTTGATTTTGGAACAAACAAATATTCCAATTAATTTTGAAGAATCAGTTGAAGATGCGTGTAAATTACCATACTCAGATTGTGATTTATATTTAAAAGAAGTTTTAATTAAATCGCTTAAAAATAAGCAAAAAGTCGTTGATTATGTATCACAATTCTTAAAAAATTGGACTTTTACTAGATTGAATACTACCATTCAAGCAATTTTAATAACTTCAGTTGTTGAATATTTTATTGAAGATTTAGATACAGATAAAGCTGTAATTATTAATAATGCCGTCAAATTTGCTAAAAAATTCGGTGATGGCGGCGAAAAAGATTATAAATTTGTAAACGCTATACTGGATAAATGTTTAAATGGAAAAGGAAGCAGTTTATTACTCGATTAGTCAAATAAATGAATACATCAAACTATTATTTGACAACACCATTACTTTAAAGAATATCTATCTAAAAGGCGAAATTTCAAACTATAAAGGTAGAAATAAATCGGGTCATATTTATTTTACTTTAAAAGATGAAAAATCATCTTTAAGTGCAGTAATGTTTAAATATGACTCTTTATCATTAGATTTTGAACCAAAAAATGGTGATGAAGTCCTTGTTTTAGGTTCGATTTCTTCTTATCCACCTAGTGGCACATATCAAATTATATGTAAAAAAATATCCCAATTTGGTTTAGGAGAATCTTTTTTAAAAAAAGAACAATTAAAAAAGAAACTATTCCAAGAGGGACTTTTTAATAGTGAACATAAAAAAGAACTACCAGTATATCCGATGAAAATCGGAGTGATTACTGGAAAAAATAGTGCGGCAGCACTAGATTTTGAATTTAATTTAAAAAGAAGATTTCCGCTTGTTGAAGTTGTTATTTTTCCTTCGCTTGTTCAAGGAGAAAATGCGGCTAGTGATTTAATTAAAAACCTCAAAAAAGCCGATGAAAATAACTTTGATTTATTGATTATTGGTAGAGGCGGAGGCGCAAGTGAAGATTTAAATGCCTTTGATGATGAAAATCTTGTTAGAACTATTTATGATCTAAAAACACCTATTATTAGCGCTGTTGGGCATGAAATTAATAAAACTTTGTGCGATTTAGTAGCTGATAAATATGCTTCAACGCCAACTGGAGCTGCGGAAATTGCTGTTCCTTATATTGACGATGTACTTAATGATATCTACCAGCAAAAAAATTATTTAGATTCAATTATAAATAGTTATTTTATGCGTTTAGAAAACAAAATACTTCATTATAAAAATCTTAAATATTTTCAAAATATTAGTGAAATTTATACTAATAAAGAAAACAAGATTAATAATATCAAAATTAGTTTAAATCATAGAATTGAACAAATTATTAACGAAAATAACTATAAACTTTCGAATTTAAAGACGAAATTAAATCTTTTAAATCCGAATAATATATTGGAAAAAGGATATACAATTGTAACTGACGCAAATGGTAAAGTCTTAAATTTTAGTGATATTAAGATTGGTGAAGACATTAATATTAAGTTCAACAATGGAACAGTAAAAGCTAATGTTCATGAAAAGGAGTAAGTATTATGGCGACAAAAAAACAAGAAACTTTTGAAGAAAAAATGAATCGTCTTGAAGAAATTGCCAATAAATTAGATTCGGGTGAATTGTCTTTAGATGAAAATTTGAAACTATATTTAGAGGGACAAGAAATCATAAAAGAACTTGAAGGAACACTTCAAGAAGCTAAGAAAAAGATAGAAGAAAAGACAAAAAGTGAATAATTAGTATATTATTAGTAGTTTTCTATTAAATAAATGGTAAGAATTATACTTCATATAGACCTAAATCAATTTTTTGTTAGGTGCGAAGAAATAAAAAATCCTTCTTTAATTGGTAAACCAGTCGCTGTTGGAGGCGATGGACGAAAAGGGATTGTTTCAACTTGTTCTTATGAGGCTAGAAAATACGGAATTCATTCTGGAATGCCTACCTTTCAAGCAAAAATGCTGTGTAAAAGCTTAATTATTCTCCCTGGGGACTATAAATTTTATGAATTAATGTCTAAAGAATTTATTAATTTTATCCGAAATTATACGCATTTTATCGAGCAAATGTCTATTGATGAATGTTTTTGCGATTTTACCAATGTATTTAAGGCAAATAGAATTAACAATCCGGTACCATTTTTAAAAGGTTTACAAGAAAAGCTTTTCGCAAAAACAAAATTAAATTGTTCAATTGGTGTAGCTCCGACTAAATTTTTAGCTAAAATGGGTTCAGATTATAAAAAACCAAATGGAATTACAATTATTAGAAAGAAAGACATTCCTGAAATTATTTTCCCTTTACCTGTAAAAGATTTATTTGGAATTGGAAAAAAGACCTTTCCGAAATTAGAACGAGCTGGTTATAAAACAATAGGCGAATTATATTATGGATTAAAAAATAATGATGAAGCATTAGAAAATTTCTTTGGTTCAATGAAAGATGATTTAATTAATGAACTTGAAGGAAATAGTAGCGATATTGTTGATACAGGACCATACGATCCAAAATCTATGGGTATGACAAGAACGCTTGATTTTGATACAAATGATAGGTTTTATATTAGAAAATTCTTGTCTCAAATAATGGAAAACCTATTAAGTGATTTTTCTAAATCTGGAAAATTGTGCAAAACAATCCAAATAACATATAAAAGTGCCGATTGTGATGATGGTTTTCAAACAAGTACAGTTTCAAAAACACTTAATAATTACACAGATTCTAAAGATGAGCTTTATTCAGAAGGAATTAAACTTTTTGAAAAAACTTATAAAGGTGAAGAAATTCGTTTAATTGGATTTACTCTTAAAAATTTAAAAGATAAACATGATGTAGTTGTTCAAATGACTTTTGATAACTATGAGAGACACGAAAATGAAAATAAAACTGTTTTATTAATAAATGAATTAAATAGAAAAGCTAAAAAATCAATCTTTTTTAGACTTAGTGATTTAAAGGATCATCCAAAAAAATGAAAATAATTGATGCTTTTGAGAATTATTTACAATATTGTCGATTTGAAAAAGTCCTTACTAATCAAACAATTATTGACTATAAAGACGATTTTTTACAGTTTCAAAGATATTATCCTGATAAAGTTGATGTGGAAGATTTATCTTGTGAAGATTTGAATAATTTTAGTTATGATCAGGCTATAAATGGAAGGTCTCCAACAACAATCGTAAGACGTCTTGCGACTATGAAGAATTTCTTTCTTTTCTTAGAAAGTGAAAAAATCGCTACAAATTTATTAACAGAAGAGATTTCTTTACCTAAAAAAGATAAGAATTTACCAGTTGTTTTAAATGAAGAAGAAGTCAAAAATTTATTAAATGCACCTGATTTAACTGATGAAATTGGTACTAGAGATTACGCTATTTTACAAGTTATGTATTCTTGTGGGCTGAGAGTTAGTGAATGTGTTAACTTGCAAATGAAGCAAATAAATGAGCAAGAAAGATTAGTTAAAGTTATCGGAAAAGGCAAAAAAGAAAGAATAATTCCAATTCGAGAAATCGCAATTGAAGCGATTAATAATTACATTAAAAACGTAAGAAATAAACATTTAGTTGTTGATAAAAACTTTATTTTTTTAAATAAAAAAGGAAAACAAATCTCTCGACAAGATTTATATAACATAATTGTGAAGTATGCAAAAATCGCAAATATTGAGAAAAAAATTCATCCACATACATTAAGACACACATTTGCAACTAATTTATTAGATAATGGTGCTGATTTAAGAGTTGTTCAAGAAATGCTTGGTCATACGAATATCGGAACAACTCAAATTTATACACATATTACGCCAAAAACGATTGTTAAGTCATATGATTTGTATTGGAAAGACAAGTAAATTATAATCATTAAGGAAGGCTTATTTATATGAATAAATTTAAAAGAATATTTGTAATAGTAATGGATAGCGTAGGAATTGGTGGTGCAAGAGATGCTGCTAATTTTGGCCAAGTTGGTGGAGTTAGTGACGAAGGTGCTAATACTTGGAAACATATTGGAGAAAAAATGCCAAATGGTTTACATGTTCCAACTTTAGAAAGTTTAGGTCTTGGCGAACTTGATGAAATTAATGGTGTAAAAGTCGTTAAAGATCACAAAAATTCTTATGTTATTAGATTAAATGAAGCAAGTAATGGCAAAGACACGATGACTGGACATTGGGAAATGATGGGAATTTTAACAACTAAACCATTTAAAACGTTTACAGATACAGGTTTCCCAAAAGAATTAATCGATGAACTTGAAAAAGAAACAGGTCACAAGATAATTGGTAATAAAGCCGCAAGTGGTACTGAAATTTTAAGAGAACTAGGCGAAGAACAAATTAAAAATAATTCTTTAATAGTTTATACAAGTAGTGATTCTGTTTTACAAATTTGCGGTCATGAAAAATATTTAGGTCTTGATGAACTTTATAGATGTTGTGAAATTGCTCGTAAATTATGTATGAAACCAGAGTGGTTTGTTGGCAGAGTTATCGCTAGACCATATCTTGGAGAAAGTGCAGATACTTTTAAAAGAACATCAAATAGACATGACTATGCTGTTTCTCCAAGCGGAATTACTGCAATGGATATATTAAAAGAAAACGGATTTGATGTAAGTTGTGTAGGCAAAATTAATGATATTTTCAATGGATGTGGCGTAACTTCGACAGTTCATACCTCATCAAATGAAGATGGAATGAATAAAACTATTGAAATCGCTAAAGGTGATGAATTTAAAAAAGGTCTTTGTTTTGTTAATTTGGTCGAATTTGATAGTGAATATGGCCATAGAAGAAATCCAATTGGATATGGCGAAGCTATTGAAGCTTTCGATAAGCAATTTAGTGAACTATTAAAAGTCCTGAAAGATGACGACTTAGTTATGGTTACAGCAGACCATGGGAATGATCCAACATGGGCTGGCACTGATCACACCAGAGAAAGAGTCCCATTAATCTGTTATTCAAGAAAGTTTAATGATGGCAAATTATTAGAAGATAGAAATTCATTTGCTGATATTGGTGAAACTATTTTAGCTAATTTTTGTTTAAATAAAGATAAAACTATGATTGGCGAAAAAATTGAAGAGTTAATTAAATAGAAAGAAGTGTTCGAAATATGAAAAAAAACAAAATATTACTAATTTTAATGTTGTCATTTGGAAGCGTTTTAGTTTCTTGTGGTGGAAATGACAATCCAGGAGAAATACCTGATAATCCAAACGAAAATAAACCAGATAATTATGTACCAACCTTAATAACACCTACCGGAGCGCCAACTTTACCTGCTTATAAATTATTATTATCAGATAAAGTTAAAACTGAATCGCCTAGTGATAATACAGCCATTCCTGGTTATTTAAGTTCTGGAAATGCTGATTTAGTTATTTTTGATTCAACAAATGCTCAAAAAGTCTTAAATAAAGCTGGGGAAAACGCTAAATTCGAATTTGAACAAATGTTAACTGGCGGTAATTTCCATTTATTAGGCTTTGGCAAAACTGAAAACGACGTTCCGACAAACGATGATTATATTCTTGGTTTTATGTCTCAATCAACTCCGGGCATTTTATTTAGAAATATCTATGGTAGCGATATGATTTTTGATCAAGCATTTAACGCAGTTGGTCAAGTTCAACAATCTCTTTTATCAATGAATTCTAATTACGAACTTCCTTCAGGTCAAAAAATCGACTGGGCAGTAGTTGCTGAACCTGCAAATACCGCCTTACAAGGTAAATTAAAACAAAATGGAGTTCAAAACATTCTTGATATTAACTTAAACAGTGCTTTTAAAGAGAAAAATTCTGAAAAATGGACTAAGGATTATATTTGCCAAGCTGGAATTTTTGTAAATAAAGAATTCAAAGAAAAGCATCCAACAGTTTATGAATCAACAATGGATATTTTGAATGATGGGATTAATGCTTTATTTACTGATTTAGATGGCGCATATAACGAAATGACTAGCGGCGAATACGCTGATATTAATAAATTTACTGCTAAATTTGGTTTTAGTTCAGCTGTAATCAAAAATGTTCAAGGCGACAATAGCACTAAAAATGGGTTTGGTGTAGTTCCAACAAATATTAAATTTACAGTAGAAGATATCAACACTTTTAATCAATTAACAGCCGAATCTTCCGTAAAATAGTTAAAATATTTGCTAGTTTATCCTAATCTCACTAAAATTAACGTATGAGATTTATTAACAAAATACCTAAAAACTTCCGAACTTTAATCTGTGAGATTTTAGGTATTTTATTTTTGCTTTTAATTTGGGAAATTATAGCTTTATCAGTTAACAATAACTTTATTTTTCCTCATTTAAGCGATGTTTTTGTGTCGCTATTTGACATTTTGGGTATTACTTCAACGCGGCAAGCACTTGGAGAATCTTTATTAAGAACTTTTTTCGCTCTTTTAATATCGTTTGTTTTGGCATTTATTTTAGGTTTAGTAGGGGGACTTTTTAAACCATTTAGAGATTTTTTAGCTCCTTTAATTCATCTTTTAAAACTTGTACCTACCCCTTGCGTGGTATTTTTCATTATTTTGTTCTTTTTGAATGAAGCTAATATTGGCTCGATAATTATTACTTTTTTGATTGTTTTTCCTATTTTATATGAATCTTTTATTGAAGGTTTGCTGAATATTGATGAAAATATTAAGCTTTCTTTACGTTTAGAAGGTTATTATTCGCCAAAATCCATATTTAGAGTTTTAATTCCTGAATCAATGCCTTATTTACTTTTAGGATGTATTAATTCGATTGGTTTAGGTGTAAAAGTCTCGATTATGAGCGAAATTTTAATTGGCACGGAAAATATTTGGGGTATTGGACGATTATTACAGGTTTATAGAATTAATGCTGAATATAGTAATATGATTGCAATTACGCTTCTTGTAATCTTTGTTTTCGTTGTTTTTGACCTTATTTTTGCTTTTATAAAGAAATTTTTAAAAAAATAAAAAATATTTTTAACATTTTTGATTTTAATCTCCTTCGTATTAAATGAAAGGAGATTTTTTATGAAAGAAGAAAAAAAGCTTCTATATTTCATAAGCCCGAACAAGGATAATAATTTTTATGAGCAACTTGAACGGGTGGATGATTTATTTCAAAGGGAGCGACACCATGTTTTTAATTCAGATTTTAAGGTGTTTAAAGCAAAAGAAATCTATGATTTCGTTCGTCGTTTAGATCCATTAACAGGTCAAAAAACAATATCTAAATGCTTAATTTTGGATAGCAGCAATCAATTTGATAGCAAAGTATTAATTTGTCCAATTTATCCAAAATCAGCTTGTGAAAACAAATTCGGTTTAAATATTGGAAAAATTTACCAATTAAGTGATTCGGAAGAGTACATCGCAGCATTAGCTGAAATTAGATATGTTAATAAAAAAAGATTTATTAGCGATTCTAAAACAAACGCTGAAACAAATTTTTATGGAGTTTTAAACGTAAGTTCATATTTATCAATATTAAATTCTTATAAAAAGATAATACAAACGATAATTGATAAATCAACTGAATATAATTCAAATTTATTTGCTCAAAGGAGGTATTTAACAGCATAAAATCATAATAAGTAGATAATTAGTAGATTATTAGTAGTTAAATAGTAATTGAAAAAATTACATTTAAAAATGCGACAATTTATAAGACGATTAATTATCATAAAAAAATATACGATAATAATCGTCTTTTTTCTTTTAAAATTTACATAATAGATATTATACGAAGTGAACATCTTTCATAGAAAGAGAGAATATTATGGGAATAAATTATCGTATTGAATCATTAAAGAGATTAATTGGTAGCATTGATAGAGATATTAAAGAAGATAATGTTTTTATTGGAACTTTTACTGCTATTAATATGATGCAAATGATTTTGGAAGATTTGCGCTTTGAATTGAGAGACAATTATGACCTTTAGTGAGATTCTTGTATTAGTTTTCAGTGTTATATTGGCTGTTGCTGTTATCGCCCTTATCGCTGTTAAAGTTAGTGTCGTGATTAGTGATAGAAAGAATAAGAAAGAGAAAGAAAAAAATGATATTCAAAAAAAAGAATAATTTAGAAACTATTTCAGAAAGTCAGTTTTATTCTATTTTGGGACTTATTAAAAGTTCAGTATTTAGTTATTTTTATCTTGTTCGATTATCTGAAAAAATATTTCTTTGAAAGATTGTGTATCAAGTGAAAATTTTATTAAGTTGTTTTCAAGTGATATTGAACAATGTGAAAATGTTTTAGGAAAAGAAATTTCTGAAAATGATAAAGGGTTATTATATGAAGAATCCAGAAAAAATTTTGACATATCGTGTAGCAGTTTATCTCACGATTGAAGAATATACTTATTTAGTCGATTTAATGAGTAAGTATGATAGGTCACTTAGTTGGATTATTAGAGATTTAATTAATAAAGAAAGGAATTTAGAAAATGAAATTAGTTAGAAAAAAATATGAATTTACAGACAAAAATGGTGATAAAAAGATTGGGTATAATTATACATTGATTCTTGATAATGGTTTTAGCGTCGTTGTTAAACCAGCATTCAAAGATTCCTATAAGATTTTATTTTATAGTTCTGTTGAAGAGTAGTTATGTCTACTATAAAATCAATGAGTTGGTCTATTATTATTGAAAAAATTGATAATGAGACTAATGATGAATTATCGGAAGAGAAATTAATAAATTTCTGCAATCGTGTGTTTGTTGATTATTACGGAATTTTGCACGATAAAGATATTAATAATGCGGGCGAATTAAAGCGACCGCATTATCATATTATTGGAATTTTTGAAAAGACTTTTGGTAAAAGTAGAGTTTTAAAAATTTTGAGTATTTTGCTTGGGATCAAAGAGAATCGAATTACCTTATCTACTACTATTTCTGCGACTTACGAATTGCGATATTTACTTCATTTAGATAATAAAGAAAAATATCAATATTCTATCGATAATGTTTTTGCTCTTGATAAAGAAAAATATATTTATACTATCAATAGAAAAATGTCGCTAAATCCAGACTCTTTAATGAATATTGCAAAGTCTGTTAATAATAAATTTCAATATCTTAAATTAATTGGATTTGAATACTATGAACGACATTTTAAAATTTGTGATTTAATTTGGAATGAACGATTAAATAACAATGAACCTATCACAGATATTTAGAGTTTTTAAGGAAGTAAAGGGAATTATTTTCTTTAAGTCTTTAAATTAAAAACAGCAAATTTTATTGCTGTTTTTTTATAATTCTATATATGGTATCTGTAAGGCAGCAATTCCATTAAATATTGTATAAAGTGGATTTGTTGTGTTCATTGGTAGGCCAAAGAATGCACATAATACATTTAATAAACTTCCAAGTAGGCTAAATGGGATTAATAATGAATTAACTACTGTTATTAATATATTTCCAATTGATTTTACTGCTTTTATTATGTCTGACCAGTCATAGTGGTTTTGTCCTAGTTCAGAGATAATTTCTTGGAATTTGTCAAAAGTTCCATTGAAATTATTAATATATTTATAAATATTAAAAGTTATTAATTGCTGATTATTTATAAATTTCGTTTCAAAAAATGTTATGTCGATTCCAAAAATTATTGACATACAGTATATTGCAAAAATAAATGAACTAAAAACAAAACAATATTTTAATATTCTCATATCCTTTAACCTTTTAGTTGCATAATCATTTTTATTATATAAATTAGAATTAATCCACCAATTATTAATGAAATTACATTTGCGAAGTTAAGTTCGTATGGTGTTCCTTTGAATATTGTTAAATTAAATGCTTGTGTTATAAATGTAAATGGCAGTGAAATTATTGTAAATATTAAACTTGGTAAGTCTATAATTTCGCCATAATAATTGTCCGTCTCACCGCTTGGGTTTTCCGGTGTTATTGGTATGTTTGGTTCTTCGCTGTCTGGGTTTTGTTGAGTTCCGCCTTTTATTTTTATCCATTGTGTTGAGTTTATGTTTGCTCCATAAAGATTTATTTTGTTATTACCTTGATAGAATTCTTGTGTTAGTGTTACTGATGTTAAATTTTTTTCACCAATACCTGATATGTATTCACTTTCTATTGTTGTTTTTATTCTTATTGGCGTGTATTCATATTTGTTATCTTTTTTTATTATTCCTTGTGCTTGTGTTTCTTGTGTTGTATTTTGCCAACCGCTATAATTTGCGAATTCTGTTTCTATTGTGAAATTATATTCTACTTTATTAAATTTATATTTATTATTTATGTTGTCGAATAGAAATGTTAAACTTAAATTTGGATTATTTGGGTATTTTATTCCACTTGCAGTTAAATCTTCATCTTTTGCGGAAAAATAAGTTATTCTTTCATTATCTTTATATATCGTTGCTGTTTGGTCGTAATATTGGCTTAGTGTTGGTTGTTTGTTATTAATTGTTGTTATATTAAAAAAAGTTAAAGTATATAGTGCTGTTGGTTCTGTATTTTCTGCTTTTTTTATTTCTCTGTTTGTTGGAGCATTTAAAATATTTAAACTTAAAAGTGTTGTTTGAATTAGTTGTTTTATCATTTTTTTGCTCCTTTCTATTTTTCTTGTTTTTCAGCTGAAAATTCTATGTTCTAATGAGCGATTAGCGAATAGATCATACGAATTTATCAGTCTGAAAAACTAAAGGG
>CASFZJ010000003.1:0-96610 GCA_949299165.1 uncultured bacterium | reverse complement strand
TACTGCAAATGTAATGCTTACTCCTAAAAAGATTAAACAGAAATTACCAAATGTTGTTAATCCACCACTTCCAGAATTTGCTGTTGAATCCCAAAATAAAGTGCTAAATCCATCTAAAAATTGTTCTGAAATTGGATTCATTAAACTTATTCCATCTGTTATTCCATTAACAATTGATTCTTGATTATTGTTGGTTGTTGTTAGGTATAATCTATTGATTTCCCAATTTTTTGGTTGTGTTTCACTTGGTGTTTCTTGTGTTTTTGCATATATTCCGTTATCTAGTTCTGATTGTTCTTCTCCGTAATAAGAAAAATATGTTCCTGTATTTTCTCCGTAGCTTCCTTCCCGAACAAACATATAATTTGTTGAATCAATAATTATATTTATTTCTGCTCCTATATCTCCAATTAAAGTTTTTGAAGGGTTGTAGATTTTTATTTCACTGTCTTGTTCTATATTTTCAAAATATTTATTGATTTGGTTTATATTGGTTGTTAGTAATGTTGGTGATACTGGATTTTTTATGTTTATGTTTTGTGGTGTGAATATTAATGTTGCTAGTAAAATTCCTTCATATAACATTATTTTTTTCCTTTCTATTTTTCTTGTTTTTCAGCTGAAAATTCTATGTTCTTACTGCAAATGTAATGCTTACTCCTAAAAAGATTAAACAGAAATTACCAAATGTTGTTAATCCACCACTTCCAGAATTTGCTGTTGAATCCCAAAATAATGTGCTGAAACCTGTTAAAAATTCATTTGCGATAGTGGACATTAATCCTAATCCGCTTTGAATCGCTTCAATAATTGCATTTCCCATAATTAATTAATCCTCCTATTAAAAAAATGCTTAATACCAATATAAATTTCGATTCCAAAAAAGATATACATTATTATGAATATTAATAGTAATAATGATTCTAGCGATATTGTCGCACCAAAAAATCCAAATTTTGTTGGTAAATCTATATTAAGTGTGCTGAATACACTCTTAATCCATTCTGTAATCATTTGCATTTCTCCTTTTCAAATATAATATGAAAAAACCATAAAAATGCTGTCGCTATTGTAATAACTGTAAAAAATACAATGCTATATATTGTAATTTTTCCGATATCAAATGTAATAATTGGCTCTGTTTCTGCCAATATTTCAATAATGTGTGTTCCAAATAGATTATCAAAAAATGTATTAATTGCGTTCATTTTTCTTGCTCCTTAAGTAACTTTTAAAAATAAATGCAACTCTTATTAATTCACAAATCATTATTGTAAATGTAAATGCTAGTAATGTTGTTTCAAATGTTGTCATTTACTTTGCTCCTTTTTATCTTCTGTTCTACTTTGATAATCTTCAAATCTAATGATTTCGTTAGTTTGCAGTTTTTCCCAGTGTTCTTTTTTATCTTCTTTTTCTATGTTTAAATATCTATTTCGCAAATATCTGGAATCATAATTTTTACTTATGATTCCATAAGTCCATTTTGTGTTTTTTTCGATAAAATCTTGATTAATTGCAACTTCATTTTCTGATACTTGTAAATGTAAAACTCGTAATCTATAAAAAATCCATAATTTTTGGAAATTAAAACACCAATAATATGAATTTAATTTACTTCTTACTTGTTTAACTATCTCGCTTTCAGCTTGTGCATTAGTAATTAAATACCCACCAACATAATGCCTAAAAAATTGTATAAATTCATTTAAGTGGTATTTTACTTCTTCTAAATTCCAATTATATTGATTGCATATTGCTGTCATTTCATCAATTAATATTACTGAATATTGTGGAATTCTTTCTTTTAAAGTAATGATTTCTTTTGTTAATTTACAACAATAACTTTTCCCGATTTTTAGTGGCATATTGCTGTATAGTTGCGGCTTTTCTATTTTGTTTTCTTTTTTTCTAAAATAATTTTTTAATTTTACTTTCCAACAATTTTTTTTGTAAAGTTTCATTGCTATTTTTACACTTGACAATGATTTACCACTACCAATTCCACCAGTAAATAATATGGTAGTGTCATATTTTAAAAAATATGGTTTAAATATTTTCCGTAAAACAAACATTGTGATTGCTATACATATAACAATAATAATCTCGTTCATATTTTAAATATAAAGTTATAGTTATATGCTTAATAGTGCTATTTTTTGCTATTGATATACTTTTAGTGTATTTTTTTAAATTTTTGCGAATACGCCGTTGAGAAAAAATTTAGAATCATTTGTCGCCCTTTATGGCGGCGTCGATTACTGACACCGCAGACAGCACATATAATGGCTTGTCTATATGTGCTGTCGCCTATTTGCTTTTATGCTATAAAATGCTTTTCAGTGTTGCATTATATTTTATATTTTTCTATACTATTATCGTGAAAGATATTATCTTTAAATTAGTTGTTTGTGCACTTCTAATTTTTGTTGTAATATTATTAATACTAATCTTAATAAGATTACAAACAGCACGGATATTAGAGTAATCATAACTAATATTATACGAAGTGAATTTATAAGAAAAAACTACTATTTTTTGAGGTAATATTCAAAGCATTCTTTAGATAATCTATTATTAACTGAATTTAGATCATTTGTTTTATTTATGAGAAATTTGTAATTCTCATCAAGAACATATAAAAAGCCATTTTCATAATTTTCCAACATTGAATTAATCATGTCGCTAGAATCATATCCTCTTAACGGATCGATTTTATCTGATGCATAGATTATCTTATCAAAGCTTGTCATATCAGCTTTTCCTGTACAATGATATTTAATCGCATTAAGTATTGTTTGGTCTTCTATTCCAATCAATTCCTTTGTTAAATATTCACCTAAAAATTGGTGATATGAAAAAGCTGGTAGGTCCAAATACTCTTTATATTGCTTTTTCATGAGATTAACTGCTTCTTTTTTATCGATTCCTTTTGCAATATCATGAAATAAGCCGGCTAAATAATAACAAAAAGGGTATTCTAAGTTGTTACTAAGAGCTATTTTATAAGCCAAATTAGCAACACTTATAGAATGCGCTACCCTTTTATCGTTTTTTATGGTGTTTTTTAATAATTTTAGTATAAAATTGTCGATTTTTATGTCGCTACTACTATTTATTTCAAAATGTGAATAAATTTTGTTATTTAAAGACATAAAAACTACTTTTCTAATACAATATGGTCTTTTAGTTTTGGATTTGGTTTATAAATTAATACTGTATTACCGATAATTTGAACAACATCGCATTTTAAAGCACTCGTGAGATCTAAAATAATGGTATTTTTATTGCCACTTTCCACTGCACTTCTTAAAAAAGAAATCTTTATTAATTCTCTTGTATTAAAAGCATTCAAAACGCTTTGAATTACTTGATTATTTAATAATTCTTTTCCAATGTTAATTTTTAGTACTTCACTACTATGTGCGATTTTTTTGAGTTGTTGTTTATTTTTATTAGAAAGCATTTTTAACTTTACTACGTGTTGTGTAAACGTAGACTCCTTTTGGTACACAAATACGGAACGTTTGCTTATTTCCAACAAAATTAATCCACCCAAGACCTAAAATGCCAATGTCTCTTTGTCCGTCTTCAGTGACTTGGAATTCATAAACATCGAAATCTTTAATTGATTTAAATCTTTCGCTGGCTGGTTTTAAACTACCCTTTTCGAATACATTAGCAACATATTTAGTATTATCACCAACAAGTGATTTATGTGACTTAAGTTCAACTTTATCTGATACATATGCGTATAAAACTGTTTTTTCTTTAGAAAGCAATTCTATGCAAGCAAGTGAACCAAATAATAAGCATGTTCCCTTTGTAAGAGTGATTTTCTTACCTTTAACCTCTTTTTTTGGAGCTATTAAGTTATAAACTGGTCTTTCAACTTTTGATATTAAAGAGTTATCTGTTGATGTTCCAGGAGTTTCGTAGATATAAGTCTTATTTGTGATTGGAATTCTAAATCCACGTAAATTTGTATTGCTAAATGTATATGTAACAATCATTTTTGATGTATTGTTGAGATATTGCTTAAGGAATTCGCTAATTAATGCGGATTTTCCACTTGTACTTGCGCCAACGAAATAAACATCTCTTCCTTCTGAATACTTAGCAATTAATCTAAACATTTCATCAAGGTTGTAACCATCATTATTTGTTGAGGTGATAACAGTATCGATTACGTTAAATTTAGCAACTCTTAATCTGTGGCTGACATATTCTTTCAAGTCATTATCATCTAAATTTGCAGGTAATAAATCTCTCTTATTTGCAACTACTAAAACATCAATTCCTTCGAGCATTGTAATGATTTTATTGATGAATGATCCTTCGAAAGAGAATAAATCAACAACATAAACTACTAATGCTTTTTTGGTTCTAATAACATCAAGAATTTTTGTGTATTCTTCATCAAAACTTGCTTCTTTTGGAATGTTGGTAAATCTTTCAGTTTTGTAGCAATTATTACAAAGTAATAAACCTTCAGGATATTTTTCTATAATATCTGGTGAAATATAACCTTCTTTTTTAAGGTCTGTTGATTGCAATAAAGCACCACAATGATAACATCTTTGTAATTTGTTGAGTTCAGCCATAGTTTAAATTTCCCTCCAATCGGTTAATTTATTGTGCTTTTTTAAGTATCTTCTAATGTATTTATCGAAGAACTTATTAATCTTAGTAAAGAATTGATCCTTACTTACTAAATTATCGCACAAAATTGATTTAATTTTTAGTCTATTTGCAAAAAGTACATCAGTAAAAACTTGGTCACCAATAATTAAGCAATCTTTACGATTATATTTGAAATTTTTTAATACTTTTTTAAACTTGAAAACCAAAGGTTTTCTGCATGAAAATATGTATTCGACATTTAACTTATCAGCGTAAGGTTTTACCCTTGTTTCAGTGTTGTTTGAAGTTAGGAAAATACCGATTCCTGCTTCTTTTAATTTTTTAACAAACTCAATGGCTTTTTCTGTTGGATATTGTTCGTAATATGCATCAAGCGTATTATCAAGATCGCAGATGATGCACTTAACACCAATTTTGACAAAAAAATCGACGTTTATCTCATAAACATTTTTAGCTACATATGTTGGAGTGAATATTTTAAACATAAATGAATACCTATTATTTACTAGAAAACTACTAATAATCTACTAATTATCAACTTTTTGTAAATTTAATTGAATTTTTAGTGGTTTGAAATATAATTTTAAACATGGATAAATTAGATATCAAAACTAAACAAAATTTATGTATTGGTCTTAGCACAATTGGAATAATTATTTCAGTTTTTATACCTTTTATAGGATATTTATTTCTCGTACCTTCGCTTGTTTTAGCTTCTAAGAGAGAAAACATCACACTACTCCACACTTTTGTTTTTGATATCATTGCTATTGTTTCTCTTACTATAATCTTAATCGTTACTTTTATTAATTCGATACAAGTGATTTCTTAATCGCCCATATCATCAAATATTGAAATTTGTTCGACTTTACCGCTTTCTTCTGGTAAATCTTGCTCGATTTCACCGTCGTAATCGATTTTAACAACTTTAACTTGTTGATCGTCGATAGTTGGTTTAGAAACATTTCTTGCCCTTTTCTTTTCAACCTTTGTCTTTTCATCTACTTTTTCTACTTCAAAGTTGAAAATAAATGAGATTTTTCTACCATCAGGAAGAGCGTCAATGTTCTTTCTGCAATATTTTTCTAATGGAGTTACATGGAAGTCATCAAAAGTAAGCTCTAAATTAGAAGAATTGTCTAAAATACAATCCATTACTACTTTATCGGTTCCGTTTGTAACCTTTTTGAGCGCGATTAAATCGTGAATTTCTGTCTTAAATGATTTAAGAAGCATGTCGCATTTTTCTAATCTATGACGTAAATTTAATGTGTTTGAATCTAAAATCTTGCACATACCTAGATTTGTTAAGAAAAGTAATTTGCATCTTTCGCCAATTTCAAATGGTGTAACAGAACAAATTGTCGAATCACTTAAAGTTGCGATACATTTAACACCACTTGTCTTTAATCTTGTATCAGCAATATCGTTTTCGTTGAAATATGTTGCTTTTCCGGCTTTTGTCATGATTAAGATATTTGAATTACCATGTAATACACAAACATCAACCATTTCATCAGCACTTGTTAATTTCATGCAGCAAATAGGTTTATTTGTTCTTTGTGAATAAAATTCGCTTAAATATGTCTTTTTAATTTGCCCAAGTTTAGAAACAGAACAAATTGTGACGCCAATATTAAAGTTTTTAACGATAATACATTTAATAATCGATTCTTTTAAAGGCAAATTGCAAATATAGTTAATGTGTTTACCTTCATCTTTCCATTTACCTTCTAAAATTTCATGAACAGGTAAAACTATATAATTACCTTTATCAGTAAAACATAAGATGTAATCGATAGTATTTGCGATATCTGCCATTACGATTGAGTCATTAATTTTTACTCCTGGCAATGCACCATTAGAAGATTTATAACTCTTTAAACTACTGCGTTTAATGTAGCCATCTCTTGTGACAACAACATAAACATCTTCTTTTGCAATAAGATCACGTTTATCAATTTGAATTTCATCTTCTTTTTCTTCAATAACAGATCTTCTATCTCTTCCGAATTTTTTAACAATCTCTTTTAAATCGGTAATAATAATTTTTCTTAATTTATTTGGATTGGATAAAGTTTCTTCAAAATCTTTGATTTGAGAGATTAAATTGTCTCTTTCAGACGTATAAATTGTGACATCTGTATTAGTGAGTCTATATAATCTCATCGAAACGATTGCTTCGGATTGAGGTTCAGTGAAGCCAAATGCATTTTGTAAATTAATTTTTGCATCAGCTTTATCTTTACTTTTTCTAATAAGAGCAACTACTTCGTTAATAATGCTAATTGCTTTAATTAAACCTTCGACAATATGCAATCTGTCTTTAGCTTTTTTAAGTAAAAATTCAGTTCTTCTTGTGATTACTTCGACTTGGAAAGCAATGTAATAATCTAAATAATCAGTTAAAGATAAAGTTTTTGGGTGTTTATCACAAATTGCAACAATATTTGATGAATAAGAAACCTTTAATTGAGTTTTATTCATCAAATAAGCAATGATGATTTGTGGGTCAACTTCTTTTTTAGTTTCGATAACGATTTCAATATCATCACCACTAGAAAGATCTTTAACTTCGTTTATTCCATCAATTTCATGCGATTTTTTAATTTTATCAATACTAAAAACAAGGTTTTGTTTAACAACACCATATGGAATTTCGGTAATAATAATTTCGTTAAAATTTTTGTTTGATGTATTAACTGTTAATTTTGATGCGATTTCAATTTTTCCACGACCAGTTTCATAGATATCTCTAATTCCTTGAGATTTATAGATAACGCCGCCTGTTGGAAAATCTGGTCCTTGAACGATTTCTAAAAGTTCATCTAGTGAACATGTAGGATGTTGAATACGATAAATAACCGCATTGCACATTTCATTTAAATTGTGAGGTGGAATTTGAGTTGCAATTGCAACAGCAATCCCATCACTTCCATTTACATATAAATTCGGAAAACGACATGGTAAAACAACCGGTTCAAACTCTGTATCATCAAAGTTTAAAGACATGTCGACTGTATTTTTATCGATATCATCGATTAAATTTTCACTAAATTCGTTTAATTTTGCTTCAGTATAACGATAAGCAGCTGCTGGATCGTTATCGATCGAACCGTTATTTCCTTGGAAAACAACTAATGGTTCTGACATTTTCCAAGGTTGAGACATTCTTACTAATGCTTCATAAATTGATGAGTCACCATGTGGGTGAAACCTACCCATAACATCACCAACAATTTTGGCACACTTTTTAGTTTGCTTTTCGTAAGTGTTGCCGTTTTGATACATTGAATAAATGATTCTTCTTTGAACTGGTTTTAAGCCATCTCTAACATCTGGGATAGCTCTATCTTGAATGACATATTTTGCATAAACAGCATATTTATCACCCATTACTGTATCAAGTGATTCAACACTAACATTTTCAGAAACAGGTTCAACAATTTCTTTTCTAACCATATTAATGTCTTACCTCCTTGATAAAAGAATCTTCTTCGTTAAAGTCGACGTTTTGTTCGAGCCATTTTTTACGTTTATCAGCATCTTTTCCCATTAAAACAGCAACTTTATTTTCAACCGCTAATGGATCATCGATATTAACTTGAATTAATAATCTATTTTTAGGGTCCATTGTTGTTGCTTTAAGTTGTTGAGGACTCATTTCACCAAGTCCTTTGTAACGAGAAACTTTATATCCAGCACCAATCTTTTTCTTGCCTTCTTCTAAACCTTTATCATCCCAAGCGTAAGTTTCGGTCGTTTTTCCTTTCGCATCAGTTTTAAAAATACGATATAAAGGTGGAACAGCGATAAAAACTTTACCTTCTGTAATTAAAGATCTCATATTGTTATAGAAGAAAGTTAATAACAAAGTTTGGATGTGAGCACCATCAGTATCAGCATCGCTCATTATGATGATTTTTCCATAATGAGATTCGCTTACATCAAAATTTTGACCAACACCAGCTCCAATTGTGTTAATAATTGTTGCAAATTCTTGGTTTTGAAGAATTTTTTCCATTGTTAATGAGTCAGTATTTAAAGGTTTACCTCTTAAAGGAAGAATTGCTTGAAATTTAGGGTCTCTTCCTTTTTTAGCACTTCCTCCTGCGGAATCACCTTCAACAATGAAAAGTTCGTTTTTATCGTAATCTTTACTTTGAGCTGGAGTTAATTTATCGCTTAAAATAATGCTGTCTTTAGATTTTTTCTTAGTTCTTGCTTCATCTTTTGCTTTTCTAGCGGCAAGACGAGCATTCATTGAATCTTGACATTTTTTAACAAGTCTAACAGCAAATTCTTTATTTTCATTCAAATAATAAGAAAATTTAGTATATACGAGGTTAGAAACGATGTTTTGAGCAATTTGTGTTCCAAGTTTTCCTTTTGTTTGACCTTCAAATTCAAGAATTGATTCAGGTAAACGCAAAGAAATAACAGCAGTTAAACCTTCTCTAATATCACTTCCATCAAGTTTTGTTTTATTTCTTAATAAACTATTATTTTCAGCATATTCATTAACCGCTCTAGTAATACCGATTTTAAAACCAACTTCGTGAGTACCGCCATCAGCAGTATGAACGTTATTTACATAACTTCTAATTGTTTCGTTATAGTCGTTATAACAATATTGAATAGCTATTTCAGTAGAAATATTGTTACTTTCGTCTTCAAAATCTACGACAGGACCGATTGGAGTCTTGTTTTGATTCATTTCTTCAACATATTCTTTTAAGCCGTGTTCGTAATAAAACTCATCTTTGTTGCCATTTCTTTCATCAATTAAGATAAAACGGACTTTTTTGAGAAGAAAAGCGCTTTCTTGAAGGTGAGAAGCAATTCTATCGTAATTAAATTCAACAGTCGAAAAAATCTTGTCATCAGGTTTGAAAGTAACAAGAGTTCCGTGTTTTATGGTTGGACCTAAAACTTCTAATGGAGTCTTTAATTTTCCTCCATTTTCAAATCTTAAATGATATATTTTGTTATCACGATAAACTGTGATATCACAAAAAACACTTAGCGCATTTGTAACGCTACTTCCTACACCATGAAGTCCAGCTGAGGATTTGTAAGCGGTGTCATTAAATTTACCACCGCTATGTAATGTTGAGAAAATGAGTTGAATCGCAGGTATTTTGGTTTGTTTATGGATATCACAAGGAATTCCACGCCCTTCATCAAGAACAGAAACTGATCCATCTTTATGAATCGTTACTGTAATTTTGTTTCCGAATCCATTTAAAGCTTCATCTACTGCGTTATCAACTATTTCCCAAACTAAATGGTGTAAACCCATGCTATTGGTACTGCCAATATACATGGCTGGTCTTTTTCTAACTCCTTCAAGACCAGACAATAATTCTATATTGCTTGCATCATAATTACTCATAAATTCAGCTAACTAATTGTATCAAAAAATTATTGTTTTATTAATCACTTTTTAATAAATATTTTTTGGTAAAAATGGTCATTTCTTATTAAAAATTAAATTTTTTTAATTAATTTTCGTAAATTTCGCAAACATATTTTATTCAATGAAAGCGGTTTTATAAAATGCTCGTATTAAAAAGATAAACTATTGTAGTAAAATCTTTATATATGATTTACTTTTACAGAACATTGATACTTATTGGTTGTTTCTTATTAGGCTACCTATTTGGAAGTATCCCAAATAGCGTAATTATTAGCAAAGTTTTTTATCACAAAGATCCACGTGATTATGGAAGCCATAATCCTGGCGGAACTAATGTTGGACGTTCAATTTCAAAAGGAGCTGGCGTTGCAACAATGGCGCTTGATTTCTTTAAAGTTATAATTCCACTACTAAGTGTTTTCGCTTTATTTACTTATTTTGAACCTGCAGCTCAATTAATGCTTGGCGATGATCGAACATATAATATTTTCGGACAAGGTAACACTTTAGCTGAATTAACATACTATTTAGTTGCCCTAGGATGTATGTTTGGACATGCATATAGTTGCTTCTTAGGATTTAAAGGTGGAAAAATTGTTTCTACTTTTGCTGGATTTATTCTTGCTGTATCATGGACTGCAATTCCTATTTTTGCTTCTATTTTCTTTATTTGCTTAAAGAAAACTAAAATAGTTTCTGTAACTTCAATAATCACTACTGGTTGTATTACTTTATTTTCTTGGATTGTTTATATTATTTTTGCAACTTGCGGACCTACCATTTCAGGATACTTAATGTTCTCTGAATTTGGACCTCATGTATCAATTTATTTACCAATTTTCTTTACAATTGGATATGCATTATTAGTATTTAAACATAGAGGCAATCTTATTAAATTAAAGAATGGCGAAGAAAACAAAATTCATTGGATGAAATAATAATTAGTAGATAATTAGTAGTTTTCTAGTATATGTGGAAAACTTACAAAATTTTTACACACAATAAAAAAACGCGATAATAATCGCGTTTTTCATTGACTTTTTTATCTAACTACTTTTGTTGCTTCTTTACACTATTCATGATTTGTCTGATTTGTGCTTCACTAGGTTTTCTACCCATTTGTTGATACATAACACGAATCATATTTTCATTAATAGGTGGGTTTTTCTCAAGTTGTTTTTTGAAAATGTAACGAGCTAAGAAATAGCCAATTACTAAACCGACAATCAAGCAAAGAATGCAATAAAGAGCAACTTGCCAAGCTTCAACCATTTTAGTTTCCTGAATTAGTTAGCTCTGCCATCGTAATCGCCAGTGTCTGTTCTGACAAGTACGTTATCGCCTTCATTAATAAATAATGGGACTCTAATCTTTAAACCAGTTTCAACTACTGCATCTTTCATGGCTTTGTTGACTGTATCACCTCTAACAGCTGGTTCACAGTGAGTAATTTTTAAAGTAACTTTAGCTGGAAGGTTTATTCCTAAAATTTCATCTTCATAAGAAGTAATTTCGACTTCTTGATTTTCTTTTAAGAATTTAATTTCCCATTCTAATCTTGACTTAGGAATTTCGACTTGTTCATAGGTTTCATTGTCCATGAAAACTAAGAAATCACCATTGTCATAGAGATAATTCATTTTCTTTTTATCAAGTCTAACTGTTTCAACTTGATAACCACTATTAGCACTAAGTTCAGTAATAGCACCGGTTCTAACATTTTTAACCTTAACTTTAGCAACCATTTTTCTCATAGCTGTTTTGTTAAGTAAAATGTCGATAACGTAGTATAAATTACCTTCTTCTTCGAAATAATTACCAGGTCTTAATTCTGTAACGTTCATTTTGTGTTCCTTTCTATATTTAATAAAAATCCATTTTGTGATTTTTCTTTACCTAAAGTTGTTTCATCGCCATGACCAGGATAGACTTTTAAACTATCATCAAGTTTAAGAAGTTTAGATAACGAAGAGTTAACGAGTTTTTCGTTACCTTTTGGTAGATCAGTTCTACCGATTGATCCTTTAAACAAAGTATCACCTGTAAATAGAGCATTTTCTTTCTCACATAGAAAGCAAACACTTCCATTTGTATGAAATGGCGTTTCAATTACTTTGAATATATATCCGTTTTTGAAATCAATTTCATCTTCATCGTCTAAAAGATATATATTGCCGAGTTTTAAGGAAATATCCTTTTTTTCGGAAAAATGCGAACAATTAAGTTTAGGATTTTCTAATAATTCTTGATCTTTCTCATGTACAAATACTGTACAAGAGAATGTTTCTAAAAACTTTTGAATTCCTCTAATATGATCAAAATGGCCATGTGTAAGTAAAATCCCTGAACAGGAAGTGTGATTTTCTTTAATGTAATCAATAACTCTTTGTTGAGTACTTCCTAAATCAATTACTACACATCTACCGCCTTTATCGCCAACTACGTATGTATTTGCGCTAAATTCAGATGTATCAGATTCAAATCTAAAAGTTTTAATCATAAGAAATATTATTTCTTTTCTTTAAAAACTTGAACTTTTTGGCAATGTGGACAATATTTTTTCTTTTCAATTCTATCTGGATTGTTTTTCTTGTTCTTTGAAGTAATATATTGTTCTTCACCACAGACTGTACATTTTAAAATAATGTTATCACGCATAATAAACTCCTTTCGTCAATGCATACGTGATTTTATCACATTTAACCGTGTGTTTCTATATATTTTAATCTAAAAATTAGCATATAATACTTATATGAGTACGAGAGAAAATACTGTTCCTGTAAAAATAGGGAATATTCAAATTGGTGGAAATAATCAAGTTGTAATTCAATCGATGTGCGATATTAAAACTTCAAAAGTCGATGAGGTTGTTAATGAAATTAACGAATGCACTACTTTAGGTGCGCAAATGATGAGAGTAAGTGTTCTTGATAAAGAGGATGCTTACGCAATAAAAGAAATTAAAAAAAGAGTCAGTATTCCGATTGTTGCTGATATACATTTTGATGCTAATTTAGGCATTTTGGCTATTGAAAATGGCGCTGATAAAATACGTATAAATCCAGGAAATATTGGAAGTGATGAAAAATTAAAAAGAATAATTTATGCAGCAAAAAAATATGATGTCGCTATCAGAATTGGTGTTAACAAAGGTTCTTTAGAGAAAGATTTGGCATCATCTGATTTATCTGAAGAAGAAAAATTAACTGAAAGTGCTTTAAAATATATCAAAAAATTCGAAGAATATGGGTTTTTTAAACTTGTTATAAGCGTTAAAGCTTCAAATCCACTTCTCACAATTAAAGCTTATCGCTTAATGAGCCAAAAAACTAATTATCCACTTCATATTGGTGTTACTGAGAGTGGATACGACGAAATCGGTATTATCAGATCTGTAAGCGCACTTTCACCTTTATTACTTGAAGGAATAGGCTCAACTATAAGAATTTCACTCACGCATAATCCACAAAAAGAAATTAAAACATGCGTCAGACTGTTGCATGATCTTGGTTTATATGAAAATTATCCAACAATTATTACTTGCCCTACATGTGGTCGTTGTATGGTTAAAAACACAGCTCAAATAGCTGACAAGATTTTGGATTATATGATTCAACATAAAAAATATTTAACTGTCGCAGTTATGGGGTGTATTGTTAACGGCATTGGCGAAGGCAAAAATGCTGATATTGGGATTGCGGGTGGAAATGGTGTATTTCAAATCTTTAGTCATGGCAAAATTTTGAAAACAACTGATGAAGAAAATGTTCTTACCGAACTTTATAAATTAATTGATATGTACTAATTAACTACTAATTATCTACTAAAAATATACTAATAAATTACTAAATAAGATTAAATATTATTTTTGGCTTCGTTTTTATATCTTTCAACTCTTTGTCTTCTGATGTCTTTTTTGATAACTTCTCTTCTGTGTTTTCTTTTGACTTTGTCAATTGCTTGTTTAACTTTTTTCTTATAGCCAGGCTTAACTTTTTTGCCCATTGCCATAAATTTAGCCTTTTTAATTTCTCTTTCTAAATCAGAATTGACGTTAGATTTTTTCTTTTTAATATCCTTATTTAAAGGAATATCTTTAACTAATTCGCCATTGTTAAATTTTAGATATTCTACTTCTAATCCTTCATTAATGAGCTTTAATGGTAAATTCAAATTATCGTTATCATAAAAAGAATAGCAATATCCGCTCTTACCAATTCGCCCAGTTCTTCCTGCGCGATGGTAATAATATTCTAAATTATTTGGAATATTAAAATTCAAAACATCACTAACGTCTTCTACATCAATGCCTCTTGCTGCTAGATCAGTGCCAACAACAATACGATATTGATCATTTTTGATTCTTCTTAGCATTGATCTTCTTTCTCTTTTTTCTAATTCACCACTGATAAAACCACATTTAAACTTATTTTCAGATAAAAATTCATATATTTTTTTAGCTTCAGTCTTAGAATTTCCGAAAACAAACAATAAATAAGGATTTTTTAAATTAATAAAATCCAATAATAATTGATATTTATCTTGGTGTTTGGTGTTAATGAAGAAATGTTTAACATTTTTTGAAGCTTTGTTTTCATCATCAACAGTTAATAAATAGTCTGGTGAAATATATTTTCTCAAAAAATCATTAACATTATTTGATATGGTTGCACTAAAAACTTCAATTTGAATTGTGTTTTTATCAACAATAGTGAAAATTTTATCGATTTCATCAATAAAAGTTCTGTCGATGAGCATATCAGCCTCATCAAGAACTATAGTTTTTAAATTTGTTAAATCTATTTGAACGTTATTTAATAGATAAGATAAACGACCAGGTGTTGCAACAATAATATTTGCGCCATTATAAAAAGATTTGCTATCTTTTGTGGTGTCTTCACCACTTGAAAATAATTTGACGGTTACATTTCCTAATTTCTCAACAATTTGAACAATAAAAGAATATGTTTGTTGGGCTAATTCCTTTGTAGGGCTAATAATTATCGCCTGTAAATTATTACTTGGAACTATGTTATTGATAATAGGAACAATAAAAGAGTGAGTTTTTCCACTTCCAGTCTCACTTTTAGCAATAATGTTTTCACTTTTTAAGGCTTTTGGGATAACTAATTCTTGAATTTTTGTTAAATTAACGTAGCCTAAGTCACTTAAAACATTGATAATTTCCGGTTTTAGATTAAAAGATTTAAATTGCATGCAGTCATTTTATATAATTTATCCCATTTTTTCATTAAAAATGTTAAAATACTTTCATGAATATCGAAATTATTGAACCATGTGGTTACTCAAAAACTTTAAATAATTTATTAAACGTTGCTTATCAAGCAAGAACAAGCTTTAGAAATTCTAATATTGTTCTTTTAGGGGGATTGTTAAACGGCGAACACGCTAAAAACGAGTTAGGTAGGCTTAATGTCGTTATTTTAGATATACCTTATGAAGGTTTTGCTGATTATCTTAAAAAAGTAGATCGCGAAACAATCATCATCACTTCACCTTATGGGACCGAACAAAAATTGTTCAAGATAATGAAGAAGAGAAAAATTGTTTATTTTGATGCAACATCTCCTTCTACTTTAGAAAAAGAAAAACTTATTAAAAAAGCTAGATTTGGTAAAAAAGTCATTTTTGTCGGCAATATTAACACTGTTGAAGAAAATTATTTAGCAAAATCAACTAATCACAGATTTTTCTTCTATGATTTAAATAGTGATTCTCCTTCTAACGCAATTTGCTTAAGCAAAAAGAACAATAAAAAGAGCACTCAAATAATTTATCAAAGTGAAATCGCTAACGATTCGCTTTCAATGGCTTTATATAAAATTAAAACTTATTTGCCAAAAGCTGTAATAAATCATGAAGTTAGTGATGAAAATTTTGATAAAAAGAAAACATTATTAGAAAAACTTAAAGATAATGATGTTTTATTAATTATTAGCAGTTCTACTAAAACAGATAAATATATTGAAGAATATTATCATTTAAACGAGAAAAAGATTTCCTATGCGGTAATTTCTGATGTGCCAGGAGCTATTGCATTAAATATTGAAGTTCATCGTAAAATTTACGTTACTTCTGATGGTAGCGTTTCAAGAAAGACAATCGATGATATTTGCAATTACTTTAGATATAGAGGAATTCAGGGAGATCTTCTTGATCAACAAGTAAAATCTGTAGTTCAGAATCTATAGAAAGTAAGACCTTCTTAAATTGTTTCATGAATATTTTTTCAATTTCGTGAGGCAAATCTAAATAATTATATTTATTTGCCACAACTCCTCTTCTTCCATGATGAGGAATGTCACCACTTACAAAAATATCGTAGCCTTCGTTTTTAGCGGCAAGATAGGAACTCCATCCTCCTCCGCCTATGATGGCTACTTTTTTTATTGTTTTTGTGCCTTTGTTAATCAAAGTTCCATAATTAACATTAAGTTTTTTAGCCGCATATCTAGCAAAATCATGGATTTCCATTTCTTCTTTTAAGTATCCACCTCTTGCCATTGGTTCGGTTTCAAGTGGTTTTATATCAATAAGTTCAAGTTCACGAGTTAATGCATCGTTCATTCCCTCTTTGCCGCCATCAAAATTAGTATGATAACTGTAAACTGGTAAATTTAAATCTAATGTTTTATCAAATAATTCCTTTTTTAACGGATCGCTTTTAAGAACTTTTGCTCTTGTACCAAAAATGAAAGGATGGTGAGAAATTATCATATCAATTTTGTCTTCTAAATTATTT
Organism: uncultured bacterium; assembly: GCA_949299165.1. Lineage (GTDB taxonomy): Bacteria > Bacillota_I > Bacilli_A > RFN20 > CAG-826 > Onthovivens. The sequence continues at coordinate 79,784 of CASFZJ010000003.1, read as the reverse complement.
GAAATTATATAATCATAAACATCTTCATCATAATCGAGGCACAATAAAATACAATTTGTGTCTTCTTTTAATTTACCGCATTGTAAACCGACATGATCATAACTTTCTGCTAGCGATTTAGGAAAATATTTAGACAATTTTTTCAGCAAAGCTTTAGTTTTCATTTAATAATTTCCTCCAACTCTTTTATTTCGTTCTCTAATTCGCGTTTGCGCTCAAGATTATTAATAGAATTGCACAAATTTTTCAATTTGTTTAAGGATTCGCTATATCTTTTTATAAAAATTTCGTTTTTTCTTTTTAAGTTTAATGGACCGTATTTTAATTCGAGAGAATTATAAACATGATTATCGTTATTTTTTTCAAATTTAATAACATCATAATAAATAGAATCTTCAAAAATAATTTTTTCATCTCCTATTTTATATCTTAACTCATAAAATAAATTTCTTATTTCTTTTTGATTGGTGTGACAATCAATTACAAAATTTTCACGAGAACCAAAATTTTTATCGTTTTTTAGAATATTTTCGAGGTTTGAATAACCCATTCCAGCAATAACGATTGTTTTATAATTTTCTTTAACATCTTTTAATCCATCAGACAAAAGGCATTTAAAGTTAGTTTTTGCAATTTTATTAACAGTCTTTTCCAAATTAGAAAAAGGGCCAATCTTATTTTCTACCCCTATTACTTCATGTGAAAAATTACGATTAGATAATAAAACCAAAAGAAGACCATGGTCGCTGCCAATGTCAGCGACATCATGGTCATCATTGATAAAATTTGATATTTGTTTTAAACGCTCAGAAATCATTATTAATGTAAATCATCAAGTTTTTTAGTTCTTGTTGGATGTCTTAACTTTCTGATAGCTTTAGCCTCGATTTGTCTAATTCTTTCTCTAGTAACACCAAATTCTTTGCCAACTTCTTCAAGAGTTCTTGGTCTATTGTCATCCAAACCATATCTTAATCTTAAAACTCTTTCCTCTCTATCAGTTAAATCATTCATAACATTAAATAATGCATCACGATTCATTGATTTTCTTGTATATTCAGTTGGTGAAATTGATTCTTTGTCTTCGACAAAATCGCCAAGATGACTGTCATCTTCTTCGCCAATTGGACTTTCAAGAGAAACTGGTTCTAAAGCTAAAGTTGTAATTTCTCTAATTCTATCTGGAGATAAAGCATTGTCCATTTTTTTAGAAATTTCTTCTGCGGTTGGTTCTCTTCCCAATTCTTGGACAAGTTGTCTTTGAACTCTAGTAATTTTATTAATTGTTTCAACCATATGAACTGGAATTCTGATAGTTCTAGCTTGGTCAGCGATAGCTCTTGTAATAGCTTGTCTAATCCACCAAGTTGCATATGTTGAAAATTTAAATCCTTTTTTATAATCAAATTTTTCGACTGCTTTAATAAGACCTAAATTACCTTCTGAAATAAGATCTAAGAATTGCATACCTCTACCAATGTAGTGTTTTGCAATCGAAACAACTAATCTTAAGTTAGCGTTAATAAGTTGATCTTTAGCTCTTTTATCTCCTGCGACGATACGTTTAGCAAGTTCCGTTTCTTCTTTTGGTTTTAAAAGAGGAACTCTACCAATTTCTTTTAAGTATTGTTTGACACTATCGTTAACTTTAACATCGCTCGATTCGATGTTGTCTAAGTTATTGATATCAAGATTACTTTCAGGATGTTGCTCATCACTATCAAAATCGTCCTCGAAAGTATCGTCATTTTCTAAATCGTTTTCGTCGAAATCCTCCGGCATATCTTCATTTTCTAAATCATCTTTACTGCCAGCAACTTCGTAACCTAATTCTTTAAAATGATCAAAAATTCTTTCATAATCTTGATCACTTAAATCTAAATATGAAGTTTCATCAAAAAACTCGTCTTGATCGATGAATTTCGTATCTTTATTGGCTTCTTCAAATTTTTTAACGATTTGATCTAAAGTCATTAAATCTTCTTTTTCGTCTGTTGGATTATAGTCATCAATGTTTACTTCATCGACACTATTTTCGATATTATCGATTTTTACTTCGCTTTCTTTAGTAGACTTTTTAACTTTTCTTTCCATATTCAGTTCCTCCTTTTTTTATCTTCTTCTTCAATTAACGATTTGAGTTTAGCAAGACAGGTTTTGGCATATTCTGCTTTTTCAATCTCAGTTTTGTTTAAAGAAGAATTTTTATAAACATCGAGAGTTTGGTTTTCAACTCTTTCTTTGTTTATGGTTTGAATTAAATCATCGAATTGCTCATCACTATATGGTGGCACTTTGAAATCATCGACTGCAATATCAGTTATTTCAGCCATAATTTTGTCTTTATTTTTTGCTTCAAAATCTTCACTAGATAAATAAGTCATTAAATTTTTAATGTTATAATCAGTGTTTATTCGGATATGTGTCACATATTCTTCAATAACATTCGCTATTTCACGATAAATGGGCGTTGAAAAATACCCTAATTTGATATCATACTTTTCTATTACATCCTTGTTCTCCAACATGTATCTTAAAACTTGCTTTTCAGCAAGTTGTAGCCTATTTAATACAATTTGAGCCTCACTTTTGTTGGATTTAATTAAAACATTTAGTGCTTCTTCGTCTTTTTTGTCCAATTTTTTGTTATATCTTCTTAAAGCTTGTTGAATTGTTTGGTAATTATATCCACTTAAAGAAGATAATTCATTAATAAAATAATCTATCTCTAATTCGTCTTTTAAAGTCGATAAATAAGGTATTAAATTATTAACGATTTGTTTTTTACCTTCTAATGTTGATAAATTTAAAGATTTTTTGAAGTATTTAATTAACCACTCGCCTTTATTTACAAGGTTAGCGAGATAACTTTTAAGTTTATCCTCACCATATTTTTTTAAAATTTCATCAGTATCCTTTTCTTGAAAATCGACCTCATTACTCACCAGGCGATATTTAATATTGGATTCATCAAAAATATCGCTTATTTTTTTCATGTTCATTTGCCCTGGAGCATCTAAATCAAGGCAAAGACGCACTTCACAATTAAAATATCTTAGTGATTGCAAATTATCTTTGGATAATGCGGTTCCCATTAAACCAACTGCTGCTCTTATTCCTACTCTATAGCAGGCAATAACATCCATAAATCCTTCAAGTAAATAAACATATCCAGATTTTTTAGCTTCGTTAAGAGCATTGTAATAGTTATAAAGTAAATTTCCTTTATTAAATAATTTAGTCGAAGATGTATTTACGTATTTTGCGCTAGATGTGTCGCCTTCTCTAAATTTTCTACAACTAAAGCCGACAATTTGGTTGTTTCTATCAGTAATTGCAAAGGTAATACGATTAGCGTTTAAATCTCTATAAGGCGTTGTTTCTAAATGAATTATTCCTGTTTCAGCAATTGTTTTAATCGAAAAATTCTTAGATTTTAAATATTCAACGATATTTTCGCCTTTTGCTTGAGCATAACCAATCTTAAAAAATCTAATAACATCATCAGTTAATCCGCGTTTATGTAAATAATGTAAAGCATCCTTGCCATCTTCAGTGAAAAACAAACTGTTTTGATAAAAATTGTTAATTTCGGTTAAACAATCTTGGATTGCTTTAATTTCCGGATTAACTTTTACTGTTGTTTGATAATTTAATAATCTTGTATCGTGGTAGCCTATTAATTCGGCGGTTTTTAAAACGGCCTCTTTATAGGAAAGATTTTCAATTTTTTGAACAAAATTGATTGCATTACCACCAGCATCGCAAGAAAAACACTTAAAAATGCCTTTTTCTTTACTTATATAGAAATTTCCAAGAGATTTGTCATCATGAAAAGGACATAGTCCAGTATAATTTCTCCCTTTTTTCTCTACTTTAATATAGTGAGAAATTACTTCAACTATATCAGCATTTCTTAAAATATCATTTGCTAAATCTATTAAATTTCCACTCATCTATAAAATGTTTTTTCTAATAAATAATTTCTTAAATCTGCTATTTTGATTCTTTCTTGTTTCATTGAATCTCTTTCTCTAACAGTAACACATTGATCATTTTCAGTTTCAAAATCGACTGTTACACAATATGGAGTTCCGATTTCATCATTTCTTCTATATCTTTTTCCAATACTTCCGGTTGTATCGTAATTAACACGTAAGAATGGAATTAATGAATCGAAAATTTCTTTAGCTTTATCATTTAATTGTTTACTCAATGGTAAAATACTTGCTTTATATGGAGCTAAGAATGGTTTTAAATGCATAATTTTTCTTGTTTCGCCATTCTCTAAAATTTCTTCATCGTAACTGTCTGTAACTATCATTAAGAACAAACGATCTAAACCTAAACTTGGTTCAATACAATATGGAACATATTTTTCGTTTGTTTCTGGGTCTAAATATTCCAAACTTTCGCCACTATATGATTGATGACGTTTTAAATCGTAATCGGTTCTATCGGCAATTCCCCAAATCTCACCCCAACCGAATGGGAATTTATATTCAATATCAGTTGTTGCTTTTGAATAGAAGGCTAATTCTTCTGGTTCATGATCTCTAAATCTTAAATTTTCAGCTTTAATACCTAATGATTCGACAAAATTAATCGAATAATCTTTCCAATATTTGAACCATTCTAAATCAGTTCCAGGTTTACAAAAGAATTCTAATTCCATTTGAGTGAATTCACGTGTTCTAAAAATAAAATTGCCTGGAGTAATCTCATTTCTAAATGATTTACCAACATTTGCGATACCTAAAGGTAATTTTCTTCTAGTTGCTCTTTGAACGTTTTTGAAATTAACAAAAACACCTTGAGCAGTTTCAGGTCTTAAATAAACAACACTTTTTGAATCGTCTGTTACACCAATATGAGTTTTAAACATCATATTGAATTGTCTAACATCAGTAAAATTACTTTTGCCGCATTGTGGACATTTCACTTTGTGAGTTTTGATGAATTCAGCAAGATGTTCTAAATCCATGCCATTTACATCGACATCTGGGAATTGATCTTTAATTAAATCATCTGCTCTAAATCTTCCATGGCATTCTTTACAATCAATTAATGGATCATTAAATGTTGTAACGTGTCCTGTCGCTTCCCAAACTTTTGGGTTCATTAAAATTGCAGCATCAATTCCTACATTTGTAGATGTTTCAGTAACAAACTTTTTCCACCATAATTGTTGTAAATTGTTTTTTAATTCGCTTCCTAATGGGCCATAATCCCATGTATTTGAAAGTCCGCCATATATTTGCGAACCTTGGAAAACATAACCAGTTGTTTGTAAATGCGTAACTACTTTTTCAAATTTATTATCCATATCGTTTGCCCTCATGCGAAATATTTTAAAGATTTATTTAGACCTGTCAACCTACTATGAGTGTATTAAAACAAATCTAATGAATTTATTTTAACTGCGTTTGCTTGTTCAAAGAACTTCGTTATGTTTTTAAAAACAATTAGTAACTTTCTGGTATCGATTTTCAAAATAAACTCATAACAGATTACATATCTTTTATTAAACAAGTTGTCTAAAATTTCACAAAAATCCTTATAAGTTTTATTAAAAAGCTCTTTTTCAGCATTTCCCAAATATTGAAAAGTCATCATATTAGCGATTCGATCGATTTCATTTGCTATGGAAAATCCTAATAGTTTTAAATAAAAAGACACAAATAAAATTAACTCAGGTAAATAATCACCTTGTTTTTGAATGATTTTTTCTTCAGTTAAAGATAATAAACGATAAAATTTATAAAAATCATCAATTGGAGGCGTTTTTAATACTATTTCTTTAATGAATTCATAAGGGAAAAGCATTTCTTTATTTTCAAAACTTTCCTTATATAAAGAACCTCTAATATTACAATTTTTAAGCTTAAAATATTTGGTTTTACCTTTATAAAGCTCAAATTCACCAAAATTTAATAATTGAATATCGTTAATAAACTGCTTATTTTTCTTAAAAATTGATAATGCTTCAAAACTAATAATGTCTTGTTCAGTTAACAAGTTTACTATTAAATTGTTATCTTTATATTGGTTTTGAGCAATTATAATACCATTGAAATTTTCCATTAACTACTAGAAACCTACTAAAAATCTACTTGAATTACGCCAATTTTCTACTACTTGGACATTTAAGTTAAGATTTATATGTCTTCCGATTAATTTTTCTATATCTTTTCTTGATTCAATACCAATACGTTTAATCATCTTTCCCTTAGCACCAATTACGATTCCTTTTTGGCTATCACGCTCAACAATAATTTTAGCGTAAACTTCTATTGGGTTTTCATCGCTTAAAATATCAGTACATTGAACGGCGATTGAATGAGGTACTTCTTCTTGCAACAAATAAAGGATCTTCTCTCTAATTATTTCTTGTACTCTAAACTTAATATCAACATTCGTAATTGTTTCTAAGTCGTAATATTGAGGGCCTTCATCGAGATTTTCTTTAATCTTTTTAATTAAATCATCGATACCAAACTTTTCGATAGCGCTCATTTCAACTATACAAAGCGGATGATAATGATTTTGGTACTTTTCTTTTAAGGAATTAATTAAATTGATATTTGTTAAATCGATTTTGTTGAAAGCGATGATTAATTTGCAATCAAATTTTAAGTGATCAAAAAGAAATTGATCACCTTCTCCAAATTGACGACCAGCGTCAACTACCAATACTGCTAAATCACAATCTCTTATTGCTGAATAACTAGCTTTGTCCATTCTTTCACCTAATTCATTAATAGGTTTATGAATTCCTGGAGTATCGATGAAAACAATTTGAGAGTCTTCATCATTATAAATTCCTTGAATTGAATTTCTTGTAGTTTGCTTTTTTGGCGTAACAATCGAGATTTTTGTGCCGATTATCGCGTTTAAAATGGTAGATTTACCAACGTTTGATCTACCGACTAATGTTACAAATCCACTTCTCATAAATCATCACTATCAAAAGAATAAGGCAATAAATCTTCGATTTTTACTACTTTAATATCACCTTTTAAGTTAGCTAAATATATTTCTTTGTCGTGTGGGAAAAGCTCGCTTAAAACTTGCCTGCAACTTCCACAAGGAGAAACTGGTAAATCTGTATCAGCAACGATTGCTAAAGCTTCGATATCATCTTGAGTTACTCCATGGCAATAAGCATTAAAAATTGCATTTCTTTCAGCACACATTGTTAATCCGTAAGCTGCATTTTCAATGTTTGCGCCTAAATAAACTTCGCCATCACTAGTTAGAAGAGCTGCTCCTACTGCAAATTTTGAATAAGGTGAATAGGACATTTCTCGTGCTTCTATTGCGCGATAAACTAAATCTTCTTTTCTCATTAGAGTTCTCCTTTCAATATTTTTTCTTGTAGAGGAAACATAATTTCTTCATCTTCTTTTGTCATGTGATCATAACCTAATAGATGCAACAATCCGTGAACAAACAAGAAACATATTTCTCTTTTTATTGAATTTCCATAATTTTTACGATTTTCATCGGCTACTTCATAGCAAATATATATTTCGCCTAAATCTAAAGGTATATTTTCACCTTTAATAATTTCGTTTTTATCATCTAAAAAGGCAAAACTTATTACATCTGTTGGTCTATCAATTCCTCGATAATTTTTATTGAGTTCATGTATGTATCCTTTATCAACAAATGTAACACTTAAAATTATGTCATTTTTAATGTTTAAAATATTAAAAGTTTTCTCTGCTAATTTTTCATATAGTGCTTCATAAAGCGAAGTATCTACGTCGATTAAACTGTTAATTGATATATCAAGATTCATGCGTTTATTATATCATGAATCTTGATAAAATAATGCATTATCATCTAATTTTTCGCGTAATATTGATATAAAGATAGATAATATGACTTTTCGCTAGAAGAAAATGCCACATCTAATAACTTCACAATATTTTGTGTTAGATAATAATACATAAAAGTATGGAATAACAAAAAGTTCAAACTAATGTTATTGGTAAACGCGCAATAAATAAGACAAATTACAATAATTAAAAAGATTTGAATCAGTTTTTGAACATTTGTAAAGTTTACGTAATTATAAGTACGCTTGTGTAATTCATCGATTTTGTCTTTCAAATCATCATAATCGTATCCTTTGATGTTTAAAACTGAATTTTCGTAACTGTTTATGTTTGTTTTTGTCGATTGAAAAAATCTTTTTTCGATAAAATACATTAAAATCGTTACTACAAACACAATTGCTAAATTAATAACGTTTAAATAGGAATTAATAGCTAATATAGCGATTCCAAACCCTAAAATAACAAAAGAATTAATTACTTGAATTGGATTGCCTACTAATAAAACCTTGAAATTATTCATTTCTATGTATTTACTTCTTAATTTATTAGCATCACGTATATCAAAATTCTGTAATATCTTTTTATCAAAAGCTTTCATCTCGCTAATAAGCAAACTTCGGTAAACGAATTCAAAAATAATAAATGCTAACAAAAAACATAGCGGAATAAAAAATGAATAATCATCGTTAACAAAGAATAATGCTGTGATTAGAAAGCCAAAACTTAACAATTGGAATAAAGGTACAACTATTTTATAAGGAAAAGGCACGAAATTCATTTTCTTTTCCTTAAATAATGAACCTCTAACTTCAGTAACTTCTAAACATTCTCCATTCCATACGGTTTCAAAATCATCATAATCTACCCATAAAGGTTCTTTGGCAGGATCGTAAATCAATAGTTTATTCTTTTTAACCTTTTTGATTAACACCATATGAAGCATATTTCCACTTTTTATAGGTGTTAAAACAGGTAAAGCAACTTGTTTTAATATATCCTCCTTTTTCTTAAAACGAAATCCATAAAGAGAAACGCCTTCTCTTGCCGCAAAGTTAATAATATCTTCTAGTGAATAAGTTCTATCAACATCGTTTTGAGGATACAGCAAAAACTTCTTATTATGATAGACAATCGCCAAAAGCATTTTTAAACATGCGAACGAACAATCTTTTTCGCCAATTTGTTTGACAAAATATTTCATAAAAAAAACTCCTTTCATATAGTACGAAGGAGTTCAATTTCAATTTTGTTAAAAAAATTTTAATTTTTATCTATATTTTTTTCTAGCGTTCTCACTCTTAAGTTTTCTCTTAAGGTTTTTCTTTAAGAAACATTCTCTTTTTCTGCATTCTTGGATAGTTCCAGCCTTATTGACTTGTCTTTTAAATCTTCTTAATGCTTCATCAAGAGTTTCGCCTTCTCTAACTACAACTTTAGACATCTCACTTTCACCTCCAATCTTGCGTGCAATAAAGTTTATCAAATAAATTAATTAAAATAAAGACTAAATTACATTAATTTTGCGCCTGAACTAGTTCCAATTCTAGTAGCACCATTTTCGACCATTTCTAGCATTTCTTCATGAGTTCTAACACCACCTGCTGCTTTAACACCCATTTCAGGACCAACTGTTTCTCTCATTAATTTGACATCTTCGACTTTAGCGCCCCACTTTGAGAATCCTGTACTTGTTTTGACAAAATCTACTTTTGCATCAACACAGATTTTACAAGCTTCAACAATTTCTTCTTTTGTTAATAAGCAACATTCTAAGATTACTTTCAATGTATGGCCTTTTGTAGCTTCTCTTACAGCTTTGATATCATCTAAAACATATTTATAGTTTTTATCTTTTAAAGCACTAATATTTAAAACCATATCGACTTCATCAGCACCCATTTCAACAGCATCTTTTGCCTCAAAAGCTTTGGCTTTTGTTGACATGCTTCCTAATGGGAAACCAATAACTGTACAAACTAAAACATCACTACCTTTTAATGCTTCCTTTGCTGTAGGGATAAAATCAGGATTAATGCAAACTGATTTAAAATTATACTTTTTACTTTCTTCACAAAGGTTCAAAATTTCTTGTTTTGTAGCATCAGCTTTTAATAAAGTGTTGTCAATTAATTTATTGTATTCCATAAAAACCTCCTAAATATCTACTAATAATTAACTAAATAACTACTATTTTTAATTTTATCTATCAATTTCATGACTTTTAAAGTCTCTGAGTGTGGCATCGAGATAGGTTCGTTAACATGAGACTTTACAGCTAAAATAGCTTCATAAAATTGATATTCATAACCATTAACATCTTCTGTTATATGGATTTTATTCTTAAGTTCCATAGCATTTGAAGTATCGTCAATCTTACCATAAATTTCAATTTCAAGAGGATTGTTTATATTATCAACTTTTAAATATCCATTCGTTCCATAGATATATCCACTTCTATCTGAATTGCCATTCATAGAGGAATATAAGTTAGCAACGATTCCGTTTTTGTAAAATAAATTAATAACCATTGTTTCTTCAACGCCATGATTACGATAGATTAAATTAGATTTAACTTCTTTATAATCAGTTCCAAGAATCATGAAAGCGAAGTTAATTGGATAAACTCCGACATCTAATATGATTCCACCGCCCATTTTTTTAGTGATTAAACGTTCTTGATCATCAATTTTATAAGATAAATTTGCAGAAAGCATATAAATATCACCAATAATTCCGCTTGAAATAATCTCATTTATCATTTTTCTTGAAGGCATATAGCGTGTCCGAATCGCTTCACCAAGAAATAGATTCTTTTGTTTAGAAATTTTAATTAACTCTTCTGCTTCTTTTGAATTAATCGTAAATGCTTTTTCAACTAAACAAGGTTTATTGTTATCTAAACATAGTTTTACATCGTTATAATGACTAGAAATAAGTGTAGAAACGTATACTAAATCAATGTTTGGATCTTGTACTAATTCCAAATAATTATTATAAGATTTTTTAAAACCAAATTTTTCTTTGTATTCTTCCGCTTTTTTTGGATTACGAGCAGCACATCCATATAAAACAGCATCTTTATTTTCTTTTAAAGCTTCAACTATTTTTGCTCCAATCTTGGAACAACCTAAAAATCCGATATTCATATGCAATTATATTACCATTTTTGAGCAATAAAAAAACTCCATTGCGGAGATTTTTTATTTCTTGATGATTTGTTTACCGTCGTAATAACCACATTTTGGGCAAACTGTATGTGATTTAATTAATTCGCCACAGTGAGAGCAAACACATAAACCATTTACATGTAATTTATAGTGTGTTCTTCTCATTCTTTTTGTAGTTTTACTAGTTCTTCTAAATGGTACTGCCATATTGATAACTCCTTTACCTTGAATAATTATAAAGAATTAATTAGTATAGTCAATAAATTTTTTGATATTTTTTAAAAATAAATAAAATATACGTATTTTATCGTATTTCTAAATTTTTACATTGTCAAAAATACTTAAAATTTTCTTTGTTTAATTTAACTTTTTTTACTTTATTTGTTAACTCTTCATCGCTTTTATAAATACATTCTAAATAGTTCGAACTATGTCCACGATATCCACATTCTTCTTCAATATAATCTTCAAACAAAAATTCGATTTCTTTTCCGATGTAATTGCTAATATATTCGTTTTCAAATTCTTTAGATAACTCTAATAAACGATTAACTCTATCCTTTTTAATTTTTGGATCAATTTGATTAGGCATTTTTGAAGCGAGAGTTCCTTGACGAGAAGAATAAGGGAAAACATGTATCTTTGTAAATTTAATTTCTTTACAAAAATTATAAGTTTCCATGAAATTTTCTTCAGTTTCTCCTGGGAAACCAACGATTACATCAGTTGTAATAGATAAATCTGGTTTAATTTTTCTTAATGCATCAATTTTTGTATAAAATCCACTTAAATCATATTTTCTATTCATTTTTTTGAGAATTGATGCACTTCCACTTTGTAGTGGTATATGAAGATGGCTTGCGAAATTATCGTATTTTTCGAGTAATTTGATAAATTTTTCGTCGATTTGACTTTCTTCTAATGAAGAAATTCTCAAACGATATAAATTTGGGACTTCGACTAAAATTTTCTCAATTAAATCACTAAAAGAGGTTTTTTGTGCAAAATCTAAGCCATAACTAGACATATCAATGCCTGTTAAAACTACTTCTTTATAGCCATTTTTCACCAAATTTTTAATTTCTTGTACAATTTCAGAGGCTTCTCTGCTACGAGATCTGCCTCTAATATAAGGAATTAAGCAATATGAACAAAAATTATTACAGCCATCTTGAATTTTTACATAAGCTCTAGTTGTAAGATAAGAATGTGATAAATTAAGTTTTTCGTAGTTTATGATAGAGTTATTTTCATCATGTAAACAAATATTTTCTCTATTTTCAAAATATTTCATTACAAGTTCATAAACTTTATTACGATTTGAGGTGCCTAAAACAATGTTTGCGCCCATTTCTTTAGATATTTTTTCGTAGTCAAATTGAGCATAACAGCCCATTACTACTAAAACAGCTTCCGGATATAATTTTCTATACCTTTTTATAACCTTTCTATCTTTAGTAACACTAGTTTGAGTGACTGCGCATGTATTTATAATGATTACATCAGGAAATTTATTTTTATTTGCATCAAAAAAAGAAAAACCATTTTGAATAAAGGTTTCTGCAATGGCTTCTACTTCATAACTATTTACTTTACAACCTAAAAAATCAATTAATAATGTCATACTTGGTATATTTTACAAATTTTTCTAAAAACGTAATAACTAACTAAATCATTTTTGTATAAAAGATAGATAAATAAGCTTAGATCGTTATTAAAATAAGCATTTACTAAAGGCCTTACCTTTTCAATAATGTTATATTTATGCGGATTTTTCATGTGTTTGTCGAATAAATAGATAATATTATCGAGCGTACCTTGCTTATTTATAATAAAAATTGCATTAAAATCATAATGATAGAACGCTACTGCTGTTTCTGATTCCGATACTTTAACTAATTGAGTAAAAAGTGAAGAATATAAATCAATATTGTATGTTTCAAATGGATCAATTATGAATGGTTCAAACTTTTTAAAAAGTTCAACATAAGGGTATTGGAACATTTTTTCGCTTTCAGTTGAATATACAATATTTGTTGCTTTATTGAAAAAAGGCACATAAATTTTGTAATTATCGTAAGAAATATAAGGTAAATCGCTAATTCTTTCGTTAATATCATCTTTTATCGATTCAACAGTCAAATTAGCGTTAGCAATATACATGTCGTTAATTACGCTATCAAGTTCATCTTTGTTGATAATTGATTTGATGATGATATTGGCTTTAATAATGTCAAAATCATTATCGATATCAGCATATTTCGTAAAAATTGGATTACTTCTTAGCATTCCACGAAATTGGCGAAAGAAAACCATCTCTGAACAAGAGTCGATTCCTTTTTTACTTCTTTCTTTTTTTAGAATATTAAAAATTTTTCCCATATCAATCTAAGTATAAAGATAAAATTGACAAAATGAAAATGCAAGCTGTTTCACTACGTAAAATTCTTTTACCAAGTGAAATTTCTCTATAACCGGTATTTTTAGCCATTTCTAGCTCTTTTTTAGAGATTCCACCCTCTGCTCCAATGATAATATTGATTGTTTTATCTCTTAAAGAAGGCAAAATTTCAATTAAATCTTTTGATGTAAATTCAGTGTTTTCGTATGCAATTAATGAAAAATCAGCTGGATATTTTGCAATATCTTTAAAATCAATTACATCATTTAATTTACAGAGTTTAGTTCTTTTTGATTGTTCGCTCGCTTCTTTAATAATTTTATTAAAACGAATAATTTTCTTTTCTTTATTTTCTTTAGTAATTTTTGCAATAGATCTTTCGCTATTAATTAAAACGATTTCAGAACAACCAAGTTCAACTGCTTTTTGAATAACTAAATCAGTTTTTTCACCTTTTGGTAAGCAATATAAAAGTCGAACATAGCCATTTAATTCGTGATTTTCATTAATTTCTTTAATAATTTTGAAAGAAAATGGTGAATTTGATGTAATTTCAGCAATTTTTAAATCTCCATCAGCATTAACTTCAAAAGTATCTCCAATATTCATTCTCATCACTTTTTGAATATGAAAAATATCGTCATTATTTATGACGATATTTTGGTTTTTATCATATGTCGCAAAATATCTTTGCATTATCTTAAATAAACTCCGTTTGAATCTTTTACATTATCAACAAAAATTAAAGCAATTCCTGCTATGAAAAAGAGTATAAATAGTGATAAAAATGAAAATAAAATTGATAAACCAATATTTAAGTCAGTTTTGAGGAAAAAATAGAGTAAAAATTGAAGTAAAAATAACACAACCACACCAATTAAACGAAGAATTCCTCTTTTATATTTGCCTAAATAGAATTCATCGGCGGCAAATGCGCCTAAAAACATGCATAATAAAACATAAACTTTTTTACTGCGTTGTTTAAAAGTTGAAACTTTTTCTTTTTCGACTGTGTTAATAGTTTGCGTAATATCAGCTGTATATGAATCTACTCCTTCAAGTGGTTTTTTACCACCACAGAAAGGACAAATTTCTTTATCGAACTTTGTAATATTTTCCCCGCAATATTTACATTTAGGCATACTTTTTCTCTTTTCTAGTCTAACTAGTATAAACCTTAAATTTTATTTTTTAAATGTTCTTTTGAATTTATCAAAGAATGAATCACCATTTGCTGTTGCTTTTTTAAAATCTTCGAGAGCTTTCTTTTGATCTTTATTTAAATAAGTTGGTGTTTTTAAGATCATATGGACATATTGATTTCCATATCCATTTCCTCTTAAATCCTTAACGCCTTTACCTTTTAAAGTTAAAACATCATTCGGTTGTGTGCCTGGATTAACTTTTAATTCTGTATCACCATATACTGTAGGAACAGTTATTGTGCAACCAAGGCAAGCATCTACAAAATCTAAAGGTACATCAATATGGATATCGTTTCCATCACGAGTGAAGAAATCGTGTTTTGCGACTATAACTTCAATATATAAATCGCCATTTTCACCGCCATTAAAGCCTCTTTCACCCTTTCCATGTACTCTAATTTGTTGACCGCTTTGAATACCTGCTGGTATATTGACATCAATGTCTTTTTTAATTCTTTTATAACCTTTTCCATCACAATCTGGGCAATTTGTTTTAATTTTCTTGCCACTTCCATGACAATCAGGACAGACAGTTTCTTGTTGAATAATACCAAAAATACTTCTTTGTTGAGTTAAAACACGTCCTCTACCTTTACAAGTTGGACAAGTTGTATATTCTGTACCATGTAAAGCACCTGTGCCATTACATGATTCACATTTTTCATCATAAGTTAGAGGAATTGTAACTTTTTTACCATTAATTGCATCCATAAAGTTAATACGGATACGCATCATGGTGTCATCTCCCCTTGCAGGACCACCTCTTCTTGCGGATGAACTTGAAGAGAATCCGCCAAATCCACCACCAAAGCCGCCGAACATTTTATTTAAAATATCGTTTAAATCATCAAACGAACCACCATTGAAGTTAAATCCTTCAAAACCACTTCCACTAAATGGGTTAGCGCCACCTGCAGTTTGGTCGAATGCAGCTTGGCCAAATTGATCATAGGTGCTTCTTTTTTGAGGATCGCTTAAAACGCTAAAAGCTTCGGTACATTCTTTAAATTTTTCAGCATCACCTGTTTCTTTATTATCTGGATGGTATTTTTTGGCCAATTTTCTATAAGCTTTTTTAATATCGTCTTGGCTGGCACTTTTGTCGACACCAAGAACTTCATAATAATCTCTTTTACTAGCTGCCATAAAATCACCTCGCTTAAATCATGAAAGGGAAGATATTTTTTCACCTTCCCTTTCACTAATTAATCTTTAATCTTTATTACTTTTTATCAGTAAAATCAGCATCGATTACATCATCATCTTTTTTAGATGAATTTGTATTTCCTGAATCTTGAGTATAAGATTGTTCAGCTCCTGGATTTGGATTTGCACCAGCATTAGCTTGTTGTTGTTGCATGAATGCAGCTGCTTTTTCTAAATCATTAATTTTATTTCTAAGAGTTTCCATATCGTTGTTATCAAGAGCTGTTTTGAGTTCATCTCTCAATTTTTGTGTTTCTTCTTTTTGTTTTGGATCGATAGATTCAGCTTTTTCTCTTAAAGCTTGGTCGATTGAAGCAATATATCCATCGGCTTTATTTTTAAGTTCGATGTCAGATTTACGTTTTTCATCGTTTTCTTTATTTGCTTCTGCTTCTCTAACCATTCTATCGATTTCTTCTTTAGAAAGACCATTTGATCCAGAAATTGTAATTTCTTGTTCTTTTTGTGTATCAAGATCTTTTGCGCTAACTTTAACGATACCATTAACATCGATATTGAATGTAACTTCAATTCTTGGGGTTCCTCTTGGAGCTGGTTTAATTCCGCTTAATTGGAAGTGACCAAGTAATTTGTTATCGTGTGCCATTGGTCTTTCACCTTGATAAACCATAATATCGACAGCTGGTTGGTTATCGGCAGCTGTTGAGAAAATTTGTGATTTTGTTGTAGGAATTGTTGTATTTCTAGGGATTAATGGAGTTAAAACGCCACCCATAGTTTCAATACCAAGTGTTAATGGAGTAACATCAAGAAGAATAACGTCTTTAACATCACCACTTAAGATTCCACCTTGATATGCAGCACCAATTGAGACAGCTTCATCTGGGTTAACACTTAAGTTAGGTTGTTTTCCTGTAACTCTTCTAACGAGTTCTTGAACAGCTGGCATTCTGATTGAACCACCAATTAATAAGACTTCGTTGATGTCGTTATAAGTCATTTTTGCATCTCTAATTGCTCTTTCGAGTGGTTCAAGACATCTATCAAGAAGATGTTTTGTCATCTCTTCAAATTTTGCTCTAGATAATGTTGCTTCAAAACTGATAGGACCATTTTTACCCATACCAATGAATGGCAAGGAAATTGTGGTTTCTAAGCTACTTGAAAGTTCGATTTTTGCTTTTTCAGCAGCATCTTTATATCTTTGAAGAGCCATTTTATCGTTAATATCTTGACCGAATTGAATTTTGATTTGAGCTTTAATCCAATCTGCAACGACATTATCCCAGTCATCACCGCCAAGTTTGTTATCTCCAGCTGTTGAAACAACTTCGAATGTGCCATCGCCAATATCAAGAATAGAGACATCAAGTGTACCACCACCAAGATCAAAGACACAAATCTTTTCACTCTTATCTTTGCCTAAACCATAAGCAAGAGCGGCTGCTGTTGGTTCGTTAATAATTCTAACAACATCTAATCCAGCAATTGTACCAGCGTCTTTTGTTGCTTGTCTTTGAGCATCGTTGAAGTAAGCAGGACATGTAATAACAGCTTTTTTAATTTCGTGTCCAACATTTGCTTCAGCATATGATTTCATATATGCAAGAACTTTTGCTGAAATTTCTTGAGGTGTGAAATCTTTGTTAATGCAATTGATATGAACTTTATATTCACTACCCATATGTCTTTTAATGGATGAAACTGTATCAGGGTTTGTGATTGCTTGTCTTTTTGCTGCGTTTCCGACAATTGTTTCACCATTTGCTTTGAAAGCAACAACACTAGGAGTTGTCATTGTTCCTTCTGGGTTTGGAATAACTTTTACAGTTCCATCACTTTGAAGATAACTAACAACTGAGTTTGTTGTACCTAAATCTATACCAAGAATAATTTCTTTTGCCATAATTTAATACCTCCTTTAGGCCTTTAAATCTTCTTTACTTTCTTCTTTGCTCTCATCCTTTACTTCATTTGAAGGATGTTTACTTACCACAACCATTGCTGCTCTAATTAAGTGATCATGAAGTTTATATCCTTTTAAAGTAATCTCTTTAACGATATTTTCTTCACCTTCATCATCAACTGTTTCAACAGCATGCATTGTATTTACGTCGAATTTATCGCCAATTTTTGGCTCTATAGTTACTACACCTTCTTCATTTAATACGTTAAGTAATGTGTTATGAACGTATTGGAATCCGGTTAAGTAATTTTTAAGTTCTGGACTTGTTGCTTCTGCTTTGAATGCCATATCGAATGCATCAAGTATACCAACAATTTTATCTACAAAGCTTTCCAATCGATATTTCATTGCTTCACGATGATCTTTTTCAATGTCTTTTCTAAGATTAGCCATATCAGCGTAAGCTTGATAATATTGATTTTTCCAATGCTCGCAATCTGCTTGAAGTTTTTTAATTTGCTCTTCTAGAGAAATTTCTTCCTCTTTTTTTACTTCTTTTTCATTGCTAACATTCTCTTGTAGGCTTTTTTCTTCACTATTCTCCATCTTCGCCTCCGTTTTCTTCTTGAATATCTTCATTTGATAAGTGCTCCATAATTTTATTTACAATATAATCCAAACTATTTAATACTTTTGAATAATCCATTCTTGTTGGGCCAATAACTGCAATTTTACCAATTTTTTCACCATCTACTGCAATATCTTTTGAAATAATACTTACATCGTTATATTTTTCTTCGACATCACCAGCATTGATTAATAATTTTGTCTCAGCTTCATCAAGAATTTTTTCAAGTTCGTTTGGATTGTTGAATAATCCAAATAATTTTCTTAATTCTGATGCATCATTTTGGAACTCAGGTTGGGTTAACAAGTTTTCTTTTCCATAAATCTGACCATTTCTACTTGAAGCAAAATCATAGAAAGTTTTAAGTAATGCGTTATAGAGATAAGCATAATCACTCATATAGTCAGCAAGAATTGGCTTAATGCTTTCAAGTTTTTCTACAAGTTGATTTACTTTTGTCCCTTTTAACCTATCATTTAATACTTCAATGCACTTCTTCAAGTCTTCAATTCGATATCTGGAATGAACTGTGAATGTTTTGTTCTCAACATATCCCTTATTTGTAACAAAGATAGCTGTAACTGTACTTTGAGAAATTGGGATAAGTTGCATTGAAACTAAACATTCTTCATCAGCACCAGGTCCTAAAACAACACTTGCAAGATTTGTCATATGGCTAAGAATCTCACAACTTTCCTTTAAGATTTCTTCAACTGAAGTCGAATTTGAGAAAACTTTATTTAATTCGTTTTTCATTTTCTCATCAATCTTAGTGTTTCTTAAATTGTCGATATAATATCTATAACCATTGATTGAAGGAACACGTCCACTAGAAGTATGTGTTTTTTCAAGAAGACCCTCTTTTTCAAGAGAATTCATTTCGTTTCTAATTGTTGCACTAGAAATAGAAAGATTATATTTCTTAATAAGATAGTTAGAACCAACAGGTTCTGCTGTCTTTATAAAATCTTCTACGATAAGTTTTAGCAATTTTTCTCTTCTAGTTAATGACATATTCTAAATAGCTTCTAGCACTCTAACTTCTTAAGTGCTACCTAAATTATATAGAGAAATTTAGCAGTGTCAACAGAAAAGTGCTAAAAAGTTTAAATAATTTCTTTTAGTATTAAATCAAGTTTTATAAGCCCTTCATCAGAACAAAAAATTCTATCATTTTCTGTAATTATTAAATTATTTTCTAGGAATTTTTCAATTTTTCCAGAAAAATCATCAAAAAACCTACTTTTAAACAAAATTTCATATGTTTTTAACAAAAATCCCTGTTTTTTTCGCAAATTGCATAGTAAAAAATATATTTTATTATCATTTTTTGAAATAAATTCTTTTTCTAAATTACGTTCTCCGTGTAAGTAGGAAGTTAAATTTGATGAATTTTTATATCGATAAGGATGAATATATCCACTTGCACCAACTCCTAAACCAATATATTCTTCATTATTCCAATAAGTTAAATTATGTTTGCTTTCATAACCTGGTTTTGCAAAATTGCTCACTTCATATCTTTCAAAACCATGTTTTCTAAGAAAATCTAAAATTGTGTCATAAAATTCGCGTGATAAATCTTCATCAATTTCTTTATATCCTTTTACATAAAAAATGGACATTGGATTAATTGAAAGACTGTAGGTTGAAATATGATTAATATCCAATTTAATAAAATTATTTAAATCATCTAAAAGATTTTCTTTGGTTTGATCTGGTAAACCATAAATTAAGTCTATATTTATATTATTGATATATTTTTTAACAGTTTTTATCAAATTAAAGTAATTTATATGATAATTTCGATTAATTGTTTCTAGTAATTCCTCATTAAAACTTTGAATTCCGATAGAAATTCTATTAACTCCTGCACTTTTAAATAATCTTAATTTATCTTCATCAATCGATTCAGGATTAGCTTCAATTGTGAATTCGTAATTTGTATCAAAATCGATTAAAAGCTTAACTTTTTTAAGTAATTTAATTAAATCTTTAATAGATAAACAACTTGGTGTTCCTCCGCCAATGTAAATTGTTTTAAATTTATAATTTGCTGCGATTAATTCATTTAAATCTCTAATTAATTGATTTATGTATTCAAACTTAAAAATGTCCTTACTTAAGAATTTAGTAAAATCGCAATAAGGACATATTGAATCACAAAAAGGAATATGAATATATAAACTATTTATCTTTGTTTTCTTTTTCGTATTCATCAAATTGTTTTTGAGTTTCAGGATCTTCAACATCTTCTAAAAATCTACTAAGATTTTCATTTGCTAATGTTTTTTCGTCTGGTTTTTCTTCTTTATCCTTGTTTTTGTTTATAACAAATTTTGATAATAAGAATACACCAAGAGCTAAAACACCAAAAATTATGACAATAAATAAGAATATTGCCCATGGTTGATTAATCCAGTCATCAAATACTCTAATTGGTAACATTTAAAACACCTCTTTAATTTCTTTTTACAGGAAGATATACAAATTTTTTCTTTAATAATTCTTTTTTGTAGTAACCTAACAAAACTAAATTATTCATGCTACTTCTTGCCGTTTCATAAGCACATCCAACGCATTTTTTGTATTGATCAACAGTATAATACATTCCAATTGTACAATGACGTGCGTAGAAATAAGCTTGTCCATGGGATAAATTTGGATTCATTTCCATAAGATGTTCTTCAAGTCTGGTCGCTTCATCTTCAGTTAATCCGGTTGGAACATTAGAAATTGCAATATTTTGAGCAAAATTAACTTTTTCTGAGCCATTTAATGTTGGTTGAACAGGTTTAACTAAATCTTCATAAGCTTTAATTTCTTCTTCGGTTCTACCAACAGAAATATCTTTTTCTTCTTGTTTTGGTTCTTCAATGGTTTCGACGTGTTCTTGAACTTCTTCGAGTACAGGAGCAACAGTTTCTTCTTTTTCTTCTGCTGGTTCTTGAGTTACTTCTTGAACTTTTTCTTCGTGTATTGGTTCAAAAACACCTTCTTGAATTGGTTCACCTCTTAATTCTTCGCTTGTTAGAGGTTCTTTTTCAATAAATGCTTTCTCAATAGTTGGAATTGCTGTTGTTTGAGCGCCACTTTCAAAAATAGGCTCTTTTTGTTCAGAAATTGGTTCTGGATCAGCTTGATAAAGTTCCTTTTTGATCGTAACATTTTGAGATTCGACGATATCGTCAGCTATACGATCGGTTAATGGCTCAATCTTATCTAAAACATAGTTAATTAAATAGGTTAAATCATAGTATTTTTGACAATCAGCAATTTTGCCTTCAAGTTCGTCTTTATTTTCAAGTAATGCTTCAAAAGATAATAATGCGGCAACTGAACTAATATCATTGTATGCAAGGACCTTTTTAAGCATTAATAAGGCTATTTCTTCGCTATAATTTTCAAATGGTCTAATGTAATAAATATAATAGAAAGTTGATACTGCTTTAACGATTAAGCTTTGATTGTCATAATTAATGAAGCGTATTAATTGATTAACAGAATTTTCAATATTTTGAGGTGCTACTCCAATTTTTAATCTGCCGATACTATATCCATTATATTTATTAGTATCAGTTTTACGATAATATTCAGTTAAATCATCTGTTCCCATTAATTTGGAATAGAAATTTCCAAGTGTATTTTCATCAATATCTTGGAGATAATTTTCTTCAATATCTTGTAAACAAGAATAATATCTTTGAATGATTGTTTGATCGGCTGGCAAATTGAAAGTAATTGTACCGTCAATTATTCCATCTAAAACTGTATCTTGGATATCAATTTTATATTTTCTTGCGATATATCTTAGAATTTTCTTGTAAGTTTTATTTTTAAAATATTCATTCGCAAAGTTTCTTTGAAGCTTTGAATATTTGTTTAATATTGATATTAATTTTCTTTCAAAATTATTAATTTTCTTTGAGATATTTGGTGTTAAACAGACTGAAAAACGAGTTGAATCATAATTTGTTAATGTCAAAGTTTCATAAAAAGCTTTTCTATATTCAATTACTTGTGACCAAATTCCATCAACTAAAGGAGTTTTCATTTCTCTGATAACATCATTTTTTGTAGCATATATTTCATTGCTAAATTTTTTTATGAATTCATTAACAGCCATAATTGATTATTCCTTAAATATATGTAAATTATAAAATTTAAAACGACTTATTACAATGAATATTTACTAATTATCTACTAGTTATCTACCAATTATCTACAAATTATCAACTTTCATCGTCATCAATGCTTAAAAGTGACATAAAAGCTTCTTGCGGGACATCAACTGAGCCAATTGACTTCATACGCTTTTTACCCTCTTTTTGTTTCTCTAAAAGTTTCTTTTTTCTTGTGATATCTCCACCATAACATTTAGCTAAAACGTCTTTTCTTACTGCTTTTATATCTGCACGAGCAATGATTTTCCCATTTATTGCAGCTTGAACAGGGATTTCAAATTGTTGTCTTGGAATAACCTCTTTTAATTTGGAGACAATCTTGAGTCCGCGTTTATAAGCAAATGGTTTATAAACAATCGAACTTAAAGCGTCTATCACTTCTCCATTTAGTAAGATATCCATTTTTGAAAGATTACTTTCTTTATAATCAGCAAATTCGTAATCTAAACTTGCATAACCTTTTGTATAGGATTTTAATTTATCAAAAAAGTTAAAAATAATTTCACTTAATGGCATATCATAAGTGAGAATCATTCTTGTATCATCAAAATATTCAAGATTTTTATAAATTCCTCTTCTATCTTGGCAAAGTTGCATAACCGGACCAATGTAATCTTTTGGCATCATGATCTCTGCTTTAACAAATGGTTCTTCGATATGAGCAATTGTTGTTAAATCAGGTAATTCGCTTGGATTACTGAGTTCAAATTCTTCTCCATTTGTTAAGCAAACTTTATAAATAACGCTTGGCGCAGTTAAAATTAAATCTAAATTATATTCTCTTTCAAGTCTTTCTTGAATAACATCCATATGCAAAAGACCTAAAAATCCACATCTAAAGCCAAATCCTAAAGCTTGAGATGTTTCTGGTTCGAAGCGTAAAGATGCATCGTTTAATGATAATTTTTCAAGAGCTTCTTTTAAATCTTCATATTTTTTAGAATCACTTGGGTAAATTCCACAATAAACCATTGGATTTATCTTTTTGTAACCCGGCAAAGGTAATAAAGCAGGCTTATTTTTTAAAGTGATTGTGTCACCGACTCGCACTTCTTTAATATCTTTAATTTGAGCACATAAATAGCCAACTTCACCACAATATAAAGCATCAGTTTGCATTTCTTTTGGTGTACGAATTCCTAGTTCAGTAACTAAAAAATCCGCACCAGAGCGCATTAAATGGATTGTATCGCCAACTTTTACAGTTCCTTCTTTAATTCTAATTAAAACAACAACACCACGATAAGAATCGTAATATGAGTCAAAAATAAGCGCTTTTAAAGGTGCCTCATTACTTCCACTAGGAGCAGGAATGTCTGTAACTATTCTTTCTAAAACATCGCGAATATTATCGCCTGTTTTAGCACTAACTGGAATTGCAGCATCTCCAGCAAGCCCAATTCGCTTGGTAATTTCATCTTTACATGCTTCAACTCTTGCACTAGCTAAATCAATTTTGTTAATAACAGGAACAATTTCGAGATTATTATCGATTGCAAGATACATATTTGCTAAGGTTTGAGCTTCTACTCCTTGAGTAGCATCAATTACTAAAATTGCACCTTCACATGCGGCTAAAGATCTACTGACTTCGTATGTAAAATCGACGTGCCCAGGAGTGTCGATTAAATTAAAAATATAATCATTTCCATCAAGCGAATGATAATTTACAGTGACAGCATTTAATTTAATAGTAATTCCTCTTTCTCTTTCAAGATCCATATCATCAAGAATTTGGGATTTCATCTCTCTTTTTTCGATAGTTTCAGTAAGCTCTAAAATGCGATCACAAAGAGTCGATTTACCATGATCGATATGTGCAATAACACTAAAATTTCTAATTTTTGATTGATCGTATTTCATACTTGAAAAGTATATCATTATTTATTTTTTATAAAAAGAATTTAGAATTCCGATAAGTTCATTACTATTTGAAATTTTTGCTTGGTTTTTAAAATGTTTATCTAAAACTATTCGATAATTGGTTTGCGCATATCTTTTATCGATAATTAAAGCTGCTCCCTTATCATTTTCGGTGCGAATTACTCTTCCGATCGCTTGTAAAACCTTGTTTAAACCAGGATTTAGATAAGCAAAATCATATCCGTTCATATTTTTTGAAGCATAAAATTCTTTTATTAAGTTATTTTCAAAATTAACTTGAGGTAAACCAACACCAACTATTACAACACCAATTAACCTATCGCCGACTAAATCGATACTTTCGGCAAAAGAACCACTTATTGCGCAAACTCCAACCCTACTTTCTTTAGGTGATGAGGCAAATTCATCTAAAAATTTAGTTTTTTCGACATCGCTCATTTCAGATGTCTGAAAGATAAATCTTTTATCATTTAAGACATAATTTTTTAACATTTTTGAATATTCAAAAGACGGCACAAAAATTAGATAATTTCCTGTTTTATATGAAATAAAATCTAGTATTTCTTTTGCAACTTCTGAAATAGTTTGTTCTCTATCCTTGTATTTTATCGAAATTTTATCATTGATTATGAGTAAGAAATTATTTGGATCAAATGGCGATGGCAAAGAAATATGTTTTTCATTATTTCGATTCAAAATAACATTTTCAAAGTAATCAATTGGAGTTAATGTCGCACTAAAAAATAAAGTTCCTAAAAATTTAAGTAAGGTTTTATTAATGAATTCGCTTGGTTCAATGCAAAATAGCTTTATATCTAAATTTTCTTTATTTTTTGAAAGAATTATCTTAAAACCATCGTTAAGTAAACCATAAATTGTCAAAAATTTATATAAATCAATTAAATAATCATGTGCTTTTATGAGTTTTAAGTTTGGATTTTCAGCTTCAAGAACACTAATTTCATTTCTAAAATTTTCAAGATGTGAAATAAACGTGTTATCCAACGTTTCTAAAATGATTGGTCCATTTGAAAAATCAAATTCATTAAATAACTTTAAATCTTGATTAAGTTGTCTAATTATTTTCTTTAAACGAGGTGTTTTATGATTTTTTAAATCATTTTTAATTATTTTATAGCCATTTTCACTAAAAGAAATGGTAAACATATCGCGTGCTCTATCAATAAGATTATGTGCTTCATCGACTAAAGCAAATAGATGATAAACTTTATCTGGCG
Source organism: uncultured bacterium (assembly GCA_949299165.1). GTDB lineage: Bacteria > Bacillota_I > Bacilli_A > RFN20 > CAG-826 > Onthovivens. The sequence continues at coordinate 54,160 of CASFZJ010000003.1, read as the reverse complement.
CATCTAAAAATCTTCTTAAATAAGCAATTGGATGAAAGGCATAATTATAATCACAAATTATAAAATCTGAATATAAGGAAAGTTCAAGTGAGAATTCAAAAGGACAAATATCGTATTTTTTCGCCACTTCTTTTATTGTTTCACTATTAAAAGAATCATATTTTTTAAGCGCGTCCATTAATGCATCTTTAAGTTTAGTGTAATAATTAACAGTTAATGGACAATCCGACGGATTACAATTTTTCTCAAGTTTATATGGACACATTTTGCTTTTTGCTCTTAATTCGACAAAAGATAATTTATATCCATAATCTTGTAATATCGTTAAAGCTTTTTTTGAGTTCTCAAAATTTGTATTTTTTGGACAAAGATAAAAAACTTTATCGATTTTTCCTGATTTTATATTAGGTAAAGTTGCAAAAATAGTCGCAATTGTTTTACCAATTCCAGTGCTTGCTTCAGCAAAATTCATTTCAACTTTGTCAATTGTTTCATTAGTAAAATCGATTAATTCTTTTTGTCCTGGTCGAATTTCACCAAATGGAAAACTAATTTCGTTTAAAGATGTATTTCTTTTGTCTTTTAAAACGTCAAGTATACGTTCAAATTGAAAATAAACATCAAAATAAGTACGAATTTTTTCAGCAAGTTCATCGATATTATATGTAAAATCATGTTTTTTGATTAAATTATCAATTTGTGAAATATAAGTTAATCTAACGCCAATATTATTGATTTTTGTTTCTAGTGAATATAAGTATGCATAGCAAATTGCTTGTCCTAGGTGCCACTCTTCATTTTCTATATAAAATTTATCTAAATCTGTGTTAGTTGACTTAATTTCTTCAATAATTGGCACTTCATTTAAAATTATTCCATCAGCTCTACCAGATAAACGTATTAAATTATCTTCATATTGAAAAAAACCACTTAAAGGATATTCTTTTACATAATTTGAACCTTGTTTTGACTGGTAAATATTATGGATTTTTGTTCCTTCTTGCATTGTCATCGAGTTAAAAGTTCGAGTATCTAAACTTCCTCGACGCAAAACAAAATCAACTAATTGATGGACAGATAATTCTAAAGTTTTCATTAAATATTAGTATTTTTTTCAAATAATTTTTGGTTTCCGTTAAAAAATGATTTGAAATCAAGCATCTTTTTACCAGGAAGTTGTAAGGATAAAATCGAAATCATATTTGAAGAAGTTTCGATAATAAAGGCATTTTTATCGTATTGATAAATATTTCCTGGTTTAGTATTTTCTTTTTTTACTATAGCAGCTTTATTAACTTTTATTTTTACATCTTGACCATTAATTTTTGTTACAAAATATGTGCCAGGATCGTTATAGAAAGCTCTAATTTTATTAACTAGATTTTCGGCACTTTCAGAAAATTTTAGTTCGCTTTCTTCTGGTTTAATTTTTTTAGTAAAAGTAACAAGATTTTCATCTTGTACTTCTCCTTTTTCGCCTTTAAGAACGTTTTCTATACCTTCATCAAATGTTTCATAAGCTAAATTTGTAAGTTTTAAAGATAAAGTTTCGTAATTATCAGTATCTAAAATATCGATTTCTTTCTTATAAAACATGTTTCCAGCGTCCATTTTATCGACCATTTCCATTAAAGTTATACCAGTTGTTTTATCACCATTTAATAAAGCAGCTTGAATAGGACTTGCACCACGATATTTAGGCAAAATAGATCCATGTAAATTTAAAGCTTTAATTTTAGGAATATCAAGCACGGCTTGAGGAATAATTTGACCATAAGCCATAGTTAATAAAATATCTGGTTTTAACTCGTTTAAAAAAGCATAATCATCGCGAATTTTAATAGGTTGATAAACAGGAATATTATGTTTTTGTGCAACAAGTTTTGTTTCAGTTGGCGTTAAAATCATCTTTCTGCCTTGTGGTTTGTCAGCTTGAGAGACCACAGCTACAATGTTATATCCATTTTCGATTAATTTTTCTAAAACTATTGCGCTAATTTTAGGCGTTCCAAGGTAAACTATTCTTAAATCTTTTTTATTCATATTAATCACTTTTTCCTAGTGATATATTTTATCAATTCGTATTTGCTTTTACTATTTCTTTTATGATAAAATCATTTTCGTATCGAAAGAGGTAGTAAATTATGGCAAATATTAAATCACAAAAGAAAAGAATTCTTACAAACGAAAAAGCTAGAGTTAGAAATGTTGCTTATAAATCAAAATTAAGAACTGCAATGAAAGCTGTTAGAGTTGCATGTGAAGCAAAAGATGTCGAAAAAGCAAAAGCAGCATTAGTTAAAGCATTTTCAATTATTGATAGAGCTGTTACAAAAGGTATTGAACACAAAGGTACAGCTGATAGACAAAAATCAAATCTTCAATTAATGGTTAACAAATTAAACTAATTAATTTGTAACTTAAAAAATTGAATTGAATGATTGAGCATACTTGATATGCTCTTTTTTTCGTCCTTAATATTCTAATAAAAATGTTTCAAAAGCCAAAAAACGATCAACTTTGCTGTGTTTTATATCGCTATCTAGTTTAGCAAGCTCATTCAATTTTCTATCTAAAAAGCCAAATGAAATAGTTCTTAAGTTTTTAGTTGTAATATATACTCTTCCAGTACTACTATTTGTCATTTTAGCGATATCATCAGCTTTATATTTTTGTAAAAGCAAGTTTTTAACATTTAACATATAAAAAATTGATGATGATAAAAGGTTAATTAAAGTTACAGGCTCTACATTTTTCACTCTTAAATCTCGATAAACCTTTAATGCACCAGCTTTATCGCCAGAATTTAAGCAATTTACAATTTTAAATACATCTTCATCAAGATTTTGTGGCACCAAATCTTCAATATCTTGCAAATTTATATTGTTAATTTTATATAAAATTAACTTATTTGCTTCATTATTAAAGGTACTTAAGTCGCCATTTGCCCTTTTTATGAGCTCATAAAGTGCATCTTCATCAATTTGAACATTTCGTTTTTGAAAAAATTGCTTAGCATAAATTGGCCAATCATTTTTTTGAATATCTTTAAATTCTAGAACTTTACCAATTTCTAAAATCAATTTATAAATAGAATTTTTGGTATTTACTTTAGATCCGCGAACCGTGAAAATAACGACAATGTTTTCACTTAAATTTTTTAATGAATCATAAAGTTCATTAAAAAGCGCAATATTTTTCTTATCTTTTGGTTCTGTCGTCAAAAATTCGCAATTATCGACAATAATTAACTTATTATCGCCATAAATAAACATTTGATTGATTTCATCAACTAAATTACCAATACTATCGTGATCTAAATCAAAATTAACTAGATATTCATCGCTTTCAGAGAATAATTCTTTTCTTATTCTCTTGATTCTATTGCGAATCATTGTATTTTCATTGCCATAAAGTAAATAAATCATATTTACAATTTTACACTATTTTATAGGACATATTCTATCGTTCCTTCATAATCTGTTCTTCTGACCTTTACATTTAATGATTCCAGATTTTCTATTACGCTTTCGTGTGGATGTCCATATCTATTATTTAATCCACAACTAATAATGGCTTCTTCTGGTGTTACGGCTTTTAAAAATTCAAGCGAAGAACTTGTATCACTTCCATGATGACCGACTTTTAAAATATCGCAATCTAGATTAGAGTACTTTTTAACCAATTCATGTTCAATTTCAATTGGCGCATCACCCATTAATAAGAAACTTTTATCATTCAATCCAAACCAAAGTACTAATGATTTACTATTTTCATCTACAACATTTATAAAATTAGTATTAAAGTTGTATATTGATAAAATGCTATTATCACGCTCTGAAAAATTATTATAATCATATATTTTACCAACTTTAAAATCCGCTTTTAGATTTTCTAATGCATGATAATGATCCATATCGTAATGGGTAATTATGACTTCATCAATTTTATAAATTCTATTCTTTTTAAAATAAGGGATTAAGCAATCATTGGCTATGTCTTTTGTTAAACTTCCACCCGTATCAATTAGAATTGTTTTATTCTTGACCCTAATTAAAGTTGAATCACCTTGACCAACATTGATAAAACTTACACTATTAGTAAAAGTGTTTTTAATAGGTAGACAATAAAACAATAAAAAAGCTAAATATCCACTCATTGCAACTTCATAGAATTTCTTAAAATTTATTTCCCTAAAATACAAAAACGAGAAAATTAATAGATAATAAATCACAACTAAAATAGGACTAAATTCAGGTATTTTTATATTAAATACACTTATGTCTAAAAACATTATTATATCGTAAAAAGCATCCATAATCGGTTCAATAAAAGGTAAATTTATCATGAATATGGATGGATAAAATAATACGATTATAATCCTAATAATTGGCATAAAAACAAGTGAAAATAATATAGAAATGATATTAAAAGAATTATTAAAACTTATTGAAAATGGCAACACTAAAAAGAAGATAAGAATTATTGGAACAAATTTCTTTATATACCACTTTCTTCTTTTAAAAAGTAATTTACTAAACTGCATAAATGTTGATATTAAAAGAGGCATAATAAAACCGTATTGATACAAATTATGCTTGTTTATAAGCAATATTAAATACGATAAAGATTTGTATTTAAGCGAATCATAATCGTGTCTTTTTATGCTTATTAATTTAAGCAAGCAAACAACAAAAATTCTTAAAACAACAAAGCTATTGATATTTAAAATTAGTAATGGACTTACTATTAGTAGAGCTAATATATTTGATAAAAATGGCTTAAATCTAACCGACAAAAGATCAACTAATTTATAGATAAAATAGTTTAAATAAATACCTGATAAAGAAAATAAATAAAATATTGTATTGCTCTGCAATTGCTTTACAAATGCTGAATTATAGTTAATATTATCGAGAATTAATGTATTCAATAATTCTATTGTTTTCTCGCTTTTAAATTGCGAAATTATGTCAGATTGAAATAGACTACAATTTATATAATTTTTAAATAGTGTTGAATATGAATTTATGCCTAATTCACGACTTATACCAAGGTTTTTAAGGTATAAATTGAAGTCAAAATCACTTTCCAATACTGAAAAATTATATTCTGTAAAATAACCATTTATTTCGATTACATCAAATAGATTAATATCTCTGAAATTATATGCATTTACATAAAATCTTTCTAATCCATCAAATAAAACAAAATAATTCTCGCTTCTTTTAATCACGATCCCTTTTATTGCTTCGGGAGACTGAATAGTCTTTATTTCTAAAAGACCATATATTAAAAAACAAATAAAAATTACAGCGTGAAAAATAATAACCTTCTTTTCACGCCTAAACTTTTTAAATGTTAAAAATATGGCAATTAAAAATATTACAATACCATAAATAAAGGCTTGTTTATCGAATAAAAGTAACCCAGAAATCGCATATAAAAGGGCCGTGAAAAATTTCATAAATTATTCATGAAGATAAATTGAATCTTTTAATTTTTCAAATGTTGCATTACCAATGCCACTTACATCCATTAAATCTTCTAAACAATAGAAAATTCCATTTTCATTTCGATAGGTGATAATTTGTGTAGCAATTGCATCACCAATACCACTAATACCCATTAATTCTTCTTTTGTTCCATCATTAATATTAACTTTTGGTAATGGTTCATCACCACAAAGGTCATTTAAGTCAAATTTAGGAGCAATATAATATTCTTGATTCTCTTCAATTGCTAAATCAGCATAATAACATCTTTCATCAGCGTTTGAATTAGTTCCTCCTGCTTTATCGATTAAATCTTGCAGTGTACTCTCGGGTTCTAAAATATAATTCCCTGGTTTAACCACTTGACCTGTTATCCCAATAGTTAAATTATTAGGATCATCAACGACTTGAGTTGGATCCCCTGTAACATTTCCTGTCACATTAGGGATGAGGTTCATTGCAACAATTCCAATAATTGTCGCAATTACTACAACGGCAATAACTTTTAACATAAAAAAACTCCTTTCATATATTACGAAGGAGTTCAATTTCGATTTTGTTAAAAAAATTTTTACTTTTTTTAAAAATTATTTAAAATCTTCAATTCTAATTTTGTAATCTGGGCTAGCTTTAACTGTTACTTCATCACCAATTTTATGACCAATTAATGCTTCGCCTAATGGGCATTCATTAGAAATTTTGATATTTTCTGGATCACTTAATGGATCTGATTCAATACTTGAAACAATTTTAACTGTATATGTTTCGTTATCAGATAAATCAGTGTAAGTAACAACATTTGAAATATTAATTGTTTTAGTTTTACCAACTTCAACAACTTTAGCATTTGCTAAAATATTTTCAATTTCATTAATTCTACCTTCGATTTCAGCTTGTTTATTTCTAGCAGCATCATAATCAGCGTTTTCACTTAAGTCGCCCATTGCTCTAGCATTTTGCAAAGCTTCGATTACTTGAGGTCTTTCAACATCGATTAAATTTCTATATTCAGCTTTTAATTTGTCTAAACCTTCTTGAGTTAAAATAATATCTTTTGCCATTTCTATTCCTCGCTTTTTTCAGTTAAATATTATATCAAAACTTTGATAAATAATGCATTAATCTTTTATTTCTTGGATTGATGGGTCTTCATTAAAGGCTTCTAAAACTTCCTCAGCTTCCTTTAATTCTTCTTCATCTGTTACTTCGAAGAGTTCGTGTTCTTCATTATATTTCATAACAATGACTTCATCTGGGTCATTATCATCATAAATAAAGACATATTCTGCATTTCTTTCAGGATTTTCATATGTGAAGAGAATATTCATTAAATATTCTTTACCTTCTTCATCATAAATTACGATTTGATCATCATTTAGTGGTCCCATTTTTATTACTCCTTAAAAAATCTTCTAAAATTACGACAGCACTCATCATATCAATGATTTGCTTAATTTTTTCTTCTTTTACACCTTGATCTCTTAATCTTTCTCTAGCTTCAATTGTTGAAAAACTTTCATCGTGATAAAAGACATTTAAATCAGGTTTAACTTTTAATATATCGTTAATAAATCTTTTAACTGATTGGCATCTCTCACCTTCTTGTAAATCAAGTTGTCGAGGATAGCCAATCACAACATTTTTAATGTTTTCAAATTCAAGAGTTTCGAGTAAATGTTCGCGTGCTTTTTTGTAATTTCCTTTTTCGAAAACAAAATTTTCTCTTGGGTGAACTATACCAAGCGAATCGCAAACAGCGATGCCTAAAGTTTTTGTGCCTAAATCTAAACCAATATATTTTTCCATTTTATTTAGTTAATAATTCCTTATTGATTAAAGAAATTTTATCAAGAGATACGACACTACCTTGAGCCATGTCTTTCCTTCCGCCACCATTTCCGCCTAAAACACTTGTAATGTTTTTAACAAGGTTTCCAGCAATGATTCCTTGGTCAACATGATCTTTACTAACTCCAACAATAAGAGGGTATTTTTCATTTTCTTTTCCAATTAAAACAACGATATATGAATTAGTTCTAGCTTTAATTGTATCAAGTAATGACAATAAACCAGCTTTATTAAAATCAGGAGAATAGACAACTGCAAAACCATTTTCGTTAATATCTTTTAAGATGCCTTCTGATTTTAAACCAGCAAACTCAGAAATCATTTTTTCTAATTTTAAGTTGAGATTTGCAAGGTTTTCTTTAAAATTGCTTATTTTTTGAGATATATCAATATCAGCTTTTGCGTCCAATAAGTGTTTAGTTTCAACAAGTCTATCTTCTTTATTTTTGAATTCTTCGTAAGCTAGTAAACCAGTACGAGCTTCAATTCTTCTAACTCCACTTGAAATTGAACCTTCACTTACAATTTTAAATAAGCCAATATCGCTAGAATTTTTAACGTGTGTTCCCCCACAAAATTCTTTAGATACATTACCAAAAGTTACAACTCTAACTTCATCACCATATTTTTCATCAAATAAAGAAATTGCACCAACTTTCTTTGCTTCTTCAATTGGTAAAACAAGTGTTTTTTCTTCAATTCCTCTAGCGATAAATTCATTAACTAAATGTTCGACTTTCTTTAATTCAATTTCATCAACTTTTCTTAAGAAAGAGAAATCAAATCTTAAATATTCTTCATTAACAAAACTACCTTTTTGATGGCACTCATCACCTAAAACTTTAATTAAAGCAGATTGCAATAAATGCGTTGCTGAATGGTTTTTCTCGATTGCAAAATGTTTTGCATGATCAACTTTTAAAGTAAGTTCATCGCCAACTTTTAAAGCGCCAAATAGCATTTTTACATGATGTAAATGTTGTTTATTAGGAGCTTTTGTAACATTTAAAACTTCAGCTTGTGCGTCTTTTCCTTCGATACTACCAGTATCTGCAACTTGACCACCCATTTCAGCATAGAAATTAGTTTTATCAAAAATTACTTCACCTTCATCATCAATTGTGTCAACTTTTACACCATCTTTAAATAAGCCAATAACTTTTGCGTTAATTTCAAGATCGCTATATGTATATTCGCTCTTATCTTTAAATTCCATTAAATCTTTAGATTGTTTATTGAAAGATTCGATATTTTTACGTGAATTTCTAGCGAGCTCTTTTTGTTTTTCTAAACAAACTTTAAAGCCTTCTAAATCAACTTTTGTGCCGTTATCTTCACAAATTTCTTTAGTTAGTTCAATTGGAAAGCCATAAGTATCATAAAGTTTGAAAGCTTCTTCTCCACTTAATTCATTTTTATCTTTGATATAAGAATTTAAGATATTTTCGCCACTAATAAGTGTTTTAATGAATCTTTCTTCTTCGTTTTTTATTACTTTTTTAATGAATTCTTGCTTTTCTTCAAGATATGGATAGAAATCATGCATTACTTCAACAACACTATCAACTAATTTATAAAGGAAAGGTTCATATAATCCAATTTTTTGGGCATATCTCATTGCTCTTCTTAAAATTCTTCTTAAAACGTATCCTCTACCTTCGTTTGAAAAATTAGCACCATCCGCAAGAGCAAACGTGCAAGCTCTAATATGATCTGCAATAACTCTATAAGGCATTAAATTACCTTCACCATATGGTTTTGAAGCAAGTTTTTCAGTTGCTTTAATAATAGGCATGAATAAATCGGTCTCAAAATTGGTTTCGGTGTTTTGAAGAACGCAACAAATTCTTTCAAGACCGGCACCTGTATCGATGTTTTTATGAGGAAGTTCTTTATAATCTTCTCTTTTTACACCATTTACAGCATTAAATTGAGAGAAAACAATGCCCCAAATTTCAATGTAACGATCATTTTCTAAATCTTGCTTTAAAAGTTCTATTCCAAGATGTTTTTCGTCCCATTTCTCGCCTCTATCATAAAAAACTTCAGTATTTGGTCCACATGGCCCTTCTCCAATTTGCCAGAAATTACCTTCAAGTGGTATTAAATGTTCTGGAGCCATACCTTGCTTAATCCAAAGTTCTCTCGTTTCGAGGTCAGTTGGGTGGTATGTAACATAAAGTTTATCTTTTTCTAAACCAAAATATTTTTCGTTTGTTAAAATATCAAAAGCCCATTCAACGATTTCTTTTCTAAAGTAATCACCAATTGAGAAATTACCTAACATTTCAAAAAATGTATGATGACGAGCTGTTTTTCCAACATTATCAATATCGTTTGTTCTAATACATTTTTGGACGTTAGTAATTCTTTTACAATCTGGGACTTCACTACCATCAAAATATTTTTTTAAAGCAGCAACTCCAGCATTAATCCAAAGTAAAGATGGATCATTATTTGGAATTAAACTTGCTCCAGGTTCAATCATGTGCCCTCTTTCTTTGAAGAAATTAAGCCAAGTTTCTCTTACTTGTTGACTAGTCATATATTTCATAGTGCTTCTCCTTAAAAATAAAAAAATCCTAGAAAATCTAGGAACGAATTAACCGCGGTACCATCCTATTTCTTAATCATTTCGATTAAGCACTTAATTTTATCTACTTTTTTACTTGGAGTGGCTCATTTATCCATTCTTTAATGCTTTCACCAAAACGCATCTCTCTATGAAAGAATCAAATAAATTTCTTTCCGCTAAAAATAATATATTTTTATCGTCAAAAAGTAAACAATAAAACACTTTTTAGCGGAAAGAAAATCACGCTATTTTTTCATGACTATTGCGTGAACTAAAGTGATGATTCCACTAACACCACTAAATACACCAAAAAGTAAAGATGGTAAGTCTAAAATTTGAAGATTTTCGACATTTTGTAATTCGCCTAAAACATCTTTATTTATCGCAGGAAAAACATAACTATCTGTACATAAAATTACCGCACCAACAATTATAAATAATGCTGCAATAAGTGAAATTTTCTTTTTTCTAAAGAATAAAATAGTAAGAACTAAACCTAAAAGAACTAAAACAATTCCAATAAAAACGTAATAGTTAAATGCAAATTCACTCGATGCAAAATCTGGTACAGTAACATCACCAGTCTCAGCGGTTTCCCCATTAACTGTTATTGCTGTGTTCACGTTATCTAATTTTCCACCAAAAACTAGAGCCATACCTTTTAAACTTACTGCGATTGAATAAGTTATTGTTGTTACAATAAAATTAATTTCTTGTGCATAGGTAATTGTAACTCCACTTGTTGGTAGCATACTTAAAAATATTATTGCTCCAAGCGCTACAAAACCAACGATTAATAACGTCCAAATAAGTCGACCAAAAAATGATCCTTTTCTTTTCTTAGCCATATTTTTTATCTCCTTTAATAAATTATAGTGGAGTTTTGCAGGGTTTCAAAGTAAAAAATAGGTTTTTTGAAATTTATTTTTGTTATTTCAACACTTTCCCTTAAAGCGTTGAAATCAATTAATTTATTAACTTATTGCAGTTATAAACTTTATCAATAATACCACCACCAAGGCACACATCATCATCATAAAAAACACAGATTTGTCCTGGAGTGACCGCTTTATATTTTTCATCAAATACTAATTTTACATTTCCATTTTCAAGATTGTATAAAGTTACGCCTTGATCTTTTTGACGATATCTAAATTTAACATTGATATGTGTGCCATCAGGAATTTTTTCATTAAATAAATTAATGTTGTCAACTATACAAGAATCGCTAAAAAGATGTTCGTCTTCGCTTCCGCTTCCAACATAAAGAATATTTTTCTCTACATCTTTTTTGCAAACAAACCATCCTTTGGTAGGCATTCCTTTAATTCCGCCAATTCCTAAGCCTTTTCTTTGTCCAATTGTGTAATAAATTACTCCATCATGTTTTCCAATGACTTCATTTGTATCAATATCAACAATATCACCTCTTTTAGCAGGTATATAATTTTTAAGAAATTCTTTAAAATTTCTTTCTCCAATAAAACAAACGCCTGTTGAATCTTTTTTGTCTTCAACACTTTCAAGATCAAGTTTGTGGGCTATTTTTCTAACTTCTGGTTTTGTAATATCTCCTAATGGAAAAAGACAACTTTTTAATTGGTAAGAAGAGATTTGGCTTAAAAAATAAGATTGATCTTTATTTAGATCTTTAGCTTTTAATAAATAAGTCTTGCCATCTTTATCGACTCTTTTTGCATAGTGACCCATTGCAATCATATCACAGTCTTCTTTTTTAGCGTGTTCTAAAAATGGGCCAAATTTGATGTATTTATTACAAAAAACATCAGGATTTGGAGTTCTGCCTTTCTTATACTCGCTTAAAAAATAAGAAAAAACATTGTCCCAATATTCTTTTACATAATCTACTCTTTGAAGTTCTAAACCAAGCTTATTAGCGACTGCAAGAGCATCTTGATAATCTTTTTCTTGAGGACAAATATCATCATCAACCGTAGGATTTCCTAAATAATCGTTATTTGCCATTGAATCCCAATTACGCATAAAACAGCAAATAACTTCATGACCTTCTTTTTTTAATAAATAAGCAGCAATTGCACTATCAACGCCACCACTTAATCCAACCATTACTTTCATATTAAAAACCTAGCTCTTTACTATCTAAAACAATGGTAAAAGGACCATCATTAATTAGATTAATTTTCATATCAGCTCCAAAAACGCCTTCATTGACTTTTAAATTATTTTTTCTTAATTCATCATTAAAGTCTTTATAAAGAAGTATTGATTCATCCCCCTTTAAAGCTTCTATAAAACTTGGGCGATTTCCTTTTTTTAAATTTGCATATAAAGTAAATTGAGAGACAGATAAAATCTCTCCATTTACATCAAAAATTGATAAATTAGTTTTACCATTTTCGTCTAAAAATACACGTAATTTTGCAATTTTTTGCGCCATTTTTTCTACGATTTCATGAGTGTCGCCTTGCGTAAAAGATACTAAAAGCAAGTATCCTTTATCAATTTCAGATACCAATTTTTCATCGATAGTTACGCTTGCTTTTTTTACAACTTGAAGAACAATTTTCATAAAGTTAATTATATTAAATCAAGCCTAAAATGTGTATAATTTTCGTAGTTATGCAACGTCCATTAGCTTTTAGACTTCGTCCAACAACTTTAGATGATGTTATTGGTCAAGAAGATTTAGTTGGTCCACAAGGTTTTTTACGTAAAAGTGTTGAAAATAAGACACCTATTTCTTTTATATTGTTCGGAGAACCAGGAACTGGAAAAACTACAATTGCTGAATGTTATGCTAATGCAATGGGTGCAAAATATTATCGAATTAATGCAACCAGTTCTAATAAAAAAGACTTAGTCGATGCAATAAATGATAGCAAAAATTACGAATGTCCTATTTTAATAATTGACGAAATTCATCGTCTTAATAAAGATAAACAAGATATTTTATTGCCAGCACTTGAAGATGGAACTGTATATTTAATTGGTGCAACCACTGCTAATCCTTATATTTCAATAAATAAAGCGATAAGAAGTCGCTGCCATTTATTGGAAGTAAAGAAATTAAGTGTTGATCAACTTGAAGTTGGTTTAAAAAAAGCAATTTCTTCTTCAAAAGGATTAAATAACCAAATTAATATTGATGAAGATTCAATAAGATATATCGCAAAACAATCAAATGGTGACTTTAGATTTGCTTTAAATTATCTCGAAATTATCGATGTAACCTATAAAAACGAAGAAATAAATCTCGAAAAAGTCAAAAAAGTTATTAAAGTTCCAAATTCTGGTATCGATAATGATGAAGATGGTCATTATGATGCGGTAAGTGCACTTCAAAAATCAATTCGTGGAGGAGACGTTAATGCTGCATTATTTTATGCTTCGCGATTACTAGCGGCTGGTGATTTAGATTCTTTAACCCGAAGACTTCTTGTTACTGCTTATGAAGATATCGGAATTGCTAATCCTCAAGCTTGTATGAGAACAAAAATAGCTATTGAATCAGCATATGAAGTTGGTTTGCCTGAAGCAATAATTCCAATTTCAGTTGCGATTGTTGATCTTGCTTTATCACCAAAATCAAAAGCTGCATATATGGGAATGGCGCGTGCTATGGAAATAAATCAGGATTTACCAATCGATGTTTTAGATTATTTACGTTATACCCCAGTTAATGTTAGTGAAGAAGAAAAATATCCATATGATATGCCTGATGTTTGGCCACATCTTCAATATTTGCCAGACATAATTAAAAACCAAAAATTCTTCATTATTAATAAAGATGCCGAATCAAGCTATGAGAAATTTTTAAATGAGCAATACAAAAAACATTTGTCGATGATTCGTAGTAAAGACATTAAACAAATGAAAAAACTATATGGAAAAAAGGCTAAATAATCGTGCTTTTGAAAAATAGGCACAAAAAAACTCGGGAAATCAATCCTCGAGTTTTTTAATATATGTTTTAATTGTTTCTGCTACTTGCAACAATTACAAGTAAGAAACGTAAAACGTAAATGAATAAATTAATAAAATCAGAATATAAACTTAAGGCACAATATAAAGCAATATTTTTACTTCCTGCACCATGTTCAGCAATTGTTCTAATTCTTGCCATATCGACTGCAACCATAATGAGGATAAAAACTAGCATAATCACTTCAACAAGTAAATATAGCCAAATTGTTGCTTCGAATAATGCCCAATTTCCGCCTAACAATCCAAAAGGAATAATAACTAAATTTAAAAGCGAAAGTAATATAATAGCAACAGAGAAACCAAGTAAAACTTTAGTCCGTGTTGCTAATTTATTGTGTGTCAAATAACCAATTCCAGCCATTCCTACGAATAAAACCGCTGTAATTAATAAGGCACAACCGATAATATATGCATCTCCAATAAAGAATGAAAGCGAAGATAACATAATACCCATTATTGCAGAATAAAGAATATATGGGACTAGAATTGATCCACTTCCTTTTAAAGATTTAAATGTAATAACAAAAGAAACGATTAACAACGCAATTGCACTTACAACCAATAATACTGTATAAGCCATCATGGAAGTTTCATTAAGATAAATGATTCCATCATCGCCTATTTTTGACATTGGCCAAATTGAACCAAAAATCCATGAAGCAATTAAACTAACTGCAGCCGTTAATAAAATACCTAATCCAAAATACAAGAAAATTTGAGTATAAAATTTACTCTTAGAAGTTTTGTTTTCAAAAATTTCACTAACTACTTCACTTCTTTGACCTTGTTGTTGAGCATAATTTTCCAAGATAAGTAACCTCCATCTAATAAAGATTATAATATTAATACAAGATTAAATCACTTATTGTTTGAAGTTTTTATTAAAATAATTTAAATTACAAAAATGTTAAAATCCAACTTTTTTCAATTTTTCCAAGGAATTTTTAAAAAGTTCCGAAAAAAATTAAAATTCCCAAACTTTTTTTAAAAAACACTGCAAATTTTAACTTTTTTTCTAATATTTTTACTTTAAATGTCAAAAAAAGATAGACTTTTTAGGGCCTATCTTTTCATTGCTTAAGAGTTAAAATTAATCAATATAAGAAGTTAAAAGTTCTTTATATGATTCGACTTCTAAACTTGCTCCACCAACTAAAGCACCATCAACATCTTTTTGTGATAAGTAACCTTTAACTGATGCAGGTTTAACGCTTCCGCCATATAAAATTCTAACTTTGTTAGCGACTTTTACATCGTAAAGTGATTTGATTGTTGTTCTGATGAATTTGCAAATATCTTCAGCAATTTCTTCACTAGCGTTTTTACCAGTGCCGATTGCCCAAATAGGTTCATAAGCAATAACTACTTTTGAAGCATCTTCATAAGCAACATCCTTAAATCCGGCAATAATTTGTTCTTTAACAAATTCTTTTGTTTTGCCTTCATTGTATGTTTCTAATGATTCGCCACAGCAATAAACTGGAACCATGCCATTTTTTAATAAAGCAAGGATCTTTTTATTACATTTTTCACTTGTTTCGCCATCATATGTTCTTCTTTCAGAGTGACCAATGATAACCCAGTTAATTCCAATTTCTTTTAACATTGGAATTGAAACTTCACCAGTAAATGCACCATGATCTTCATAGTGGCAATTTTCAGCACCAACAATTAAAGAATTTTTAATAATCTTTTTGACTGGAACTAAATCAATATAAGGAACGCAAACACCCATATCAACTTTGTTTGATCTTGCAAGTTTTCCAAGATCTTTACTAGCCTTAGCAAATTCAATTGCTTGGCTAGGTGTTTTGTTCATTTTCCAGTTTCCAAGTAATAATTTTCTTCTCATATTTAATTATCCAATAACATCGATTCCTGGGAGGTGTCCATCATTTTCAATCATTTCAAGTGAAGCACCACCACCTGTTGAAACATGGGAGAATTTATTAGCATAACCGAATTGTTTAGCAGCAGCTGCACTATCACCACCACCGATTACTGAAAAAGCTTCAGTATTTTCTGTGATTGCTTTACAAACTTCGATTGTACCATGTTGGAAATGAGCATCTTCGAAAACACCCATTGGTCCATTCCAGAAAATTAATTTTGCTTTTGCAATTTCATTTCTATATAATTCTTCAGTTTTTGGTCCAATATCTAAACCTTGGTATCCTTCTGGAATATCTTCGCTTTGTCCGACAACTTTAATATTTTCTTCATGATAATTATCAAAACCATCAGCAATGACATTATCTATTGGAAGTAAAATCTTACCACTTTCGTAGCATTTTTTAGCATATTCTAATTGATCATCTTCAACTGGGCAGTGTCCAACTTTTTTGCCCAAAGCTTTTAAGAATGTATAAGCCATAGCACCACCAATTAAGATCTTATCGCATTTTTTGAGTAAGGAATCGATAACTTTAATCTTATCGGAAACTTTAAATCCACCAAGAATTGCAAGATATGGATGAACATCACCTTTAACACATGCACCTAAATTCTTGACTTCTTTTTCCATTAAATAACCTAAAGCGACTGGTTTTCCTTCTTTCTTTAAGATTTCTGGAACGCCATATGTTGATGCGTGAGCTCTGTGTGCACTACCAAAAGCATCCATTACGAAACCATCAACATAGCTTGCCCATTCTGCTGATAATTTAGCATCATTTTTGCTTTCGCCTTTTTCGTATCTTGTATTTTGAACAAGTAAAACTTCGCCAGCTTTTAAAGAAGCAATAGCATTTTTAAGTTCATCACCACTTGTGACAGGGCAGAATTTAACTGTGACACCTTCTAAATGTTTAGCAAGAACTGGATAAACATATTCCATATTGTTCTTTTCTTTTTCTTTAGCGATTTCTGCATCATCAACTTTACCCCATTTAATTTTTCCTAAGTGGGACATTAAGACAAGAGCAGCTCCTTCACTTAATAATTTTTTAATTGTTGGTAAAGCAGCGACGACTCTATTGTCATCTCTAACTTCTGTGCCTTTTAAAGGGACATTAAAATCAACTCTAACGAGGATTTTTTTGCCGTTTAATCCTTTTAAATTATCAATTGTATTCATTTTTTCTCCTCTATTTAAATAAAAGGGGCTAATAAGTCCATTATTAAGCCCCAATAAATCAAATTATTTAACTATTTTAATTCAGCAAAGTATTTGATTGTTCTAACCATTTGGCTAGTATATGAATTTTCATTATCGTACCAAGAAACGACTTGGACTTGGTAATGATTGTCATCAATCTTAGCAACCATGGTTTGTGTAGCATCGAATAATGAACCATATGTCATACCGATAACATCAGAAGAAACGATTGGATCTTCGTTGTATCCATATGAAGCTGATGTGTGAGCTTTCATATATTCATTAATGCTTTCTTTAGTGACATCTTTTCCTTCGACAACTGCGACAAGGATTGTTGTTGAACCTGTGCAGACTGGAACTCTTTGTGCACTACCGATTAATTTGCCATTTAATTCAGGAATAACAAGTCCGATAGCTTTTGCAGCACCTGTTGAATTAGGAACAATGTTAACAGCTGCAGCTCTTGCTCTTCTTAAATCACCTTTTCTGTGTGGTCCATCAAGTACCATTTGGTCACCTGTGTATGCGTGAACTGTTGTCATGATACCAGATTGAATTGGATAAAGTTGATTTAATGCATTTGCCATAGGAGCTAAACAGTTTGTTGTACAGCTAGCTGCTGAGATGATTTGATCATCTGTTGTTAATGTATGTTCGTTAACACCATAAACGATTGTCTTTAAATCGTTTCCTGCTGGAGCAGAGATGATAACTTTTTTAGCACCTGCATTGATGTGTGCCATTGCTTTTTCTTTCTTTGTGTAGAAACCTGTACATTCTAAGACAACATCAACACCAAGCTTTTTCCATGGAAGATTTGCTGCATCTTTTTCACTTAAGATTTCGATTTCATCGCCATCGACAATGATTGAGTGATCTGTTGATGTAACTTTGTCTGCTAAAGCATATCTACCTTGAGCTGAGTCATACTTTAAAAGGTTTGCTAACATCTTTGGATCTGTTAAATCGTTAATAGCAACGATTTCATATCCTTTTGCTCTGAACATTTGTCTGAATGCAAGACGTCCGATTCTTCCGAATCCATTAATTGCTACTCTAATAGCCATATTTATAAATTCCTCCTTAAGAATTTTACCGTTAATAGTATATAACAATTTAACTTCAAATTAAACATAATAAATATGTGTTTTTTTCTATTTTTTTGCGTTTTTTTATCAATTTTTGTCATTGTAAGGGTTTACATTTGGTTAAATCAGTAATTATTACCAAATTTAAGTATTAAAATTATGAATTATTTTCATATTAAAACATTTATATATTATTAAAGATTAATTTATAACAAAAATTAATGAATTTTATCGAATTTTTGCCAATAAATTTTCATAATTTTTGAACCTATAAATAGCCAAAAAGACTTGTAAAAAACAATATAATTGATAAAATAAGTTATCGGAGGTTAAGGGAAATGTCAGTTAAAGTTAAAGTAAACAAAGAAGCTTGCATCGGTTGCGGTTTATGTGTTGGAAGCTATCCAGATACATTTGCTTTCGATGATGAAGGTAAAGCAACAGTTGTTGGTGAACTCGCAGATGCTGATTTCGACGATGCTGCTGGAAATTGCCCAGTTGGTGCTATCGAAAAAGAATAAGATATATAAAATTTAAAAAAATGACTCTCCTCAATTGGAGAGTTTTTTTCTTCTTTTTAATATTTATAGACTTTTTCGCAGATAAATCTTAGAGGCTTATAACAAATAAATGTTACTCCAACCACTATTGCATCTTTAATTATATTAAAAGGAATAAGTAAAATTGCTATTCGAGGATCTAAATCATTTACGATTCCCCAATTAAATATTGCATTAAACGCAGCTGCTATATAACCATCCTCAAATCCATATACAAATTTATAAAATGGAAAAATTGTATATAAATTTACGATAGTTGTCATAAATAAGTTACATAAAACACCAACCGCAAGACCAATTACTGCGCCTTTAATAGTTCTATTTTTCTTATAAATTAATGCGGCAGGAATAATAAAAGCAAATGAATATAGCATGTCACCAAGTTCTCCAACACAAAGACTGCTAGTCATTGGAAGTTTGATTAAAGTTTTTAAAATTATTTCAAAAACTCCAAGTAATGGACCATATGCAAACGATGAGATTAAAATAGGAATTTCATCAAGGTGAATCGACATAAATCCTGGTGCCACAAATGGTAATTGAAATTGTAATCCTGGCACGCAATATAAAATTGCAGCCAGTCCACCAAAAATAGCGGTTTGAGAAATGTAATTAATTACTTTTCTTCTTGAAATATTCATAAAAAAAGGACCTCCAAACACTCCAGGTCCTAAAAAAGTTATATATCACTTCTTTATATCAGACTTTAACTGCTGCCACTAGAATTTCGCTAGTTCTGAGTTTTAACTCTCGTGGGGTTTACCACCAATACGGAATCTCACCGTCCCTGAAGCAATTTTATTATATACTAATTTTCAAATTTATATTTCTTTTTTTAAAAATTCCGAGATTTTTTTGTAGATTTTATCAAAATTTACATCGTTATTAATCTTGATAATAATACTTTTATCTTTCTTTCTAATAACATAATCTTTTTTGATCTTTAAATTTTTGTCTTCAAGATTAAATGCGAGTTTTTCAGTATCTCTAACGCTTAAATTATAAGCATAAATCTTTTTAATAATTGTTTTGATATCTTTTTCTTTAAGTCTAGAAATAGCTTTTGCGTGACCAAATGAAAGTTTATTTGTTGAGATATCATAAATAACATCTTCTGGCATAGATAATAAGGAAATATAATTACTTACTTGACCAGTAGAAACATGCATAATATCAGCAATATCTTTCATTTTATAACCAAAATCTTCAGCTAAATGTTTTATAACTAAAGCAATTTCGATTGGATTAAAGTTTTTATTTTCCCTTGCATCGCAAAGAAGAATTAATAATGTTTCTTGATCATCGTAATTTTTAATAATTACAGGGATCTTTTTATATTCAAGTTTTTTAGAAGCAAGCCATCTTTTTCTACCAATAATTACTTCATATTTTCCTTTTTTGCTTTCTCTAACAATTAAAGGATTATAAATACCTCTTTCAATGATAGATTTTTCGATGTTTTTGATAGTTTCTTTATCGATTTTTGCTTCTTTAATAAATGCATTATCAACAATATCATCATATGTTAAATATTTAACATTTTCTCTTTGATAATTTTTGTCGATGTCGCTGATAACATCATTTTTTGAGAAACGTTCAATTAAAGTTTTTAAGTCACTTTGAACGGTTCCGTTCTTCTTTTCTTCTGCTTTCATTTTCTAAAATCTCCTTTGCAAGTTGCATGTAAGCTCTTGCTCCAGCACTGGTTGGCTTATATAAATTTACCGGAATACCTTTTCCGCTTGATTCACTAATTGAAATATTACGTGGAATTTCGACATTAAATGTATTTTCTCTAAAAAGTCCACGTACTTGACTAACGATTTCTTTACCTAAAGTTGAACGAGTTTCATACATTGTCAGCAAAAATCCTTCAATTTCAAGGTCATGATTATAGGAAGATTGCACTCTTTTAATAATTGCTAAGACTTGTGCTAATCCTTCCATTGCAAAATATTCACATTGAACTGGGATTAAAGCTGAATTTGATGCGCTTAAAGCATTAATTGACAAAAGTCCTAAACTTGGTGGGCAATCAATTAAGATAAAATCATAATTTTTAGTAAGTTTTGATAAAGCATTTTTAAGAATTTTAAATGGTTCTTGAGTTGTTCCGACAGTTTCACTTTCAAAATTAGATAATCTCAAATTTGCTGGTGCAACATCAACATTTTTAACTAATGTCTTCTTTATAATAGCATTAATATCATATTTTCCAATAAGAGCTTCGTAAATTGTTTTATTTAATAATGAAATATCAATTCCATAACCTCTTGAACTATTACCTTGGGCATCAAAATCCACTATTAAAACTTTCTTCCCAAAATTTGACAAAGAAGAAGCTAAATTTATAGCGGTCGTTGTTTTTCCTACACCGCCTTTTTGATTAACAATCGAAATAATCCAACTCATAAAGGTCTCTTTTTTATTAAACTATAACTTCTTGGATATTTGTTAGAAATTTCTTCTTTTTTTTCAAAAAATAAAAAACTTCTCTCATCATTAGTATTTGGAACTACACAATTTACTACTAATTTACTACTAGAATTCAACTCGTTAAGTGCTAATTTACTACTAATTAACTCCTTTTCGTAATTTTTACCCTTATAGGAGATAAAAATGCCACCAATTTTAACTAAAGGCATTGCAAGCTCTAAAAGTATGTTTAAACTAGACACTGCTCGAGCGGTTGCAACATCAAAAAAAGATCTTTTTTCTTTTACTAATTCTTCAGCACGTCCATTAATAACTACTACATTTTTCAATGAAAGTTCCTCGACAACTTTATTTAAGAAATTACATCTTTTTTTAATTGGTTCTAATAAATAGAAATTCGTTTCAGGAAAATAAATAGCAAGGGGAATACCTGGTAAACCTGCCCCACTTCCGATATCAATAATATTTTTTCCTTTAATATCAAAATCCAAATATTTAATTAATAGTAATGAATCTAAAACATTTTTTGTTGCGAATTCTTCAGGAGTATCATTGCCAGTTAAATTCATAACTTTATTCATTTCTAAAGTTAAATTTTGGTATTTTTCCAACAAAAAAAGTTTATTTTCATCAAGTTCTTTAAGAAAATCTATATTTTTTAAATCATTTATTAACATAATCTTTCACTTTTTTTAAATTTAATACCAAAACAGAAATATCGCTAGGATTTACTCCACTAATTCTACTTGCTTGACCTAATGTATCAGGTTTAACTTTATCTAATTTTTGTCTCGCTTCAAGTCTTAAACCATCCATATTTAGATAATCAATATCTTTGGAAAGTTTAATATTTTCCAATTTTCTAAATTTTTGTGCCTCTTTTCTTTCATTTTCAATATATCCCTGATACTTAATCATGACTTCCAACTCAAATTCACTTAAATTATCAAGTTTTAAATCTTCATTAATTGGTAAATAATTTTTAAGTTCATGATAGGAAACACCATTTCTTTTTAAAATATCGGTTCCTTTAACGCCGCTAGAAAGTTTTTCATAGCCGAGCGAAGTTAAATAAGAGTTAATATTACTTGTTGCACCAAAATATGTTTTATCAAGAATTTCAGCAATTTTATGCATTTTTTCCTTCTTTTCAACGAATTTTTGATATCTTTCTTCGCTAATTAAACCAAGTTGGTGACCATATTCAGTAAGTCTAAGATCAGCGTTATCGCTTCTTAAAAGTAAACGATATTCAGCTCTGCTACTTAATAATCTATAAGGTTCTTTTGTGCCTTTGGTAATTAAATCATCAATCATTACACCAATATAAGCTTCATCCCTTTTAAGAACAAAAGGTTCTTCGCCATGGATATATTTAGAAGCGTTAATTCCAGCTATTAAACCTAATCCTGCGGCTTCTTCATATCCGCTTGTGCCGCAAATTTGGCCACTAATAAATAAACCTTTCCGTTTTTTGGTCATTAATGAAACATCAAATTCATCACTTTCAAGCGCCTCATATTCAATCGCATAAGCATATTTTAAAATTTTTGCATTTTCGAGACCTGGTAAAGAATGAACCATTTCTATTTGAACATCCTCTGGCATACTTGTTGAAAAACCTTGAAGATAAATTGAATTAGTATCATAACTTTCAGGTTCTAGGAACAATTGATGACGAGGTTTATCAGAAAATCTAACGATTTTATCTTCAATTGAAGGACAATATCTTGGTCCAACACCTGTTACAAGCCCTCCATACATTGCACTTTTATCTAAATTTGCACGAATAATTTCATGTGTTTTTGGAGTTGTATAAATTAACCAGCATGGAATTTGATCTTTTAAAGGAATAAATGAATGAGTTTCGTAACTAAAAGCTTGATCTTCAACATTTCCATATTGAATCTCGGTTTTTGAGAAATCAATCGATTCTTTTGCGATTCTTTGTGGAGTTCCGGTTTTTAATCTTTGAAGTTTTAAACCCATTTCTTTTAATGAATCACTTAATCCTACACTTGGTTTTTCTCCATCAGGTCCTGCCGAAATTTTAGTGTGTCCTCTTAATATTTCGCTGTCCATATATGTTCCGGTTGCAAGAACTATCGCTTTTCCATATATTTCTTTGCCGTTATCTAAAACAACACCAATTACTTTTTCTTCATCATGAAGCACTTTTTTAACTTCACCTTCGATAACTGTTAAATTTTTAGTATTTAAAAGCGCTTCTTGCATGTGGTGAGGATATCTTTTTTTATCAGCTTGAGCCCTTAAACATTGAACACCAGGTCCTTTTTTAGTATTTAACATCTTCATTTGAAGATATTCTTGGTCACATATTTTACCCATCATGCCGCCAAGAGCATCAATTTCACGGACTACAATTCCTTTAGCACTTCCGCCAATCGAAGGGTTGCAAGGCATGTTGGCCGCCATTTTTATATTTAAAGTAATCAATAAAGTGTTGTCGCCTCGATGGGCGCATGCAAAAGAAGCCTCACATCCTGCGTGACCTCCACCAACTACAATTACATCATAATCGTAATTAATCATTAACCAACACTTCCCTCCATATCCATTTTAATAAGTTGATTAAGCTCAACTGCATATTCCATTGGTAATTCTTTTGAGAATGGTTCAATAAATCCCATAATAATCATTTGAGTAGCATCTTTTTCGCTAATTCCTCTACTCATCAGATAGAATAATTGATCTTCGCTGATTTTACTAACTGTTGCTTCGTGTTCTAAGAAACTAGAATTATTGTGGCATTCATTCTTTGGTATAGTATCTGATTTAGAGATTGAATCAAGAATTAATGTGTCACATTCAACATGAGCTTTAGAGTTAATTGCTTCTTTTTTAATTCTGCAAGTTCCACGATAGTTGGAAATACCACCATTTTTAACAATCGATTTAGAAATGATTGAACTTGTAGTGTTTGGCGCTTCGTGAATCATTCTTGCTCCTGCATCTTGGAATTGACCTTTTCCAGCAACTGCAATTGAAATGCAAATTCCTTTTGCTCTTTCACCCTTTAAGACACATGCAGGATATTTCATATTGATTTGACTACCAATATTTCCATCAATCCACTCCATTATGCCATCTTCATAAACATAAGCTCTTTTAGTAACTAAATTTACGATATTATTCGACCAATTTTGAACAGTTGAATAACGACATTTTGCACCTTTCATGACAATAATTTCAACAACTGCAGCATGAAGTGATTCTTTTGAATAAATTGGAGCGGTACATCCTTCAACATAATGCACATCACTTCCTTCATCGCAAACAATCAGAGTTCTTTCAAATTGTCCAGTTTTTTCGTTGTTAATTCTAAAATAAGATTGAAGAGGTTTTTCAAGTTTTACACCTTTTGGAACATAAATAAAACTTCCTCCACTCCAAACTGCTCCATTTAATGCTGAAAATTTATTATCAGCAACTGGCACAACTGTACCAAAAAATTTCTTAACTAAATCAGGATAAAGTTTAAGTGCCATATCAGTGGAAAGAAAAATAACGCCTTTTTCTTCGACTTCTTTAAGCATATTGTGATAAACCATTTCAGATTCATATTGAGTGGCAGCTCCACTTAAATATTTTTGTTCTTGTTCAGGAATACCAAGTTTTTTAAATGTATTTTTAATTGTTTCTGGAACTTCTTCCCAGTTTGTTTTGTCGCCTTTTGCATAACGCGTGAAATAAGTAAAACTATCAAAATCTAAATTTGTAACATCTGGTCCAAAGTTTGGAAAAGGCATTTTAACGAATTTACGATAAGCATCAAGTCTAAAATTTAACATCCATTCTGGTTCGTTTTTGGCACGCGAAATTTCTTTTACAACTTCTTCATTAATTCCTTTACCAGTTGAAAAAATGCTATCAACTTTATCTTTAAAGTTATATTGATATTCTTTATCTTCTTTTAAATTTATCTTTTCTTTCTCATCCATAATTACTTATCGCTTTTTCCATCAATTATATCTTCGATTCCATTTGATCCAAGAGTTGCGCATTTAATACGTGCTGCTTGTTTATGAGTATTAATAAAAACAATTAATTCATCTAAAACAGAATCATCAAATTCTTTTTCATAAATCATATTTTTATATTGTTCGACAATATATAAAGCGTCTTTAGTGCTTTTTTCTTTAATGAGTTCACATAAAATATCAGTACTTGCAGTTGAAATTGTGCAAGCTACTCCATCAAAAGAAGCATCAACTATCTTATCATCAACAATTTTTAAATAAATTGTAATGTCATCAATGCATGAATCACTATCCATTCTAATAGATTTATAACCATTTAAATCACTAGGAACTTTTTTATTAATTGGATTATTGTAATGATCCATGATGATTTCTCTCATCATTTGAGGACTAATTGAAATAGGCATCTAGAAAATTACCTCCATTTTTAAGCGCTTCATATAAAGCATCAATTTCTTCTTTAGTGTTATAAAAATATAAACTAACTCTAACCGTTGCTGGTACTTTTAAGATATCTTTTAAAAGTTTTGCGCAGTGTTCACCACTTCTTACACAAATTCCATGACTGTTTAAATAACTGGCTTCATCTTGAGCAAAGACACCTTTATAGTTGAGCGTGATAATTCCACTATCCGCAGTTTCGTTATAAATGATTAAATCTTTTATTGTTTTAAGTTTAGAAATTGCATAATCATGAAGTTCTATTTCATATTTTTCAATTTCATCCATTCCGATAGCACTTAAATAATCAATTGCAGCGCCAAGTCCATAAATTCCAGCAATATTCATGGTGCCAGCTTCAAACTTTGCAGGTGGTTCAAGATAAGCAACGTTTCCACACATATCAAAGCGAGCGTTATCTCCACCTCCTGTCATAAAAGGATCAGTGATTTTTAAAAGATCATATTTCCCATATAAAACACCAATTCCAGTTGGTCCACACATTTTGTGTCCACTTAAACACATAAAGTCACAATCTAAATCTTTAACATCAATTTTCATATGAGGTGCACTTTGAGCAGCATCACAAACTAAAATCGCACCAAATTCATGAGCAATTTTAGATAATTCTTTAATGTCATTTTTAAAACCCAATACATTAGTGACTTGAGCAACACTTACGACTTTTACATGTTCATTCATTACTTTTTTAAGGTTCTCAGGAGTTAATCGACCTTCATTTGTTAAAGGAATATATCGAATTTTGGCACCAGTTAGTTCACTAACTTTAAACCAAGGTAAAACATTACTTGCATGTTCTGCTTCAGTAAGCAAAATTTCATCGCCCTCTTTTAGATATTTAAAACCATAACCAAATGCAACAAGATTCATGCTCATTGAGCAACCACTAGTAAAAACAATTTCGATTTTTTTAGCGTTAAAAAATTTTGCAACTTTTTCTCTAATTTCATCAATTTTTGAATCAACTTTATAAGCTACATCATAATCTCCACGATGGGCATTTACTGATTCGTTTTTATAATATTCATCACATGCTTCAATAACTGAATATGGTTTAAAAGTTGTTGCAGCGTTATCAAAATAAATTAATGGCTTGTTATTGGCACTTTTTTTAGTTCCATCAAGCATCGGGAAGTCTTTTCTAATCTTTTTTACATCAAACATTTTAAATTCCTCCCTCTATTAATTCTTTTAACTCTTTTTGATCTTCTTCATCAAAATAATGAACAATTGGATTTAAATATCCATAAGTTATGAGTTTTTTTGCATCATTTAGAGGAATTCCTCTACTTAATAAATAAAAAAGATGATCATCATTTAAACTACCAATAGCGCAAGCGTGATTTGCTTCAATATCATCGCAATCAATTTTTAAAATAGGATTTGCGATAGCTGAGCTTGTTTCATCAAAAAGAATTGATCTAATTTTTTGACTTGCTTTAGATTTGATTGAATCTTTTTCAATGTGAGAAACGCCTTCTACTTTTAATCTTGAAGAATTCATATTTACTGAATATCCTTCAAGTTCAGAAACAGTTTTTTCACCAATATGAGAAAAAGAAATTGAATATTTTTTGTGGTCTTCATTTTTTGTTAAAGAAGAAAATTTAAAGCTAGATTTTGCATTTTCATCAAGAAGAATAACGTTACTTGAAAGTGTTGAATCACCACTTGAAAAATCAGCAAAATAAATATTTAAAACTGAGTTTTTTGTTAAATTTCCGTGCAAAACTAAACTATTTTTTTCGTTTTTATAAAAAATACGCAAATTGCAAACACTATTTTCTTGAAGAAAAATATCTAAATTTGCATCAAAAACATCAACAAGATTTATGTTTAAAACTTCATCTTTTTTGACATTTAAAATTTGCTCTTTTTCGTTTAAAAAAGATATGAAATTATTAGAATTACTTTTCATTTTTAATAATCTCTTTTGTAGCACAAACTCCAATTGAAACTTGATTCATTGTTTTTTCGTTTTCGTTTTCAATTGAAATATTAAGTTCATCTTTAATCCACTCGTATCCTTCTTTATCAATACGTTTATAGACCTCAGGACCACCTTCTAAAACAACTTTTCCATTAATAATAACCGCACTTCTTGTAGGTTTAATTAATTCAAAAAGACGTGCGTAGTGAGAAATAATTAAAAATCCTGTGCCATTTTCTTCAAATTGTTTATTGATACATTCACTAACAGTGTTAATTGCATCAACATCAAGTCCACTATCTATTTCGTCAAGCATCGCAATTTTTGGATTTAAAAGCATCATTTGTAAAATTTCGTTTCTTTTCTTTTCACCACCACTAAATCCATCATTAAGTGGACGATTGAACATTTCAAAAGGTATTTTAACTTCTTTTGAAGCATCATCTAAAACTTTATAAAATTGATACAAAGAAACACGTTTTTCGCTATGTTCTTGAATGGCACTTTTATAAAAATCAGCACTAATAACTCCAGGGATTTCGACTGGATTTTGGAAAGCTAAAAATAGTCCTTTTCTACTTCTTTCGTCGACTTTCATCTCGAGAACATTTTCACCATTTAATAAAATTTCACCTTTAGTAATTTTATAGCGAGGATTGCCCATAATTGCGTTAAGTAAGGTACTTTTTCCATGTCCATTAGGGCCAAGTAACGCCACTTTTTCGCCTTTATTAATAATTAAATTTAACCCTTTTAAAATTTCTTTGTTTTCAACAGTAACATGTAAATCTTTTATCTCTAAAACATCCATAGTTATTCCTCAAGCAACATATTTTAAACCAATTAAGTTTAAGAATAAAATAATTTGATAATTTAAATACGTAAAATATAATCCCGAAAAGATGATTTTAATTACAGTGAGTCGTAAAAAGAATTAATCAAGCCAAAATAATCAACTATAAATAGACAAGAGGTATTAATGACACTAACAAAATGTTTTTCACTAAAAACAAATTCATTTTCCTTTTGAACTAAATCTCTCATTTTAAAATTTCGATAGGAATTAATATTAGGTTTTTCGAAAACATTTTTCATTAGAAAGTTTAATTTTTTTAAATTAAGAAGTGATAAAGCTTTAAATTCATCACTTTTCATCTTGTCAATTCTTGTATTAGCTATCTTCCTACATCCTACTTTTTCTTTATATTTTTGTATGTCCTTAAATAAGCAAATTCTATTTGCAAAACTTTCGTCATTGAAATCATCAATGTCTTTGTAAGATTCAAACATCGGAAAATTTATATACAGTTTTCCAATCGTCGGATCGGTTTCATTAACAAAATAATCAGCCATTTCTTTTATTTTATCAGCATTAATTTGTACTTTATTAAATTCGAAGTCGCCATGTGATGTATTATGTTGAATCTCATAATCAAAAATCAAATATATATAAGCAAATTTTTTATTTAAAATTGTAAGTTCTTCTTTTCTTGCTTTCGTTTTTAAAATTGAAATAATATCAGCATTAAAATCGTATGATTTCATTTCACTATACAATGCATAAATGTTTGTTTTATAAGCGTAAATAGCAGAATTTAAACCAAATTCTCCCGAGATTTTCTCAAAAAAAGCTTTTTCCTTATTTTCGCCTTCAACTATAAATAAAATATTTTGTTCAACCATGGAAAGCACCATTTATATACATTTTTTCAAGATTGTGAGCTTCTCTTATCTCTTTATTAGTACAATTCACTAAACTTTTAATTTGATTATTCGAAATGATAAAACAGGAATCAGGGCGAGTTAACTCGTTTTTCATAAAATAAGTATTGTGTGTTGTAAGTAAACTTTGACAATTATATTGTTCGTTTAAAAATTTTATAATATTTTCAGCCGCTTCATAATGCAAAAAAGCATCAAATTCATCAATAAAAAGGAAAGTTACCTTATCAAAAAATTGTTTCCGATAGAAAAATAAATAAAGTGTATTTGTTCCTATAGAAGCTATTGTCGAAAAAGGTGCAATCTTTCCTGAACCAAAATCAACAAAC
The DNA here is from genome assembly GCA_949299165.1 of uncultured bacterium. GTDB lineage: Bacteria > Bacillota_I > Bacilli_A > RFN20 > CAG-826 > Onthovivens. Next base: position 24,651 of record CASFZJ010000003.1, on the reverse strand, counting down.
AGTTGGTGACCGTTTGGCGAAGATAAAAATTTAAGTTTGTACTCCAAATCAACAGTTTTTAAAAAATTCTCGAACTCATGAATTTTGCCATTTAAATATAATGCTTCATCTAGCGAAGCGCTCCCATTTAAAAATCCTGCATAATTATTTCCATCGCTTAAACTTCTATACCAAAGCATGCCTTCAACAAATTTAACAAGTTTTGTAATCGGACTATTAATTTCTTCTGGTGTATTTCGATAAATATACTTGATTATAGAGAGTTTATTATCAATTAAATTTATATTTAAATCTTTTTTTACACTAGTGTCTATAAATCTTTTTTCATTGTCAAAAAAATCATAATCAATAATTAATTTATTATTAAAAGTTAATTTTTCAGAAATTAAAAGATCGACATTTTGCTTTCTGTATGAATAAACAAGATAATCTTTTCCAAATTTAAATTCATATTCGAATTCAGCAAAACTCTCCTTGGATGATAAATTTAAATAATTAAACATGTAATTTTGAGGTAATCTTTGTTTGTCGGTCAAATGATGAATTATATCAAATAAGGCTATGCCTAAATTGGATTTCCCACTACCATTTTTGCCATAAATAATTGCTTTATTTATAACTCCATTTTTAATAATCTCTTCATTAAAATTATATTCGCGACTCTTTAAATCGAAAGTTAACAAATCTTTAAATCCTTTAAAATTTTTACACTTAAATTTAACTAACATATTATTTTTTCCTTTTAATATTATTAATTATAAATTATTTTCGTAATATTTCAACGAAATCGTAATTTTTTTACGATAAAAATACTTTTTAAATTACAACTCGTAAAGCAAATACAAAAATTCTTCGAAATTGTCCAAATATTCATTGTTGTTAAATTTATACTTATAGTATAAAATTATAAACGCTAATTATTTTTAGCAATATTTTTTATGTGAAAGGATTGATTATGATCAAAAGAAAGAAATCGATAAGCTTAGCTTTGGCTGCATTAGCCACAATTTCCCTTTCAGGTTGTAGTTCAGTAACAAGTAGTTCAGAGGGGTATATTCTTACCTACACCTATAACGGAAACCAATTTAATATCAGTACAGGTCAAATTATTGATAGATATTTAAATGAAAATAGAAACGAACATGCTGCTACTTTTTATGACGCTCTCAACGAAGTAGTAATTAGACTTGCATTCGAAGAAGGCGGTGACCTTGCTGAATTTAAATCAACTGTTGACAGAGAAGCGACTGATGCTGTTAAAAATGAGCAAGAAACAGCTGATAACAATGGACAAAGTTGGGACGAATATCTTCAAGGACAAATTACTGGCGATGATTTAACAACCGCTGAAAGAGAGCAAGAATTATTCTTACAAAAACAATATGAAGCAATGCAAACTACTGTTGAAGAACAATATTTTGAAAGATTTAATGATTATCAAAGAGACACAAATGCTTCAACAGCTGAGCAGGAAATGCAAAACACCTATAATCTTTTATATGGTGAAAACGGCTACATCCAAAAACAAGTTCCTTATCACATTAGACATATATTAATTCAAGTTGACGCAAGCGATGATTACGGTTATGCTCGTGGTCAAATTTCCAGCGATAACGCACACAAGATTTATCAAGTCTTCACTGCTTTAACTGGTAATAATTCCTTCTCATCTGTCGCAAACTCCTATACAGATGATTCTAGTGGAAATACTGGAAGCAATGGAGAAAAACTTGGTGGCGAATACATCATGGATAACGAAGAATCGTTTGTTAACGAATTCAAACTCGGAATTTATACATATGATTTACTTTTAAAAGATCAAACCGATTACCAAAAAGATTCTAATTATAAAGAAAAAAGAGATAATCTTCATATTCCTGAATCTGTTGAACAAGGATTAACTGATTTTGGTGTTACATGGATTCCTTATGAAGTTATTGATAGATTAGAAGAAGTTAGAAATGTCGAAACAAGTCCATCAACCGGTCAAAGCGTTTATGGTGGAGATGCAAACTACTTCCCAAGAAATATTTATTTCAATAAATACTTCCAAAATAGAAATATCGGATTTATTACTGATGAAAGATTGCCTCTTAAAAGTGAACTATCAGGTGATGTCTCTAATTGGCTCGCTTACGAAAATCCTTATGTTGAAGGTTCTAACCAACATGCAATGTATACTAGAACCGATTCAGTCTCTGGCAATAAAGTTTTTAGCGATGTTGACGATAATGGCCACTATCAAACTACAGGCGAAAGATATGCAGAATTATCTGAAGATCAATTGAAAAAATTCCAACCAATCACAATTAATGGCGAAACCAAAAATGTTCTTTGCGATCAAAACGGCAATCCAATTATGGTTGTCAGAAATCAAGAATCATCTTCAGGTATCCATTTAATCGTTATTGAAAGATCTGCTTTTGATGTCAATGGTGGTTCTGCCGAAACCGAAAATCCATGGAAAGCTTCTATTGAAGAATATTACGCACCAGTTTCGCCAAAGGATACTGACCAAATCGATTCTTCAACAGGTCGTCCATATTGGACTAGTACAGCACCTAACTATACTGAAAACAATGTTTTACTCCCAAAACAAACATATGTTCAAACTTCTAAAGTCACTTTAGATACACAAATTAACACTCCTGTCCAAACATTAACAAATCGTGTTAGTACATTAAGTGAAAATATTCGTACAGCAATCGATACATACGATACCTATAAATGGTTAAACAGAGACAATGCTGTTCAATTAAATAAAATTGCCGACCAAGATATCCAACAAATGGTTGACAATTATATCGCAAAAGAAACAAGAACTGCTCTTGATTCTGCTGCTCAAACATTAGAAGATAGTTGGATGAATTATGCAAATTCAATTGTTCAACAAACAAGACAAAGAGAATATATGTTGCTCCCAGAAATTTTAGCTGCAGATTTTGGAAACCCAAGCTTATATCAAAAAGGTGCTCCTGGTTACAATCCTGCATATGATGAAATTACAGCTGGTGGACAAAACTAACGAGGTAGAAAAGATATGAAAAAGACTACATTATTATTAACATTAGCAACATCAACGCTACTCCTCGCTTCTTGTGGTAAAGTTACAGCTCAATTCCCAACCGGAAATGATCCATTAACAACCGGAACTGAAAATATTCAAATCGACCATAACACACTTGATGTTATCTATGATTTGATTAAAAATTCCGATAACTACGAAAGTGATGTTTCGGCAATTTTAAATGATGCAATCGCAAGGGAAGTTATTGGTAATTTTGAAGTTCAACAAGATGATGCAAACGGATATAAAGTTGTTTTAGTCGGTTATGACGATGTCGATGATGCTGGTAAAACACACTTTATCGAAACTCACCCTGCTTACAATGATTGGCAAGTTTCAGGATACAGATTAACTTTATCCGAAACCGCTCCTTCCAAAGCTGATTTCGAAACAAGATTAAATTCAATTAAGAATATTATTGATTCACAAGTCGTTTCAACTCTTTGGGGCGAAGCAAATGCGACAAATTATAAGAGAAACAATCGTTTCTATGAAGTTTTATTCGCAAGAAATATTTACGAACAACTTTATAATGTTGCTCTTCCATTACAAGATGGCGAAAATCTTGAAGAAATTCTTTATGTAAACCCAACTTACGAAGAACACTATGATTATGATCCTGAAAACAAGGAATTCATCGGTTTTAAAGAAACAGATGATTACCACGGATTAACAAACGGTGTTTTAATTGATGGAAGTTACAACACAACTTCTACTGAAGGCAGAAACAAAATTAAAGATGTATTACACATTGAATATTATTTGGATTACATCAATAACACTATTATGCCTGATATTATTCAAAATTTACTTGTTGAACAGTACATTTTTGAACAACAATATTCCGCAATCGGTAATACTCAATCAAGAAGAGTTAACTATATCTCTATCGCAGATAACTCCGAAAAGAATGCTTCAACTTTAGTAAATGAATTTACAGAAACATATTTAGAAGGAAATTCAGAACTTACAACCGATCAACAATTTGATATCTTATCAGCTGCTTGGAAGGGTGTTCATTATAAAACTGCTGAAAATGAAGCGGCTCAAACATTAGCTCAACATGCATTCGGTAATCCTACTGCAAAAAATCCAAGTGCAGGACTTGATGGTCATAAAGATCCAAGTGGCGATGCTTTCGATGATTCATATTATCAAAGCTATGGCACACAAGAAGCTAATGAAAAATACTTCACATATTATGAAAATAGTGAATATGCTGATTTAATTGAACAATATTCAACATTAACAAATGATTCAGCAACAAATAATTCAACAAATTTCACAACATTTACAACAATTGATTCATATAATTACGATCCAATCGTTGGATTTACAATCAAAACTGATGAAATTTTAGTTGAAGATTTCACTACAGCAGGTTGGCAAACAAGAGATGATAGTACTCTTCCAGATACTCTCAAAAATAGCTTATATAGCTTTGGTTTAGTTAACGAATGGAACAATTCACGTAGTGCTGAAGGAAACTATTATGGCAACTACATCTATAAAAATAGCGCAACTGGCAAATCCTATTTAAGAAAAAATAGTTATGATGCTGACTCTAACGCTATTATTTGGGAAGATGGAACAAACTACTATCTTGTTGAAATCGAAGATATCGTAACTCCAAACCTTGTTTCTATTAGCGAAGATGACTCCAAAGAAGTCAAAGTTGCTAGAGAAAACAAAGCAAGAACAATTGGATATACTCTTGCAAGCGGTGATACATATACAACAAATGCAATCACATATTATCTTAAACAATGTAATATCAATTACCATGATCAAGATATATATGATTACTTCAATTCAACTTACCCAGACTTATTTGAATAAAAATTGAAAAAAGCCACTTTTGTTGGCTTTTTTTCTAAAAGGAGACTTTTATGGCATTTGATGCAAATTGTATTTTTTGTAAAATAGTGCAAGGAATTATTCCATGTGCAAAGCTTTATGAAGATGATGATGTAATGGCTTTTTTAGATGTAAATCCAGTTACATATGGTCATGCACTTGTTATTTCAAAAGCTCACTACTCTAACTTTCTATCTACTCCAAAAGATGTTATGAATAAAGTTATGAATGTTGCTCAAAGAATTGGACAAGTTCAAATGGAACAACTTGGTGCTAAAGGCGTTAACATTTTAATAAATTGTAAAGAAGCTGCTGGTCAAGAAGTTCAGCATTTCCATGTTCATGTCATACCTAGATATAAAGCAACTGATGGATTCAAGCTTGAATTAAAGCAATTAAAAGATGTAAATCTTCCTTCAATTGCAGCGGAAATCAAAGAAAAGCTTTAATAAATTAGAGTCGGAATTCCCGGCTCTTTTAATTTAAAAAGATAAAAAACTTAATTTCAAAAACTAGCAAAAAATCAAAATTCCTAGGAAAAATGATCAAAAGTTCTAGAAATAATTAAAAAGTTCCGAAAAAATATATAAATCCTTAGGAAAAATGCATGAATTTCCGGGTTTTTTATTTTTACAAAATCTACAAAAATGGTATTTTTACACAAATTAAAATGGTGAAGCGATGTGCTTCACCATTAATTTTTAATCTCTACTTTTATAAAAAGCTCTATTATCTAGGGCAAACAATCGTTCAGTATATTCCCCTTCTTTTACGTTCTCATAAGCTTTCTCAAGCATCATCATTTTAGCGTCCATGTCATCAATCATAGAAAGAAGCAAAGCTTCTTTTGTTGACGGCAAAACCGCTGCACCAAATTCTAATTTTCCATGATGAGATAAAATCATATGTTCTAAAAGCATAGGAACTTCGCTTTTAATATTTAATTTTTCAGCCGCTTCTCGAACAATCGACATTCCGATTGTTAAATGACCAAGCAAATTGCCTTCATCAGTATATTTTGTAGCGACTGGACCAGATAATTCCACAACTTTTCCAATATCATGAAGAATACAACCACTTATTAATAAATCACGATTAATGTTTTCGTAATGTGAAGCAATAAAATCTGCAATTTCACACATCGAAACTGTGTGATAAATTAATCCATGATAAAATTCATGATGATTTTTAACGGCAGCAGGATAATCTAAAAATTTATCATAGTATTTCTTAAAAATTTCATCCAAAAGCGCTCTACAATCAGGATTTTTAACACTTGAATATATATTTCTAAACTTTTGAATTAAAACTTCTTTAGGAACAGGTGATTCTATCAAAAGATTTTTCAAACTTTCATCATCAGAATCAACTTTTTCAACTTTCAATACTTTAATTTGAAGTTTATTTTTATAATCTAATACTTCACCATGAATTTTGATGACCGATCCAATTTTAATAATGTCTAAATCGTTAGCTGCGATTTCCCATTTTTTCGCATCAATTACACCACTTGAATCTTGAAGAGTAATAGTTAAATAATTAAGACCAGCGGAAGTAACTCTTTTTGTGAAATCTTTTACCAAAAAGACATCACTAACACTCATTCCATCTTTTAAATCTTTAATCATCAAGTTTTACTCCTTCTTCTTTTTCAAAATCACTATCTTTTTCGATTATTTCGTTAATATCATCAAGATTATAACCTTTATCGATAAGTTTATTTACAATTTTAGCGTTTGCATCAAGTTTAACGTCATTCGTCATGAAATATTTGTTTTTAACTTTTTTATAATCTCTTTCAAGTTTTTCGCGTTCGGCTTTAATATCGATTTTAAGTTCGTTCAATACATCTAAAATAATTTCAATATTGAATCCTCTTAAAAGCATTCTTTCGTATATTTTTTTCTTTTGTTTTGCAAAATTATTACTTACAACCTTGTTTTTAACGCTATCAAAGTAATTTTTTGCTTTTCTTTTTTCGTTTTCTTCATCAAAATCAAGTTCGCTAATCATTTTTTCACTTAAACCATTACTTCTGAAAAAGTTAATAATGAAATATTGGCCAAAATTATTCTTATCAAAATAATCGAGATAATTTTCGATATAATCTTTATCATCGATTAATTTAAAACTTTTCAAATCATTAATCGCGTTTTTAACAAGACGATAATCTTTAAATTTCGATAATGCTTTTTTAAGCAAACCTTTCTCAGTATAAGGTCTTTTCGCAATTAAGTTTTTTAAATATTTAACAATCTCTTCTTTCGTTTCAAATTTAACTATTTCTTTCCCTAGTTCAGGAGTAATGACTTCTCCGCTAGCTAAATTAAATTCAAGGTAGGTTGTTTTATATATTTTTAATTTTTCATCGTTAGTAAAAATAAGGATGACTTTGCTTCCTTTATCTTTAATTTCTTTTATTATTAATTCAGTTTTACCAACTTCTTCTAAGTGCACGTTTATATACCTCAATAATATTATTATAGAAAGTCTTTTCGGAAAAACAATCTATCGATGCAAGAGCATTTTTCTTGATTAAATCGCCCTCTTTTTCATCTAAAGACAACACATGATGTAAACGAGTTTTAAAATCGCTTGTTTCTTGAAAAAAGAAACCAGTGTTATTATTATCAATAACTCCTACAAGGTTGTTGTCAAAACGACATAATACCAATAATTCACTTGCCATCGCTTCCATAAAAGTCAAACCTTGAGTTTCACTAATTGAAGCATTTAAAAAAATTGTACTCATAAGATAGTAATAAGGAACAAGTGAATTATCAACTTTTCCAATAAATTTAACTCGATCATTAATTTTTAATGATGTGACTAAATTTTCTAATTCTTTTCTTGCTGGGCCATCTCCAACAAAAAGAAGAACTGTTTCTTTGTCCTCTGAATAAGTTGCTAAATAATCAGCATACCCTTGAATAATGATATCAAAACTCTTTTCTTTAGCAATTCTACCAAGACAAAGTAATATTTTTTGATTATCTTTAAATCCATGATTTAATCGAATTTCATGGCTTTTTTCTAAACTTTCTGGTGTTGGTCTAAATCTTTCAAAATCAAATCCTGTTGGAACGACATTTACATATTTTTCAACGCCAACCGAGCGAATATAAATTTTAGTTTTTTCGCTTGGGGAAATAATTTCTGTTGCCCTATTCATACAAGTTTTATCAAATTCTCTGATTGCCCGTTTTGAGAAACGATCAAAATAGCCTTTTGTTGCATAATATGTATAATCTTCATACATTGTGTGATATGTATAAACACTTGGAATTCCAAGTTTTGAAGCAACAATAAAGCCAAATTGAGATATTCCAAATTCAGTATTGATATGAACTAGATTAAGTTTTAAATCTTTTAAAATCTTAAAAGCTTTTTCGTTATAAATGAAAGATGCACGATAACCATAAAGCTTTTTAAGTTCTAACCCAGGAATACGCAAAACGTTATCTTTAAAAGAAATATCTTTTTCACTACTTGTTGTAACAACATAAGCATTATGCCCATATTTTCTTAAAAGAGTAAATAAAGAATTTACACTAACTGCAACTCCATTAATTTCTGGTAAATATGTGTCAGAAAAAATAGCTACATTCATCAGTTTTCACCTTCTTCTTTATCGCTCAAATTTTCAGTTTCATTATTGTTTAATTCAGGATTTGCAGGTTTTTTGATAATTTTAGTGGATTTTTTATTTTTAAGTTTTGGTTTTATTAACTTCATTTTTTGAAGCAATTCTTTTCTTTCCATTACGCGAGTTGAATAAGCAATATCACTTGTTTCTTTTCTCTCGTTATATGTTTCAAGTTGAATTGTAAGCATAGTTTTCTTGTTTCCAACAGGAACAATTCTTTCAGAAACTGGCATGCCTCTACTTTTGTAAGTTGCTGCAACTACGCCATTTATAATAAATGGAATATAGAAAGTCATAAAACGCCATAGGAGTAATAAAATGTTAATTCCTCCACCAGTTGTATAGAAAGAATCGCTGAAATAATGACTTGTTGGACCAAATAATGAGCCAAAAACAATTTCACTAACACCAGCGCTTCCTGGTAAAGGTAATAAACCAGTTGCCATTTGATGGAAATTTGAATAAGCAACACTTTCGTAAAATTTTTGGAACATCAATCCAGCGTTACTCATTGTTTCAGCATCAAAAGCGTTGAGAGCTAAACCACATAAAAATGGCTGAATATTTGTATTAATCAAAGAAATACAATAAATCAAAAATATTAAACCAGTAAAAGCGAGATTTGATTGAAGACGTCTAAATTCAATACGATAATTTTCAACTTGAATTCGAATTGATTTACGTGTTTCATCAGGATTTTTAATGATTTTTAATTTTGCAAGGATTCCTATAACGCCATTACAAATAAAATTTTGAAATCTTCTTGATAAAGACATAAAGAATAAAGCAGCAATGACAATTAAATTCAAAGCAAATCCAAAAAGAATAAAAATCCAAATAGGAATATTAATGTTAACATCGCCAATTGTGATAGGCACAACATTAATATTTGCAATCGCAGAAAAACTTGTAATTAAAGAAATTAAACCAAAAGCAATAAGACAAACTTGATAAACAATAAAACTCATTACGAAGATAGAGGCACTATTTGAAACTGGCATACCTTGTTTTTTAAAGACATAAACTTGGGCGAATTGTCCACCACTCGATCCAGGAGTAATTGCGCTATAAAAAGCTCCGATTAATGAGTTAGCAACAGCTTGATGCATTTTATAATGCTTTGTATAAAGTCTTGCAAAGCACCATATAATTAAAGCAGAGATAAAAAATCCGAAAACTACCGATAGAATTAGAAGTAAAAAATACCAAATATTGGTGTTTGCAGCAACATCACCAATAGTTTCGTAAACCAATACAGTTTCACCATTTAAGCCAATAGTTTCTCGAGTTAAGTTGTACCATAAAACACAGGCAGTAATGATTAAAATAATTCCTAAATAAATTAAATATTTGAACAAAGAATTTTTAGGATTTTTCTTTTCACTAATTTCTTTTTTTTCTTCGCGGACGTCTTCTTGAATGCTTTCGCCTAAATTTTGTTCACCCGGTTCAACATTTTCAATATCTACTAACGGACTATTTCCATCAAAATATTTGGTTTCTGCAGGGTTTTTTTCTTTATGTTCAATTATTTCCTTAGTTTCTCTTTCGTTATCCATAATAAAAATACCAGTAATATGATAGCAAACAATCTTGCTTTTAACTATAAAAATAGTATGATTTTGCTATGCGAAAATTTTGGTCGATTTTACAGGTGATGATTAAAGATTGTAAGTTTATTTACTTCTTTTATTTTTTTCTTACCTTTTTATCGGTCTTATTCACAATAACTTCATCTTATTTAAATAAAATTTTAATCGATATCTTGCAAGCTCAAGAAAATTTAGGTGGAATCGGTTCTACAATTCCAAACATTTCATATTTAGGAAACGACGTAAACATTTTAACCACATTTTTCGTAACAATTTTTGGTGGAATCGAATTTTTAAGTTCAAATATATGGATGTTTGCAATTCTTATTGTTGGATTTGCTCTTCTTGCTGCAGTAAATGTTGTTATAAGAATGATTATGAGAAGTACATTTATGAATAAAATGAGTAAAAATTTACAACTTCTACTCTTTTCTCATATTGAACGCCTCCCATATTCAAAAATTAAAGGGATGAAAAATGGTGATATCATTCAAACTTGTACAAGAGACGAAGATATTGTTAGAAGATTTTTCGGACCAGATGTTGCTTTAATCATTTACACTCTCGACATCGTTTTGTTAAGCTTTGTCTTTTTATGCATTACAAACTGGATTATCGCTCTTGTAAGTATCTGCATTTTGCCACTCATGTTCATCTATTCTTTCTTTGTTATTAAAGAAGTTAGAAGAAGATATAGATTAACAGATGATAGCGAAGGAAATATGACTGATAAAATCGAAGAAAATTTAGCGAGTGTAAGACTTGTTAAAGCTTTCAACAACGAAGCTCATGAAATAAAAAGCTTTGAACACTTCATCGAAGATTTCCGCACAAAATATCTAAATTGGAGAAAATTATCGGCCTTTTTCTTCTCAAGTAGCGACATTTTCGTTTTCTCGCAAATTGCTTTAACTACTATTGTTGGCTTCGTCCTTTGCTTTAATGGACAAATTTCTGTTGGCACACTTTTTGTTAGCTTCACTTTTGTTAATTTAATGGTTTGGCCAGTAAGAGACGTTGCAACAGTTTTATCAAATCTTGCAAGAGCAAAAGCAAGTTTAGATAGAATTTATCTAATTTTAAATGAACCACTTGAAGATACTGAAAGTGGCTTAACTCCTGCTATTAAAGGAAATATAGTGTTTGATAACGTTTCATTTTTCTTTTGTGATTCTAATCAAGCTGCAATTAGTGATGTTTCTTTTTCGGTTAAAGAAGGTCAAACAGTTGCAATTATGGGTAAAACTGGTTCTGGGAAATCCACCCTTGCTTATTTATTAACTCGTCTTTATGACTATACTGATGGAAGTATTAAAATTGATGGCGTTGAACTCAAAGATATTCAAAAAAGATATTTAAGAAAAAACGTTTCAATTGTTTTACAAGATCCATTCTTATTCTCCAAAACTATTAAAGATAATATTAAAATCGCAAATCAAGATGCAAAAGATAAAGATGTTATGGTCGCAACTTCAATTAGCCAAATCCACCAAAGCATTATGCAATTTCCAAATGGATACGAAACACCAGTTGGCGAAAAAGGCACAACTTTAAGTGGAGGTCAACTTCAAAGAGTTGCGATTGCGCGTACTTTATTGAGTAATGCTCCTGTTTTAATTTTTGATGATTCTTTATCAGCACTTGATACAGAAACTGACTATAACATAAGAAAAGCACTTAAAGAAGATACCGGAAAAAGAACAACTTTCATTATTACTCATCGTATTGCAACTGCGAAAGATGCCGATTTAATCCTTGTTTTAGATAATGGAAAAATATCTGAAATGGGTAAACATAACGATCTTATTAAAAAGGAAGGTTTGTATAAAAGAATTTTTGAAATACAAACTAAGATGATTTAATTTATGGCAACACAAGCATTTAAAGAAGAAGAAATTAACTCGAAATTTAGTCTCTCAGTATGGGCTAAAACTTTTAAATACGTCCTTTGTAAATGGCCATTTTTAATCTTGCTTTTTGTTGGCATGATGTTTACATCTTTTTATGATTCTAGCTTCATTCCTTCGATGAATGCAAGTTTAATTTCTTGCTTTGATTCTGGAAATTTCGTGCTAAACTCCAATATTTTTGATGTTATCTTACAAGTTAAAATTTTGGGAATTGACTTCACTTTAACTTTTTTAAATTACATAATCTTTTATATCGTCATGATTATTTTAAGAAGTATAGCAGTTTTCATCACTTTTTTCACAATGAACTATTTCGAAATGATTATCATGACTGGATTAAGACGTGATGCATTTGGAAGAATCCAAGAATTAAGTTTTTCTTATTTTGATAAAACTCCAAGTGGATGGCTCATTGCCCGTCTTCAAAACGATGCTGCTAATATTGGGGATGTCTTATCAAACTCGGTTTTAAGAGTTTTCTGGATTTTAAGTGAACTTATTTTTACTCTTATTACGATGTTTAGTTATAGTTGGCTATTATCATTAATAATACTTGCTACAACTCCACTTATTTTCTTTATAGTTTTATTTTTCCAAAAATGGATTTTAAAACTTTCACGTATTGCTCGTACTGCTTATAGTGATTTTGTTAGGTGGCTTGCTGAATGTATCAGCGGAAATAAAACTATTAAATCGCTCGCAATTGAAGATACTATTTATCAAGAATGCAATGATATTTCAAACGATGTTTGCAAAAAGCGTACTAAAACAGGAAAAGTTAACGCTTTCTTTAACCCTTCAATTAATATTTTGGCTGCAATCACTACCGCTATAATTATTGTTGTTTTCCCTTTAATTAATATTTCTAGTGAAACAACAAGTTCAATTGCCATGATGGTTCTTTTCCTAGGGTTTGTTGGCAGTATTTTTAACCCAATTGCTCAATTTGCTGAAATATTTGCAGAACTTATTTCAACCCAAGCTAATGTTGAAAAATTGTTCATGCTCATTGATACTAAGCCAGAACTTGTTGATAAACCAGAAGTTGTCGAAAAATATGGTGATTTATTCAACAATAAAATTGAAAATTTTGAAGAAATGAAAGGCGATATCGTAATTGATCACGTTTCTTTCTCTTATAAAAAAGATCTTGAAGTTTTACATGATATGAATATTCATATCACTCAAGGAACAAGCATCGCGATTGTTGGCGAAACTGGAAGTGGAAAATCCACTACCGTTAACTTACTTTGTAGATTCTATGAGCCAACAAAAGGGCAAATTTTAATTGATGGCGTAAATTATAAAGACCGTAGTGTTGGCTGGTTAAGAAGTAATATTGGATACGTTCAACAAACTCCATTCATCTTTAAAGGTACAATTAAAGATAACATTAAATATGGAAAATTAAACGCAACTGACGAAGAAGTCATTAAAGCCGCAAAAATTGTTGACTTACATAATTTCATTCTTTCGCTTCCTGAAGGTTACAATACTTTCTTAAAAGATGGCGGAAACGAATTATCACAAGGTCAAAAACAATTAATTTCTTTTGCTCGAGCAATAATTCGTAATCCTAAAATTTTAATTCTAGATGAAGCTACTTCTTCAATTGATACTGAAACTGAACACATTATTCAAGGTGCAATTTCTAAAGTTTTAAAAGGCAGAACAAGTATCATGATTGCTCACCGTCTATCAACAATTGTCGATTGTGATCGCATTTTAGTAATGAAAGATGGAAAAGTTATTGAAGATGGAAACCATAAATCACTAATAGAAAAACATGGTTATTATTACCAACTTTATATGAATCAATTTAAAGATTTGAATTTAGAAGAGCAAATCAAAACTTACGATAATCAAATTAAAGCTAAAAATATTAATATTTAGTAACTGGCTCATCTTCCATTTTTACAGCTGCAGGAATTTTAGGTAAGCCTGGCATTGTTAAGATGTTGCCACAATATACAACAATAAATCCTGCTCCATTTGATAATGAAACATCTTTTACATGTAAATTAAAGTTTCGAGGTGTATTCAAAAGTTTGGCATCATCTGAAAAACTTGATTGAGTTTTTGCGATACAAACTGGTAAATTACCTTTACCCATTTCTTCATAAAGTTTGATTTTTTCATGAGCAAGTTCTGAAAATTCAACATCATCAGCACGATAAATTTCTTTAGCAATTTTTTTAATTTTATCTGTGATTTGCAAGGTTATTGCATATAAAGGCTCAAAATTTGAACGCTTTGTTTCAAGAATTTCCATAACTTTACTTGCAAGTTCACGACTTCCTTCTCCGCCTTTTAGATATCCATCTAAAAATGCATAAGGATAATAATTTTTGTTTAATAATTCGATAAGCTTTTTAACTTCATTATCAGAATCATTTTTAAAATGATTAATTGCAACAACAATCGGAATGTTATATTTCCTTAAATTTTGATAATGTTGTTCGAGATTTTTAAAACCTATTTCTAACGCTTCTAAATTTTCTTTATCAAGTTCTTCAAAATTTACTCCACCATGAAGTTTTAAAGCTCTAATTGTTGCAACAAGTACAGCTGCATTTGGTTTTAAATTTCCGGTTCGCGCTTTAATATCAAAGAACTTTTCTGCTCCTAAGTCTGCCGCAAATCCAGCCTCTGTAACAACAATTGGTGAAAGTTTTAACGCTAGTCGAGTTGCAATTAAAGAACTACAACCATGAGCAATATTTGCAAATGGTCCACCATGAACAAAGACAAGATTATGTTCTTGAGTTTGAACAATATTAGGTTTTAAGGCCTCTTTCATGAGCTTCATAATTGCTTTTGAAATTCGTAAATCTTTTAAATAAACAGGATTATTATCGTAATTATATGCAACAATAATGTTATTAATTCTATTTATGAAATCAATTTCATCTTTAGCTAAACATAAAATAGCCATTAGTTCGCTTGCAACTGTAATTTGGAAATGATCTTTTCTTTTAATTCCATTTTTATCGCTTCCCAGTCCAATTTCAATCGTTCTTAGTTCACGATCATTCATATCAAGAGCTCTTTTCCAAACAATTTTATTTTGATCGATATTTAATTCATTTCCTTGATAAATATGATTATCAATCACAGCACTAATCAAATTTATTGAACTAGTTAAAGCATGCATGTCACCTGTAAAATGAAGGTTAATATCTTCGCTTGGCTCAATCGTTACTTTTCCTCCACCAGTTGCCCCGCCTTTAAGACCAAAAACCGGACCCATACTTGGCTCTCGTAAACATCCGATTGCTTTTTGTTCAATTTTGGCGAGGCCATCAATTAAAGAGATAGTTGTTGTTGTTTTTCCTTCTCCTGCCTTTGTTGGAGTAATTGCAGTAACTAAAACCAATTTTCCATCTTCGTTATTTTTAACACTTTCGTAAAGGTTATTAAAATCTACTTTAGCTTTATAATTTCCATATAATTCAAGAAATTTCTCGTTAATCCCAAATTTTTTTGCTACTTTTTCAATTCTTTCTAATCTCATTTTGAAGTCCTCCCTAAAAGTTTATTTAAAACAAAAGATGCAATCGCTAGACCTGTTGCATTAGGTACAAATATCATCGAAGAAATTACTCTATCTTTAATAATAGGCTCTTCGCTCGAACAAGCAACATTAATCTTTTTAAGATCGATATTTTCTTGTCTTAATAAATATCTAAATTTTCTAGCAAGCGGATCGCCGCTTGTTTTATTTAAACTCGTTATAGAAATTTTTGTCGGATCCAGTCTATTTCCGGTGCCCATAGAGGAGATATAATTAATATTGTTTTTTAATGCAAATTTAGCAAGCAATACTTTTGCTTTTAGATCATCAATACAATCGACAATAAAATCTACATTTTTAAAAACTTCAAAATTAAAATTTTCATCAATAAAATCGCTAAAAGTTTCAATATCTAAATCATCTCTTAAAGCAAAAAGCTTTCCCTTTAAAGCTTCGACCTTAATTTTTCCTACATCTTTTAAATCATAAGCAATTTGACGATTTAAATTTGAGATATCGACTTTGTCGCCATCAACTAAAATAAGATTTTTAACGCCACTTCTTACAAATGATATTGGAATGATAGAGCCAACTCCACCAATTCCAATAACTGCAATTTTAAAATGAGATAATTTATCAAAATCATCTTTTAAAAGTAATCTTGTTCTTGTGTCAAAATCGTTAGTCATTGTTAATCCGCTCGACGTTATCAAATTGATGTTTAAAGAAAGTCATTTGTCTTTTCGCATAATGGTGCGTATTATTTTTGATTATTTTTTTAACTTCTTCAACATCATTTGAGAGTAAAAATTCCTTATATCCTATCGCTTGAAGAGCTCTTAATGAATGATCATAGTTAGAAAATAAAAATTTTGCTTCTTCTTCTAATCCATTTTCAAACATTAAATCAACTCTTTTATCGATTCTTTCATAAAGTTTTTCACGATTATAATTTATGCCGATAAATTTAGTGTCTTTATAAAGCAAAATATTTTTGCCATTATTGTTTAATTCAGATTTATTTTTGTTGTGGGTTTCAAAGATATAAATGGCTCTTAATAATCTTTTACGATTATTAGGACCAATTTTTAATGCGTCATCTTTATCAATTTTTAAAACTTTTTCATAAAGTTCAATGTTTGAAAGATTGTTTAAATAATTTTTTGGCATTGGATCTTCATCCATAAATTTATAATCATAAAGCGCTGCTTTTAGATATAAACCTGTCCCACCAACCATGACTACATCTTTATCTTTAAATTTTTCCAATAATTCGCGAGCTTCTTTTTGGTAACGACTTACGCTATATTCTTCGGTGATTGAAACATAATCATATAAAAAGTATCGACCATTATTTAATTCTTCTTTTGTTGGTTTAGCTGTGCCTTTATTAAGTTCTTTATAGACTTGAAAAGCATCAAAATTTATAACTGGTGCGTTATATTTTTTTGATAATGTCTCAGCAAGATCACTTTTCCCACTGCATGTAGGTCCTAAAATTGCATAAATCATAATTTTAATAAATCGTTTATTTCTTCTTTAAAATCTTCTACCTGCTCTTTTATCTCAAAAAAATTATATAAAAGCGGATCGTTTGGAGAGTTAAGTTTTATGCGTCCATAAATTTTCTTTTCTTCATTTTTTAAACTTCGATAATTACTTAAAATAATAATTTTATCTGAGTTTTGCAGGGTTTTTGAATTTTTTATTAGATTTTTCAATCTAAAATATTCTTGAAAAAGTGGTAAATTTAAATAATTATTTTTTAAATTAATTATGTCGATTTTCACTTTTTCATCAATCATTAACAAGTTCTCCAATTAAAGAATAAACGTGGGATTCAGTTACTTTAACTTTTACTAATTTGCCGATTAAAGATTTATCACCTTTAAAATGAATGATTTTCATGTTATAAGCATAACCCGATAACAAGTCTTTATTTTTCTTGCTTTCTCCATCGACTAAAACTTCAAAAGTTTTACCAACCATTTCATCAGCATGCTTTTTAAAGTTAACTTCAAGATTATCGACGAGCTCTTTAAATCTTTTGACTTTTTCATCGTAAGTTACATTATCTTGAAGTCGAGCAGCTGGTGTGCCTTTTCTTGGCGAATAAATAAAAGTGAATGCACTTGTATAATCTGCTTTCAAAGCGACTTTAATTGTATCTAAAAATTCTTCATAAGTTTCGTTTGGGAAACCAACAATAATATCAGTAGATAAGGCAATACCTGGATTTTTTGCTCTAATGCGATCAACTAAATCTAAATATTGTTTACTCGTATACCTTCTTCCCATACGTTTTAAAACTTCATCGTTTCCACTTTGAATTGGAAGATGGATATATTTCATAATGTTATCGTATTTTGCGATAACATCAATAACTTCATCACTAAAATCACTAGGATAACTTGTTAAGAATCTTAAACGAGGGATACGGAGTTTAGCTACTTCTTCTAAAAGTTTTGCAAAAGTTACGCCATCATCTAAATCTTTTCCATAACTATCAACATTTTGACCAAGCAAAGTAATTTCTTTATAACCTTCACTTACAAGTGTGCGACATTCATCTAAAATATCATTAATATTTCTACTTCTTTCTTTACCTCTTGTATAAGGCACGATGCAATAAGTACAGAATTTATCACATCCATAAGTAATATTTACAAAAGCTTTATAATCATCAATTCTTGTGACTGGTATTTTTTCAACAATGCTACCTTCTTTTGATAAAACATTTACAATACGTGATTTTTTCTTATCGAAAAGGTATTTCTCAACAAGTTCAGGCGCATCTTCTAAATTATGAGTGCCAAAAAAGATATCAACTTGAGGATATTTATTTAAAACTTCCTCAACAATGTGTTTTTGTTCAACCATACATCCACAAAGCATCAAAATTAAATCTTTATTTTTAGCTTTTAAAGCTTTGAATTGACCAATTTCACCAAAAACTTTGTCCTCAGCATTTTCTCTGACTGCACAGGTATTTAAAATCGCGATTGTTGCTTCTTCTGGATTTTCAGTTCTTGTCATTCCTAAAAGAGAAAACAAACCAAGAAGGGTTTCTTCGTCTCTAATATTGGCTTGACAACCATAAGTTCTAATAAAAATCTTTTTACCTGTAAAACGATCGATTAATTCTTTGCTAGGTTTATAAGAAAAAGTTATGGTTTCAACTTTTCCAACTCTCTTTCTAGCTTCATCCATATTTGGAAGAGATTCAATTACTACATTTCGTGCCATAACTTTTATCCTTTCTTGTTAATTAAATATAATGGAATAATTTCAACTGGTTTAAAAGTTAATGCGTCAAACTTTAAAACAACAGCGGAAAAAAGTGTATCATCCTCGTCTAAATATTTAAAATGTTTTGTTTCGTCGTGATAAATAATTTTATCAACGACACTTTCAATTTCAGTACCAAGGACACTGTTATAACTTCCACACATTCCAACATCGCTTATAAAAAATGCTCCCGAATTTAATATTTGCGCATCACGAGTTTGTACGTGGGTATGAGTGCCTAGCACGGCACTTACGCTATTTTTCAAAGCATAAGCCAAGGCCTTTTTTTCTCCGGTGCTCTCTCCATGTAAATCAATAATATGAATATCACTTTCATCAGTTTCGATGACTTTTGATATTTCTTGATATGGATCATTTACTTCAAATTTTAAAAAGGCACTTCCAAGTAAATTACTCACCCTAATTTTGACGCCATCAACATCAAAAATTTTACTTCCTTCACCAGGAAACTCATCCTTTAAATTTAGTGGGCGAATAAGTTTATCAACTTTATCAATATAATTTCTAATATCATCACGGTCTTTATAATGATTGCCTAAAGTTACACAATCAACCCCGTTTTTAATTAGGAAATCATAATGATTACGATTTATTCCTTTACCATTTGAAATGTTTTCCCCATTTGCAACAGTAAAGGAAATATCGTATTTATTTTTAATCGTATGTAAATTTTGAATTAAAGCTTTGCGACCAACTTTTCCAACTATATCACCAATAAATAATATATTCATCTATTTAGCCGTTTCTTGCGCTCTATATTCTCTAATTACATTAACTTTGATTTGACCAGGATAGGTCATTTCATTTTCAATTCTCTCTTTAATGTCGTGAGCAAGTTTAAATGCTTGTAAATCATTAATTTTTTCAGGAATTACCATGACTCTAACTTCACGACCTGATTGCATTGCGTAGCATGTTTGAACGCCATCATATGACTTGCAGATACTTTCAAGTTGTTCAACTCTTTTAATATAAGATTCAAGAGTTTCGCTTCTTGCTCCAGGTCTTGCAGCCGATAGAGTGTCGGCAGCTTGAACAAGATAAGCAATAACCGATTTTGCTGGCACATCACCATGGTGTGATTCAATTGCATTAACTACAAGATCATTTTCACCATATTTTTTAGCAAGTCTAGCCCCAATTTCAACATGGCTTCCTTCAACTTCATAATCTAGTCCCTTTCCTAAATCATGAAGAAGAGCAGCTCTTTTAGCAAGTTGAACATTAAGTCCAAGTTCACTAGCCATTGCTCCACAAATTTGAGCGGTTTCAACTGAATGTGTAAGTTGATTTTGGCCATAACTTGTACGATATTTTAATCTTCCAACTAAGCTAACGAGTTCTTTATTCATATTGGAGATGCCAAGTTTAGAAACGGCATCTTCTCCAGCTTTTTTAATAATTTCGTTTACTTCTTTTTGGCATTTATTTGCAACTTCTTCAATACGACCTGGTTGAATTCTGCCATCTTTAATAAGAGTATTTAAAACTCTTGAAGCAATTTCTCTTCTAATTGGATTAAAACAAGAAATCGTTAAGGCTTCAGGTGTATCATCGATGATAATATCGACACCTAAAAGTTGCTCTAATGATTTAATATTTCTACCTTCACGACCAATGATTCTACCTTTCATTTCATCGCTAGGTAAAGAAATTGTTGTAACAGTTCTTTCGTTAGTCACATCTTGAGCATTTCGAGCCATAGCCATCGCTAAAATCTCTTTGGATTTATCATCGGCTTTGCTCTCAGCTTCTTCTTCTTTTTCCTTTAAAAATTTGGCAATATTTGTAGTTTCCTTTTCTTCAACTCGACGATAAATTTCTTCTCTAGCTTCTTTTTCGGTAAGATTTGAAACTTTCTCAAGTTCAGCTAAGATAGAATTAATTTTTTCGTTAAGAGTTTCAGATTTTTTCTTATTTTCTTCAATTTGTCTGTCTAGGTTCTTCTCTTTATTTTCTAAAGCATTTTCTTTTTTTAGCAACGCTTGATCTCTTTGATCAATTGATTGCTCTCTTTGTAGAAGTTTATTTTCTTGTAAGATAACTTCTTGTTTGCGCTCTTTAATATCTTTTTCAGCCTCTTGTTTCATCTCAAATAATGTTTGTTTAGCATCAATTTGAGCATTTTTTTGAATCTTTTCAGCTTTTATGTTGGCATCGTTAATGATTTTTTCTGCATTAGTTCCTGCTTTTTTAACTTTTTCCTTTGCTAAAAAGTAAACTGTTATTGCTCCAAGGGCTGCGCCTACAAGTAAAACAATTATTAAAATTAAAATCCAAGTCCATGTTTCAAGACCAGACTCAGCTAATACATTAATAAATAAATTCATAGTTTAATCCTCTCTAAATAAAGGATTATGCAAGCAATTTATTTCACTCTCTAATTAAAGAGAGAAATTGAGTTCAATCTATATGTCGGTGCCTTGAACTGGTATAGGTTGTTTTTTAGAAGATAAAATATCTTCTTTAACTTTTTTAAAAATATCAGGATTTTCTCTTAAATAGGACTTAGCAGTTTCTCTGCCTTGACCCATTCTTTCACCATATACCTCGTACCAACTTCCTGCTTTTTTAACAATTCCTTTTTGAATTGCAAGATCAAGAAGTTCACCTTCTTTCGAAATTCCTTGGCCAAATATGATATCGACTTTACAACTTTTAAATGGAGGAGCGACTTTATTTTTAACAACCTTAATATTGGCAACATTACCAATAATATTGGCTCCTTCTTTAATCGCTTCGCTTCTTCTAATATCAATTCTGACCGAAGAATAGAATTTTAGAGCTCTTCCACCAGTTGTGGTTTCATTACTTCCATAAATTACGCCAACTTTATCACGTAATTGATTAATAAAAATAACAGTACAATCGTTTTTATTTAAAACGCCAGTTATTTTTCTCATTGCTTTAGACATCATACGGGCTTGAAGTCCAACGTTAGTATCTAACATTTGACCTTCAAGTTCGGCTTGAGGTACCAAAGCTGCTACGCTATCGACTACAATTAATGAAAATACTCCACTTTTTGCTAGTGTCTCAACAATCTCAAGCGCCTCTTCACCACTATCTGGTTGAGAAAGGATAAGATTATCGATATCTACTCCTAAATTTTTTGCATAATCAGGGTCGATGCTATTTTCAGCATCAATATAAGCAGCAATTCCTCCTTTAGCTTGTGCTTCAGCAACCGCTGTTAAAGCTAAAGTTGTTTTGCCACTACTCTCTGGACCATATATTTCAACGATCCTTCCTTTTGGATAACCGCCAATTCCAAGGCACTCATCTAAAAGTATGCTGCCACTTGAAATGGCTTCAACGTCTACACTAGGCTTGTCGCCTAATCGCACTACTGAACCTTTTCCAAATTCGTGTTCGACTTGACTAAGAATGTTCTTTAATGCGTCCTTACTAATAAATTTGTTTTCGTTCATAAAAAACTCCTTTCATATAGTACGAACGCTATCAACATCAAAAATGTTAAAAAAATTTTTAAAATTTTTAATTTTTTTTAAATGATGCTTAAAAGTGCTGTTAAAGCAGCCTCAACTGCGTATTCTCTATTGCCTTCTCTACCAAGTTCTAAATGTAGAGGAATTGGCCAAACTTGTCCAGCGTAGCAAACAGCGATATAAACTTCACCAACTTCGCCGCCATCTTCACTAACTTCTGGTCCTGCATTTCCTGTGAAAGCAACACAAACGTCAACTCCTAAGACTTTTTTGCCTTTAATAGCCATTTGTTGGCAAACTTCATAACTGACTACTCCATGTTCTTCAATAAATGAAGCAGGAATACCAAGTAATGATTCTTTAAGTTCTTTTGAATAAGTAACTAAGGCACCTTTAAATGCTTTACTTGCTCCACTTACATCAGTAACTTTCTTTGCAAAAAGACCACCAGTGAAACTTTCAACTGAACCTAAAGTGAGATTTTTTTCGGTTAATCTTTCGATTAATTTTTGCGCGTTATTCATAATTCCCTCCTTAAAATAGGTGTTTAATGTTTTGTTTTACATAAATTATGCCACTTAAAACACTAAAGAATGTGGCAATATAACATAGCCAATCACCAATATGTAAGTACATTGGCCAATTATAATCAAAGTAAGAAAATGGGAAACCATTTAAGAAAACTACAACAATTGCAACCATTTGAGTTACAGTTTTGAGTTTTCCAAAAATATTTGCGGCAACAACAACATTTTTCTTGGCGACCATAAAACGAAGTCCATCAACAACTAAATCACGAACAATCATGATAATAACTAAGAAAAATGGGAATTTATTATCTCCAGCTAAACTTACAAAGTTAAGGGCTAAAAATACCATCATTGAATTGATAAGCATTTTATCAGCGATTGGATCTAAAAATTTCCCAAGGTCAGTTACTTCATTATTTTTTCTTGCGAGATAGCCATCTAAAAAGTCTGTCATTGAAGCAACGAAAAACACAAGCATCAAAATAATCATTATCCAGTTGATTGTCGCTTTACCTTCAATAAGATAAATATTGCCAGTTTGCGCGATATTTATCGCACCAAATTGGTCACAAAGATAAAGAACAACAATAGAAAAAATTAATAAAGTTGCAAGAGCAATTCGCGCAATTGTAATTTTTGTTGGTAAATTAATTTTCTTCATACTTCGACCTTAGTGAGTGTTCAGTCCATAAGCCTAGTTCTGTTTTATGTAACCATTTATCTAAGTGTTTCCACTTACTAGAATCGATTCAGTTCTCTTTTCTAGTTTCCTCTACCAAAATTTGAGTTTCTTGCTTAAGGGGTTTACCGCGTTTCACTTTGAAGTTTCCTTCAAATTCGTCACTGTGGCACATTAAGGAAAATCATCTTGAGCAAAACTTTTAGACTATTTCCGCCGTTACTCTCTCCAGAGTACCTAGTTTTATTGATTCAACTAGCATAATCACTACGATCATCGCAGACCGTGCAAGCCAGGACTTTCCTCTACTTGATAAACAAGCAGCGGTTACATAGACTGAAATTATTTAACTTTATTAGGATCTACGCCAAGCTCATAGAGCTTTCTTTCATAGGCACTACATCTTTGTAAAAGTTCAAGGTTATCAAGGGAAGATTGATGATTACTCATTAAAGCGATGTTTTTGCTCTTTTGAACCGAAATAATTTGTTCTTTATCTCTCAAAGAAGCTTTTAAAGTTTCATTGTCGCGTTTTAATGAGATAATATTCGCATTTAATCCATCAATTTCTTTATCGATATTGCGATAATCTTCAAGTACTTTATCTAAAAAATTGTCAACTTCATCGGGATCATAGCCATTTGGAGCTTGCTTAAATTTTTTATTTAAAATATCGCGAGAACTTAAGTGTAATTTCATAGTGTTCCTAACTTTTTTATTATATGAGAAAATTAAGCATTTAGCAACTTGATATATCAATAATTTTGAAACATTTTAACATAGTTAATTTGTTAAAATTTTGCTCTTTTTTATGCTAAAAATTGAAAAAAATATGCCTGCTTTTTATAATTAATTTGTGAAAATTATTAATGAAGTTTTAAAAGACGCAAATAAACTAGTTTTTTTAGATTTTGAAGCCACTGAAACTAGTCAAGAAATTATATCAATTGGGGCTGTAAAAGCTGATTTAGATAACAAAAAGCAAATTAAATCTCACGACAAGGGTTTTAAATGTTATATCTATACAGATACTAAAATCACTCCAATTATCGAAAAAATGACTGGAATCAATAACAAACTTTTGAAAGAAAAAGGAAT
>CASFZJ010000002.1 GCA_949299165.1 uncultured bacterium | reverse complement strand
ACGCAGTGGACACACCTCTTCCCATCCCGAACAGAGAAGTTAAGCACTGCAGTGGTGAAGGTAGCCTTTGGCAAGAATAACACGTCGCCGGGCTTTTTTCTTTTTCTCTTTATTTTTTTATAAGAATATTTATTAAATTTCTAAAGAAATTAAAAAAATTTTTAAAGAAATTTAACGAGAATTTAACCCCTTATTTGTGGGGTTTTTATTTTTTTAAGCGATAAATTATTGAAAAGTACCGATTTTATCGAAAAAAATTTATTTGCTTAATTTTATTTATAGTGCTAGATTTAAAATCACTTTACCGCAAGGTGAACGAAAATATTAGGAATATTTAAAGTTTAAACACTAATGTTTTAATCTACTCTTTCGGTAAAGATGAAGGGATATTCACTTATGAGAATATTAGACATGGAAATTCCAGATAAACTACTGGAAGAAAAAATTTCAATGAAGTGTTTGACCTTTCAACAAATGTACATTGAATTGAGCAAACTACTAAACGAATTCAATGAAGAGAAAGTAGATCGAGATTCGTTCTTGCTTTATCTATCAACTATAGGTTTAGTATCTTTGAAACAATATGGTGTACGTTTAGTTGGAGCGTCAAAATACGCAAAGATTAATAAGCTTGGCGTCGGGGAGATTGTAGCAATGAATAAAGATGGGAAAATTTATTCGGCCTTAGTCTTTAATAGGGACGCAAGGCTTAGAATCTATCGTGACTTTCGAAAGTATTATAATTTTGTCGAAAGATACCCAGTGAATAGTGTTAAATTTACAAAAATGGAACTACAAGCACTGGAAGAAATGGTTAAAGAAGGATTTGAAATTGAAGCGATTTGCTTAAATTTATTGAAGAAACCTTTAACGATTTATAAAACAATTCACTATCATAAATTCTATTTTCCAGGTGAAAGAGATAACGAGGAGAAAGATTTAATTTAAGGATAATTTTTAAGGTAATTTTCGTAAAATTTCTTTATAATTAGGTTTATGCAAGCGAATAAGGTAACAAAAGAAGCATTTATAAGCTTTATAAAATCTCGTAAATATGCCGATGAAAGCGATTTCGATTATCTTTACGAAATTTATGAAATGGTTATTGAAACAGTAAACGAAGTTTCGAACCAAGCAAAGAACGAGTTTAATGTTGATATTAACCACTATATTGTGATTCTTTATATCTTAAACGAATACAAATATTTCTTATTTACCATTAAGAACCGCGACAAATCTGATGTATTTGAAAATACTGATTCTCTTCAAATGATTGCCAGTTTATGTGCTGATAAGTTCTTAACCAACGAAAAATTAAATTTTAAATCAGAAGCTTTTCTTAATAGATTTAATCCCCCAATTTCAACGTTAGATCTATATTTAAACTTCTCTTTAAGAACATTAGAAAGAATCAGTTTTAAAGATCGTGGGGCGACTTTAATTAGAGATATGCTTTTAAAAGCTTTAAAGATGGGTAAGTGCATTTTGACTTTACTTATCGATGGTTTCGAAACTGAAGCATTCTCTACTTGGAGAACACTTCATGAAAACGAATGTATTATGCTTTGTCTAGTAAAGAATGGTAAAGAAATGTATGAAGGATATTTCAAACATATTCGTTATGCGTTAGCTTATCGTGGTCAAATCAAAAATAAAGAAGAAGTTGATGCAATTTTTGAAGAAATAAAGTCTGAAATGAAAGAACATGGTCTTAAAAGCAAAGACATGAAGAAGTTCATTGAATACGGCTATTTATATACTTCAAAAGAAATTACCCCAGAAAATCCAATCAAATTAAATTTCAGAGATGGTGTTCAAAAATTAGCCGGACTTTCAAGTTATGCTAAAATTTATGAAATGGCTAGTGAAATTGCTCATTCATCTCCGCTATTACTTTTTTCCCGAAGATCATATTACTTTGAAATCACAATTTTAAATCTTTACGAGTCTTTCTTCAGATTGGAAATGATTTTTGAAGCTTTATATAAGAGTGCAAATTCAAAAGAAGTTATTGAGCAATACGAGAGAATGAAAAAAATATACCTAGGAGAACTTCATTCTATCTATTCAATCTGCAAAGCAACCTTTTTAAGTAATAAGAAAATATCAAATCAGAAGTGATTTTGTAAAATAAGGCCAAATAGACGTTCCAAGCCATCTATTTGGCGTCTCTATAACATGATCCGCCGATAAATTCTTTCAAAAGCGAAGTAGAAGGGATCCGCTTTTCATCAATGTCTTTAAAATATTTAAGTAAGTTAATTAATCTTTCGGCATCTGGACCATACTCACTTTCACGATCTATTTTAAGGAGTAATGGCATCGCATGTTTTTTGAGAACACATAATTCATAATTTAAGAAACTATCAAAAACGTAATTTGCGTCTTCTTGGGTGTGATATATCCATTTGAATTCGCCTTTACGAACGATTGGCCACATTGAAATTGTTTCTTCAGCATCGCTTCCACGATATTGGTTATCGCGAACGATTCTTCTAAGAAGTCTGATATCGGTAAGTGATAAAGGATTTTCGTTATCAAGATTGATTTGTGCCTGTGGCGAAATATAAATCTTGAATTTAAGATACTTTGGAATTGAAGTGGTAACAGCTTCATTTAAAGCATGAATTCCTTCGATAATAATCGGATCATTTGGCCCAATTTTAAGTTTTCTGTTAAATACTCGATCATTTGTTTTGAAATCAAAAGAAGGTAAAGCTACTGTTTGACCATTAAGTAATGCGACAAGATTTTGATTGAAAAGTTTGATATCAAGCGCTTCCTGGCACTCAAAGTCATAATTTCCATCTTCATCTTTTGGCACATCTTCTCTTCTTTTATAATAGTCATCCATCGAAATTCTTACTGGATTTATTCCACGAGATTTAAGTTCGACTGTAAGTCTATCAGCAAAAGTAGTTTTTCCGCTACTTGAAGGCCCAGCAATACAAATTAATCTTATCTTTTTAATGTTGCTTTCAATTTGTTGGCCCAGTTCACAAAGCATTCTGTTGTGACGGTTTTCGCAGAGGTTGATTAATTCAACAGCACTTAATTCATCATCTTTAATTCTTTGATTAATATGAGAAACTGTAGTAAGATCCACTAAATCAGACCATTCTTGAGCTCTAATTAGAGAATCAGAAAAAACCGGCTCATCCTTAAAAGCAGGTATTTTACCATCATTTTCGCTACGTGGATATTGAATAACTAAACCTGGTGTGTAAAAAATAAGATTAAATTCTTTTAAATATCCAGTACTTGGCACCATTTTTCCATACATATAATTGAAATAACCATTGCAATCGTAGAAGTGAACGGTTTTCTCTTTTCGATATGGTAGGATTTCTAGTTTATCGTAAAGTCCAAACTTTTTATAAATTTCTTTAGCTTCTTCGTTAGTTTTGATAAGCCTTTTAAATTCATAATCTGCATCAACAATTCTATGCATTTCTTTTTCAATGTCGTTAACCATGTCTTCAGTTAGAAATTTTGTTGTGTCTTTATCGTTAATTTCTGCGTAAATTGTTCGAGAAACGCTATAGGTTAATCTAAATCTTAAGTCCGGATAAAGATTGTGAGTGGCCATTGCAAAGAGAAAACGGATTCCTCTTTCGTAAATTCCCATTGCATCATGGTCGTTTACTTTTAAAAATTTAATGTCTGCATCGTAATAAACATCGTAATTTAATTCTCTAACGCGACCATTAACGGTTGCACAAATTATATCTTTGTTTCCGTCCGTTAAATCTAATAATTCGACTTTTTTATCGAAAGAGCGTTTTACGCCATCAATATTTAGTGTAAATCCCATTATATGTACCTCAATTTGTGATTGATAAAATAATATCATAATGACAAATAAATTAAAAGTTTATCGCATTATTACAGGCACAATTTCTAAAAAATACGCAAAATATCGAAAAAAATATTTTTAAAAATTTTAGCAGTTAACTATTGACAGTGCTAATTTCAGGTCTATAATATAGTTAGCACTTAGGAATATAGAGTGCTAGGAGGATAAAAATATGAGTAGAAAAAATTATGAATTAGGCTTTTTTGGAGATCCATTCTTCGACGATTTTGATGACTTTTTTGCTCTTCCAAAATCCTATAGAAGATTTGAGAATACAGCTATGAAAACAGATATTCAAGAAGTAGAAAATAGCTATGTCTTAAAAGTTGATATTCCTGGAGCTAAGAAAGAAAATATTAGTTTAAAACTTAATAACGGTTATCTTGAAATTTCTTATACAGTTTCTAATGAAAATGAAGATGATAAAAATCATGGTAGATTTCTAAGAAAAGAAAGATATTATGGTTCAATGAGTAGATCATTCTATGTTGGTAATGAATATAAAGAAAAAGATATTAATGCAACATATACTGATGGTGTTTTAACAATCATTCTTCCAAAATTAGAAGAAATTAAGAAAGCTAACGAACCTGCAAAAATTGAAATTAAGTAAAAACTATAAATTTTTAAGCTGATAGGTTTGTGCCTATCAACTTTTTTATTACCAGAGAGGAGAAATTATGGCAGAAACAAGAGAGTTTCAAGCTGAGAGTAAAGAACTTTTACAATTAATGATCAATTCAATTTATTCTAATAAGGAAATATTTTTAAGAGAATTGATTTCAAATGGAAGCGATGCAATTGATAAATATAAATATTTAGAATTAACAAGCGAGGGCAAAGTTCCTTCTAAAAACTATGAAATTTGGCTTGATGTTGATAAAAAGAAGAGGACTTTAACTATTTCCGATAACGGAATTGGTATGAATAAGGACGAATTAATTCAAAATTTAGGCACAATTGCACATAGTGGCAGCAAAGAGTTCTTAAACAAAATCAAGGAAGCAAAAGAGAAAAATGATTTAGATATCATCGGTCAATTCGGCGTTGGCTTCTATAGTGCTTTTATGGTTGCTGATAGTATCGAAGTTTATTCAAAGTCAGTAAATGATGAACAAGGATATGTTTTCACTAGTGATGGTGAATCTTCTTACACGATTGATGAAGCAAATATCGAAGATAGCGGCACAAAAATCGTTTTGCATCTAAGAAAGAATGAAGGCGACGAAAATTACGATAAATATCTTGAAGATTATGAACTTGAATCTTTAATTAAAAAATATAGCGATTTCGTAAGATATCCTATCAAAATGAAAGTTACTGAAAAAGTTCATCAAAAAGATAAAGATGGCAAAGATATCGAAGACAAATATGAAGATAAAGAAGTCATCAAAACCTTAAATTCAATGGTTCCTTTATGGAAAAAGAATAAAAATGAAGTTAGCGACGATGAATTAAATGCTTTCTACAAAGCTAACTTTACAGATTTTGAAGACCCATTATTATCTTTAAATCTAAATGTTGAAGGTTTAATCAGCTTTAATTCTTTATTATTTATTCCTTCTCATATTCCTTATGATTTATATTCACAAAATTATGAAAAAGGTCTAAAACTTTTTATTAAAGGTATATTTATAAAGGAAAAAGCTAAAGAATTATTACCAGATTATCTTAAATTCGTGAAAGGTTTAGTTGATACTAATGATTTAACATTAAACATTTCACGTGAAATGCTCCAAGAAGATCCAAGATTAAAGAAAATAAGTGAAACTATTGAAAATAAACTTATTGCAAAACTTAAAGATTTAAAGAGTAGTGATTATGATAAATATCTTAAATTCTATTCTCTCTATGGTGACCATTTAATGTATGGAATCTATTCAAGTTATGGATTTAAGAAAAATTTACTTGCGGATCTTTTAGTTTTCAAATCATTGAACAATGAAAAAGAAATTGATTTGAAAACATATAAAGATAATATGAAGAAAGATCAAAAATATATCTATTTCGCAACAGGAAAGAGTATTGAATCAATCAAACTTTTGCCTGAAATCGAAAAATATAAAAATGAAGGAATTGATGTCTTATTCTTCACTAAAGACATCGATGAATTTGCTTTTTCGATGATGAATGAGTATGAAAAGATTCCATTTATGAATATTGCTACTCACGATAAAGATGATTTATCGGAAGAAGAGAAGAGTAAACTTGATGTTTTAGAAGCAGAAAATAAAGAATTACTCGATAACATTAAAGAATCTTTAGGCGAAAAAGTCGATAAAGTAGCCGTTTCAACAAAACTTGTTGATTCGCCAGTTTGCATTTCTACTCAAAATGGACTTTCATTAAATATGGAAAAAACTATTAATGAAGTTCCGGGGGAAGAAAGAGCAAAAGCAAGTAAGGTTCTTGAAATCAATCTAAATCATGAGTTATTTAAGGCAATGAGTGAATTCAAGAGTGACAAAGATACTATCAAAAAATATTCTGATGTTCTTTATGATGAAGCTATGTTACTTGAAGGTTTTGATATTGAAGATAAGGCAAACTTCATCAAAAATTTAAATGAATTAATGCTTAAATCCTTGAAAAAATAAGATTAAACCTAAAATATTTGACATTTAAGCGGCTGCTTTGTTGGCCGCTTTTTTGCTGACTTCGATCATCCCTTCATACAATGAATCTAATTTAAATAGTCTGCTTGTTATTAAATATGAAATAAAAATTGTTAATACGAAAATTGGAAGTATGGTTAGAGCAATAACAAAATTTTTAGTTGCGAGAGAAATACACGAATATAACAAAGCACAACTAGTTAAAGGAGTGTGGATTAAAATGCCAAAAAACATTAAGGCCGATATTAATGAAATTAATTCAAAATAGCTTTCATCAAAACCGAAAAATTCTGAAGACAACGTGGAGATTATTTGGCCATTAATCGCACCAATTGTCATTATAGGGATTACTAATCCTCCAGTAACACTTCCAGAACCCGAGATTGCTGTTAAGCTAATTCTTAAAATTAAAACTCCAATTAATATAAGAAAATTTGTGTTTTCATGAATTGAAGCAATAATTTTTCCGCCTGATTGCATGTATTCAATTATGAATATGTTTAAAATAAAAGTGATTAGAAAGAGCGGAAATGATCTATTTTTGATAAAGATATTATTCTTTCTTCTTATGAAAAAACCTCGCAAAATCAACATTAATTTATAAAAAATTACTGAAAATATAACATTTATTAATAGAAGTAATGGGAAAATGTAATAGTCTTTAAAAGCGATTGTTTCAAAAGTAGATAACGATAAAAGATGATTCTTATTAATAAGACTTGTTACTAGAAAAGCAACAGCGATAATGGCAAGCGTTTTAATAATTGCCTTATAATTAAGTTTCGTCTCAATCGATTCTTCGAAAGCATAACATATACCAGCTAGAGGTGAAAGAAAAGCACACCCAAAGCCTGCACCTTCGGAAATTTCTTCACTTGTTTTATCTTCATTTTTAAATAATTTATTAATTCCAGAATTTATCTTAGAAGATAAAACTACCGAAGGACCTTCGCTACCTAAGGTAAAACCCGAAAATGTTGATGCGTAAGAATTTCCAATAAGAAGAGGAATATCTTTATACCATTTAGATTCGATATTATTTCTTCTTTCTAATTTCATTGATGGTATGCCAGATCCATCAATAGATGAGTCGCCAAGTATGATTAATTGATTCATAACTACGCAAAAAGCCACTAAAATTATTAAAGTTAACAAAATTAGCGGAGTGCGTGAAGTATACATAAAAGTAGAAACTTTAACAATTTGTTGTATTCCTAATTGGTAAAGTCCAACCACGAGCCCCGATAAGGCTGCGCTTAATAATAAAATAGCTGCTTGTTTCAAAAAAGATAATAGTTTATTTTTCACAAGCAATATTATAAAACTATTAATCGCGTCTGACTCTAAAAAAATACCTCCTCATATAATACGAAGGAGGTCAATTCGAAAAATGTTAAAAAAATTTTTAACTTTTTTAAAAATTTTTTTCTTTATCTTTATTTTTAATCGGTATAACTTTGATTGGCTCTTCTTTAGGTGGATTATCTTTGCCAAAAATTGAATAAATTACTCTTTTTGTTTCTTCACTTTTAGTTTTTAAGACTTTTCTAAAGCGAAGAATAAATGTGAAGATTGAATCTCCAAAATTAATAGTGTCATCTTCGGTTAAATCATTAATCACGCTAAAAAGTGATTCGACAAATTCCACCCTTTCTTCGTAACTCATTTTTTCTAAATTTGTTTTAATAGCATCAGAAAGTTTATTTGAAATAAAAGTAAATTTGTTTAATGTCTTGAAATGATTATTGTCAACGTTCCAATTAAAAATGTTGTGTTGATTTAATAAAGCTTTGTCTGAATCAACTATAGTAGTTTGATAATCTTTATAAAGTAATCTACCAATAATTGAAGTTTGTGGAGCGAAATGTTGAATTTTGTCTTTTATATTTAAGAAGTTTTTTGAAGTTATAAATAATTTATTAAATCCAGGAGAATCAAAAGCATATATTTCTTTGATTTTCTTGTTTTTAGCATTAGCTGAAGCATAAATTGCTAGGTTTCCACCTTTGGAATGGCCTACAACATAAATTGTCTTTGTTTTTGTGAATCGAATAATTTTTTTAAGGTATTTTTCACTTTCTATTTGAGCAGGAATAATATTTTTATAACAAAGTTCGAAATCTTCTTTCCATCCAGTATAAGTGCCATCTGTCCCTCTAAAAGAAATTAATAAAAATTTATTTGATTTTGATTTATTAAAAAACGTGACAGCAGAAAATTGTTTTGTCGATTCTTTATCGGTTAACTTAATGAAAGATTTAATGTAAAGATCTTTAAAGCGAAGAGATGAACTAACTTCTTCTAAAAGAAGTTTGTCTTCAATAAATTTAAATCGATTTTCATCTTTTATTTCGCTCAATTCTTTATATACAGAAGAAATAGGTTTTAAAGAAAAATATTTTCTAGATTTAATTAAAGAAGTGTAATCAATGTAGCTTAATCTAGAAAAAATAGCCGCATCAAGTTCATTGAATGGTTCGTCTTTAAGCGATTTGTTTTTGTAATCTTTAATGTAAGCAACTAAATTAATCATAATGTCTTATATATGATAAAATATTTTTCGCGAGGGTGGAAACATGGATTTAAAAGAAAAAAAGTTATCTTCTGAATTAATTTATAAAGGGAAAATCATTGATGTTTATAAGGATAAAGTTGTTTGTCCAAATGGACATGAATCTGTTAGGGAATACGTGAGTCATTGTAGAGCAAGTTGTGTTATGGCTTTAACAGACGATGGTAAATTTTTAGTCGAAAAACAATATCGTTATCCATATGATGAAGTTATTTTTGAATTTCCAGCTGGGAAGTGCGATAAAGAGGAAGATCCATTAATTACTGCTAAAAGAGAACTTGAAGAAGAAACAGGATATTTAGCTAATAGAATTGAATTTTTAGGAGAAATTTATCCAAGTTGCGCTTATACAAATGAAATCATATATTGTTATTTCGCAACAAATCTTGCAAAAACTTCACAATATTTAGACGAAAATGAAGCACTTGAAATCTATGAATATACTCTTCCAGAAATTAACGATTTAATTAAAAAAGGTGAAATAAAAGATGCAAAAACAATTGCATGCCTCGCTTTCTTAAATGCTAAAGGTCTATTAAATAAGTAATTACCGTTTATTATTAAAATGTTCGATAAAACCACTAACTTTTTCAACTTTAATAGTCGAAGTAGTGGTTTTTATTTCGCCATAAAAATCGCCAAAAACTTGATTTTGCTTTGAATATAAAATTATTGCGTGAGTTGTATCCTTGCGATTTAAAATTGGTTTAAAAGTAAGATTAATTGAACCGTCAATACTTATAATTTTCCATTCATCTAAATAATTTATTTTGTGTTTTTCATCATATGGAATTTCAATTTGAATATCAGGAAGTTTGTATTTTTGATTGTCATAAATAATGAAATTTTCGTTTTCTTTACACGTTCCAAATCCACAACCGAGATTAAAACTCAAGGCACTATCAGCTCTAACTTTAGTTGCTGAAATCCAATACCATTCTGTTTTGTAAGGCCAGATACCTCGTCCAAAATCATATGATCCATAGCCTTCAAATTTTGTGATTTTTCCTCCAAGTGTTACAGTACCTTTTGCATTAAGTAAATTCTCTTTATAGTTATAGTAAAAATGGTGTTTATTTTTGAAAGGATGTAATATAAAAATTCCATTTTCTAGTTTGTTAGGTGTAATTTCTAAATTAAGTAAAATATCCATGTTTTTTACAAAATGTGTGAGTTTTGCAAGGATTTTGGTAGTTTTGGGAGTTTTTTCAACCTTTAAAAAATATTTTTTATCTTGAATTTCAATGTTTCCCTTAAACGCAGAAATAGGCAAAATAAATTTTTCAGGATTAGCAACATTGATATAGGTTTTAGTAACATAAGAAGCAGTTTCTAGGTTAACAAAAGAGCAACTTATGTAGGACATATATGTGTTATTTGCTATTGTTAAAAGAAAGCCAATTTTATCGTTTTGGAAAGTGTAATAATCCCATTCTTTTATTCGTGATTTTAAATAGCTTGGAATTCTTTCTTTGTTGTAAACTTTTAAATCCTCAAAAGTCATTCCACTTTCAATTAAATTTCCTCTTTCATCTAAGATATTACCTTTAGTTAACATTATTACCACCATCCTTAACTACGCTTAAATAGATGTTTAAAGTTATCATTAAATATTTTGGCGAAATTAAATATTTAGCTCGGTAGGTTTTGGTATTAGTTAAGAAATAAATAGAACCAAGATTAACTACATTGAAAATTAATTTCTTGTCAGTAATTTTAATCTCGTTGATGTCTTTTAAGTTTAGTGTAACTGAATTAAATAAACGTTTGTTGATTGTAATTGTTTCTTTTGCATAATCGATAGAAAGCACTTTTGTAGGCACAATTAAATACATAGAAAGTAGGCAAATTACAAATAGTGCAATAACAGAAAATATTGCAACGAAAACTATTGAGGCAACATCTTGGTTGTTAAAAGCCAAAACTATTGCGTTTAAAACTATCATCGCAAGTGATAAAGTAAGCATGATTACATAAAAAATCAAATAAAGTTTATCTTTTTTTGTGTATTTTTCAAATTCGTTAAATTGTATTTCTTTCATTTTTTATCCTCGTAAATATTATAAGTTCTAATAAATATTTAAAAAAGTCCCAAAAAATGCAAAAAAGTATTACTTTTTTCAAAATTCTTGGGATTTTTTAAAAAAATGCTAGAAAAATTTATAAAAATATAAGTTTTTATTTATGATATAATTAATTAAGTATGGAAAAAGACAATAAATCTATACTTGTTGTTGAATCTGATAGAGTTTGGCAAACAAGGATCAGAAACCATCTAAAAGAAAAAGGATTTAAGATTTATTCGGTTGATAGTGCACAAGCTGCTATCGATTTTTGCATTAAAAATTTAGTCGATATTGTATTACTTGAATTAAATTTACCTGATAAAGATGGAATTTATGTCATTCAAACAATCCGTACTTTTAATAATACTTTGCCAATTATTGTTGTATCTTCAAGGAACTTGATTGAAAGTAAAATTTTAGCTTTAGATGCCGGCGCTAATGATTATATGGTTAAACCAATTAATCTTGCGGAACTTGAAGCTAGAATGAGAAAAGAATTTCGTTATTTAGTAAACGATGAAAAACATCAATTTACAAACGGCAATTTGACAATTGATTATGATGCTAAAACAATTTTTATTAATGGAGTAGAAGTTCATTTCACGAACTTTGAATACAAAATTATTGTTTTATTAGCGTATAACTTAGGAAAAACTCTTACTTATGATTATATTATTGACCATATTTGGGGAAAAGGCGGTCAAGATCAAAATGGTTTAAGAGTTTTTATGGCAGGAATTAGAAAGAAAACAAATAGAGACATTAAATCATCTAAATTAATTAGAACTGATATTGGTGTTGGTTACAGAATGAACAAAATAAAATAAGTTCGTTCTTTTATTTATGAGAAATTTTTTTGGTAGATTACTTATTTTAATCGCGACAATTATTAATTTTATTTTATTAGTTGTAGTTATTGCATCTAACATCTTTGATTATTTAACTCATATGGATTTATATAATCAAATTTTTTCTGGCAGTAATGCAATGGCAAACATTTTCGACGTTTCTTTTTTTATTTTATTTTTAATAGCTTTTATTTGGGTTAATGTTTGGTGCATAAAAAATATCATTGTAGCTCGTTCAATGAGGCATTCTTTAATTGGCACAATCGTGCTTTTGATCATTGAAATATTATACTTTTCTTATCATGGCTGTATGCCAGGAATATTTATAAATAATTTTGGTTTATTTGTTGGTGTATCAATAGCTTGCTCGGTTACAAGTTTTGCTTTAATGGTTGGTTGTATTGCTAACTACTTCAAAGACTGCGTTAATTAAAGATTGAAAGCTTAATATATAATATATATATTATGTATGTAAGCGCTTTCTTAATTTTTTGTAGCGTTTTATTTAAAAAATCTCTTTATTTCAAAATGGGATTTGGGTATTATTAACTCGGTAAAAAAATACCGAACTACGAGAATGAAGTATACGAATCTAACGAAAAACCAATTACATCGCATGCCAGATTATCTCTGGGTTTTAAAAAATCTCGAAAGCAGCGGCATGAAAGTAGTAAGTTCTCAAACACTTGCTGATTGTTTAGATTTAAACAATGAACTTGTAAGAAAAGATATCGCATTAATCAGTTCTCAAAGTGGTGTACCTAATAAAGGAAGAAATATTGCACAACTAATTTCTGATATTGAAACAATTTTAGGTTATAAAACTATTTCAAATGCAGTTTTAGTTGGTGCCGGAAGCTTAGGTACCGCCTTTATGCACTACAAAGGTTTTGAAGATTTCGGACTCAAAATTGTAGCCGGATTCGATATTAAACCTTCTAAAGAAAGTGCACTTGATGAAAAACCAGTTTACGATTTAAGCATGTTAACTGAGGAAACACTCAATAAGTTAGATGCTCACATCGGTATTATAACTGTACCTGGATATGCTGCTCAAAATGTAACAGATTTACTCGTTAAAGCAGGAATTCAAGGGATTTGGAATTTTGCTCCAACAAAAATCAATGTCCCAGAAGGAATTATTGTTTCTAACATAAATCTTGCAACATCTCTCGCAGTTTTATCCTATGAACTTTATTTGAAGAATAAAAAGGAGAAGTCAAAAAATGGATAAAGTTTTAAATCCTGAAGCAGTCAAAGAAGTTGACGGTTTAGTAAAGAAAGGTCTTGCTGCCTTAGACGAATTTGAAAAGCTTAATCAAGAACAAGTCGACTATATCGTCGCAAAAGTTTCAACAAAAGTTCTTGATCACCACGAATATCTTGCACGTCTTGCAATTGAAGAAACACATAGAGGTGTCTTCGAAGACAAATGTACTAAAAACTTATTCGCTTGTGAGTATATTACAAACGCAATGAGACATTTAAAAACTGTTGGTATTATTAGTGACGACCCAGTTACTGGTATTACTGAAGTTGCTGATCCACTTGGTGTTATTGCAGGTGTTACTCCTGTTACAAACCCAACAAGTACAGTTATTTTTAAATCTTTAATCAGCTTAAAAACAAGAAACCCAATTATCTTTGGTTTCCATCCAAATGCACAAAAATGCTGTGTTGAAACTGCAAAAATTATCGAAAAAGCTGCAGTTGAAGCTGGCGCTCCAAAAAATTGTGTTCAATGGATTGAACATCCTTCCCTTGATGCAACAACAGCATTAATGGAACACCCAGGAGTTGCTTGTATTCTTGCAACTGGTGGTAACGCAATGGTTAGAGCAGCTTATAGCTGTGGTAAACCTGCACTTGGTGTTGGTGCTGGTAACGTTCCTGCATATGTTGAAAAAACATGTAATGTTGCTCAAGCAGCTAACGATATCTTAATGTCAAAAGCATTCGATAATGGTATGGTTTGTGCTTCTGAACAAGCTGCAATTATCGATAAAGAAATCTATAACGAATTTGTTAAAGATATTAAAAAGTATGGCGCATATCTTTGTAACAAAGAAGAAAAAGCTATGCTTGAAAAATTAATGTTCCAACCAAATAAAGATGGCATTGTTACTGGCGTTTTCCCACAAATCGTAGGTCACCCAGCTTGGGAAATTGCTGAACTTGCCGGTTTCTCGGTTCCAAAAGAAACTCCAATTTTAATGGTTGAATGTTCTAAAGTTGGTCCTGAAGAACCAATGACAAGAGAAAAACTTTCACCAGTTTTAGCTTTAGTCAAATCAAGTTCAACTGAAGATGGCTTCAACAAAGCTGAAGCAATGGTTGAATTTAATGGTTTAGGCCACTCCGCATGTATTCATACATCTGATAAGAACCTTGTTGATGAATTCGGTAAGAGAATGAAAGCTTGTAGAATTATTTGGAATTCTCCTACATCATTTGGTGGAATTGGTAACATTTATAACTCTTACTTACCATCAATGACACTTGGTTGTGGATCTTATGGCCATAACAGTGTTAGTGGAAACGTTAGTGCAATCAACTTAATTAATATTAAGAGAATTGGTAAGAGGAGAAATAATATGCAATGGTTCAAAGTTCCAAGCAAGATCTATATTGAAAGAAATAGCATTCAATACTTAAAAGATGCTAAAAATGTTAATAAAGTATTCATCGTTACAGATAAATCAATGGTTCAACTTGGATTCTTACAAAAAATCATTGATCAATTAAAACTCAGAAGAAACGAAGTCACAATTCAACTCTTCACAGATGTTGAACCAGATCCAGATATCACAACAGTCAAGAAAGGTTGTGAATTAATGACTTCATTCGAACCAGATACAATTATCGCTCTTGGTGGTGGTTCTGCAATGGATGCTGCAAAAGGTATGTGGTTATTCTATGAACACCCAGAAGTCAACTTCGACGACCTCAAACAAAAATTCATGGATATCAGAAAGAGAGCTTTCAAATATCCTGAACTCGGTAAGAAGAGTAAACTTATCTGTATCCCAACAACTTCTGGCACAGGTAGTGAAGTTACCCCATTTGCTGTTATCTCTGATAAAGCAAACAATAAGAAATATCCTTTAACTGACTATTCATTAACTCCAACAATCGCTATTGTTGATGCTGAATTTACAACAAATTTACCTCCATCTGTTACAGCTGATACAGGTATGGACGTTTTAACTCACGCACTCGAAGCTTATGTCAGTATGCTTGCAACAGATTATACCGATGCTCTTGCAATTCAAGCTGCTCAAATGGTCTTTAAATACTTACCAAGATGTTGTAAGAATGGTAAAAACGATCTTGAAGCTAGAGAAAAAATGCATAATGCATCAACTATGGCAGGTATGGCATTTGCTAACGCCTTCCTTGGTATGAACCACTCAATGGCACACAAGATTGGTGGATTATTCCATGTCCCACACGGAAGAACAAATGCTGTCTTACTTCCATTCACAGTCATGTATAATGGTGAAATTCCTCAAAAACTTGGAACATGGCCAAAATACAATGTCTATGATGCAAACGAAAGATATGCAAATATCGCTAGACTTCTTGGTTTAAAATTCAATACAACTGAAGAAGGTGTTAGAGCTCTTGCTGATGCAATCTATGATCTTGGTATTGAATGTGGCGAAAAGATGAATTTCAAAGCAGAAGGTATCGATGAACAAAAATGGATGGATAGTTTGGAAGAATTATCCTACAGTGCATTCGAAGATCAATGTACACCATGTAACCCAAGAATTCCTCTCGTAAAAGATATGCAAGAAATTATGAAACAAGCATATACTGGTTACGTTAAGGGAAAATCAAAGATTTAAAATCTTTAAAAAAATGTAATAATAAAGACGCTATAACTCGCTTATAGCGTCTTTTCTAACAATTAGGAGAATAGTACATATGCCAAAATTTGACACCCGAGTACAAGAATTAAGATACAACGTATTAAAGGAAATTGTTAAACATCTCGATAAAGGTGATTTGAATGAATCATTTTATGATATCCCAAAAGCAGTAATTCCTGGTCCAAAACCATCAATGCGTTGCTGTATCTATAAAGAAAGAGCAATTATTGAAGAAAGAATTAAAATTGCAACCCTTCATCGTTCTGATATGGATGAAAATATTATTAAAGTTATTCCAATTGCCTGTGATGAATGTCCACTTGGTGGCTTCACAGTAAGTGATGCATGTAGAGGTTGTATCGCTCATAGATGTTCTGAAGCTTGTCCTAGAAAGTGCATCAGTTTTGATGAATCTTTAAGAGCTCACATCGATAAATCTAAATGTGTAAATTGTGGCTTATGTGCTAAAGCTTGTCCATATAGTGCAATTGAAAACCGTATTAGACCATGTGAAAGAGCATGTAAACAAAAAGCAATTAGTCCAAATCCAGAAACAAACGCTGCCTCAATTAATGATGCTAAATGTATCCACTGTGGTGCATGTGTTTATACTTGCCCATTTGGCGCAATTGTCGACGTTAGTTACATTCGCGAAATCATTGAAATGCTTCAAAAGAGCGAAAATAACACAAAATATAAGGTTTTTGCTGTAGTTGCTCCATCAATTGGTGGTAATTTTGTCGAATATAAAAATGGTCAAATTATTGCGGCACTTAAAAAACTTGGTTTTTATGATGTTGCAGAAGCAGCTCTTGGAGCGGATATGGTTGCAATTAGCGAAACAGAAGAACTTGTTGAAAGAGGAAAATTAACTTCTTCATGTTGTCCAGCTTTTGCTTTATATATCAGAAAATTCTATCCAGAACTTGCTCAATATATTTCAAGTTCACCATCTCCAATGCACGCTGTTTCTCGCTATATTAAAGAGAAATATCCTGGTGCAAAAGTTGTCTTTATTGGTCCTTGCACCGCTAAAAAGAGTGAAATTAAGCATCCAAATGTTAAACCATATGTTGATAGCTGCATGACTTTTGAAGAATTGCAAGCTTTCATTGATGCTAGAGACATTAATGTTTCTGAACTCGAAGAAGATAACTATGGAAGTTATGCCGGCTCATTCTTTGGTAGAGGATTTGCAAAGTGTGGTGGTTTATCAAGTGCAGTTCAAGAAACAATTCAAGAAAAAGGAATTGATTTCGATGTTAAAGGACTTGCGGTTGATGGAATGGAAAACATCAAAAAAGCCTTAATGCAATTTAAGAAAGAAAATTGCGAATTTAACTTTATTGAAGGTATGGCATGTGAAGGCGGATGTATTGGTGGACCATGTAACTTGCAACATCAAATTAAAAATAAATTAACTTTAGATAAATATTCAGCTGTTGCAAGTAAAAATATTACTGAAAACGTTGAAAAGAAGGCTGAATAAATGAACGAATTTAGAGATTTAATGGCCAAAAATGAAGACGAAGCTAATGTCTTTATTTGTGGTGTGCCATTTGATAAAAATGCAAGCGTAGGGAAAGGCGCTTCACTTGCACCAAAAGTCATTCGTGAATTAAGTTACGATTTACCTGCTTTAGATATGCTTGGAAATAACTTAACAAAAGTAAAAATTCACGATTTAGGCGACTTTTGCGGGGATAATTTTGAAGAACTTAAGGAAAATATTCAAAAGAAACTCCTAAAAAAAGATGGTTTTCATATTATTTTAGGCGGAGATCATTCAATTGCTATTGCTAGTGAAAGAGCATTTTTTGATGATTGTGTAGCTAGAGGTAAAACCCCAGTTATTATTCATATGGATGCTCATCCGGATATTTGTGATGTCTATGAAGGAAGCAAATATTCTCATGCTTGTCCTATTTTTAGAGCACTCGAATATGGCTATAAAGACGAAAACATCACAATGGTTGGTATTAGAGGCTTTGAAGCACAAGAAATCGAAACGTTTAAAAAACAGCCAAAATTAGATGTTTTTAAAGCTTTTGATATCAAAAAACTTGGTGTTGAAGCTTTATTAACCTTACTTGTTTCTAAATATAGAGATCCTAAATACGAAGTTTATTTTAGTTATGATATCGACGCTAATGATCCTGCTTATGCACCAGGCACTGGTACACCAGAAGCTTTCGGATTAACTAATTTTGAGACAGTTGCAATCTTAACTGGACTTGTTGCAAATTTAAATGTAACTTGTTTAGACATAGTTGAAGTTGCGCCACCTCTTGATGTTAATAACATTACTTCTTGGTTAGCATTAAAATCTTTATACGAATTATTCCATACTTTAATCGCATCAAATAAATTAAAAAGATAAAAATAGTGGGGTTTTGCAGTGTTTTTTGAAGAAAACAATGATTGGAATATAGTTTTTTCAGAAATTGAAAAGAAAGAATATTTCAATAAATTGATGAGTTTTCTATCTTTTGAATACGAAAATAAAACTATTTATCCACCCAAAGAAGACTTATTTAATGCTTTTAAATATACTAAATTACAAGATGTTAAAGTAGTAATTTTGGGTCAAGATCCGTACCCTAATCCTAATCAAGCAATGGGGCTTTCTTTTAGCGTTAGAGAAGGAATTCCTTTGCCTCCTAGTTTAAAAAACATTTTTAAAGAAATAATTAGTGAATTTAACCTTAACATTGATTTACCTATTTCAGGCGATTTAACTTATTTAGCAAAACAAGGCGTTTTACTTTTAAATCCTTATTTAACAGTAGTAGCGGGACATCCATTAAGTCATAAAATTAAGGAATATGATATGTTTTTTAAGGATATAATGTCTGCTTTAAATGAGAGAAAAAACCCGACTGTTTTCATGTTATGGGGAAATAATGCGAAAAAATACCATAAATTTATAACAAACCCTAAACATTTAGTAATAGAAACTTCTCACCCATCACCTTTAAGCGCAAATCAAGGTGGATGGTTTAATTCAGGTTGTTTCTTAAAAACCAATGAATTTTTATCGAAAAATAACTTAGAGCCTATAAAATGGATAAAATAATTAAAGATTTTCTCTGTTATTTCAAAATTGAAAAAGTTAACGACAATATTTTTGCAATTTCTGAAGATAAAATTGGATATAGAGCAAACTGTTTTCTTATTGTAAAAAACAAGAAAGGTCTTTTAATTGATTGTTTAAGTGGTGTTTTTCCTAATTTTATTAAATGTTTAGAGGAAATTTATAAGATTAGAATCGCAACAATTCTTTTGACGCATGCCCATTATGATCATTTTAATGGATATGATGGAAGAATAATTAAAGAGTTATTTGTTGGAAAAGAAGATTCCAAATGGCTTGAGAAGTACTACCTTTCAGATGCTTATGTTAAACAAGAAATTTCGATAAATAGCGAGTTTCCTGTTGGTTTTGATCTTCAAAAATATAAGGTAAAGAAGATAAACAAATATAAATTTTTAAGTGATAATGATAAGTTTATATTTGAAGGCACAAAATTAATAGTAATTAAAACACCAGGGCACTCACCAGGTTCTTTATGCTTTTATATGCCTGACTTTAAATATTTATTCACAGGTGACTTTTTGTATTTTGGCGAAATTGATTTAGCTGATGAAGGAACGTCAATTCATGATTATTTGAATAGTTTGATAAAACTTAAACGATTAAGTATTGAAAAATATTTTGTTGGTCATAACCATCCAATTATAGAAAAAAATGAAATTTCTCTAGAAAAATTAATAAAAAATGTAGGAAATATTATAAAAAATACAGAAGAAATTAAAAATTTTGGGAAAATTTCGTTAAAAATATAGGGTTTTTGCACGTTTTTCCTAGAAAAATGATACTTTTTCCTATGTTTTTTCGTTTTTTCTTGGAATTTTTTAGTTAACTTAATTGTTATTGAAAGTGTATAATTATTCACGGGAGCTCAAGTATGGGCTGAGATAAACGTGATACTCGTTTGACCGAGAACCTGATCTAGGTAATGCTAGCGTAGGAAACTTTTTATTTGTGTTGCTCTACGCTTGCGTAGAGTTTTTATTTAGGAGGAAGACACAAATGAAAAACTTTTTAGAGAAAGTTAGTAAGTGGAGACTAGAAATTATCTTCACCGTCTGCTTTATTGTTTGCCTTTGCCTTATTGCTCTACCATTTGCGGGATTAAATTGGAAAGTTAATGATGAGACAGAAATTTTTATTGGCGAAATTTCATTTATTAACGCGCTTATTGGTGGCAATGTGACAATCGATGGAACAAACTTTGCATTCAAAAACACATCCATACTTTTAGTTTTTGGTTTGGTTGTGTTTATTTTGAGCGAAATTTTAGTTTTAACTAATATTTTTATTAAAAACAGAAAAACGAAAATTATTTTGCA
This sequence comes from uncultured bacterium, assembly GCA_949299165.1. Taxonomy (GTDB): domain Bacteria; phylum Bacillota_I; class Bacilli_A; order RFN20; family CAG-826; genus Onthovivens. The sequence continues at coordinate 108,101 of CASFZJ010000002.1, read as the reverse complement.
ATCAACTTCTTTGATTTTTGTATTATCCACACTTTTTGCTTTTATGCTTAGTGGTTTTTGTCTTGTTTCTTTAGATTTAGCTTCATTTGCAGGTGAAGGATATTTAGAATCAAGTACTTTAATTCCATTTGGTGCAACATTTTCGATTTTTAGCTTATTAATGGCATTAATTTTATTTTCTTATATTTTTAATGCTAAAAAATATTCCGTTCAAGAAATCGCTGAAACTGCAATTATGGTTGCTTTAGCTGTTGTTTTGGATCAATTCTGTAAAATTCCAATTCAAGCAAATGGTGGTTCAATAAGTTTTAGCGCTTTACCACTTTTTATTATTGCTATTAGATATGGTGCTTTTAAAGGATTCATTGCAAGTGGATTTATTTTTGGATTTATTACTTGTTTAATGGATGGTTATGGTTTCCAAACCTTCCCATTTGATTATTTAATTGCATTAAGTGGATATGGCTTAGTTGGTACATTCTATAATTTTGCAAAAAGATTCTATGTAAATATTGAAGATCCATCAAAATATCGTAAAATGCAATTTATTTATTCGGTAATCGCAATAGTTTTAGCTGGCATTCCTGTTATGATTATTAGATATGCAGGACATATGATTGATGGAGCTATTCTCTATGGTATGGCAGAAGATCCATTAGCCAACTTCATTTATCAATCAACTTATGTTCCTGGAGCTGTTTGGATTTCAATTGCAGCAACAGTTCTTTTACTTGAACCAGTAATTCTTATTAATAGAATCTTCCCAGTTAAAAAAGTTAATAATATCGTTGAAAACGAAGAAGAAACAGTTAAACTAGAAAATAATTAAATATGAGTAATTGTGTAATTATATCTGGCGGCAGCGCATTTAAAAATGACTTCAATTATATTAAAGAAGATGATTTTGTAATTTGTGCTGATAGTGGATATAAATACGCTTTGAAACACAACATTAAAGTTAATTTAATTGTTGGAGATTTTGATTCATTTAAAGGGGAAATTCCAACAAATATTGAAACAGTTAAATTAAATAAAATTAAAGATGATACTGATTCATTTCATGCAACACTGGAAGGTATCAAAAGAGGTTATAAAAACTTTATTTTCATTGGTGCTTTAGGAAAGAGGGAAGAACACACTTTCGCAAATATATCTATTCTTATTTATTTAAAAAATAGGGGTTTTGCAGGGTTATTGGTAAAAAACAGAAAAAAATTCGTTGTTTTGAAGAACGAAAAAATGGTTTTTTCAAAGAAAAATAAGGGATTTTTCTCAGTGTTTAGTCTTAGTGAAAAAAGCAAAAATGTTTCAATTAAAAACTTAAAATACACAGTTGAAAATATTACTTTAGATAATGAATTTGCTTTAGGAATCGATAATGAATACATAGGTTTATCTCCTGAAGTTGAAGTTAAAAACGGAATACTTCTAGTTGTCTATTAAGTGTTAATTTCTTCTTAAAAAATTGATAAAATACTTTAAGTATGAAGATAAGAAACATTTTGACAAGAGAATTAGAAAAAACTGAAAAAAACATTGGAATTCTTCAAGATGAAATCGATGAATTACCAAAAGGGTCTTTAGTAAAAGTAAAAGCTAAAGAAAATGTTTATTTATATCTCAAACATCGTGAAAACGATAAAGTTAAAAGTGTTTATATTGGCCGAGATACTGATATTGAATCTATCAAACTTGCTAGCGATATTAAAAAACGTATGAAACTTCAAAAATCATTAGATGAGTTAAAAAAAGAACGCGATTTAATGATTAAAATGTTAAAAGTAAAATAGGCTCCAAGTGAGCCTTTTTAAAATTTAAAATCGCTAATATTTTAGCAATTTCATGTAAAATTAAGCGAAAATTGTTCAAATATTAGCGATTTGTAAAAATAAAATTTGTTATTACTTGCACACAACTCTAATTAAAAAGATATAAGAAAATGCCTCAAGAATAATCGATTTAAAAAGCAAATGTAGTTTTCTTTTTATTTTCATTTTATAACAAGCAAAAGCTATTTGTATTTAAGTTGTTCACGATATAAAAATTGTTGTAATCCATTGACAATTAAAAATTATTTTAATTTTTAAATATCCCTACATATAGTAAAATATGTTCAACTATGTAAAGGAGTTTAATATTATGCCATTAAAGAAGTATGACAAAGAGGAAGAATTAAAACAGCAACAAGAAGCTGAAAAAGTTCAAGAAGAAGCAACAAATAAACTTGCATTAACTATTGAAGAAAACGAAAGATTAACTCAAGAAGAAAATGCTGAGCCACTTTCAGTAGATCAAGAAACTATTAAGAAAAACATTGAAGAAGCTCGTAATTTTTATTTTGAAGCAAGTAAAAAACAAAGAAGAATTAATACAATTGTAACAATTGCTGTTATGGTCGTTTTAGTTGCTGCTTTAGTTTTGATGATAGCTTTAAGCTCGACAGTTCAATGGATTACTTATGTTTCAATCAGCATCATGATTGTTGCTTTAATTTGTGTATTCATTTTCCAACGTTTTGCTAAAAATAAGCTTGGCGCAAAAGCTGAAGATTATATCGCAAAGCTTTATAACGAAATTGACACATATCTTTATACAAAAGAAGGTTTTTCTGAACTTTCATTTAAACCACAAGGTCAACTTAAAGATGAAATTTTCTTTGATGCCCGTTTCTATAAAGATTTAAAAAGCACAAGAAGCAGAAACTTAGTTAGCGTTAAATATAAAGGTAAACTTTTAGTTGCAGCTGATCTTGCAGGTAACATCTTAATCAAAAATAGACTTTCACCAATGTTCTTAGGAAAATTTTATGATTATGAAAATAGTTATGATAAAGAAGGCAAAAGAATTATCATGCAAATAAAAGGAGGCGAATTATCTCGACCAATTGATGATGTTGAAGATTTAAAACTTGTTGATGGAAATGATACCTATGCCATTTATTCAAACGATGAAGAATGGAGAAAAGTTTTAAAACAAGATGTCATTAAAGATATCTGCAAATTAAAAATTGATAAAACTTTAATTGATGTAATTATTTCTATTAGACCTGGAAAAACTAGTGTTGGTATCGACTATGTCGATGAATTCATGAACATTCCAGTCGAACACGAATTTGATTTCAACCAAGTTAGAAGAACCGAAAAGGATTTAGAAAAAGTTCTTAAGATTTTTGATGATATTGAATAGTAAACCATTATTTTTAAGGAGGAAAAGCACATGAACTCATTTAAAAATAAATGGATTGAAATTCAAGGTTATAAGCATGATGGTAGAATGCATCGCATTTGGGACAGTGTTTTTATTGTCGACCAAACTGATGATTATATAGTTGCTGCCAGCACAAAAACCAAAGTCATCGAGCATGATTTTAGAATTTGGTACACCAAAGAGCCGGCAATTATGATTTTTTTCACAAAACATTGGCGGAATGTTATCGCAATGCTCAAGAAAAACGGCTTAACATATTATGTTAATCTTGCTTCCCCTTTTGTGATTGATTCTAAAAAAGTGAAATATATTGATTACGATTTAGATCTTAAGCTTTATCCAAATAATGATATTCGCTTAATTGACGTTAAAGAATATGGATATCATCGAAAAAAATATAACTACGGCCCAGATATTGATCAAATTTTAAGATATAACATAACTCAAGTTAAAGAATATATGGAAGAGGCAAAATTTCCATTTAACGATGAAAAAATAAAAGAGTATTATAAGTTGTTTTTAGAAGCGACGAAAAGAGGTGATGAAAGTGACGATTGAGTTATTTACAAATTCAAAAGAAGAAACAATTGAACTTGGTAAAAAGATTTCTGAATCTTTATTTCCTGGAAGTGTAATTACCTTAAATGGTGATTTAGGTGCGGGAAAAACAACTATCACAAAAGGTATTGGTCTTGGTTTAGGAATCGAAGAAGAAATTAATTCACCTACATTTAATATTCTTAAGTGTTACTTCAATAAAAAATTAAATTTATATCACATTGACGCTTATCGACTTGAAGATGTAAGTGAAGAAGGAAAAAATATTGGTCTTGAAGAAGTGATAGAAGGAGATGGAGTCGCAATTATTGAGTGGCCTGAATTTATTAAAGAAATGATTCCTTTCCACTCGATGAATATTGAAATACATTCTCTTGGTGATACAAAAAGAAAACTTACTATTTCTTCTTTGAGTCCACGCTACGCTTCACTTATTGAGTCTTTAGGAGGAAAAAGAGATGCTTAGTTTAATTCTTGATAGTGCTAATAAAGAACTTGGCGTAGCTTTGGCACAAGATGGCACACTTATTGATGAGATTAAATATGAAGCATGGCAAAGACAAAGCGAATTAATGATTCCTGAAATCGAGAACATTTTTAAGAAAAATCACGTAAATCCTAAGGATATTAGTGAAATTTTAGTCACTAAAGGTCCGGGAAGTTATACTGGAGTAAGAATTGCTTTAACAATAGCTAAAGTTTATGGCTACGCATTAAATATTCCAGTTTATACGTTTTCTTCATTAGAAATTTTATCGGATTTAGAAAAACCATCAATTTGTTTAATGAACGCAAGAAGTAATAGAAGTTATTTTGCGGTATATGAAAAAGGTAAAGCATTAATTGCAGATCAAGTTTTAACTAATGATGAAGTAATTAAATATGTTAATGAACATCAAGATTATGCAATTTGTGGAGATGCAAGCTATCTTGATTTAGTTTCTGAAAATAATGATGTTTTAAAAAACATGCTTGCGTTAAAGAATGAAAATCATAAAGTTGAAAATATTCTTAAACTTAAAGCTATATATTTAAAAGATGAAAACGATTATAAGAAAAGCAACTAAAGAAGATTTAAAAGCGATTAAAGAAATCGAAGATGAATCATTTTTAAATCCTTTTAAAGAAAATGATTTACTTTATGAAATTGAAGAGAATCCGGTTTCAGAATTTGATGTACTTGTAGTTGATGATGAAATTGTAGCCTATCTTGATTATTGGATTACATTTGATTCAGCTACAATTGATAAAATTGCAGTAAAGAAAAACAAAAGGAATCAAGGTTTTGCAGAGTTTTTGCTAAAAAACGCAATAGAAAATCTTAAAAAACAAAATGTTGAATTCTTTACTTTAGAGGTTAGAAAATCCAATCTGCCGGCACTTAATCTTTATGAAAAATATGGATTTCAAAAAGTAACTATCAAAGAAAAATATTATGAAGATGGCGAAGACGCGATTTATATGGTGAAAGGACTTATCTAGTATGGAGAAAGAGTTAGTTATATTAGGAATTGAAAGTAGCTGTGATGAAACAGCTTGTGCTATCACAAAAGGTGGCAAACTTTTATCAAACGCTATTTCTTCTCAAATTGCTGTTCATCAAAAATATGGTGGAGTTATGCCAGAAATTGCTTCTCGTTTACACCTTGAAAATGTGGCTTGTGTTTTAGATGAAGCATTAAAAGAAGCAGGAGTTAGATTAGAAGAAGTTGATGCAATCGCTGTGACTCGTGGACCAGGTTTAATTGGGGCACTTCATGTTGGAATTCAAGCGGCAAAAACACTTAGCTTAATTTATGATAAACCTTTAATTCCGGTTCACCATTTAGCAGGACATATTTATGCTAACGAATTTATTAAACCATTGAAATTTCCTCTTCTTGCAGTTGTTGTAAGTGGCGGAAATACTGAACTTGTCTACATGAAAGAACATTTATCTTTCGAAATAATTGGCGAAACAAAGGATGATGCAATCGGAGAAAGTTTTGATAAAGTTGCTCGTGTTTTAGGCCTTCCTTATCCAGGAGGCATCGCAATTGATCGACTTGCGAAAAGTGGCAAACACACTTATAAACTTCCTACCCCACTTCATGATGGAAGTTTAAATTTCTCTTATAGTGGTTTAAAAACAGCTGTAATTAATTTAAAACACACACTTGATCAAAAAGGAGAAGAGGTTGTAATTGAAGATATGGCAAAATCTTTCCAAGATGTTGCGGTTGGTATGGTACTTGATCGAGTTAAAAAAGCAGTTGAGTTATATCCTGTTAAAGAAATTGTTCTTGCAGGAGGGGTCAGTGCTAACAGCTATTTAAGAGAGCAAATTGTAAAAACTTTTGAAGGCACAAATATTGAAGTAAATATTCCACCTATTTGGTGCACAACAGATAACGCTGCAATGATTGCTAAAGTTGGTGAATATTTATATAAAGAAAAATTGTTTGCTCCACTTTCGGTTTCGGTTGACCCAAGTTGGAGAATAGAAGATTTTAAAAAATTTTAATTAGTTTATAATTTTTATTTGTAAGGAGAATTTTTATGAGTCAAAAAAGAGATTTAACAGCAAGAAAATTATTTTTTAAGTATTACGATGGTGCACTCGAAAATAATTTAAACGTTACACTTGAAGGATGGATTAAATCTCATCGAAATAATGGCTCAGTTGGTTTTATCGAATTTAACGATGGAAGTTATTTTAAAAATATTCAACTTGTTTATGATAAAGAAAATGCAAATTTCGCTAAAATTTCTAAAGCAAAATATGGTTCTTCTATTGAAATAAATGGTGTAGTTAGATTAACTCCAGAAATGAAACAACCATTTGAAATTCAATTAACTGATTTAAGAGTTTTAGGCGATTGTGCCGAAGATTATCCACTTCAAAAGAAAAGACATACTTTTGAATTTTTACGTGATATAGCTTACCTTCGTCCAAGAGCAAATACATTTAATGCAGTATATAGAGTTAGAAATGCTTGTGCCTATGCTATTCACAAATTTTTCCAAGAAAGAGGCTTCATTTATGTTCATACTCCAGAAATTACATCAAATGATGCTGAAGGAGCAGGACAAGTTTTCCATGTTGTTAATGATTTTAAACATCCAAACGATTTCTTTAATTCATCAGCTTGCTTAACAGTTAGTGGTCAACTTCATGCTGAAGCATTTGCGCTTGCTTTTAGAGATGTTTATACATTTGGTCCAACATTTAGAGCTGAAAATAGTAACACCAATAGGCACGCTAGCGAATTCTGGATGATTGAACCAGAAATTGCTTTTGCTGATCTTGACGATAACATGGATTTAATCGAAAGTTTCTTAAAATATGTCATTAAATATGTTTTAGATAACTGTAAAGATGAAATGGAATTTTTCAATAACTTCATTGATAAAGGCGTAATTGAAAAACTTAACAATGTTATTAATTCAGAATTCGTAAGAATGGATTACACAAAAGCAGTTGAATTACTCAAAAAAGCTGCAGAAGCTGGACATAAATTTGAAAATCCTGACATTTATTGGGGCACGGATTTAATGAGTGAACACGAAAGATATATCACTGAAGAGATAGTTAAAGGACCAGTTTTCCTTATCAACTATCCAAAAGAAATTAAAGCTTTCTATATGAAACTTAATCCAGATAATAAGACTGTTGCGGCATGCGATTTACTTGTACCAAAAGAAGGCGAAATTGTTGGCGGATCTCAAAGAGAAGAAGATTACGATAAACTATTCGCTAAGATGAAAGAAATTGGCAATGATAAGGGCCTTGAATGGTACTTAAATTTAAGAAAATATGGTGGATGCATCCATAGTGGATTTGGACTTGGATTTGATCGTCTTTTAATGTATATCACTGGTATGCAAAATATTAGAGATGTTCAACCTTTCCCTCGCTGTCCAGGTAGTTTAAAATATTAATATGGCAGAAGAAAGAGAAAACAGTAATATTTATTTAACTCCAGAAGATAGAAAACCTCACATTCAAGAAGAACCTTTTAACAGTGAAATTTTTCCTTCAATGACCACCGATATTGAAGTTCAAAAAGAAAAAGTTAAGGCTCCACTTACTGATGAAGAGGCCGAACTTCTTAAAAAAAGAAAGAATGTCGCGGGATTTATTTTGATAGCGATGTTAGATGTGGCTTTATTTGCTTACATCATCTATTTAGTCATCTCGATCTTTGCAAATATTGCTTAATTTACGGAACACCTATGGTGTTCCGTTTTTCATAAAAATCCCTAGTGTTTTTACTATAAACGAGTAGCCAAAAATGATATACTTTTTAGGCTATGGATTATAGAAATGAATTAAACGACAAGCAATATGAAGCAGTAAGTTCTGACAAGCAATATTTAAGAATTATTGCTGGCGCTGGTAGTGGAAAAACCAGAGTTTTAACCTATAGAATTGCCTATTTAATCGAGAAATTTAATGTTCATCCTTATCAAATTGTGGCAATTACTTTTACAAATAAAGTTGCTCGTGAAATGCAAGAAAGGACATCTAACTTACTTCCTGATTACAATCTTTCTGGCTTAATCATCTCAACTTTTCACTCTTTTTGTGCACGTTTTTTACGAGTTGAAGCAGATCTTTTAGGTTATCCAAGAAATTACATGATTTATGACGATGACGATTCGTTGAGACTTTTAAAATTAATTGGAGTCGAAAAAGGATTTAAAAAGACTGATGAAACAATAAAACAAGCTGCAAGTTATATTAGTAGCCAAAAAATGATGGGGCGTTTACCAAGCGATGTAAAACTTGGCCGCAATCCAAAAGAAAAATTATTTTTAGAGTTCTTTAAAGAATATGAGCTTAGAAAATCAGAAGCGTATGCTTTAGATTTTGATGATTTATTAATTTATACCATTAAAATCTTAAAGGAATTCCCTGAAGTTAGAGCAAAATATGCTTCAAGATATAAACATATTCTTGTTGATGAATTCCAAGATACAAACGATGTTCAATTTGAGCTTTTGCGTCTTTTAACAAACGAAGATACTTCAATTTATGTTGTTGGCGATCCTGACCAAACAATTTACACATGGCGTGGAGCAAATCAAAAAATCATTCTTGATATTGATAAGATTTTTAGACCAATGGAGACGATTATTTTAAATGAAAATTATCGTTCCACTAGTAAAATTCTTGAAGCGAGTAACAAATTAATTTCAAAAAACGTCGACAGAGTAAAAAAAGATCTTTTCACTAACAATAAGGGTGGAAATGATATTATCATTCGAAATTTAGATAGTTCAATTAGCGAAGCAAACTTTATTGGGAACACGATTTTAGAGATAAAAAACAAAAATCCAGATGTTGAGTATAAAAATATCGCAATTTTATACCGTTCTTCCTATTTATCTTTAAAAATTGAAAACGCATTAACTACTCGTGGAATTCCTTATAAAGTTTATGGTGGTTTAAAATTCTACGCTCGTAAAGAAATTAAAGATGCTTTAGCTTATTTCCATCTTCTTTTAAATGATAAAGATGATGTTTCCTTTACTAGAATTTGTAATTTCCCTCGTCGTGGATTTGGGGATAAGAATTTAGAACTTGCTAGAAAAGAAGCTTCTGATCACAAACTTGGAATCTTAGAATATTTCAAAAAAATTGATAATTACACAACAAGTATTAAGCCATCAATTGTAAAAGCGATGAAAGAACTTATTGAAAAAATGGATACGACTGCGACTAAATTAAATATAAATTTAGAGGCATATAGCGAGGTTTTAGATCAATTTCTCAAGGATATTGGTTTTTATAAGGCACTTGAAGATGGTGAAGATCAAGATGATAGAATTGAAAACGTCCATGCTTTGATTGATGATGTGAGAACATATCTAAAAAACAATCCTGAAAGTAATTTTGAAGAATATCTTCAAAATATTGCTTTAATGACTTCACAAGATGAAATCACTGGCGATAACAATGTTTCACTTATGACAGTTCACACAGCAAAAGGTCTTGAGTTTGATTACGTTTTTGTTATGGGACTTAATGATGGAGTTTTCCCAAATCAAAGAGCAATAAATGAAAGAGATAGAGATGGTCTTGAAGAAGAAAGACGACTTGCTTATGTTGCTTTTACAAGAGCGAAAAAACAACTTTATTTAACTTTGAATCGTGATTATTCTTATTCACTTCAAAGCAACAATATTCCATCTCGTTTCATAAAAGAAGCCGAAATTAAATTACCTGAATTTAAATTCCTTGGAGAATCTTTATCGTTTGGTCAACAAAATAATCAAAATATTTATTTCTATGACTTCAATAAAAACAATAAAGGTACTGGAATTTATAAGAAAACAAACAAACTTCCTGACTCGTTTACTAATATTAATGTTGGAAATGGAATCACTTGGAATGTTGGTGACATTTGTATGCACACAGTTTTTGGAAGAGGAAAAGTTGTTAAAGTTGAAAACGATATAATCGAAGTTGTTTTTGATGATTTTGGTAAAAAAACTCTTCTTGCATCACATAAAGCTTTATCAAAACTAGTGGGGTAAAATATGGAATTTTTAGAGGCACAAAAAAGGCATGATGAATTAGTAAAGCTTATCGAAAGATATGCTAAAGAATATTACATTGATGATAACCCTAGTGTTAGCGACCAAGTTTATGACCAAAAAATGGAAGAGTTAGAAGCTCTAGAAAGAGAATGGCCTGAACTTATCACTCGTAATTCACCAACTCAAAGAATCATCGGCACAGTTTTAAAAGGATTTAATAAAATCACTCATCAAGTTCAAATGTTATCTCTTGCTGATGTCTTTAATGAAGAAGAACTTATTGATTGGGTTAGAAAAGTAGATGTTGAACTTGAAGATCAAACTGAATTTGTTGCTGAAATGAAAATTGATGGACTTGCAATGAGTCTTGTCTATCAAGATGGAAACTTAGTTTATGCTGCAACAAGAGGCGATGGTACAACTGGAGAAGACGTCACAACAAATGTCTTAACAATTCGTGATATTCCTACTCGCATTCCACTTATGGGTCGAGTTGAAGTGCGTGGCGAAATTTATATGCCTAAAAAATCTCTTGAAGAACTTAATGCTGAAAGAGAAAAAACTGGCGAACCTTTATTCGCAAATGCTCGTAATGCCGCCGCAGGTTCAATTAGAAATTTAGATAGCAATGTTGCTAGAAGTCGTAAACTTGATGGATGGTGGTATTATTTCACTAATGCTCAAGATTTTGGAATAAAAACACACTATGAATCAATTTTAAAACTTAAAGAAATGGGGTTTAAAACAAATCCAGAAGCTCGAATTGTAAAAGGCACAAAAGCAATTCTATCTTATGTGAGCGAATATACTGAAAAACGTGGCTCACTTCCTTACGATATCGATGGAATTGTCTTGAAAGTTAATGATTTTTCTAAATATGACACACTTGGATATACTGCAAAAACTCCAAAATGGGCTGTAGCATATAAATTTCCACCAAAAGAAGTTAAAACAAAACTTTTAGATATTATCTATACAGTAGGAAGAACTGGAAAAATTACCCCAAATGCTGTTTTAGAACCTGTTAGAGTTGCCGGATCACTTGTTCAAAGAGCAACTTTACATAATGAAGATTTTGTTAAAGAAAAGAATTTAATGATTGGAGACACCGTCATTTTAAGAAAAGCTGGCGACATTATTCCTGAAGTTGTTCGTGCTCTTCCTGAAGGAAGAGATGGCACTGAAAAACCTTTTGAAATGATTGAAAACTGTCCTGTTTGCGGTTCAAAACTTGAAAAAGTTGATGCAATGCATTTCTGTAAAAATTTAAATTGTCCATCGAGAAACATTGAATCGTTAATTCACTTTGCAAGTAAAGATGCAATGGATATTGAAACAATGGGCGAAAAAGTTACACAAGAATTTTTCGATCTTGGAATTATTATAACTATTCCAGATATCTATGAAATTTATAAACATCGCGAACGAATAATTACAATGGATGGATGGAGTAATAAATCAGTCGATAAACTTCTTGATGCAATTGAAACTAGTAAGAAAAATAGTTTAGAAAGACTACTTTTTGGACTTGGTATTAAAGAAGTTGGAAGTAAAATGGCTAAAACTTTAGCAAGAAGATTCAATACGCTCGACAATTTAATGCATACAAGTTTTGAAGATTTAATTAAAATTAATGATATTGGGGAAGTGGTTGCTAATTCGATTGTCGAATATTTCTCTAATGAACACAATATCGATATTATCAATCGATTAAAAGAAGCAAATGTTAATACGATTTATCTTGGAAATAATAAATTTGATGAATCAAATCCATTCTTTAACAAAAAAGTTGTATTAACTGGATCGCTTGTTGAATTTACTCGCGATAAAGCGACTAAAATATTAGAAGATTTAGGAGCACATGTTGTGGGAAGCGTTTCTAAAGCAACCGACCTTGTTCTTTGTGGCTCAGATCCTGGTTCAAAATATGACAAGGCACAAAAACTTGGTATTAAAATTATTAATGAAGAAGAATTTAAGAATATGATTGGAGGAGAATGATGAAACCTGTAAATAAAGAAGTTTTAAAAGATGCAGCAAATCGTCTTTTGTTCGATATGAAAGATGAAGAATATGACACACTTTTAAAAGAATTTGGAGCAATTCAACATCAATTAGAATTAATTGGAAATATTGAAGGAGTCGACTCAGTCGAACCAATGACCTTCCCATTTGACGTTACAATTACTTATTTAAGAGAAGATGAACCTATTAAACCTCTTTCAAAAGAAGAAGTTCTTAAAAATGCACATGATGTAAAAGATGGTCAAATTAAACTTCCAAAGGTGGTCGGTTAATATGAAGAGCTATTTAGATTTAACAATTAAAGAAATTCATGAAGCATTAGTTAATGGCAAAACTAATCCACTTGAACTTACAAAAGAAGCCATAAAAAGAGCTAAAGAAAATAATGACAACGCTTTTGAAATGATCATCGAAGAAGATGCTCTTAAAAAAGCCGAAGAATTATCGAAACTTCCTGTTCCAAAAGATAATTATTTTTTTGGTATTCCTTATGTAGCAAAAGATAACTACTCAACAAAAGGTTATGAAACAACTGCAAGTAGTAATATTTTAAATGGTTATGTGCCAGTATTTGATGCTACTGTTATTAGACTTTTAGATGAAGCTGGGGCGATTTTAATTGGTAAAACCACTCTTGATGAACTTGCAATGGGTGGCACAGGTACAAGCGGCCATAAAGGTGTTACTTATAATCCATATGATAAGTCACATACAAGACTTGTTGGCGGCTCTAGTGCAGGAAGTGCAACAGCAGTAAGTGATGCGATTGTTCCTTTTGCTCTTGGAAGTGATACTGGAGACTCAGTTAGAAAACCTGCATCTTATGCTGGACTTGTTGGCTTTAAACCAACATGGGGTTTAATTTCACGTTTTGGTTTATTTCCTTTTGCACCAAGTTTAGATCATGTTGCTTATTTTACAAGATCAGTTTTTGATTCAGCTCTTGCGACTGAACTATTAGCAAAACTCGATGAGAACGATTCAACTTCATCATATAAAGAAAGAGATAATTATCTTTCTTATACCAGTGATGTAAAAGGTAAAAAGATTGCTGTTATTAATGGAATTGTTAATTCAATTGATGACAAAGAAGTCATTAATAGTTTTAATAAAACACTAGCTTATTTAGAAAAAAACGGCGCAAAAGTCGAATATATTGATGTAGATATTAATTTATTAAGAGCAATTTATCCAACATATATGATTATTTCATGTGCTGAAGCTACAAGTAATGATGCTAATTTAGATGGTATTAAATTCGGACCTAACTATGGAGGAAAAACATATAGTGAAGTCATGTTTAACGCTCGTACAAAAGGTTTCTCGGCACTTATTAAAAGAAGATTTGTTATTGGAAGTTATGCTTTGATGAGAGAAAACCAAGAAGAAGTTTTCTTAAGAGCACAAAAAGCTAGACATTTTATTGTTAATACTTTTAATAAAATTTTTGAAAAATTTGATGCAATTTATGTGCCAGCTGCTCCATCGATTGCTCCATTAATTAATAAAACAAGTGAAAACTTTAATGAAGATTTCATGATTACAGATAACTGGATGGCTGTAGGTAATTTTGGCGGATATCCATCAATCACATTACCAATTGGTTTTGAAAATGATATGCCACTTGGTGGAAATTTATTTGCTAAACCATTCGATGAAGTAAATTTATTTGGAATTGCTAGTAAGATTGAAGAAGGAACTGGCTTAATTAATTTAAATTATCCTGAATATGCTGCACAAAAGGAGGGTAAATAAGATGAATTTTGAAACAGTTGTTGGTATTGAAATTCACGTTGAGATGAAAACAAAGTCAAAAATGTTTTCTCTTGCACCAATTAGTTTTGGATTAACTCCTAATAGTGAAGTTGTTGCTTTTGATATGGCTTTCCCTGGTACAATGCCTCGTGTAAATAAAGAAGCAGTTAGAAATGCAATTAGGGTTTCAAATGCTTTACATATGAGTATTGATCAAGAAATTTGGTTTGATAGAAAAAATTATTTCTATTCTGATTTACCAAAAGGCTTCCAAATTACTCAACAAGCTAGACCAATTGGTAGTGAAGGTTATCTCACAATTAATGTAAATGGTAAAAATAAGAAAATTGGTATTGAAAGACTCCACATGGAAGAAGATACCTGTATGCAACACCATTTTAGTGATTATACCTTACTTGATTACAATAGAGCAGGTATTCCTTTAATTGAAATTGTTTCTAAACCTGAAATTAGAAGTGGTGAAGAAGCAAGAAAATATGTCGAAAAAATTAGAGAAATCGTTACTTTTGCTAACGTTAGCGATGGAAAAATGGAAGAAGGTTCGTTAAGATGCGACGTCAACGTCTCAATTAGGCCTTATGGAAGCGATAAATTCGGCACAAAAGTCGAAATTAAAAACTTAAACTCAATTGCAAATGTTGAAAAAGCTATCGATTTTGAAGCAAAAAGACAAAGCGAACTCTTGCTTTTAGGAAAAGAAGTTGAACAAGAAACAAGACGTTTTGATGAGGCTAAAAAAGAAACTGTTTTAATGAGAAAGAAAACTGATGCAGTTGACTATAAGTATTTTACAGAACCTAACATTCCACCTATTAAATTAAGCGATGAATTTGTAAAAGATGCAATTGATACATGCCCTGAACTATATGATCAAAAATTTGAAAGATTTTTAAATGTTTATGGATTAAATGAAGTTGATGCAAAGATTATCTTGTCTAGTGTTGATATGGCAAATTATTACGATGAATGTGCAAAATTTACTAAACTTTATCAGCCACTTGCAAACTTTATCATTAGTGATGTTAATGGATATTTGAATAAGAACAATATTTCTATTTTAGATTTCAAAGTTGAACCAAAATTTATTAGTGAACTTGTTGATTTACTTCAATCCAAGAAAATCAATTCATCACAAGGTAAACAAATTTTTGAAAAATTAGTTAAAGAAAATAAATCACCTTTAATTATTCAAAAAGAAGTTGGAGCAGTTTTAATTAATGATGAAAGTGAAATTTTAAAACTTGTACTTGAAGTTTTAGATGCTAATCCAACATTAAGAGATGACTTTAAAGCAGGTAAAACAAGAGCTCAAGGATTCGTCATGGGTCAAATCATGAAGAAAACTGGTGGAAAAGTAAATCCTGGAATCGCAAATAAGCTTATTCTCCAAGAACTCAATAAGTAATTTAAATTCAAAATTCTTAGTTAACTTGTAGTATAATTTTTGCATGAAGTTAAATGAAATTTTTGAAAATAATGAAGTAATCTTGATAGTTCCAAAAGAACTTAAAGATTACTTTTTTGAGTTTAGAAAAACTTCACCTTTTATTAATTTTAAACTTTTCACACTAGATGAAATAATTTCAAACATCAAAGGTTCTTACTTAAATAAAGAAGTTGTTAAACTTGGACTTAAATATTTCCCAGATTTTTCGTTTTCAAATATTAAAGAAATTTCTAAGTTATGTTTTCACATTTTAGATAATAAATTATTAAAAAACGAAAAAATAATTGAGTTTTGCAGGGTTTTAGAAGAAGAAAAGCTAATTTCTGAAAATCATGATTTTGTAAATTTATTAAAAAACCGTAAATTAGTTTTTATAAACTATGAAGATTCTAGTTACGTTAAAAATTTTTTAAAGCACTATGAGATTACAAATTTTGCTTTTTATTCATTAAATGAAATTATCGAAGGAAATGAGAATTTAGCTTATCACGAATTCTTTAATGCAGGCGATGAAATTAAATATTCTTTCAATGATGCTTTTAAGAAAATAAATTTAAATAAGAAACCTAATAATATAGTTTTTACTTTAGATTTAGAGCGCTATAAATTTTATCTTGATCTTTTTGTAACAAATTTAAATTTACCAATCAATTTTATAGAAAATTTAAGTTTCAAGAATACAAAGATTTATAAAGAAATTTTCAGGTTAATCAACGATGATTTTAATATTCTATCTTTCTTAAACGAAAATAAAGATAGATATAATCCTGAAGAATTTGATTCCTTTTATAACTTGTTAAGTTTTTACGAAATCGATAATTTAAAGAACAAGAAATTTTATTTTAATGAAATTGCCGACTCTTTATTTTTAGGGAACGAAGTATACGGAAACGGAATGGAAATTACTTCAAACAAAGTTTTTTCATTAAATAAAGAAATTTATATTCTTGGATTAGATAATTCATTTTTGCCTAAAGCTAAGAAAGATAATAAATATTTTTCTTATGATGAGCTCTATTCATATGGATTTGATTCACTTAATGAAGTCAACTTAATGAACAGTAAACTCGAGACCGCTTTTATAAAGCAAAAGAATGTTAAATTTATCTCTTATCACTTAAAAGATAATAATGGACAATATTCTCCAAGTTATTATATTTCTGCTTTTAATATGCAAAAGATTAAAAATGAAATTCAAAGTGAAGAATATATCGCGGATGTTTCTAAACTTTATTACCGCAATTTTTATGATAAGTTTAAGAAAAACGGAATTGTAACTGAGGATTTAAAAGTATTTAAGGAACTTTACGATAAGGAAATACCTTTTACCTATTCATCTGATTTTGAAAAGTTTAGTGGATATCAATATAACGAGAAAACCCATTATTCATATTCTAACCTTAAAACCTATAAAGATTGTCCTTTTGCTTATTTTTGCGACAACATTTTAAATGTTTCGGTTTTTGAAAAGAATATTTATCAAAAATATGGCACATTAATTCATGAAATTCTTGAACATGTTTATGAAAATGAATTCGACTTTGATAAAGCAAAAGATGAAGCGCTAATAAGACTTATCGCAAGAGGGGAGACGATTGAACCAAAAGAGAAAATTCTTCTAAATAGATTTTTCGATGAAGTTAAAAGTGCAGTTAACCGAATAATTTTACCTCATAAGAAGAATATGAGTTTTGTTAAAAATTATTCTGAACTTACTCTTTTTACATATGAAGATGTTGGCGCAAAAAGGTTTATAGACGGCGAAACTTTAAAGATTGAACCGATAAACTATCACACATTTTTCAAAGGAACTATTGATAGCATTGTTGAAACAAGTGGCGATAATATCTTCATTGTTGATTACAAAACCGGAAATGATGGATTTAGCAAAAACAATGTTTTGAAATATAAACTTGATCTTCAACTGCCAACTTATATTTATCTCATAAATAATTCAAACCTTAAGAGTTTTGAAGGAAAGAAAATAGGTGGTGCATTTATCGAAAGAGTAATTGCGAGCGATGCTCGTTTTTATAACTATAACCATCCATCTCTTGAAGATTTTGAAGGACTAAAACTCAATGGTGCATTTTTAGATGACTATGATGCTTTATTAACTTTTGACTACACGATAAACGAAGAAAATAAAGTTTCGGAATTTATATTAGGTTTAGAAACAGGTAAAGCTAAAAAGGATAAATTCGCACTTAAAGGAAATGGCAAAGGCAAAACTAAGAAGTCGACAATAGAAGATTTCTTAAATTTTGAAAAGGCTGTTAAAAATAATTTACATGATTCTGTTCGTGGAATTGCAAATTGTAATTTTGAAATTGAACCTTTCAGAAAAGGTAAAACAATTGTCGGATGCACTTTTTGCAAAAATTACGATATTTGTTTTAAACGCAATAAGATTGAGGAGATGGAATAGTGGATTTTAATAAAGAACAAAAGGATGCTATTTATAGTAAAGGCAATATTATTGTTAGTGCGGGAGCAGGAAGTGGTAAAACCACTGTTTTAACCGAGCGTGTAAAACAAAATATTCTTGGAAATGTAAGTGGTAAAGTCGCTTTAGATGAGTTATTAATCTTAACTTTTACTAACGATGCTGCAACTTCGATGAAAAATAAGATTAAAGAAGCTTTATCTGCTAATTCTGATTTATCAAATTTAGTTCCTTTTGTTGATAGCGCACATATTGAAACTTTTGATGCTTATTCTCAATTTATACTTAAAAAATATGGTCAAAGAATCGGAATAAATACTTCAATTAATGTTTTAGATAACGACATTCTTTTTGTTAAAATTGCTAATACTTTAAGAAGTATTTTAGATAATCAATATTTAGAAAATAATGACACTTTTGCAGGGATAATTTACAAATATTGCCTAAAAAATGATAATAAATTCTTCCAATTCTTGCTTGATATTTTTAACGAAATCTTACTAAAACAAGAAGATCCAGTTAAGTTTTTAGAGGAATATAGAAAGAATATATTAACTCAAGATTATTTTGAAAATCTTATAGTCCAAGCTGGTGAAATTGCTACTAAATATTTAGCTGAAATCAAAGAGAAGAAAAAGGAACTAAATGACCTAAGTTTACTCGATGTTGTTGATGAGGCCATCGCACCATTAACAGAAAATTTAACAGTTGACTATCTAATATCTTTAAACGAATTCTTTGATAGTTTTGGCGACATCTGGGATAAATTTAAATCTATTCTTGATGATTCAAAAGATAGCGTGAACTATGATGTTGATTATCGAATATCTAAGGAAATCTCTAAGAGATATAGAGCTATTTCGGCTTTATCATATTTTTTACTAGACGACTATCGTAAATATGATATTGATTATCAAATAACTTATTTAAATTACATTATCGATAATATTTTGCTTAAAACTTTAAGTGAAATCGATAAATTTAAAAAAGAAACAGGTTTTTATACTTTTGGCGATATCGCAAAATTATCGATTAAAATTTTAAAAGAAAATGAAGATATTCGAAACGAACTCAAGAATAAATATAAATTGATAATGATTGATGAAACTCAAGATACATCTGAATCGCAAGAAGAATTTATCGATTTAATTGCTAATGATAATGTTTTTTCGGTTGGTGATATAAAACAATCAATTTATCGCTTTAGAAACGCTCGTCCTGAACTTTTTAAAAGAAAATATGATAAATATTCTTCTTTAGATGGTGGAAGAGCCATCAATATGAATAAAAACTTCAGAAGTAGAAGAGAAATTTTAGATATGATTAATATCGTATTTTCTCGTTTAATGACTAACGAATTTGGCGGAGCAGATTATGTTAAAGACCATATGATTGAAGCATCTAATACAACTTATGATGAGTTTAAAGACCAAAAACATGGAATTTTCCAAATGCCTTATTCGGCTATTTATTTTGATAAGGATGGCAACCAACAAGATAATGCTGAAGCTAAAGTTAAAGCTGAAGCTAGCGCAATTTGTGACAATATTATTAAGAGAATGAATAGTGGTTATCACGTATATGATGCTAAAGAAAAAAAATTACGACCAGCAAGATATAGTGATTTTACAATTCTTACTTATAAAGGCAAAAAATTTAAATATTTCGAAGAAGTGTTTAAAGAGAAAAATATTCCGTTAAACGTTATCTACACCGACGACTTAAAAGAAGATAATTCAATAGTTGTTTTGATTAATATTTTCTCTTTGATCAATCTTTTAAGTAAAGAAGAGAAAAACGAGGGAGAAGTTCGTCACTTACTTGCTTCTATTTTAAGATCGTTTGTCTTTAATTATTCAGATGGTGATTTATACAAGATTTTTACTGAAAATAAAGATGGTTATAAAGAAGATGAAATTTACCAAAAAATACTTAATTTATCAAAAAACTACGCAAATGGCTCATTAAAATTGTTGTTTGAAAAAGTAATGAATGAATTTAATTACATTGAAGCCTTTGCAAGAATCGAGGATGCAATTAACACTTTAGACAAAAATAATATTTTCTACAATAAGACCAAAACCATGGATGAACTTGGCTACACGCTTGATGACTTCGTTCTCTATTTAAAATCTTTAAGTAACTTTAATATTAAAATGGACCAAACTATTTATAGCGAAAAAGGCGATGCTGTAACTTTAACCACTATCCATAAATCTAAAGGATTAGAATATAACTTAGTCTATCTGCCTTGCCTTTATGATTTTGTTGAACCTAAATTTAAAAATAATGGCGATTATTATGTCTTAAGTGGTAAATATTTCTTCTTGCCGTTTTTTGCTGATCCTCATAAAGATACAAATTTAATTGGATTAATTTTAGAAAACGATAAAGGACCGATTATTGCTGATAAAGAGGAAAGATTGAGGCTTCTTTATGTTGCGTTAACAAGAGCTAAAGAAGATTTAGTCTTAGTTTTATCGAAAGATAAAGTTAAAGATTACGTAACTGTTTTCGAAGAATACGTAGATAGAGCAGAAAAGCGTTACGCGAAAAGAAATGTAATTTTAACCGAAGAGGAAGCACTAAAAGTTGCAAAATATGAACTTGAAAACTATGTAAAAGATCATAATGGAGCCAATTTTAATGAATTTTTATTTAACGCTTTTGTTGAATATGATTTAGATCCTTTTATGGATCCAAGAATAATGAAACTTGATGAAATTTTGGAACAACAAAATTTTGAAGATCGAAATTTAGAGAGAGTTTTTAAAAAGGAAATTTTAAAGGCTTATATTCTTAATAACCATAGTTTCGACAATGTTGATTTTGCTAGCATTAAAGAAAAAGTAGAAAAAGAATTTAATGCGCCTAAAGATTTACGTTATAAAGAAGTAATTTTATGGGAAGGAGCAATCAAAGTTTATAGTGAATATTTACTAAAAGTTAAAGAAAAGATTTTTAGTAGTAGCAATATCGAATTAGAATTTTACTTTTATTGCTCCAAGAAATTAAAAGTTACTAATTTGAATGTCGAACAAGTAGAGTTAATTAAGAATGATCTTTTTAACAATAAAGCAAAGAAAGTAGAAGAAATTCTTAAGAAGTACTTTGTTAAAAACGAAGACGAACTAGCCGCATTTAATAGAGTTGAGTCTAGAGAAGGCAAAAAAATCATTGAAATAAATATAGAAAAAGAAAACGTAGTAAGACTTAAGAAAGCTAGTAAAGATCGTGATGACGAAAGTGATGAGACTACCTTAGACTTTGGAACTCATATTCACTCTTTGCTTGAAACTGTATCGTTTAATAATCCAGATTTAAGTTTTATATCTAACGAAAGAGAAAAACGCCTTGTTGAGAAAACATTAAAACTATTAGAAACTTTGGATGTCAAAAATGCTAAAGTGTTTAAAGAATATCAATTTGTCGATGAAAATAATGGCAACAAAGGCATCATTGATCTACTTTTAGTTTTTGATGATAGAGCAATAGTGGTTGATTATAAATTAAAGAATATTAATGACGAAAAATATAACGACCAACTTAAGGTATATAAAGATTATGTTGAATCATCACTTTCATTGCCTACAAAGGCATATTTGTTATCAATTATCGACAATAATTTAGTTGAAATTAAATAGATTACTTAAAAACAATCGAAGTTTTGCGGAGTTTTTAGGAAAAATAATTACTTTTTACCTTTCTCCGTTTTTCTTTTATCGTTAATATCTTTCATGATTTTTTCATCAATCAAAGTAATGTTATGTTCTTTAGCGTATTTAACACAACCATTTAAAACAGTCTTTAAAAATACTCTAGGAACTTTAACTAGCATTGCGCAAGCTTCATCAGTAAATTTAACTGATGGATCGATTCTTTCTGAAGCATAGCGTACTGAAGCGACACTATTTGATTGAACATCTGGAATAGGACATTTAAGTGGTTTCTTGGATTTTGAATACCGGAAATATGTTGAATCTCTATAGCCATAATCAACTGGTACTTTAGGGAAATCTCTCGATTTAACGCCATTAACAATTGCGTTATAGAATTTTTCTTTCATTAAAATCTTGTCGATTTTAAGAATGAAGTGGCAACCAAATTTTGAAGTAACACCATTGAAATTTCTGTAAGGACCTTCGATTCCATCTAATTGACCAACTTTAACTTTATCTTCAAAAGCGTTTTCTAATGTGTCGTCCCAACTACATTCAAATACTTGATAAGCTTTTTTAAGAACAAGTGGCCTATCTTCTCCTTCGGCTAAACCTTTCTCGAATTCGAATTTACAATTAGCCATCTTTTCTTTAGGTGTTTGTCCAGGGAAACCTAGTTTTACTGTTTCTTTAAAATCTTTATAAGAATCTTCTAAGAAATTTAAGGCACATTTACCTCTTTTTAATATGTTTTGAGCAGTATTAGATGAATTTCTACATTCTAGAATCATTGCGTAGTAATCTTTTCCTGCAATGTAATAAGGAAAACATAAAGAATATGCGCCTAAAGTTGTTTTTTCCTTCATCATCTATAGTTGATATTAAAATAGTTGGCATTGGGAAGAATGCACTTGTTTGATAAAAATTATCAACTATTCTTAAATCTTTAAAACTTGACATTAAATTTGTCCTCCATCACTTCTAATATTGTCGATTTTTTTCGAACATTTTTCAAGTGAGTCGATTTAAGGTTTAATTTTAAGTTTTTTCTTCTATAATTAATGAGCGTAAGGGTTCGTAGTTCAGTTGGGAGAACGCTTCGTTCGCAACGAAGAGGTCGCCAGTTCAAGCCTGGTCGGATCCACCAATTAACTTAGTAGAAGGTTTGAACTTTTTCAAAATAAGTTTCAAACCTTTTTAAGTTTTCGAACGTTATTTTTGATAATTGGCCTGTTTGTAAAATATTTTTAGGCCAATCTGACCTGTTTAAAATTTTAAAATAGGACATTAAATAGTATTAATTAGTTATGAAACAAACAATACTAGAAACCAGAAATAAATATTGAGTTTCTCAAATAGAAGCCGCAAATATCGCTAAAATTCCAATTACAACTTTTAGGCGATATGAAACTGATGACCAATATAGTGATGAAATCAAAAGAGAAATAATTTGTAATCGTATCAATAATCATTTCCTGGTTAACGAAGAAAAAGGACTTTTAACTATTGAAGAAATTAGAGCTAAGTTAAGTGACTTGTTCAATAGTGAATATAAGGGAATCATTAACTTTTGTTATTTATTCGGAAGTTACGCCAAAGGTACTGCAAAAGAAAATAGTGATGTTGATTTATATGTTTCTTCAAATTTAAATGGATTTAAGTTGGTTGGTTTGATGGAAAAAATTAGACAAACTCTTCATAAAAAGATTGATTTGATAAGAGATAGTGAGCTTGAAAATAATTTCGACCTAACATATGAAATTCTTAAAACTGGAATCAAAATATATTAGAAGACCATCGATTAATAATTTGAAAAAAATGTAAATGTTTATTAAGAATTTAAAATTTCTCTTGATGTATTTTGCAAAAAACTTAACTTTGATTTCGTAATCCACATCTTATTTATGTCGAAATCGCGTGATTCTAACTTATATTTTAAGTTTTTACAGGTAATAAACTTAATTTTAAAATCACTTACTGATGATGTTTTAAAGATTTTATTCAGCGAATCGACATTAGTCGATCTAACGATTTCATCTTCGAAAGATAAAACACTATGCAAATTGATAATTTTAGCTTTTGTCTTTTTTAACCTTGAAAGATTAAATTGCAAAATGTCTAAATTATCAATTTCATCTGTATCATAAATTAAAATAATTTTGTTTGGAGCTTTTAGGTTTTGTAAGTCAAATGTAGAAATTTTATGCGTTAGAACATTTAGAACTTTGCATACACCGGGGACTATTAAATTGAATTCGTTAGATTTGATGAGGTCAATTAATGTTTTTTCACATTGTCCTTCGACAAAATAATAAACACGTTGTTTCATATTAATTTTTCTATCTCTGTAGTATTGGCAAAATTATTAAAATAGTCATTTTCATATAGATTCCTTAGAGACTGGTTATTTTTGTTAATATAGTTTTCGATGTAAATAGGCTGGCTATTGCCTTTCATGTCTTGTCTTAATATAAGGAATGAGTGTTTAGGAAGTAACTTATCTAATAAATCGAGGTTATGGGTTGTGAAAAATAGTTGTGAATTAGTTGGTAAATAACAAATCATTAATGAAAGCAAAATATTTTCTAATTCGCTTGATATATATGAAAATTGCTCATCTACGTAATAAAAGCCATTTAAATTATATTTAATACTTATGAGTAAAGAAGCGATATTTATTGCGTATTTTGTGCCGCTCGATAATATGCCAATGTTTTCTATATTCATTCCATCTTGAATAATAATTTTCTTTTTATTTTTCAAAGTAATAACATATGCATTATCTGCTTCGATGCTTTGCCCAACACTTAAAATATTTTTATCAAAAGTTTTTAAAAGCACGGTTAGTAAAGTGCAATACTCGTTTCTTAGTGAAGGATTAGTAAATGCACATTTTATCTCATTGCTATCAGTAGAAGGGAAGTTAAAATGCCAACTAACATTTTCGTTATTCAGATTTTTTAACAAATCCAAATAGTTGTTTGAAAAATCTTTTTTACCGATTAATTTATCTAATTTTTCTGAATTGGCTTTATATGTTCCTGTGCGGCAACTCACGCTCTCTGTTTTTATAGAAAAGTCTTTATTTTCAGAAATTTTGCATTCGACTCTTGTTAACAATCCGTCTTTAGAAATAAAATCGATTAGAAAATAACTGTCTTCATTTTCTTTATTAATTAATGCAATTAAATTTTGTGTATTGCCATTAAAAATAAAGTTAAATATAGATAATATTAATTTCCCCAAACTTGATTTACCGCTTGCGTTGTTACCATAAATTATATTTACTTTCTTGTAGTTAAATTTTGTATTGTAGGATAAAAACTCATCTTCTATATTAGAAGAAGTGTTTTTCTTTGTGTAAACAAAATTAATGTCAAACGCATTGAAACATGCAAAATTTGTAGCTTTAATTCTTAAAATAATCATAATCTTATTCCTATTTAAATTATAAGAAACAAATATAAATATTCAAGATTTTTGAATATTTTTAAAAAAATCCTTAATTTACCGTTAATTATTACATTCGTCTTTAAAATAGAAAGAAAATTAAGGGCAAGTGATATTTTGTCTGCATTTCAAATTATTGAAAAAGCAAAATGAAAGTTAAGTTATAAACTAAAAGAATTTGATTAACCTCAATGACAATCAAACTAATAAGATTCTATGAGATCATTCTTTAGATAATGGTTTACATTTCAAATAAGTCTGAATGTGAACCTGTGTCTACAAGAATCAGTGTTAAAATTTGTTCTTCAATATAATATATTAAAAGCCAATCGGGTTTGATGTGGCACTCACGAAAACCTTTGAATTTCCCTCTAAGCTCGTGATCTTTATAAATTGGGTCAAGTAATTTACCTTGAGCTAATGTGTTTACTACTTGGTTTAAAAGATTTAAATCAAGACCACGTTTTTTCATTAATTTATAACTTTTTTTATAAGCAGTGGTAAATTTAATTTTGTACATTAATTATCGAGAGCTTTTTGTAAATCTTCTATATTGTCATAGGATTCGACATTCGGATCACTAGAAATACGTTTTGCCTCAGCCATAGCTGCTAAGACTTTTTTATTGTAATTTGGAACTTCAATAGTAAAAGGAATGCCTCCACGTAAAATACATTGATGCAAAAAAAGATTTATAGCACTAGACATATCAAGCCCAAGTTTATCGAATAAAGCAGCAGCTTGTTTTTTAATAGCAGAATCAATTCTTATTTGAGTTGGAATAGTTGACATAATTTAATACCTTTCATCCTTATTTTACCAAAATGATTTACAATGTAAAGCAAAAAAGTAAATTATTATAATTTTTTTGTACAAATTGCTTTGTGGTCAAATTACTAAAAGTAGAACTTAGCAAAAGTAGTTGTGATAAATTAATTGACTTGATTCTTCTACACAATCTTCTTTTTGAATGTAATTTGAGCAAGAATTTTATATACTTTAAACATCACGAGAGGAATAAACATGAGAAGTAATGAAGTGTTTTCTTGTTTTGTCGCAAGAGAATTGAAAAAGAAAACTGAAATAATAAAGGATGAAAATGAAGCTAAGAGAATAAGTAAAGAACTGTTTGACTTAGTCAAAGAAGAGCAAGCAAATAATGAAGAAACAAATAAATTGTTTGATCTTTATTTTTCTTTTGAAACAGAAACTAATCGAGATAAGGCTCTTGAACTAGGGAAAAAGATTTTGGAAATTGAACCTAGTGATTTAGATGTTAAGTCGCGCCTACTTAATTTTACTTGTTCAACACCTTCAGAATTTATCCAAAAATCACTTGAACTTGAAAAGGAAGTACGTGATGCTTTTCTAAAAGACAACGATTTAAATGAAGATTTTATGTCAAAAGATGAAGACAATTTTCTTTATATGAAAATTGAAAATCGTGGATATATTCGTCTACTTGATCAAATTGGAGAAGCCTATTTTGAAGAGAAGAAATTTAATGAAGCAGAGAAGTACTTAAATTTTGTTTTAAACACTAATCCTGAGGATGATTTAGGTGTTATTAAGAAAGTTGCTTGTATCTATCTTTCAGGCCATAATGAAGAAAAACTTCGCAAATTGGCCCTTAAATTTCCAGAAAATGATGAGATTGAAGTCTGTCTTGCCTTGATTGAATATTTTGATAATTCAAAGGATCTTCCAAAATATCCAACAGATGAAGTTTGTAAAACTTTGTTTAGCAAACTAGTTAGCATTAATATTTATCTAGCCTTTTTTGTAATACATTCTTTATATTTATCAGATGAAGTTTTAAATGAGTTAAATTACACATCTTATTATTCCAAAAAATCTATCGAAGAAGGATTTTTGCTTTATAGAGATATCTACGCAGCATTAAGCGATGAAGATTTGAAACAACTAATTAAAGATTCTGAAGAAGGTAATTTTGAAACTTCTGTTTTAGCTTATTTCATTGATGAAGATTTATTAAAAACTTTCTTCTATCTTCATGAATATTTTGCAAATAATGAAACGCCACTTCATTATGAAGATATAGAAAAGGTTTCAACAACTGGAAAAACAAAGAAAGAAAAAGAAGGACTTGATTACTTAACTGCTCTTGAAGGGGCATACATTGATCAAAAAGATGAATTTAAGAAAAGATTTGATTTCTTTGCTAATAACTATTTAATTCAAGATGATGGTAATGGTTATTTAGCAACCATCGCCTTTATAGTTATTCAAGAAACAATCGGCTATGAACTCAATGAAAGTAGAAATGATTTAGCAAGCGATGTCGCTTAAAGGAGACTAAAAAAGATGGAATATACTTTTATTACTGGTGCAGCTAGTGGGTTAGGCAAAGAATTTGCCAAACTTTATGCTCAAAACAAAGAAAATTTAATCTTAGCGGATGTTAATGTTGCTGGCTTAGAAATTTGCAAGAAAGAAATCGCTAAGAATTTTCCTGATGTAAAAGTTGAAATTAAGGCAATAGATGTTTCTGATATGGATTCTATAAAACTTCTATTAACTCAACTTGAAAATCAAAAGATCTTTGTTTCGCGACTCATAAATTGCGCAGGTTTTGGAGATCGCGAAGACTTTTTAAAGATGGACATTGATAAACAAATCAAGATGACAGAAGTAAATTGCAACGCACTTTTATATTTGTGCCATGCTTTTGGCAAAAAGATGTGCGAAGCTCATAAAGGACATATCATTAATGTTTCTTCAATTGCGGGATTTATTCCAGGTCCTTATATGTGCACGTATCACGCAACTAAAGGATATGTCCTCCTTCTTAGTGAATCCATCGCTTATGAATTCAATAAGTTTGGTGTTAAGGTTTTAACTCTTTGCCCAGGTCCATTTAAATCAGACTTTGTTAAGAAAGCTCATAATGATTATACCTTTAAGAAAATCAAACCACTTGATGCTGCAACTGTTGCAAAGAAAGCTTATAAAGCATCAAGAAGAGGTAAAAAGATCTTAATCACTGGCTTTAAAAACAAATTAACGATTTTTATAACTAGATTTTTCCCACGTAGTTTAGTAACTAAAGTAAGCGCTAAAAACATGAAAGCTGATGCCTAGTTTTTAACAAGGGTTCTTTTTTACTTTTGGCTTGCTCTTTTTAGGCTTTTATCTATATGCCTAGAAAAAACCTCCTTTCACTTATTACGAAGGAGATGAAACTCAAAAATATTAAAAATATTTTTAATTTTTTGAAAAAAATTTTTCATCACCTTTAAAATCTAAGAAATTTGCTTAGTTTTAATCGAATTTGACTTTTTCAATCAGTTAATTTTGCTACAGTTTTATAGTTAAGATTTTTAACAATTAATTTTAAAGAAGTATAAAATATTTATTACTAAGGATTTAATGTTATGAAAAAGAAGAAATGGATTTCAAAAGCAATTAGTGCATTAAATTCAATTCTCCTAATTGTATTAGGAATTTTAGTGATGTGTGCTAGAGAATATTTAGCTTGGTCACTAGGAATTGTACTTGGTGTAATGCTTATTGCGATAGGGATTGTAACTATAATTTATGCAGTTGTTATCAAGAAAATGATTCTTGGAAGCGGATGGCTCATTATTCAAGGAATACTTTCGATTGTTCTAGGTATTGTATTAACAACTATAAGGGATGCTTCAGTTAGCTTTGTATCTTTTATAATGGCAACTTGGCTCGTTATAAGAGGCGTTTCAAAGATGTGGGATTCAACTACATTAAGAAGATTTAGAGTATCTTCTTGGCGGTTAACTCTTCTTTTAGGTGTACTTTATTTCACGCTTGGTTTTATGATGTATTTCCTAAATGGTCTTGCTAGTGATGTAATAGCAATAATAATCGGCTCTTTTGCAATTGCTAGCGGTTTATTAAATATTGTTGAACTTATTGATATTTCTAAAAGAGAAAGAAGAGAGAAATCCATTATTAAGTCTTTAAATAAATCAATTGATGATGATGTAAATCACATAGATATTGATTTTACTAAAGACGAAAAATAATAGAGTTTTGCAGTGTTTTAACTAATTTTGAAGCATATTTTTCTTTAACGCTTCAATAATCATCTTTAAAATAAAGGTTACAAAAGTAGTGGAATCGCCATTTTTATGCGATGCGTTTATGGCTTCATAATATTCCCTTTGATGAAGCCAAATTTCTTTTTCTAGTCCAAGATACATAAAAGAATTTAAATATTCTTTTAATAAAATAGTGTTCCATAATCTGGCTGTTCGTCCATTTCCATCAAGAAATGGATGAATAAAAACAAATTCATAATGGAAAACTGAAGCATAAATTAAAGGGGACAAAGTTCCCTTTACTCTATTTAGCCAATTAAATAAATCTTTCATAAGGCGAGGCACCATTTGTGGAGGCGGCGCGATAAATACGCAGATACTTCCTGAATAAACACCTTCTTCATTTAAGCGATATTTCCCGTTTCGCTTAGTTAAATCTTTCATTAAAACTTCATGTGCCTTTAAAAGATCTAATTCACTGAAAGGATTAAGTGAGCGACTCATTTTATAAGCAAGATTTGCATTTTCGATTTCTTTTATCACATTTTTATCAGCGATTATCTCTTTGCCTTTGATAATTGCGCGTGTTTCATCAAGCGAAAGAGAATTAGCTTCAATTGCGCAAGTTGCATTAATCATTTCAACTAACTTATCTTTTAAACTTGCTTTATTAGATTTAAAAGAAGATTCATAAATTTTAGTGAGTTCGTTAATCTTGGCCACTAAACGCTCAATACTTTTTGTGATTTTAAATGGTGGAACATACATAAATTAAATTTTTCCCAATTTAATCAATAATAATTGATAAAGCTTAGCAACTAGCTTATCAATTTTTTTCCTTCTTTTTTTGACAAGCTTAGCAACTAGCTTAGCAACTTTTCTCTTGAAAAACTCCTAAAGCTGTTAGATTTTTAAATAAAAATAACTCAAGTAACTATGCCTTAAATCTTTTAATTAAATAATTCTTCTAAATAATCGTAACTTAATTTTATTAATGCTTTAATTTAATGAATCTTTTATAGATTAACTATGTCGATTCTATAAAACTTGATCTATTGAGTTAAACTCGTCGATCTTAACTAAATCACCTATTGAAGGAAATCCTTCGTCGGTCTTACAAATTTCTAAGTGGAATAATTCTAGCAAGCTAAATTTTAAATTGCAAACATTTTTTTAAAAAAATTTTAAAAATTATTGAACTTTTGCAGGCTTATTATTACGTAATAAGGGTTTTTGAAATATTTTTGATAAAAAATAAATTTTTCTTTTGATGATAAATATCTCCTGGTTAATATAATAAATTCCGTAATTTAATTGCTTTAAATAATAAAAGACTTAAATAAATACCTAAACAAGGAATAAATAATAGTTTTCCGGCACATATTACCCGCACATAATCATATATTTGTATATTTTTTAAACATAATATATAAGAAGTGAAGGATAAATAATGTCTCCAATAATAATAAACCTAAAAATGTAACGGCTTTCATAAAGAGAAGAAACAAAAAATTAATTTTGAAATAATAATTTGAAAATATATAAGATTTGCAAGGAATTTTAGTTAAATCAAAGATATTTTGATTTTAAAATAAAGGTCTAGACTTCTGGCACAATCTATTTTCTTGATGAAAAGTAAACAAAAGAATTTTAAAATAAGAGACATGCAAATAAGAAGTGAAAAGTTAAAGGGGTTTTTATATCTTACTTTGATTGCTTTGGCTATAGTCTCCTCAGCAATCTATGGCAACATGATGGATGGAAACATTGGTAGTTTCCCTCAATATATTTATTTTGGTGGGACTTTCCCTTTATGGTTAATCATTCTTGTTCCGTCTCTTATCACTCTTTTATATATCTTTATAATTGTTATTGCTTATAAAAATGGCATCATCAAGAAAAACGTAAATCATTTTGCTTTTGCTGTGGTGTTACTAGTGATGTTTATTTATATGGCACTTGTTATCTTTACGCGTGATATAAAACATATATATGGCACTTGGTTTGATGGCAGTCGAGATATTCCTACCCTTGACGAAAAGATATGGGCATTAATGTCATTTTATTTAAGTTTAACTAATATCTATGCAATGTTTTCTTTAATTAAACCTGTTAAAGGATTTAAAGGGTTTATAATATTTGCTTTCACTTTAATAATTCTTTATGAATTATGTGTTATTGGTTATTCCCTTGTTCATGAATGGGATAAATATATTAACTTTGAAGGATTAGTTGATGTTTTTTATAAACATGAAGAAGGTAGTGTCTGGATTGTTTCTTTTTTTGGTATAGGAAACGTATTTGGGCACAATATGTTTGTTGCTGTTTTAACATGTATTGCTGCCGCATATTTATTTAGAAAATACTGGCTCATCATTCCTTCATTTTTCTTTGCTTTCTTTGTTTTTTATTCAGCCTGTCGAGCAACAATACTTGCCACATTTATGCTCTATGTTGGTTTATTTGTTTATCTATATATAAGATCATGGCACCATTCAAAAGTCTTATTTACTTTCTTTACATTAGTGCTTATTGCTTTAACTATTTTAATAACAATCGATTTTAATTTATATAACTTTATAAGAATTGAAATTGGAGATACATCGCTTTCTTTAAAAGAATTTGTGTATAGTATTTTTGAGAATTATATAAATACTAGGTTGTATATTATTACTGATCTTTTCCCTAATATGACTAGAGGCGATTGGATTTTTGGTTTTGGGTATGGGGTAAGTTACATTATTCCTAGAACATATGATTACTATATTTACTATATCCATAACTCTTTTTATGAAATTTATCTCCAAGGCGGAATTCTCTATTCTCTTTTTATAGCTGCTTTATGGATTTATGTTTTTGTGAGAACTTTAAAGTGTGGAATTAAAACTCAAAACTGGAGACTTCTTGGGATAATTTCATTTATGTCTTTCTCACAATGTTTTTATGGTATGTTTGAATCGCTCCCTCTTTTCTTTAATAACTTTGTTAGCGTGATGTTTACTCTACTTACAGTTACTTTACCTAACTTATGGGCTGAATATGAAAAGAGTGGATATATTAATATGCTCATCAATGATATTCAATATGATTCATCAATTAAGACTTTAGTAATTAGTGATATCTATAACGTTGAAACACTTAAAAAGAAATTAAAACTTGATGTGAATTATGAAGAATTACAGGCGCTCTTATTAAAAACGCTTTCCAATTTAAGTCTCAATCAAAATACAAAACTAGAGATTATATTTGATAATCGCGCAAATATTGTATTAAAATGCCAAGTTCAAATTGCCTACTATCCAGATAAAGTAGTGCTTTATATAGGAGAATACTAATTATTCATTGTTTATAATTGAGATTTCTTATTTTATAATCTAGTTATGAACTCTTAAACAAAAGGAGCTTTTATTATATGAAAGAAGATATTAGCAAGGATACATCTTTAATTGATTTAGATAAACTTAATATTAATAAAGATTTATACGATGATGATCTTTATCTTGATGATTGCTATTCTTTAAGAAGAAGACTTCAAAATGTGGAGAAAGTTTTAGTAGTTGTTTTAGCGTTTCTTGCTTTTCCAATCGCTTTACTTGTTATGTATTTATCAAATTTAAATAGTTATCTATTTGAATTTCCTGGATACATTTATTTTATTGTTGAATGGCTCGTTACTTCTCTTTTCTTGCTTTTTATGGAGTTTTCGACCAAAAATGTTTCGCTTCTAAAAGGTATACTAAGAACAACAATTGTTAGTGTTTTCTTTTCTTTTTCAATTAATTTAGCAACATCTTTTGTTTGGGAAGCTGCAACTACAATTAAAGGAGCAGATTGGCTTTGGTTAAGTTTAATGGCTTCCTCGTTCTATGTAGTATCTATATTTATCGCCCGTGTTGTTTTCGTTATTCTTGATAAAAGAAAAATGAAAATTGCTTTAATTGTTGGACCTAAAGAAGATGCAGAAAACCTTGCGAGAAAATTGCTAAGTGAAGGAAATCCACGTTTTAAAATTAGATATATTTTCTATGAGATTGATGGGAAGGTTTCTGATTTAATTTACGCTAAATTTAAGAATGTTAACGAGATTATTTTACTTAACTCTTTATCACACAAAACAAAAGAAAAACTTATGTATTTCTTTACGTCAAGTTTAAACAAGGATGTTTATCTTTGTTCTAATTATTTTGATATTATTATCACTTCATTAAACGATCAAAATATTGGCGATATGCTAGCTTTTGAACAAAGACCACTACAAATCAATATGGTAGAAGCAGCAGTTAAAAGACTTGTTGATATTTTAATTTCTTTAGTATTTTTAATTTTAACTATACCTGTTTGGTTGGTAGTTCCTTTAGCTATTAAATTATATGATGGCGGACCTGTATTTTATTCTCAAGTAAGACTTACAAAAGGAATGAAAGAATTTAGAATTCTTAAATTTAGATCAATGAAAGTTGATGCTGAAAAAATAGGTGGCGCACAACTTGCTAAAGCTCATGATGATAGAATTACTCCTATTGGAAAATTTACAAGAGCAACTAGACTTGATGAAATCCCTCAAATTTTAAATATTTTAAAAGGTGATATGAGCTTTGTTGGGCCACGTCCAGAAAGACCAGAATTTGTTAAAGATTTCTTAGAACAAAATGAGTTATATAAATATAGATATAATGTAAAAGCAGGTTTGACTGGTTTACAACAAGTTAAATGCACATATCATACAGATTTTAATGATAAGTTACGTTACGATTTAAACTATATTGCTGAATATTCTGTCGCATTAGATTTTTATATTATTTTGATGACAGTTAAAACTGTTTTATCTAAAGGAATGGCCGAAGGTATCACAATTGATAACGTTTCATTCCATGAATTTTTAAAAGCTTATGATCATGAATTTAATCAACATAAAGATTACATTCGTGTTCTTAATCATAAGAGGCAATTCGATGCTGAAACAGGCATTATTATTCCTGTTAAGGGGAAGAGATTTAAATGATTTTATGGATAAAAAGATACAAGTAGCTCAAATAGTAGGTAAAGGATTTAATGGTGGCGTTGAAGCCTGTATTTTCAATTACTTTAAAGCTATCGATAAAAGTCAGGTTACATTCGATTTTTTTGTTGAGAATACTTCAGATATTATTAATAAAGAAGTCATCGAAAGTATGGGCGGAAGAGTAATTATTACGCCAAAGTACACTAATTTATTCAAATATTTAAGTTTTTTACGTAAAAAATTTAAACAAGAAAAATATGATATTGTTCATTCTAATTTAAATACTTTAAGTGTTTTTCCTTTATTTGCTGCGTGGTTAGCAGGAATTAAAGTTAGAATTGCTCATTCACACTCAACCTCGAATAAAAAAGAACATTTAAGAAACTTAATAAAAGGTATACTTAGACCATTTTCTAAAGTATTTGCGACTCATTATTTTGCTTGTTCAGAACTTGCAGGAAGATGGCTATTTGGAAACAGAACTTTTAATAAAGGAAAAGTTTTTGTTTTAAATAATGCTATCGACATCGATAGATTCAAATTCAATGAGGAAAAAAGAATTTCTACTAGAACTAAATATAATATAAAAGATGATGAAATAGTATTAGGAAATATTGGCAGACTTTGTAGCCAAAAAAATCAAAAATTTTTGTTAGATTTAATTGAAAAATTAGACCATAAATATAAATTGATTATTGTAGGAGATGGCGAACTTAAACAAGATTTAGAAAATTCTATCAAGGAAAAAGGCATTCAAAATAGAGTTATAATGGTTTCGAAAACAGATAAACCAGAAGATTTCTATAATGCGTTTGATATATTTTTGCTTCCTAGCTTATATGAAGGGCTTCCTGTTGTAGGTGTTGAAGCGCAAATAAATGGTTTAACCTGTTTATTTTCAAGTAATATTACAAAAGAGACTAAAATCATTGAAAATTGTTATTTCTTGGACAATTCAAACTTAGATAAATGGATTGAATATGTTATTGAATTTGAAAAAAACGGTGTAAGAAAGTCTGCTTTTGAAAATCATTTTCAAAAATTTGATATAAATATCCAATCAAACTCACTTTTAGAAAAGTATGAAAGGTATGCTAGAAATGACTAAATTCGAATTAAAAAGAATTGTAAAAAAAGAAACTTTTCTAATTTTTGAAAACGCTTCAGTAAAGTTTAATAATTTATTTTTGACGATTTTCATTCACCATGTTTTTAATAATTTTAAGTATTATCAATATAAATTAATGAAATCATATCGTTATTTTAATTATTATCAAAAACAAAGAGGAAAATACTTCCAAAAACTATATTGGGGAAGAAAATATGGCAAGTATTCCTTAAAGACTTCTTGCCAAATCAATTGTGATAACATTGGCGAAGGCTTTATCTTCAATCACGGTGGTATAGTAATTAATAAATCATGTGTAATCGGTAAAAATGTAAATTTAGTCGGTGGAAATTGCATTGGCGCCATAGGTAATGGTGCTCCTAAAATTGGTGATAATGTTTTTATTGGCTATGGAGCAATAATATTAGGCAATGTAAATATAGGAAACGATTGTAAAATTGGTGGAGGCGCTGTTGTGACAAAAGATATTCCACCAAAAGCAACCGTTGTAGGTATAAATAAGGTAATTAAATATGATTCCTAAAATTATTCATTATTGCTGGTTCGGAAAAAAAGAAAAACCAAAGAAAGTCATTAAATTAATTAATTCGCGGAAAAAGAAGCTTTCCGATTACGAATTTATCGAGTGGAACGAAAATAATTTTAATGCTGCCGATTTTAAGTTTACAAAATTAGCATATGAAGCAAAAAAATACGCATTCGTAGCAGATTATGTAAGATTATATGCACTTTTTAATTATGGTGGAATTTACCTTGATACTGATGTAGAAGTTCTTAAGAATTTTAATGATTTCCTTAACTTAAAATCTTTTATTTCTTTTGAGAGTTCTAGTAGCTTATGTACTGCAGTAATTGGTGCAGAGAAACACAATACTTTTATAAAAGAGTGCTTAGATGTTTATAATCAAAAGAACAACGATGAAAATTTTCAAAATTTGGATTTAACTCCTAATTCAAGAATACTTTTTGATTTGTTGTTTTCAAGTAGTATGAATCCAAATAAACTTTTCGAATTAAGTAATATATCTGTTTATCCGATTGAATATTTTTGTGGAAAGGATTATAAAACTTATAAAATTTTAAAAACAAAAAATACTGTTAGCATTCATCATTTAGATTCAAGCCGGTATTCTCCGACCAGGAAGTTTCTTAAGTTTATTAAAACAATACTTATTAAGTTAGGCTTTAGTTTTCTGTGGAAAAATAAATAGAGTATGATTACCGCTTCATTTTTTGTAATAAATTTATTTCTTTTATTAAGATATAAGCTTTATAAATTTCGTCAATATTTATTTGTGTTGACAATAATTGTTTCTTTTCTTTTTTTCTCCATTAGTGATCCTCTTTTAGGAATGCCGATTTATGTTTACTTTTGCATTTTTTCAATACTAATAAGTATCCCCAAAATTATCGGCGAGCCAATTAGACCTAGATTACTCAGCATTATATTTTTGATAAATATTGTAATGATTGTACAGATTATTAATTTGGAAATTGGTATTTTTAATCCTAAATCACTTTTGATTAATCAAAGTAACACTGATTTATTGGATTTATCTGGAGAATTTTTCGTTCCAAAATTCGATTTTAATGTCCTAAAACATTTTGTTTTTTTTGACATATTTTTATTTTTCATTTATTGTAACAATGATTTTATAGCAAACAATAATCTAATTAAAAAAAGTCTAAGGATTTTAAATATTTTAATTTTTATATTGTTTGTTTTAATTTATACAGAATTTGCAATTGCTAATCTAATTAATGTGAATTATCTAATAAAGATTTATAATATCTTGGGCCTTTCTACTTACAATGTTTGGCAAGGATTTTTAGATTATTATGTCGTAAGCGGATGGTTACCGGAGCCTTCATCGATTATTATTTCTTTTCCTTTTTTTCTTGCTTGTGCTGAAAAATCCTACAAAAAACCTTTTAAGTATTTTTTGCTATTTTTGTTTGGCGCTTTTGCGGTGTTTTTAACAAATTCATCTACAGGAATAATTATGGTTGCATTTGCCTGGATATATTTTTTATTGAATTTATTAAAGAAAAGAAAAAATAAATTTTTTTTAATATATTTTATTTTTACTATTTTAGGGCTGTATCTTATAATTCGCTTAGGCTTATTCAGTTCTCAAATTGAGAAAATCCTTCAGTTCGCAGGCATATCGCAACAAGAATGGGGCTCTAGTAGTTTTAGAATTAATTCTATTAAGTA
Organism: uncultured bacterium; assembly: GCA_949299165.1. GTDB lineage: Bacteria > Bacillota_I > Bacilli_A > RFN20 > CAG-826 > Onthovivens. Next base: position 70,622 of record CASFZJ010000002.1, on the reverse strand, counting down.
TGCATTATACAGTTTTTGTCAGGCTCCATTGTTTGGCGTCGGTATCGGAACGGTTTATTGCCATGGCATGTTTTTCCAAGTTATCGCTAATATAGGCGTACTAGGATTATTGTTGATGATTATATTGATAAATGTCGTTTTTAAAGGAAAACATTTTTCTGTATTTAAGGTGTCCGCTTTATTTATTTTATATTGTGCGAGTGGGTTAGTAGAAGAATTTACCTCTCCATATTTATTAGTGCTTTTATATACGAGTTTATCGAATGTTTATACTAAAAAAACGAAGAAATATTCTAAAAAATATTCTAATAAACAAGTCGATTCAATGATGAAGGTAAGTTTATGATTTTTGGTTGTTTTATTTTAAACTATAACGATTCTACAAGGAGTATTGAATTAGCTAACAAATTAGCAGAATGCGATTTAATTAATTTTGTTGTAATCTTTGATAATGGTTCTGAGCCTGATTTAAAAGAAATTCTGTTAACCGCGAAAAAAAGTGAAAAAATTAAGATTTTTTATTCATGCAATAATCTTGGTTATAATAAAGGAACTAATGAGGGTTTAAGGAAATGTTCAAAATTTAATCCTGACTACATTTTTGTCTGTAATTCAGATATTGATGTCGATGAAAATATATTAATTACTATGGCTGATGGAATTAAAAAAGAAAATGATATATCGATTGTTGGAACGGATTATTTAGAGAAAGAACGAAGAATGTCTGGCGCATACAACTATCCAAAGTTTGCTGAGCAATTCGCTAATGTTTCAGGATTATCAAAAATTTATAAAGGCAATAGAAAATTAGACTTAGTTAAAATTTCAGAAAATTTATTTCTTGCTGATTATATTAGAGGAAGTTTATTTTTAGCTAATTATAAAGACATTAGCAATGTTGGTTTTTATGATGAAGATTTCTTTTTGTATTTTGCGGAAGTGAGTTTGGCAAAAAAACTAAAAAGAAAAAACAAAAAAATATGCTATTTACCAGATTTGTTCTATTTACATAATCATATTTATAATAAGAATAATGAATTGAAGAAGTTCAAAATTTTTTATAATGACTTAATTTTGTATTGGAAAAAATATGAAAAATTGAATTTTATTAAAAGAAGCCTTTTTTTCTTTGCTTTTATAGTTGGATTAATTTTAAGATTTATGTTTAAGCATTAGGAGTATAATTATGAAAATGATTAAAATAGGAATTGTTAGCACAAAAAGTATATGCGATGTTACAAATCGGAGTGGCTCTGGATATTTTTTGGCTCATTTAATAGCGAAAAAATATGAAGTTGTTGATTGTGCAATTAAGGATGATTTATTTTCAAATTTTTTAAAATTACTTTCGAAAATTTTTAAAAGAAAAAGATTGCTTGTTTATTATATTTATATACAACTAAAAACGAAAATGAAATTAAGAATTTTAAAGAGTAAGAACGACATAAATCTTTTCTTAGTTATAGCAGGATCCTCTTTTTTTGGAAAAAATGTTTTCCCAAAAGATTGCAAAATTATTTATCTTACTGATGCAACAAACAACTTAATGCAAGATTATTATTTTCATAATGATAAAAAGGATTACGATTTATGTGAAAAATTAGAATATAATGCATTAAATAATAGTACTTTTTGTATTTTCTCTAGTAATCGGTGCTTAGAAAATGTAATAAATCATTACAACATCAGCAAAAAAAAGTGTTCTGTAATTCCGTTCCCTTCATACGTTAAAGATTGTAATCCGTTATTAGAGCCTAAAAATTATAAAAAGAAAGAATTTAATGCTTTATTAGTTGGTGTAGATTATAAAAGAAAAGGGATAGATACAGCTATTGATACTATTAATTTGCTTAATAATAATAAATATAATTTGAAATTTAACCTGAATATTGTTGGTGTAAATCAACTATCGAAATCATTGAGCGATAACGTTAAATTTTTTGGTAGGTTAAACAAAAATAATGAAGACCAACTTAATAAACTGGTTGAGTTGTATACGTCTGCTGATTTTTTTCTTCTCCCTACCAAAGCAGAATGTTCTGCTATTGTATTTTCAGAGGCTTGTATGTTTTCTTTGCCTATTTTTACAAGCAATACTGGTGGGATAGGTGATTATGTGATTGATGACTATAATGGCTGGAAAACCGAAGTCAATTATACTCAAAACGTTGTTTTATCAGAAAAGATTATTAACTCAATTCTCTCGAATGAAATTGCCAGATATTCTAGAAATTCACGTATTTTATATGAGCAACAATTGAATGAAAAATTTTGGTTGGAAAAATTCTCCAAAATTATTGATTATTTATATAAATAGTTGATTATTTCACGAATATTATTTATATTTGTTCTTCATTGCTTTAGGACATAATATATATTGAGGGTGACTGTTTTATAAAAAAATTAACGGAGGTTAGTTATTGATTTATGAAAGATTGGTACGATGTTAAAAACGGGATATTAAGAAGAATTTACTTCGTTAATAAACCTTTTTATAAAAAATTAGGCAAAAAGGCTGTTTTCTTTAAGCCTATTCGAGTTTATGGGAAAAAATACATTTCATTGGGCGAAAATGTTAGGTTCGGTGAATATGCTAGAATTGAAGCATTGGACAGCCGGAGAGGGCAAAAATTTAATCCAGAAATAGTTATAGGAAGTGGTACAACATTTGAACAATATGCTCATATTACATGTGCTAGCAAATTATATATTGGCAAAAATTGTACTTTTACTTCTAGAGTGATGGTTACAACAATTTCTCATAAATATGATAATGTAAATCAAACAATTTTGAATAATGATTTAGAAACCTCTGATGTAATCATAGGAAATAACTGTTTTTTTGGAATGGATACAAAAGTTTTTCCGGGCGTAACAATAGGGGATAACGTTATAGTTGGAGCTAATGCTATTGTAATGAATGACTTGCCATCATATACTGTTTGCGTTGGTATACCCGCAAGGCCAATAAAAAAATATAATTTTGAGCTTAAGGTTTGGGAAAAGTATGCTTCTTAGTTTTGTAGTTCCTGTATATAATACAAAAAAAGACTTTCTTTCAAGATGTTTGGATTCTCTTTTGAATCAAAAAAATGTTGATTTTGAGTATGAAATAATTGTCATCAATGATGGAAGCGATAGTGAAGAAACCATTAATTATTTATCTAGAATTAATAATGAAATAATTAAAATTTTAAATAAGACTAATGGCGGAGTCTCTAGCAGTAGAAATATGGGAATTGAGCTTGCAAGGGGCGATTTTATAAGTTTTGTTGATGCTGATGATTATCTTAAAGATAACTTTCTTGAAGAGTCTAAAAAACATCTAAGTGACAACTTGGACATCTTATACATCAATAATGCAATATCTTATAAAAATAAAATAAAAAAGGATTCTATAAATTCAAAATATGTTGTATGGAGCAAAATTTTTAGAAAAAAATTTATCACAGATAACAAAATTTTTTTTAATGAAGATTTGTCTTTTTGCGAAGATTTTTTATTTATGGAAACTTCAAGTAAATTTTCAAAGAAAATTTATCATTTGACTGAATCACTATATGTTTATTGTAAAAACGAATACAACGCAAGTACAAAATGTGACCCTGATTGTTATATAAAATTTAGCGATAGTTTGTCCGCAATGAAGCCCTTTTTCGATGATAATGAATTTAGAAAAACTTGTTTGATGTTTTATCTAGACTATGTAATACCAAAAGCAATTTTCCACAAAGAGATTAAATTGAAAAATTCAGAAAAAAAGAAGTTAGCTAAAAATGTTTTATATGATACAAATCTTAATTTTCATTATGGATTAGAAATAAAAAAAGGAGCAGTTAATTATATTAGATATTTTCAACTAGTATTATTAAAGCATGAGTGTTTCATTATGGTAAATATAATTAACCGCTTGATTATTTTTTTAAAAAAAGTGTTTTGATTATGGGTAAAATCTCGTCTTTAAAAATAAATACAATTTTTAATGCTATCTACCAGATATTAACGCTTCTTGTTCCTCTAATCACAACTCCTTTTATATCTAGAACTTTAGGTCCGGAGGCTGTTGGACAATATTCTTTGTATTTCAGCATAGTTTCTTATTTTGTTTTGATTGCTACTTTTGGGTTTAATGATTTAGGCACAAAAGCGATATCTGAAGCGAGAGATGATAAAGTAAGAAAAACAAGTGTGTTTTTCTCTATTTTGATTGGTAAATTGATATTTGGAATTTTGGTTTTAGGTGCTTTTTTAATTTACGTTTTTTTCTCAAGCAATGATCTTAGAACGTGGGTATGTTATTTAAGTCTTGGCCTTTATATTTTGGCAACAGCATTGGACTTTACCTTCTTTTTTCAAGGCGAAGAAAGATTTGTTGGAATTTGTATTAGAAATATTTTAATGCGTATTTTGACACTTATTCTGATTTTTGTTTTGATTAAAGATAGTGATGATCTCTGGGTTTATTGCTTAATATTGGGTGCCGGGCAACTTTTTGCCTCTGTTATTATGTTCTTTGGATTTAAAAGAGACTCATTTGCTAGAATCAGCGTAAATGATATTCATCCGTTAATTTATATTAAACAATCTTTTCCTTATTTTATACCTTCTTTATCTGTTTCGTTATTTACTTACTTGAATCAAATTTTATTGGGCATAATGAATGTAAGTGATGCCGAAAATGGATATTATGGTATGGCAATTAAAATTGTACAAATATTATCTGTTTTAGCCGGATCTATTAGCATAATTATGTTTTCCAGAATTTCTTATTTAATGGAGATAAACGATAAAGAAGAAATCAAGAAAAAGATTAAACAAACTTTTTCGGCATTTTGGATTATTGCGTTGCCGTTGTTTTTTGGTTTATATTCAATCTGCGAACTTTTTATTCCTTTATTCCTAGGTCCTGGCTACGAAAAAGTTATTTTATTAGTTTATATACTCGCTCCGCAAATTATTTTAGGACCTTTAAATGGTTTGTATGGATATCTATATTTTAGGCCATCAAATAAAATACGGATTCAAACCGCGATTATTTTTGGGGCGAGTGTTTTAAATATAATTCTTACTCTTTTGTTAATACCTTCTTATCAATCTATTGGCACATCTATTGGTAAAGTTTGTGCTGAGCTTATTCAATTACCTCTTTTAATTTATTTTTCTCGTGGGTTTATTGGTATTAAAGAAAGTTATAAAGAAGGTCTTAAACCTCTTATTAGTAGTGTTATTATGATTGCATGCACTTTTTTAACTAAATATCTTCTTAAAATTGTTATTCACAATGATTTTGTTCTTTTATTAATTATTATCTTGGAAGGTGTATTTGTGTATTATATTTTTGAACTCATTTTAAAAGATTCTCTTGTTTTCAACACTTCAAAACAAATAGTCAACTTTATTTTGAAAAAAATTCAAAAAAATAAAGCATAATTTTGCTTAAAAGTTTATGCTTTACAAAGAGAATTTTTAAATCAAATCTATTATAATTAGATTAAAAATTAAGGGATTTTAAGAAATGAAAATTTTATTAACAGGTGCAAATGGTTATATAGGATCAAAGGTTTGTACATATTTGTGCGAACATTGTCATGAAGTTATTGCGGTTGATCTTTATAATTCACATATAGATTCCCGTGCTAGATTTGTTAATTTTGATATTTTTAACTTCGAAAATAAAGATTTGTTTTCCTTTTTTGACGAACCAGATGTTTGTGTACATTTGGCTTGGCGCGACGGCTTTAAACATGATTCAAATAAACATATTTTAGATTTGTCTTCACACTTCAAATTTTTGGAAAATCTTGTTATAAATGGACTTAAAAATTTAGCAATTATGGGGACAATGCATGAAGTAGGTTACCGGGAAGGAGCGGTTGACGAAAATACACCATGCAAACCAACTAATTATTATGGGATTTCGAAAAATTGTTTAAGAGAATGTACGAAACTTTTATGCGAACAAAACAATTGTTCTTGGAAACGGTTAAGAGCTTTTTATATATATGGTGATGATGAGTTTGGAGCATCAGTTTTCTGCAAAATTAAAAAAGCATATAAAGCAGGCATTAAAGAGTTTAATTTAACGAGTGGAGTCAATAAGTTTGACTTTATCGATATAAATGGTTTATGCAAATTGATATCAATGTGTATTACTCAAAATAAAATAAACGGCATTATTAATGTTTCCAGTGGAAAACCTATTTCGTTGAAAGAACAAATATTAATGTATATAAGTGAAAATAATATAAAATTAAAATTAAACTGGGGTGTTTATCCAGAAAGAGAATCTGAGTCACCATGCATTTATGGGGATAACGCAAAAATTTTAGAAATAATTAAAAATTCAACTTTGTTATAATTAGGGAGGATTAATATGGCAAAATTCTTAGTTACAGGTGGAGCAGGTTTCATTGGTGGAAATTTCCTCCATATCATGGTAAACAAATATCCAAATGATGAATATGTTTGTATTGATGCATTAACATATGCTGGAAATATGGAAACATTAGTTCCAATCATGAAAAAAACAAACTTTAAATTTGTTCACGAAAATATTTGTAACAGAAAAGCAGTCTATGAGCTTTTTGAAAAAGAGCATTTTGATTACGTTATCAACTTTGCTGCTGAAAGTCACGTTGATAGAAGTATTGAAAATCCAGAAATTTTCTTAGAGACAAATATCATTGGTACTTCAGTTCTCATGGATGCATGTAGAAAATATGGGATTAAAAGATTCCATCAAGTTTCAACAGATGAAGTGTATGGCGATCTTCCTTTAGATCGACCAGATCTTTTCTTTACAGAAACTACACCATTACATACTTCATCTCCATATTCAGCATCAAAAGCAAGCGCTGATTTACTTGTTCTTGCTTACAATAGAACATTTAAACTTCCAGTGACCATTTCAAGATGTTCAAATAATTATGGACCTTATCAATTCCCAGAAAAGCTCATTCCGCTTATGATTCAAAAAGCAAAAAATGATGAATCATTACCAGTTTATGGAAATGGTGCTAATGTTAGAGATTGGCTATATGTTGGGGACCACTGTACAGCAATCGACCTTGTTGTAAGAAACGGAAGAGATGGCGAAGTATATAATATTGGTGGACACAACGAAAGAACAAACCTTCAAGTAGTAAAAACAATCTTAAATGCTTTAGGAAAACCTGAAAGTTTAATTAACTACGTCAAAGATAGACCAGGACACGATTTAAGATATGCAATTGATCCACACAAGATTGAAACTGAACTTGGTTGGAAACCAGAATTCAATTTTGACACAGGAATTAAAGAAACAATCAAATGGAATCTTGAAAATGAAGAATGGTTAAACCACGTTGAAAGTGGTGAATATCTTAAATGGATGGAAAGATATTCTAAGAAATAATTTAGTTTTGCGAGGATTTTGATATGAAAGGTATTATTTTAGCTGGTGGAAGTGGTACTAGACTATATCCACTTACTTTAGTTACAAGTAAACAATTACTTCCAATTTATGATAAACCAATGATTTATTATCCTTTATCGACTCTCATGCTTGGAGGAATTAAGGATATTCTTATTATATCTACACCAACTGATACACCAAGATTTAAAGAACTACTTGGTGATGGATCAAAATTTGGTATTAAGCTCTCATATGCTGTTCAACCATCTCCTGATGGACTTGCTCAAGCTTTCATAATTGGGGAAGATTTCATTGGAGATGAGCCTTGTGCCATGATACTTGGAGACAATATTTTCTATGGAGCAGGTTTAACAAAGCATTTAGAAAATAGTGTTAGAAGAGCAGAAGAAGGTATTGCTACAATTTATGGATACTACGTCAAGGATCCAGAAAGATTTGGTATTGTTGAACTTGATGAAAATAGAAATGCCATTAGTATAGAAGAAAAACCTGCAAAACCTAAATCAAATTATTGTGTTACTGGTTTATATTTCTATCCAAAAGGAGTCAGTGCTATCGCCAAAACTATTAAACCATCTGCAAGAGGAGAGCTCGAAATCACAACTCTTAACAATGTATATCTAAAAGAAAAGAAGCTTCATGTTACAACTTTAGGTAGAGGTTATTCCTGGCTTGATACAGGAACACATGAATCACTTATTGATGCATCGAGCTACATCAAGATTTTAGAAGAACATCAAGGAATCAAAATTTCTTGTCCTGAAGAAATTGCTTATATTCATGGATGGATATCAAAAGAAAAACTTATTGAGATTGGTGAATCAATGGCAAAGAACGAATACGGCCAACACCTTTTAAATGTTGCTAAAGGTAAGATTATTTATTAGAGGTATTGAAGATGAAACTAACACTTACACCTATCAAAGATTTAGTAATTATTGAACCAAAAGTATTTGAAGATTCTAGAGGTTATTTCTATGAATCTTATAACAAAAATGCTTTTCATGAGTTAGGTCTTGATTATGACTTTGTTCAAGACAATCAATCTTATTCAACAAAAGGAGTATTAAGAGGACTTCATTTTCAAAAACAATATCCTCAAGCAAAACTTGTTAGAGTATTAGAAGGAGAAGTTTTTGATGTTGCGGTTGATTTAAGAAAAGATTCAGAAACTTATGGGAAATGGTTTGGTGTTAGATTAAGTGCAGAAAACAAGAAGATGTTTATGATCCCTAGAGGCTTTGCTCATGGATTCTTAGTTTTATCTGAGACTGCGACATTTGCTTATAAATGTGATGATTTTTATCATCCAAATGATGAAGGTGGAATTATGTATAACGATCCTGATATTGGAGTTGAGTGGCCAGAGATTGACTCTGAGTACATACTTTCGGAGAAAGATAAGAAGCATTTAAAATTTATAGAAATTAGTTTTAAATTTTAAATGAAAATTATGTAGAGGGGGTTTGGTTATGAATAAGTTTTTAGCTATTATTCTGTTTTTTCCTTTACGGATCTTTTTTTATTTATATCGAATTATTGTTGGTGATATTCTCACGGGGATTGTTGATATCATAACCGATATTTTTACTTTAAAATTAGTTCAACTAATATTTGATATATTGGCTTTTGCTCTTATACCTTTTGATATAGTTATTGGTCTGTTTTATACCTTATTTGTTGCAGCCGGTACATCGGCTGAAATTCGGAATGGAAATGAAAACATTTTAGAAAGTGCCGGAAACGCCATCAATAACTTAAATAAAAAGTAAATATTATTATGCTTATAAGAAGCACTTACATTCATTCTTTACTTGGAGATGAAGAAATTACATTTACAGCGGCTTTAGAAAAACCAGTTAATGTTTGAAGCACTTTAAAAATTGCAATTAATTTAAACAAGTTTCAATTGTTTGATTTTGATACAGAGGATAATATCATATTTGATAAACAAACTCGCTATATTTTTAAATTTAACTTATAAAGTGAAAAAAATATAAGTGCTGGTATTTTGATGTTAAAAATCACAAAGGTGAATTAATAATTTAAATGGTATTTGTTGTCATTAAAGGCAAGGTTTATACTAAGCAAAAATCATCACCAACTCATCTTAAACAGTGGTTTACTTTTAATTTTTATATTCGCTTGCATAAAGATGTAAGTATCCTTTAGCAATATCAGAAAGTTCGGTATTTAGATATCTTGTTGTGCGTTCAACTAAAAGATTTTTAATTTCCTTAGTAAATACATTAATATCCGATAAAAATATTGCGGAAAGTAATTATGTTAATTCAAATTCAGTAAGAGTGAAATACGCACTCTTAAGAAATCTTGGCCATTCATTTTGTTGACTGAGTTCGTTGATGTAATTAGCTAGACAAAATTGATTTTCGTTTAGGACACTATCTTTAAAAGTTAGAATGGTGTTTTTGACTTTTCTTGAAATGTAGATAATTCTTTTTTCGTTACGGTGATGCCTTTTATTGAAGCGTTGTCAAATGATTCGATATACTTATCTGGAGAATTAATTTCAATGTTTTCTTTAATGTTAGGAGATGTTGTATTTACACATTTAAATTCTGCCATAAGATTGCCTCTAAAAGATAATGAAGACGAATTATTAACACTCAAGCAAAGGATATTGAAAAACATAATAAAAATATTTGTTCAAATGAAAAGTATGCAAAACTTGCATTAAATTTATGAAATCGTTTTTATATCTAAGAATTTTGATTATCAATTATGTAATTTAGATTTTTAGATTGAATCTCTCTTGTCTCATGATATAAGACTTATTTTTTGTTTAAATCAATCCATAAACTTCGCAGATAGTTGCAAGAAAACTTGCTTGTAAAACGTTAATTTGACCAATGTTCAAGTCGTAAATTAATGCGTGGTTTGAATTATTCTTACTAGGTGCGCTTTTTACACCAAGATTAAAATTGGTAGCAGACGTGATTTGACTTTCGATCAATTTTGCAACACCATAGAATCCCTTATTTTTTCCGAATCTGATACTGAATTCTTTAGAAATATCTAAATCAGTTCGTTTTCCTTGATATTCGACAGAGCAACCATCTTTGCTATCATCTAAAAAAGCTCCAACCCAACTGGAGTTGCTTAAAAAATAATCCATTCCACCTTTACTAATAGATCTATATAGATAAACTTTTTCCATAAAATTTATTTATTTCTTGATTAAGATCACTTTCGTTAACTTGTTTGATATAAGATTTTGAAAAATCTTTCATATTTAAATAGGCGCAATCAATCTTGTTTTCAAAAATTTCAAATGATAGTTTTTCATCTTTATCTTTTTCATAAGCCAAAACTAAAGTTTTTCTTCCGGTAGGGGAAATTTTTGGTTGTATTTCTAAAAAATTAATAATAGATAAAAATCTTTGAATAGTCTTTTTATCAAAGGAGTGCGCCCCATAACCATTCCGATTTTCTTTTAAGCTTTCGAGCGACTCAATTGCCTTGATATTAATAAAGCGGTTTAAATTTAAAGTTGAGTCATTAAATTTTGCTTGATTAAAATTGTAGTTTGGCTTACTTTTTTTAATATTTTTTGTCGTACTAGTAGCACTTAAAGTGTAAAGAGGAGTAAATGCTAAGATTTCATTTCTTGTTCGCATAAATATGTTTTTCTCCTATTAGTTCATCGTCAAAAAATATTTTTGCGATGCATTCACCTTCTTTTTTAAAAAGAATATTTCGAAGATTTAAAGTGAAATTAACAAAATTTACATCATCAATTGTGTCGGATGTTTTTAATAATTTAACATTTATGTCAGGAGTTTCTGCGAGGATATTATTGTCACTATCAAGCATAATAAATTTTATCTTGTGATCGCCTGTTTCAAATTTAGCTACTGTAAAATAGAGATCAAAAGTAAATTGAGTTGGCAATATTGATAAAGAAAAATAGTTTAAAATATTAACGACAGAAGTATTTCCGTTTTCGTCGATTTTAGAATTTTCACAAAAAATAAAGTTTGTAACAGTTGCCATAATCTTCTTTGTCTCCTTAGTAATTATTTTATTTGTTTTTGGCCATATTTTCAATGCTTAGTGAAGGCAAAAGGTGAAGTGACAGGACTTTAATTATTTTTCCGTATATATTGTCTATATTATTGAAAATCCTTGCAAAACCTTAATATTTTTCAGAATTTTATATATAAAAACACAATTTAATTAGATTAATGAACATTTTAACTCTTTCTTAACGATAATTCCTCTATAATATAATCAAGAGAAAACTTATGATCGAAAACAAAAAAGCATCAATATTATTAGTTCTTAAAGTTTTAGAAAAATATAGTGATGAAGAACATTTTTTAACTCAACAAGATATTATTAATAAGATATATGAATTATATGGCGTTGAGTTAGAAAGAAAATCTATCGCTTATTCTTTAAATTTACTTGAAGAATTAGGTTATGACTTAGTTAGGAAAGAAAAAGGTGGAGTTGCTTTATTTTCTCGTCTTTTTGATGAAACAGAAGCGAATTATTTAATTGATTCAATATTTTCTAGTAGGAGTATTAACGCTAAAGAAGCTAAAAATTTAATTAAAAAGATATCTTCGACATTTTCACAAAATAAAGAAAAAGAACTTTTTAATTTTAACTCTTCATATCTCTATAAAACTAGCGAAGTTGCTAGAACTAAAAATAATGAAATAATGTATACTATTTCGCTTCTTCTTGAAGCGATTAAAAACAAAAAGCGAGTAGCTTTTAAAGTAATTGATTATGATAAATATGGAAAAGAAGTTTATCGCTTGAATGGATTTATTTATAAAGTTTCGCCTTATTTCCTCGTAAATAATTCAGGACGATACTATCTTTTATGTAATTATCGAGCTGATTATAAAACGCTTAACACTTTTCGAATTGATTATTTAAAGGATGTTGAAATAATTGAAAGCGATAAATATTACACTGCATTAAAAGATCTAGATTCTAAATATAAAGATTTTGAAATCACTGAATATATTAATAACCATATTTATTTTTATGGTGGAGAAATAATTGAAGCTAAAATTAAACTCAAAAACGAACACGCAGTTTTATTTGTTAAAGATTGGTTTAATGAAAACTCTTATATCGTAAATGAAAATGATGAAATTTTTGCCTATATTAAAGGTAATGAAAATGCAATTTTATTTTGGTGTTTACAATATCTTCAAGTAGTAAAAGTAATTTCTCCATCTTTCTTAAAAGATAAAATTAAAAATATCTTGTTAGATTATTTAAAAGGTTAGTGTTGGCGCTATCTTTATCAATTTATTATTTGATGTCCCTTTTTTAGGACATTTTTCTTTTTATAATGAACTCACTTAGAAAGTGAGGCTAAAAATTATGAATTCAAGAAATGAGTTTTTATCAAAAGTTTATGGATATCAAGGCGTTAAAGATGAGTTATATGAGATTTTAGGATGGTATTTAAATAATGAATTAGAAGAAGATAAAAGAGAATTTTTACCTCATGGAATTTTGTTTTATGGCGATCCAGGGCAAGGGAAAACTTTGCTCATGAGAGAATTCGCTAAAACTTTTGACTATAAAATTTTTGTTATCGAAGGAGATAAAGAAAATTTAGATGAAGTTTTAGTTTCGACTTATAAAGAAGCTAAAAAAGAAGAAAAAGGCGCAATTATAATAATTGATGAGGTAGATCGTCTTGTAGAGCGCGATACAAAACTTGAAAGAGTTTTACAAACTGAACTTGATGGATTTAAAAAAGAAGGGAATGTTTTAACACTCGCTAGTGCCAATTTTTATTACGACTTACCAGATTCTTTAGTAAGAGAAGGTCGTTTTGATCGAAAATATGAAATTAAAGTTTTTAATAATAAAGAATTAAAAGAGATCATCAAGCATTTATTAAAAGATAGAGGTTTTAATATTGAAAGAGTGGACGACGAAATTGAAGAATTAAGACAACATTTATCTGGCTCATCAATTAGCAAAATCAAAACACTTTTTAATATGGTTTATTTTAAAAAGGGTAAAGAGGCAGAACTTGATGATTTTATTAATGAATTAACTTTTTTAGATACGGGATGTGTTGAAAGTAAAGAAGACTATGTTGTGCCTAGAGTCATCGCACTTCATGAAGCAGGACACGCCTTATATATTTATAAATTTTCTAGAAGCAAAAAGTTTTTTAGAATTAGATGTTATGAGCAAAGAGGATATACCTATTCAACTGATCTTTTTGAGGATAATCGAGAAAATCAGATTGAAGACATTCAAATAGCACTTGCAGGATTAGTCGCTGAAGAACTTTTCTATAAAAAACACGATATAGGATGTTCTAATGATTTAGAAAAAGCCTACACTTCTTCATTTAATTTACTGAACGGAGTAAACATAAACGCAATCGATTTCCACGCACCTAAATCTTTAAGATATCGTGGTGAGTCAATAAGTGAATATGAGAAAAAGACTTACGCAAAAAGAGTAAATAAATTCATGATGAAAACCTATCACATTGTAAAAAGAAGACTTAGAAAATATAAAAAGGTACTAAGTATAATCGCAGATGAAGTAGTTAAAAATAAAATACTTAAAAGGAGTGACCTTGTAAGATTGATTGGCGAAGAAAAGAATAACGATGACCAGTCTAAATAGTTGATGTGAAAAATGATGGAGAAGTTGTGCCGGCACTTAGTATTTTAACTAGAAAGGAAAAGTTTTATTAAAGTAATTTTATATATTGACGTAAAAGTTTTTAGTTACATTTAAAGTAAAAACCCTGCAAAACTCAATTTTTTTCGCGTATTGTTGCTTATTATTATTCAATATTCAAGTGATTTTATATCATTTTTCAAATGATAATGACAAAAGAGGTAAGAGAACGATTAGTTCGCACGAACTTCGCACGAAGTTATTTATTTTATTTTCAATTGATGAAGTAATTGAAGTTAAAAAAAGACTATAATCGCAAAAAGATAAAAGCAATATAAAACGGTTAAACTGTTCAAATTAATTTTGTTTTAAAAATAGCTTGCTACATTTTGAATGAATTTATTGTTTATTCTCTGATCTAATTTCTGAAATAAAATATAGAAGCGTCAGAATGTCGAAGAATTTGACCAATCTAATGCGAACAAGTAAAAAGAACAAGTGCCGGCACTTAATATTTATTTTGGATTGGTTTTAAATATTAGAGATATTTGTTTTTAAATAATTAGTTACTTTATTATTTTCCAATAACCATTTCGTATGGTTCCAACTCGTTCAATATAATCTTTTGCTTGTAAGGATTTTAAATAACGCTCGATAGTTCTTCGACTTTTTTTGAGTTTTAATGCGATTTTTTGTGCAGTAGTTGTTGGGTCAAGTGAAAGTTGTTCTAATATCAACTTTTCTGGTTCATTCAAATCAAAATTGATTATATCGGTATGCTCTCTTTTGAATCTTTCTAGTATATCTTTATCAAACGGAATGCTTATTATAATGTGATTTGGTTCAATATCAAAAACATCTTTACCATAATGTTCAATAATAGTTGGAATGCCATGTCCAGTATTATCTGCGATATCTAAATCAGAAAATATTTTCATTAAAGCGGCATTTCTAGGTTTTGTAATTCCAGCAAAGTATTCTTCCTTAGTTAAATTATGTGGTAAACCACCATGAGAGATAATCTCAATTCTATTGTTAAAAAAAGCAACTTGTGGTTCTCCAACACTCCAATCATTGTGGACTATTGCATTGATAATGGCTTCATCAACAGATTCGATGTTATATAGAAATTTATCGATTCTTGGTCTTGTGGTTGTATCAGAGATGCAGATGTTTTCAGCTTCAATTCGATTTTTCATTTGTTCATAAGCAAATAATATAGATTTGTTTCCATAGTTGCTTCTTTGTGAAAGTGAAGCCTTATTTGCTCCTTCAAACTTAACAAAGATAAATGAATAGCGACTATTATCCGAAACTAATTCTGCTAATTTATTATATTGGCCTTTTTTGTTCAGGAGATTGAGGTTGTTTTTGAAATTTTCGTCATTTAATTTAAGGCCAATATTTGAATAATAATTTTTTAAAGTAACAAACGAAAGTTCAGGTAAGTTTGTCGGTGATGAAACTAACAAATCATCATCAGAATAGCGCATTTTATATCTGTATTGAACTTGCTCTTGACTCATTTCTCGGCAAGTAGATCCAACTCTTATTGGGCAGCCTACACTTGAAAAACCATATTTTTTAATACAATAAATTGATTCAGTCCCTTTATCAACATTAACCACAATAACTGGTTGGTTCTCTAAAAAATGAATATCACTTTTTACTAATTCTATTGGAGATGGTTCAATTTGAGAGCAAACAATATCAGATATGATTCTAAGCGATTCATCAATATTTTTTGTACCAATAACTTTGCCATCATCGCTAATACCTATATATATTTTTCCGCCATCAGTGTTCAAAAACGCGACTATCTCACGTACAAGTTGATCAGTAATTTTTGCTTTAAATTCTATTCTGTTTGACTCAAATAAATCCATAAAACACAAAGTTAATTTAGCATAAAAAAGAAATTATATCAACGAAAACGACACGAAAGCGACACGAAAACGACACGAAAACGACACGAAAGCGACACGAAAGCGACAAAGTGCCGGAAATTTAAGATTTAATTTTTTTGAAAATTAATAAAAAAACTAATATTTAAGTTAAAAAACATCGCAGAAATACCATATTTTATTATTTTTCAAATTTTGTCGCTAATTTTAAAAAATTCCTATTTTTTTGAATAATATTTTTTGAAGCTTCAATACGCTGAGTCTAGAAATAAAAAAATATTAATTAAATTAGTTGTATTCTTGACACACGAAGAAGCATATATTAACTGATAAACTCTTTTAGAAAATTTCTTTATATTTTTGCTACTGAATTCTTAAATTCGTTTATACTAGATCATATTTTATTAAAAAGTTTGATTTACTTTATACAACGAAAGAAAGTTTAAAAAAATTGTGATTAATTAATCTTATCCGCAAAAAAAATAAATTTAATAAGTGTTTACATAAAAATGATATTTATAATCTCGAAATTTGTAAAAACTTAGTTTCTAAAAATATGAAAATTTACAAAATTCTATGTTTCTAAAACACCAAAATTTGCAAAATTCTAGGTTTTCAAAATAGCAAAATTTGCAAAATTCTATGTTTATAAAATAAAGAAATTTGCAAAAAGTTAGGTTTTTCATTTCATAGAAATTTGAAGAAAATTTAATTTTTGAAAAATATTTTTAACGTTTTTGATTTTAATCTCCTTTGTAATAAGTGAGGAGGTATTTTCAAATGACTTAACTTAAAGTTTAAATTTTAAGGAAAGTAGGTCTGCTACACCGAAATATTGCTTCTACTCATTAATGATAGCTATATGAGACAAAACGGAAGAAGTGTATGTATACACATAGCAAAATAACAAAAATAACCAGCTATTAAATTCAGTACGGAAGTCATGCCCGGAATTCAAGCTTGTGGAGATGAAATACCTGAAATAGTGGCATCTATGAAGCAAGAAGCTCTTTAGAGAATATGAACAAACGATCACGAACGACAGCTCTTTCTCCAATAGTCGTTCACCTAATTTTAAATTATAATAAAAACAAGAGGTGATTATGGTAACTTTAACAAACTTTGTTTATTGTGCAGATAGCCAAATATCTAGTGACCTTAATGCAATTAATGCATTGAATGTTTTGTGCGCTTTAAAATCAGATTGTTTACCTGGAGCCATTACTTTTTCAGTCGTATTTTCGCTTTTAGGTGTTGATAATGAAAAAGAAAACAAAATAAAACTTGTTTTTCAACAAGATTTCGGGACAAAAGAAATTTTATTTAATTCTGGCGAAATTACTATTCCTAAAGTTAAAAAAGAAGAAATTAACGATAAAAACTTAACTAGCATAAACTTAAGATTTGAGTTTAAAAATATTCTTTTTAAAGAAAGTGGTTTATATTCAACCAAGATTTATCTTAATGATGAATTACTTGGCGAAAGATTAATAACAGTTGAAGGAGGAAAAAGGATATGAATCTAATTCTATCAGCATCAGATTATTCAAAAAATAATCGCAACTTTTCTTATTCATTTAATAATATTGATATTATTCCTAATTCTGTTGGCACCGATAATAGTCCAAAACAAAATTTTGATACAAGAAATATTGATTTATGTAAGATTCAAAGTTATGAAACGCTAAATAGGATTGCTAGTTTAAGTGATAATTGGAATCAATATGGAGCCAAACGATTTTCAAAAGAATTAGTTGAATATGCAAGAACAATTATTGATAAATTAGATTCACAGCCAGATATTTTTCCTACGGCGAGAAATAGCATTCAATTAGAATATGAAAAAATTGGTGATTTTTATTTAGAATTTGAAATTTTTGAAAAAAACAATATTAAAATGTTTTCGATTTTGAAAAAATCTAATAAAACTATTACGAAAAAAATTACAGATAAAGAACTTATCGAAGTTGTTAAAAGATATTATGGACATTAATTTTTCACAAAATGAATTCTTGTTAAGAGCAGTTTGGCTCAAGATAAATTTTCATTTTATTTTTCCTATTTTCGTTTCAATAATTGCTTAATTTAAAGCAAAAACCATGCAAATCTCGAATTATTTTCTAATTATTTGTTCAAAAAGCAAAGAAATTCAGAGACCAAAAGTATAAGTGACTTTAATTCATTATTTGCTACTTCTTACTCGGAATAGTCTTCAAGAAAAGCACCTCGTGATTAATTTCGCTACCTTATATTCTTTACCCAAATGTAGTAGAATAAAAAGATGAAGCAAAAACTTGAAGATTTAATCGATTATCTTGATACTTTAAATGGATATAAACTTCCAAATTATTTAGAAATTCCAAATAATATCAAAATGGAAGAAACAATTAACTATTTAAATGAAATTTTGGCTCCTTTTTATAATGACGATAACAATTTAGTCACTAATTATATGATTAATAATTATGTTAAGGCAAAAATTGTTTCTTCACCAATTGATAAACATTATACAAATGAACAAATTGGCTACATTTTATTTATTAGTCTACTTAAAAACATAACTTCACTAAAAAACATCGCTTCTTTATTTTCTTTTGATAAAGCTTATTCTGGAAATAAAGAAGAGTTATACACTTTTTGTAAAGAGCTTGAAGAAGAGTCCGTAATGAGAACTAGCTCTCCTTTAAAAGAAGAGATTAAAAATCTTCATGAATCACTTAGCGAAGAAGACTTTTCAAAAAAATTAGCAAACAAAGCTTTAAGACTTTATATTGAAAGTTCAACTAAAAAGATCATCGCTGATTCAATTATGAATTATCTTAGCGAAACTGTTTTACCTTCTTCTGCCTTAAAAGAAGACAAGAAGGAAAAACTTCTTGAAAAGAAAATATTAGATAAGGAAGCAAAAAAACTTAGTAATAGATAGTTAAAGGAGGAATTTATGAAAGTTTTAGTTACTGGCGGACTTGGATTTATTGGTTCTCACACTGTCGTCTCTTTACTTGAAAATGGATACGAAGTAGTGATTGTTGATAATCTTTATAACTCAAAAATGGACGCACTCGATGGAATTGAAAAAATAACAGGCACAAGACCTAAATTTTATAAACTTGATTGTACAAGTGTTAGTGACATGGATGAATTATTTAAAAATGAACATTTTGATGCAATCATCAATTTTGCAGGATATAAAGCAGTTGGTGAAAGCGTTAAATTACCTTTAAATTATTACCAAAATAATCTTGATATCTGTTTTGCTTTATTTAGAGCGATGGAAAAATATGATGTTAGAAATTTTGTTTTTTCATCAAGCGCCACAGTTTATGGCTTACCAGATAGAGTCCCATTAACTGAAGATTCACCTGTAAAAGATGCAACTTCTCCATATGGCGAAACTAAAGTCATGATTGAAAGAATCTTAAAAGATATGGCTTTCATCCATAAAGAGCGGAACATTGCTATACTTAGATACTTTAACCCAATTGGTGCACATAAATCTGGTTTACTTGGTGAAGATCCAAATGGTATTCCAAATAATTTATTACCATATATCAACAAAGTCGCCGTTGGTGTTTTAAAGGAATTAAGTGTCTATGGTAATGATTATGAAACAGTTGATGGAACTGGCGTTAGAGATTATATTCACGTTGTAGATCTTGCAAGAGGTCACGTATTAGCTTTGAGAAAACTTGAAACAAATCCTGGTTTAGTTATTTATAACTTAGGCACAGGAAAAGGGACAAGCGTTCTTGAAGTTATCCACGCTTATGAAGAAGCAACAGGAGTCAAAATTCCTTATAAATTTGCTCCTCGTAGAGCAGGAGATGTACCAATTAACTACGCTGCAACTGAAAAAGCAGAAAATGAACTTGGTTTTAAATGTCTTTACGACATTAAAGATGCTTGCTTAGATGGATATAATTTCCAAAAAGCCGAATTAGAGAGACAAAAGGAAAAAGAAGAGAAAAAGGTTGTTAAAACTCTCTAATTAAATTATTTATTTCTATAATTGGCTACAAGTTTTACTTAAGTGGTAGACTTGTAGCTTTTTATTAAGTTAAATTAATTGGCAAATATTAATTCTTCATCTTCAAGATAACCATTTTTAAGATATTCTTGAATCAAGTAATATGTATATTTTGCGCGATTAGTTACTTTGTTATTTAGAGCGATCTCAAAGTATTTTTCAATAAGTTCATTTAAAACAACTTTATCATCTTCTTCTAATAAAGAAAAAGTATTGTTGTTTAAATCAAGGCGAAATAACATTTTAATTGAATCAACATCTTTTGATCTTATGATACTTATTAAAAGCAAAGGAAGATATATGTCTAAATCTAAAATATCTAAATCGATTAAATTGGTAAGCTCTTGAGAATATAATTTTTTGCTAAATTCTTGATAAACATTAGCATCTAATGATAGTGATTTAAGTTTTTTAAATAATATAATCACATTTTTATATTCTGAGATTTTATATGCATATTTAATATAATCTAAGGCGCCGTAAATTAACTTTTCATCCTTTTTATTTTTAAAATCAATAGTAGTTAAGATTTCATCGCCTGAATCATAATATTCGTAGTGAATTGTTTTCTTAGCTTTTATTGTGCCAAGTGAATCTAATTTATTGATAAGTTCATCAAAAGTAAATTTTGGCTCTTTTATGTCAGGAATATTTCCATGTATATCAAGTTCATCTTTTATTTTTTCTTCTGAAAGATGAGCAAGGCTGCGTCTTATAAAATTTAGTGCATATGAGCGATTATTTTTAAAAATTCTTAAAAGCTTCAACTCATTAAATTTTCTTGTTTTCTTATCCATATTTATACTTACCTTTCATTCTGTTTCTTTATAAATTCTTGGTTTATTTCTTCCTTTATAAATTCATTATTTAACGAATAGCAACGAATATATTCATTATTTGGAAATTTTTTGGAAATATTTTCGTATATTTTCTTAGTTTCCTTTTTCTTGATGGATTTAAATCCTTTTTCGGCATATTTAGTTAACAAAGTATTGACAAATTCCTTGGTTGCTGAATGCATTAAATAGTGGTCATAACGAGACAAGAAGAATTTAAGAGGTTCATCTTTTTTATATTCTTTACCAAGATAGGTTTTACTTGCAGCAATCATGTCACAAACATATTCAAGTGCATATTTATATGGCATCGCTTTTAAAACAAAATCGCCTTTATATTCAGAAATCCAATATTCAAAATGGTGTTTATTATGATTGGTGTGGTGAGTAAAAACACTTGAATATAATCCTTTATTTCTTCTTTCGTTAACTATTGGAGAGTAATGGCCATTGTAGTATTTAGCGCTAGGAATAAATTCACTTGGTGAAAACTTACTTAAATCATGAAGTATTCCTCTTAGAGGAATACCACATTTAAATGAATGAACCATTACTAACCATTTATGTTTCATAATTGTGTGAAAGTGTTTGAAATAGTGTGCCATATCTTGCTTTAAAAAAGTGTATCAAAAAAAGTGATCTGTCAATTTATTATGGATATATGGTAGTAAATTTAATATTAGAATAGTGTTATTTTTTCTTCTAAGAAGAAAAGAGAAAATCTAGGTCAACACTTGTCGAATTAAATTCTAAAAAATTAATTAATTTTGACCTCAAATTGTAAAGAAATTTAAAAGATTAAAGGGAGTAAATTTTGAAAAATATGAAAATTGCAAACTTATTCATAATAATTGCAAAAACTTTGCAATAAGAAGTGCCCCCCCCTCTTTACTTTTTAATATTTTTGAAAGTTTTTAATTTCATTAAAATTATTAGCAGAAATAGAAATGAGGAAAATTTATGATGAAAAGAAAATTTTTAGCAGTAGTTTTACCTATCGTTGGATGCGCAACACTCGTCGGTAGTGGTTTTAGTGCATGGTATTTTAGTGATACAGTCATTGGCGATGATGGAAAAAACGGCATCGCTGTTGATTTCGGCGATACAATTACAACAAGTAATTTAGAAATTGTTCTCAATGATGCAAGTGATGTTAAAGAAGGCACTAAATTAGTCTTAGATCAAGGCGGTGCAGATGTTAATGCAGGTAATTACACAGATAGAGGTATTTTCTTTACAAATTATGCTGACGCAACTGATGCCACAGCACAAACTGCCTTTGATTTAAAAATTGATGCTACTTATGATGATGCAACATTAAATTTAGCAAGATTAAAAGCAAACGAATTAAAGATTGAAATTAGAGTTGATATTCAAATTTCAAATCCTTTATTAAAGTATGTTGAAGTTAATCAAGATGCTGAATTTAGCGTTACAAGAATTGTAGAAGGTTTCGGAACTGATGTGAAATTCGGCATTACAGATGAAACAAAAGGCGATGTTTATACTACCTATTCTTACGTATACTATCCAAGTTTAGAATATTACACTACAGAAACTAGTGATACTTGGACTTTAACAATGGATGTCGCTACAAAAGAAGCAGAAGAAAATGGTGGTTTAGTAAATTCTTATCTTACATATAAAGAAAAAACAACAGACGAGGGCGGTTATTTAACTGGCGGTAAACCAACAACAACTTATGAATATAATGCAATGGTTCACGATTTAACTGTGAATAAACCTGTGGGTGAACATTTTGTTATCAACTATTCAATTGGTTTAGTTGCAGATTTGACACCAGGTGCTTAATTATTCTCATTAACTTTATTTAACTAACTTATGTATGGGACTCCATGTCCCATACATTTCAATATCTATTAAAGGATTTATTAGATGTCTGGCCAAGAAATATTAGGTAATGTAGCTTTTTATGTATCAATAGCAGTCATTATTGGATTAGCTTTAATGTTTGCTATTCTTTTTGCTATTTATGGATTTTACAAAGTCAAACATATTTCATATGGTCATGAAGACAAGAAATTAGAAGATAGTTTAAGAAAAAAATATAAAGATATTATAAAGAAAAGAGCTGAAGAAGATTTAAAAATTTCAGATGTTGAACATTTTAAAAATGCTAATGAACCTGATTATGTAATGCTTCAAGATATGGAAAACGTAAAAACGTTCGTCCTTGTTGGTGAAAAACAAGTTGAGCAACCTAGCGAACCAACAACTGTTCTAGAAGCAATCTTTGAAGAAAAAAGAAAATCAAAGAAATATAAAGTTATGTCTAATGTCTTCTTCGCTATTTTTTATGTTATTTTCCTTTGTTTCTTTGCAGTCGCTTTAACTTTCCGCTTGAACAATCAAGAAGTTTATATTGGTGATACAACGCTTGTTACAGTTTTAACAGGATCAATGGAAACGGCAAATGAAGAAAATGATTATTTATTTGATGAAGGCTTAACTGATCCTGAAGATCAAATTACTCAATATTCCTTAATTGGATTAAACAGAGTTCACGAACAAAGCGAAATGAAACTCTATAACATTTATGGTTTCAAAAATAACGATGGTGTTTTAATCATTCATAGATTAATTAGAATTTATACTAATCCAGAAACTGGCATTACAACTTATATGTTTAGAGGTGATGCCAACACTGAATCACTAGGTTATGAACTTGTCGTTGATTTTGATCAAATTGTTGGTGAATTTAATGGATTTGAAAACTATGGACTTGGTGTCTTAATTATATATGTTCAAAGCAATATTGGTTTAATCGCAATACTTGCTGCATTCTTATTCTTATTATCTTATCAAATAACTGAAAGCTGCATCGAAAAAGCTTACGACAAACGTATTCAAGAAATCGCTAAAGAGATTGATGCGAAAAAAGTTATTCTTGATATCAGAAGCAAGAAAATGAAAAGGGTGGTGGAGAAAATATGATGTTTTCTCCTTATAAATTAATAGGGCTAGTTGTAGCGCCGCTTGGAGTTGCGACAATAATTGGAACTGGTTTTGCTTTATGGGCTTTTAATGGCGATCTTCCTAAAGCCAACGACAAAGTTAGCAACGAAGTTAAAGTTACAAATT
This sequence comes from uncultured bacterium, assembly GCA_949299165.1. Taxonomy (GTDB): domain Bacteria; phylum Bacillota_I; class Bacilli_A; order RFN20; family CAG-826; genus Onthovivens. The sequence goes on along the minus strand of CASFZJ010000002.1, from coordinate 46,700 downwards.
TAGTTGAAGATGGCACATTTGTTATTGTTCAATCCCCATCTCTTTTAGTATTTTCAGAAGGAACACTTGGAGAATCTAGTTTATTTGATGGAATCACTTTTTATACAAATAAAGTTGTCGATGAACAAAACGATTTAACAACAACCGACACCGATTCAACATTTATCTTTAGATATTATTATGAAGATCCTGATTTAGTTGATGAAAATGTTACTGGTTTAAAATTACATGTTGGGATTGCGTTTGATTTACTTACTAATGGTGATCAAAGTCAACCAATGGAAGATTATCTAGAAATATCTAGTAACTTAAGAAATCCAAATTATGGTTATCGACAAATTAATAACCAAGGTGATTATTATTTCTTTATTACTGATAATGAATCATATGCTGAAACTACTCTTAATTTTGAAATCACTGAAGGAAATGATCAGTTTCCTGTTTCTAGTGGTGAAACACCATATGAGACAAAATACATTCAATACTCAGTTGCTTTAAATCAATTCTTACGTTATGAAAACACTGATAAGAAACCATTAGATTTTGATAAGTTTTATGCTTTATCTCATGCATCTAGTGAAGGCAAATGGGAATTTAGAATTCGTTTAGTTAGCTATTTCTCTTATATATAAAGGAGTAATGATTAAATGTTTAACAAATTTAAATTATTATTTTCTTTAATTGGTATTACATTTGTTGCAGCTATTGCAACTGGTTTTTCAATGTTTTATCTTGGCAAAGGAGCAAAAGACGAAGTCATTATCGAAAACTCAACAACTACGGGAAGTGATGATGAAGTCTTTGCTGATAACATATTGGAAAACTATGAATTTGGTGCCAAACGCAATCTAAATAGAACCTATACCTATATTTTCTTCCCATCTACTTTATATAACGAATTTTATCATGATGGAATTACTGATCCGGAAAATGTTTTTGGTTATAACGAAGTAGTACTTGATGATTTTGGTATTCCTAGAACAGATCAAAATGGGGATGTAATGTATGATATTGTTACAGATGGGAGACGTGGGGTTAGTTTTAACGGAAATAGTTTTAGTTCACAAAATGGTTCTAATCAATATGAGACATATAACGGTCTTTTAGCGAGTAGTTTGAATTATAATCGTATTTATTATTTGGCGCCTGATGGTACTCTCAATAGAGATACTGGTGTAGAAAATCAGTCTTATCATCGCAACGACCCATACGTTATTAATCATCCTAGTTTTAATAGTGCTTCTCAGGGGAATTATTCTGGTCTTAATAAAAAACAAGAATTTTTTTCGCCTATTTATGGTAACGATACTTATTCAATTGATTTAAATTTTCCGACTGATGAATTTCATATTGCTCGTATGACTGATCCATTAAATAGTCAAGTAAAAAAATTTATTAATGGTTCGCAATCAGATTTATTTTCTGCTGAAGAAAATGACAATTATGGTTATAAGACAAGATATGAAGAACAATTCCAAAAAAGAAGACAATATCGTAACGATCGTTTTGGCTTTTGGACTAGTTTTTATGATAGGGAAGACTCAAATAATATGAATCTTATCCCTAGTGATTTTACTGGTGGGAGTAGATATTTACCAATTAAAATTACCGTTAATGGCAATTTAACTCCCGACACTTTAAGTGAGATTTTGCCAACCTTATTAAATGCTAGTTTTGATAATAACGGTTATTTTGATTTCACATCTAATGTTTGGACTTATAATTTGAATAGTGCATCGACTTATACAACAGCTGTAAATGGATTTACCGCAAAAGACGTCGATAACATTTTCGATATTATGCAAAATCCTGATTCATATGATGAAAATGGTGTTATAAGACTTTATCCTGTTTTTAGTAATGGAAAAAATACAACTACAAAAAATTTAAATGAAGGCGCCAGAGATGCGATTAAAGCTGAATATGTTTATAAAAATAATGTGCCTACTGTTGAAAAAGCTACAATTAATACAAAATTAACTTATTCTAGTGATACTTGTTCTGATAAGTATTCCTTTCAATATGATGCCTGGCCGGGGCCGGTTATTGAAGATTGGAGAACCGCTCATTATGATGTAAATTATGCTGTTTTAAAAAATCTCGAGTTAAAGAAAAATTACTATGAATCTATAACTTTTTATATTTGTCCATCATATGATAGAGAATTTAGCGGAACTTGGTATCAACAATTTACAATAACTTCTGCTCAAATTGACGATTTTATTGATGGATATGGTGAAGGCTTATACACGTTCTATTTCTTTATAGGTAACAATAGCGATTATAATACTAGAGATTTCCCTAAGGAAAAAACACAAGAATGGCAAAATTTAAGTGCTATTGGCAATTATGCTGTTAGTGCGGATAGCGCTTTTACCCAACTTCGAGAGAAAAATCTTTTAACTTATTCTAATATAGGTAGTGGCGATTACTATAAAGATATGTGCAATAGTTTAGATTTAAAATCATCTTATCAAGAACGTCCTATTGCTCTCTACCTCGAAAAAGTCACCAACATGAGACTTGTTTCTAATATTGATATTAAAGAAGATGAAAAAGGCGTTCCTACAGCCGATCAAGATTGGAACGCAATTGATGAAAGCATTCATAATGGTATGATTAACGCTGATAACTTTGTTATAGCCAGTGGAGTGGAAACATATAATAAAGATGATAATGGAAATCAAATAGAATCAACCAAACGTACAATTACTTCCCCATATGTTTATATCATTCAAAACGCAGACTTTAGATATGTTAATCATCTTTATTTCCAAATTAGATTCTCGAATCAATACATTAACGATTCATTGCATGTTGTAACTAATTTTGATGATTATGGGAATGATAAGAACTTAGGTGGTCTTTCTATTCCAAATAATTATGTATCTTACGAAGTAGCTGATGGAGTAACTATAGAGCTTTATTCCCAAAACACGATTGTTGATAAATCAGAAGACATGTTTATTCAAAATGCGAATGCTACTGGAACTATTAAAAATAGCGATGGATCAACAACTACTATAGAAAGACAAGGCTTTAAACTTAAAGATTTCTACTCTCGTGGAGTTTATGACATTATGCTTGTATCAAATGGTAGTTATCAACGCCCTAATGGCAATACTGTTAGAGTTTACAACATGTACATCAATCGTCACACAAATAGTTTTATTAAACTATTTGATGAAAATCCTGGTACTTTTGAATTCAAAGTTAGCGACGAAGAAAGCAAAACATTTGTAAGCCATAAACAAACCGGGGACGACTTGATTACTGGTGAACCACAAGGAAGTTATACAAAAAAGACATTAATCTGGGAAGGCCAAACTTATCTTGGTGAGATGCTTACTACAAATGAAAATGATGTCAAAAATCCGAATGTTACTTTCTTAAAAGCTTTAAATGACTATTTTAATTTAACCACAGACAACAAGATTGCCAGAACTTATCCAATTATTGATGCAGTTACTGGGCAAACTATTGCTTATTATGAATATAGTGGTAGTAGCACAACTGGAAGAATATTTAATGCTTCTGGTTCAACTGATGGCAATAATCCAGTTGACTTATTCATGATTTTAAAGAATTATGTTTTGTATATAGGAAATCCTATTCAGCCTTAACTTGTGTTTATTTATATTATCCATAAAAAATGTCTAAACAAAAACTTCACCCTTAAGCGAGTGAAGTTTTTCAAAATTAATTGAGGTTTTGCAACTTATTTTATTGAATTGAAGTGAATATTAACTGAACCATCAAATAGTTTAGTGTTACCGCTATCTATATGGAGTGAGTTCCGATATTGTTCGCTTCCACCAAAATAAATATCGGTTAGATTTGGAGTTAATTCATCCGTAAACATAACATCAGGCAGAGAAATATAAGTGATATTACTTAAATCTAATACTTCCAAGTTTGGTGTAGTAAGTTTAAGATTTTGTATTGAAGTAGTACCAGTTAAATCAATTTGCTTTAAATATTGTCCATAAATTTCGAGGTTTCCATAAAAGCGACAATTGTTAAGAATAAAACTTTCGCCCTGATCGTCGAAATAAAGCGTATCCGAATTCATTGTAAGTCTAGCATTGTATATTTCGGTATTATTTATATTTAATCCATCAGTGTTAATTATGTTAATTTCTAGAATATAATTCGATAAGTCTTTAAAATTAACATAATCGAGATTGTCGTAATATGCTACTCTGTTCATATTAATTGTAAGCATTTTTTGCTCGTTGTTTTCGTTATATGGAGGAAAGACTAGAGTTTTTAAAGCGTTTAAATCATTAAAAGAAATTGAAGGATTATTTTGGTCAAATTCACATTCACTTAAATCCAAATTTTCTAAGGTATTTGAAAATGATACGCCTAATTCATTTAATATTTTTGTTTTAATTTTTAGAGATTGATTTTCAAAATTATTAAAATGTAAAAAATTCATCTCATTAGGAAGTGTTAAATTTTTAAATGAACAATAATTTAATATTAAGGAACCGATTTTTAAACCTTCATATTCATTCGGGAAAGTTAATGTGTCTTTCGAATAGGAATCTAAAATGATTTCGATAATAAGTTCGGTTGGGTCAAAACTATATCTTCTGACTCGGATAGTAAACTCTTCATCGTTCACAATCCCAAAATCAGCTCTTGTTTTGGCTAAATCAAACGCATAAGTTGGTTTAAGTGTTAAATCAGGCACAATTTGAGGGGTAATATAAGGATAAAAGTCGTAAAAATATTGGTAACCATTATAAGTAAGATTTTCAATGGGAATATTTAGGTTTTCAATTTTTTGACGTCCGTAATAAAGAACTTCTTTTATAGGGTTGTTGTTATGATCTAAAAGAGTAATGACAGCTGAATCCCACTTTGCAGTTAATGTTACATCGTTTTCAACGACGAACAATGAATTAACTGGATTATCATATTCTGAAGTGCCAGCATACCATCCCATAAAATATCTATTCCCTTTTATTGGAGTAGGAAGTTCGCCAATATAACTACCGTGTTTTACTTTAAATGTAAGTGGCGTTTCAATCGTGCCACCATTTGGATTTAAAGTGACAGTGCAATATTCTTTATAATCATCATTTAAGCGATTGTTAATTAAATCATTAATCCAATCTTCTTCGCTACCTTCATATTCTGGATGATATTTAATATAGATTTCATAAGCGGATAAACCATCCTCTCCATTAGCGCCATCTTTTCCATCATTACCGTTAGTGCCAACAGCTTTTATCCCGGTATCTTCATTATCAATTATCCAATTACCGTTCTCTCCTATTTTAATTTCTGGTGTATGGCCATCTTTGCCAGGAGTGCCAGCAATACCTTGTTCTCCATCTTTTCCATTAACAACATTAAAGGTAGAAGTTGATCCATCACTATAAGTAATAGTGTAAGTATCGATTAAACCTTCAGTCGAAGTTTTTGTAATAGATATAATCGAAATGCCATCTTTTCCATCCGTTCCGGTCGCTTTTATTCCAGTGTCCTTATCATCTATTATCCAGTTACCGTTTTCCCCTATTTCAATTTTAGGAGTGTGGCCATCTTGTCCTGGTTTTCCTTCAATTCCTGGCTCCCCATCTTTTCCGTTTTTAACAGTGAATTCATATGTAGTTCCATCTAAAAAAGTAATAGTGTAAGTAGAAGTCAAGCCACTTTCTTCATCACCACTAGTTGAAGTTAGATTAATTGATTTTATTATTTTATTTGGATCATTATCTACATTTGTACATCCAACAACTGAAAAAGTTAATGTGCTAAAAAGCAATAGGCTAGCCAACTTTTTATGTTTCATGAAATTTCCTCCCTATTGTTCTAATCTAACTATTATTTTAGTTCATTTATGAGTGAACTTATATTTGATTTTGTGAATTGTTTAAGTTCGCAGTTTAGGGTAGATGTGCCGGAACAGCAATTATTTATTGAAGAAGGCTAAATTTTATCAAAAGAATTTCAAAGGAAAAAAAGCATATTATTCGCACATTTTAAGATGAGAAAAATATTCTCAAAAAAATTTCAAAAAAATGTTTGACATTTGCAAGGTTTTATTTTAGATTATAGACAATTCAATTTTAGACATACTTTTTGACTAGGCAGAAAATGCTTTAATGATAGTTAGAGACTTGGCTGGTTTAAACCTTAAGGGAGCAGTTTTTATCACCTTTTTAGCTAAATATTTAAAGAATTTAACTGGATTTGTAAAAAAATGCTAATTTTGAAGGCAAGACATACTTCGAAAGACCACTTCTTTAATTTAAATTGGTTTAATTTTAAGAATAATATTGCTTTTGTTTAATTAAATTTTCAGAAAATGATTGAGATTTGCAGGTTTATCAATTGTTTTATAGGAAATTTAATTAAAAGATAAAAGAAGTTTACTTCTTAAAATAGTAATACCTAATGTTTATAATTAAAGTATGTTTGAAGTTAAGAACCTTACTAAGATTTATTCAAAGAATAAGAAAGTTGAAACTAAAGCAGTTGATAATATTTCATTCACTTTAGGAGAAACTGGACTTACTTGTATCCTTGGTAAATCTGGTAGTGGTAAATCTACTCTTTTAAATCTTTTATCGACTTTAGATGAAAAAAGTAGTGGCAAGATTATTTATAATCAAAATGATTTTGATAATCTAACTGATAAAGAGAAAACAATCTTAAGAAATCATTCGTTTGGATTTGCTTTTCAAAATGATTCATTGATTGAAGAATTTACAGTTAAAGATAACTTGTCGCTTGTTATTGATTCTTATGGTGAGAGTAAAATAACTAATTCTAAATTTTACGAAAATTATTTAGAAGAAATTGGTCTTAAGAAGGATTATTTAAAGAAGTATCCAAGTGAACTATCAGCCGGAGAGCGTGCCAGAGTTAGTTTATTAAGAGCGATCATTAAAAAACCAAAAGTTTTGTTTGCTGATGAACCAACAGGAAATGTAGATCATAAAACAGCTAAATTAATCTTAGATTTTTTAAAAAGACATTCTCATGAACTATTAATCGGCATGGTAACTCATAACCAAGATAATGCATTAGAATATGCAGATCGAATCATCCGTTTACAAGATGGCAAAATCATCGAAGATTTAACAAAGAATGGTTCGACTGACAATTCGTTTAAAGTAATCAACCGAAATATCTATTTACCTTACGCTAAACCATTAAACGAAAGAGAGGTTCAAACTTTAAATTCTCTTTCAAAAAATCCATATACAAGAATTTATCAATCTCGATTTGATTTTGGACAAACTAGATACGTAAACGTAAATAGAGAAAAAGAAGTTATCGATGATAGGAAACCTAAACATTTGTTTAAATATGGTTTTAAACTCCTATCAAAAAGATTAATTACGATTTGTTTGATGTCTTTTATCGTCGCTTTCCTCCTTGTTGTTGGGAATGTTTCTTATAACTTGTCCGACTATTCTGTCGCCGAATCTAAAGAAAACTTCTATAACAATTATTGTGAAAATAGATTAGTTTCAAAAACTGTTGAATTTCAAACAGAAAATAAAAATGGCGACTCTTTAGAAGAAATTACAGAAAGTGACTTAAAAATTATCGATGATAATTATGATGGCAAATACTATAAGATGTATCCTATTTCGCTTTTTTACTATATGATTCGACAAAGAACAACAGGTAATATATCTTACTTGGTACCACCATATATCTATGATCAAACTAATGGATTAATTGTTACTGAAGAATCTTATTTAAAAGAACTTTATGGTGGAAAAAACGGAGAATTAGAAGTTTTAGCAGGTTCCCTTAATTGTGGTCCGACTGATGTAATTATTACTGATTTTCTAGCTGATTCGTTAATGCACAATACTTACAGCAATTTTTTGCCAAAAAATTATGACGATTTAATGGGGCACGAATTTGACACATTAAAAATTGGTGCCATTATTAATTCTCATTATAAGGAAAATTATGCCGACTTGTTATCGAACATCGAAAAAGGTGTTAATAGAACTGAACTCTTAGATTTTAATGACTATGCTTATTTAAATCTTGCTTCTTTATACACGTTTAATGAGAACTACATAGATGACTTTATTGAGCATCAACTTAATATTGAAAATCTTTATTCTTCAACTTATGTGAATAAAGAAAGAATCACATATAATGGTAAAAATTTAGATTTATTTTTCGATGACACATATATATCTTATTTAGACGAATTAAAAGATGATGAGGTTTCAATCACTTTGCAGGTTTTTAATGAATTAACTGGAAAAGATTATTTACAACCTGATCAAGTCACTGAAGAAGAACTAGAAAACATGGTAATTGATGTTTCTTTCTTTACATCTTATAAAAGTGATCAAGAAAAGGTTGCTCTTAAAAGTTTAAAAGTTAAAGAAGTAAGACCAATAAATGAGAATAAACGAGTTCGTTTTTCTAAAAATGTATATCGAAACATTGCTAAAGAAACAATTGTGCCAGTAAGAGTATATTTTGATAACTCTGATGAACTTACAACTTTATTTGCTGCTCTTGAAGCAACTGGAATTTCGTTAACTAGTGTATACGAATTAACTTTTGATGCAATAGAAGAAACCGTCTTACTCTTCAAAGATGTTTTCATAACTTTGCTTATTGTAATGAGTGTATTATCTTTCGTATTTGTGCTCTTGATAGTTGTTTTGATTCTTAAAAAAGATAAGAAAAATATTGGTATATTCCGAGCGCTTGGTTTAAAAGTTAAAGAAATAAATCTTTTATATATTGAAGTTTTATTGTCGATCTTGGTCTTCTCTTCTATCTTTCTATTCATTGGAACTGAGTTAGGTAACAAGTTAGTTTCTTCAATATTAATTGAAAGTTTTACAAGACATTATGAGCTGGTTTCAATTCCAGGATTAGTTTTCTTAAATTACAATCTAGTTTCAACAATTGTTCTATTTATAGTTTTAATTATCTTTGTTTTAATAGCTCTTATTATTCCTTTGCTTGTAATAAAGACAAATAAACCAATTGAAATTATTCGTTCAAAAGAATAGTTTCTGCTACGAAAAAAAGCAGTTAAAACATTTAAAAAACCTGCAAAATTAGATGTTTTTTCTGGATTTGTGCCTATAAATGTTTTAAATATTTTATTTGTGATACATTTTGTTTTTTGGTTTAAAATATAGATATGGAACACAAAATTCTTAAAACAATATTACTTTTGGGGTTATTATGCACTTCCTTATCATCTTGTGATTCTGGAAAAAGCTATCACTTGGAAGTTTTAGATTATTTTAATTCGGACGTTATTGTAACTTCACCACGTACTGGCGATTATAAAGAAGGCGAAGTTTTACAAGTAGTAACTCACAAATTAATGGATGCTGGTATTTATGTCTACTTGAATGATAAATCCATAACAAGCAGAGAAGCTGATAACCATTGGATATTTGAATTTGAAATGCCAAGTTATGATTCAACTCTTGTTATTAGTGCTGATCCATACTATCTAAAAGATACTTTTATACTTGATGATTTCTTAATGGTAGATGACTTCATTAAAAACGGAGAAGTAAAAGAAGTAAGAGCTGAATTTGGTTATGTTGGTGTAGCGCCGGGATCATTAAATCAAGTTTATTATAGCGATAATGAAGATGACTTAGAAAAAGCATTATCGTTATTTGAAGAAAAGTTAGAAAGAAGTGATGGACAACCTTCAGGAGGAAATTATATGTTAATCACTTATTTTCCTAACGATGAGTATGATTATGAACAGACTTATCAAATTACTAATAACAGAATAAGTGATGGTGATTTTGGACGAAATAATTTATTTGAATTCGTCAATAACGTAAGAGGTTTGTTTGATTTTAATGATGTGAAGTTGAGCTCGTTCACATTTAATAACCTCTTTAAAGGGAATAATGTTTTCGCTTATTATGTGAAAACATCAATAGGAACATATGAAGAAACCACAAAAGAGTTCGATAGTCTTTCATATCTTGAATTTATTCCTTATGAAGGAGAAGTTGAAGATGATTTAGGTTATCTTACTTCGCCATTTATTGACAAGATTTCTATTTATTCGGAGAAAATCTTTTCTTATAAAAACAAAATGTATCAACTTATTTCTGATTCTGATTTTAGCGCTTTGATCTAAGTTTTTAGAAAAAAAGACTGCAAAATTAACGTTAAATCAGAAAATTGTTCTTTGACATAATTTTTAATATCAAAAAAAATGACTGAAAATTAAGCTTATGCCTAGATATTGACTTTTAGCAATTGAATTATAATTTTAAAAAATTATAATTTATGTATATGGATTACCAAGCGATAGTTAACTGGTTAGATGTTGCTCTTGTTCTTGCATTCCTTTTTTTCTCATTGTTCCTTTGGTATTACTTTTTATATTTTGCAGTCGCTGCAAAAAGACCAAAACGTTTGCCAAGGTCGTTTAATTATGCAAAATTTGCATTGCTAATCCCTGCAAGAAATGAATCGAAAGTCATTAGAAATATTTTAAATGCCTGCTCAAAACTAAATTATCCTCGTGACAAATTTGAAGTTTACGTAATTGTTGAGTCAATTGATGATCCGACTTGTAATATTGTTGAAGAATATGGATTTAAAGTAGTAGTTAGAGGCGATTTAACAAACCGAAGAACAAAAGGTTTTGCTTTGGATGATGCATATCAAGAAATTAAGAAGAGTGGAATAGTTTACGATGCATTTATGATTTTTGACGCGGATAACGTTATGAACTCAGATTATTTAAAATTGATGAATGACGTTTATCAAGCAGGATATCAAGTTGGTGTTGGATATAGAAGCTTTACAAACGCAACAAAAAACTGGGTTTGTGGATGTAGTGCAACTTTATTCAGCTTTATGAATCAATTCACTTCAAGAGGAAGAAGTAAGTTTTTTGAAAAAGCTACTTTGACTGGTACTGGATATTTTATCAAGAGAGAAATTGTTGATAATGAAGGTGGTTGGATATGGAATGGTATGACTGAAGATGTTCAACTCACAACTTATTGTTATTATCACAATATCAAAATGCACTATTATCCATTCGCTCGTTATTTCGATGAACAACCTGAAAAATTTTCTATTTTAAATAAGCAACATGTGCGTTGGTTATGGGGATTTTTTGCTTCAAGGAAACGTTTTAAAGAGCAAACTAATGTTTATCCATGTGATAACAAATTAAAAAGAAGATTTTCTTTAATTGAGTATAACTCTTCGATTTATCCATTTATTGCTTTTGCGGTTGTCGCTACTTTGACTTCATTTGCTTCATTTGGCTTATTTATAGCTAGTCTTATCGATAATTCAGCTCAATCTGGATGGCTTTTTGTTCATTTCTTATTTCAATTTACAATTCTTTATTTGATATTTATTTTCATAAGTGCGTTTACAATTGCAATTGATAATAAAAATTTAAAGTTCACAACTTCACAATGTATTGTTATTTGTTTAACCTATATTATTTTCTTTTCAAGTTTCGTAATGGCCTTATTTAATGGTTTATTTCATAAAGAGAAAAGAACTGATTGGAAAACAATTGAACACACTGGAAATATCATTGATGAACAAGCGCTAAGGAGCGAGGAAGATGGCAAAAGAAGATAGAGGACATGTATTTTATTATCAAGATGAATTAAACGATGATTTTGAAAAGACCAAAACTTTAAAAAGAATTGACCTTCCAAAAGATTATAAATACATTCATACTAACCCATTTTTTAAAGCATTCTCTTTTTGGATTTATTGGTTAGTTGCAAAACCAGTGCTGCATATTATTTGTTTCTTTGCTGGAATTAAAATTAAGGGTAGAGAAAACATCAAAAAGGTTAAGAAAGCTGGCGACGGTGCCTTTATTTATATGAATCACACTTCGTTTTGGGATATGGTAATTAATCAAGTTAGTGTTGTGACATGGAAAAGATGCAACATTATTGGCTATACTGATGCCTTAACTTTACCAAAACCAATTAAGTTAATTGTTGAAGGACTTGGTTTTATTGCTCTTCCAACTTCTCTAAGTGATTATCGTAAATTTTCCGAAGCATTAGATTATTATCAAAAGAAAAAAAGATTTATAGTTATTTTCCCTGAAGCTCACGTTTGGCCTTATTACACTAAAATTAGACCATTTATTTCAACTTCATTTAAATATCCAGCTAAATTAAATGCACCAATTGTGCCAGTAGTTTCATGTTTTACCAAAAAGAAATTTTCTGATAAACCTAAAATTACAATTTATATTGGCGAGGCAATTTATCCTAAAAAAGAATTGTCAGTAAATGAAAATAAAGAATATTTGAGAAATGAATGTTATAAGTGGATGGTAGAAACTTGTGAAAAATATTCTACTTATAATTATTATGTTTATAAGAAAAAGGAAGATGGTATAGATGAATCAAAAGAAGAGAAAATATAAATACGTCATTGCAAGAACTTTTTATTCACGCATTGCTTTTTATGTCTTTATATCAATATTTTTGATTTTCTTTTGTGTTATAGCTTGTTTTGGATTTTCTTATCTTGCAGGTTTAACTAATAGTGAAATACCTGCTGATGTATGTGAGACAAGTAGTGATAACTTTAACGCATTTTATTGTTTACTCGTGAATGGAAAAGATTCTAAATTTTATGATCTTTTATATTATTCGTTCATAATATTTGCGATTTTATGTGTTTTAGCTTTAATCATTGTTAATGTTTTCTATATAACTAATGGATTTTATTTTACTCGATTAGTAAAAGAAAAAAGTTGCGGTGCAGTAATTTATAAAAGGGAAAACAATAAAACATATTACCTTCTTTTAAAAATGAATTATGGACACACTTCTTTATGCAAAGGTCATCAAGAAGAAGGTGAAACCGATCAAGAAACAGCTATTAGGGAAATTAAAGAAGAAACTAATCTTTATGTAAGTTTAAATACTGACTTTAAAGTTAAGATTACTTATCAACCTAATGAACTTGCCATTAAAGATGTGTATTTTTATCTAGCTACACCAATTGATCAAAAAGCAGCTCCGCAAGATTTACACGATGAAGAAGTTAATTCATTTGAGTGGTGTGAATACGAAGAAGCACTTTTTAAAATTACTTATGATAGCGATAGAAATGTATTAAAAAAAGCTCATACATATATTGAGCTTCATAGTTTAATTAAAAATAAAGATTAATTTTAACTTTTGAATAAATGTGCCGGGAGTAAGCGCATCAATAATAGATGTGTCTTTGTGCTATCGCTTTAATAAAAAACGATACCCCTAAAGCAAAATGATACGCTTACTAGAAAAACGATACCGATGAAAGTATTAGTAAACATTTAATGATTAATTATAGAATGGTTTGTTTTTAAAAATGTTTGGATAGTGTCGCAATCATTGTATTTCTTACATTGAGTGCAATTGTCAACAGAATGCTTTATAGCACATTTTCTTATAGGACATAAATTTGAACAAAATATTGTTTTTGCACCGTCTTTTCTGCATCCGTTACAATTAATGTGGTTAGAAAGAATTGTTGCGCTGTTTAGTTTAGACCAATCTTTTGCTGTTTTTGTCTTTAACTCACTATCATTCGTAATTGTAGCGATATAAGCATCACATTTGCTGCAATCTATACCACAATATGCAATCATTTTGGACATTATTGTTTAATAACCTCCCAATAACCATTTTTATTTTCACCAATACGCTTTATATATCCGTTATTTCTTAAATATCTAATGTTGTTATCGATTGCTGTATCACTGATTCCAATTAAAATGACCAGTTCAGACTTGGTAATGTTAGGATTATGTCTCATTTCAGAAAGTATTCTTTCTCTAGTCAAATTTAATCCATGCTTTCTTGTAATAACAGGTTTATCACCAATGTTATTACCAATTTTATCACCAACTTTTTTAATCGAATTGAAAGGAATTGTTACTACAATCGAATTATCTCTAAACTGAAAAGCATTTCTACTGTATGTTTCAACGATTTTTGGCACACCTCTACCAGATTTATCGCTTATCCTCAACTGGGCAAAAATCTCGGAAAGTTTTTCGTTTACTGGTACTGATTCTCCTAAATAAAACCCTTCAAGCGTTTGAGCTGGAGCAATAGTTCCTCTCGATAATATTTCAATTCGATCAGAAAAAACAGTAATCATAGGTTCATTGCCTTCAACCCACTTGTTATGAAGGACAGCGTTCACTGTCGCCTCATTGTAAGATTTAATGTCGAACAAAGGGATTTCTTTTCTTTCTTCTTTTCTATTTGTTTCATCAGATTGGATGACATTTAAAACATCACCATAATCGAGAAGGTTTTTTAAAGAATAGAGAATACAGTCAAACCCAAATTCTTTAATCGAATAAAGATTCGATCCCTTGGTTGTGCCTTCAAAAATAGAGACTCTAAGAGGTAAGTGCGAGTTATCAGAAAGGAGTTGAGCAAGAATATTATAAGAACCGTCTTTTGTTAATAAACATAAATTTTTCTTGAATGTTTCTTTTCTCAGCGATATTCCCTTTGAACCATAATACATAAAAAGCTTATTAAAAGTTAAATCATTATACTGAGATTTTGTATTTACTATCGTTGGATATCCATGTTCTAAAATTCTAAATAATTCTTTCTCAATTCTTGGATTTTTTTCCATTGTGTCTTTCGAAGAACCGATACGAATATATCTGACTCTATTAAATGCTGTTGGAATATCTTTGGCAGATTCAATTCTTAAAACAACTATTCTCTTGCCATTGATATTATCTTCGAAAAAATCGATTTTGACTCTTGGGTTTAAATTCCTGTTTAGAAAATTGATATATGGTTCATTCTTATAATCTTGGTATTGGTCGAATTCAGTACCTACCAAGGCATGTTCTTTGTCGGAAACACCCCAAACGAAATAAGCAAATTCTTTTCCTACCAACGCTGCAGCATTTGAAAGTGCAGAAACATATTCACCAAGTGCAATTGGTTCAAACCAATTTTCTTTAAATTCAAACCATTCTCTTTCTTTTGAAAATTGTAATAATTCAGACAATAACTCTTTAATATTCATATTTATTACCAACTTTTATTACCAATGTAATTTTCTCAAATAGTTGGTAATAAATCAAATTGAACTTGTACAAACATTATTTTTCATAACACAGGTATCATTTTTCTAGTAGAGATACGTTTTGCTAGTAGGCTTTCATTTTTCTAGTAGAACTAAAATTCTAAAATCCGTAGATTCAAATCAATTTTTCTCTACTAGCAAAACGCTTGAAATGTAAAAAAGCTCGATTCCTCGAGCAAATATCGTTCATTTTGAGACCCTTACTTTGTATCAAAATGTTAGTTATAAGCTGGTGCCGCTTATAGGACTCGAACCTATGACCTTTTCATTACGAATGAACTGCACTACCAACTATGCAAAAGCGGCAGCACATCTATTATATCAAAAGTTTAAAAATTATATATATTTACTTTTTTATGGGCTCAGTATATATTAAGTCGTGTTTGGAGAGACTTATGGAAGAGAAAGAACTAATCGAAGAAAAAGAAGAAGTGACGTTAGAAAAACACAACAAGAAATCTTGGTTTAAGTCAGCTTTTGCAGGGTTTTTAATTGGATTAGCTGTAATTTTGCCAGGAATTAGTGGATCTACAATTGCGATTTTATTTAAGCTTTACGATAAATTACTTTATGCGGTCAGCAATATTTTTAAGAAATTTAAAATCTGCTTCTTGTTTTTATTACCAATTTTAATTGGTGGATTATTGGGATTTGTTTTGGGTTTCTTTGCTGTTCAAAGTGTAATTGAACAATTCACATTTATTGTTGTTTGTATATTTGGTGGATTGATGTTAGGCGCTGCGCCGGAAATTTATCAGGTTATCAAAAAAGAAAAGTTAACACCAATTAGAATCTCTTTAGTTATTATTGGTTTTGCATTTCCAATTGTTTTGAGTTCAGTATTTGCAAATGTTACAGAAATTGATGTTAGTGGAACTTTTGATACATTTCCTTGGTGGATTCATATTGTAGGATTTTTAGTTGGTGCCCTTGTTTCCTTGACTCAAATTTTACCTGGATTATCAGCAACTGTATTACTTATGTCTATTGGTTTCTTTAAACCAATGATGAACGCTGTTCATTTTAGTGTTTTAATTGATCAACCACTTTGGATTTTATTCTTCTTTGTATTTGTTTTAGGTTTTGTTGTTGGATTCTTCTTTTTAAGTAAGTTAATGTCACTTTGTTTTAAGAAGTGGTACAAGAATATGTATTTCTTGATGACTGGTTTAACATTTGGTTCGGTTGTTTCTGTTTTCTACAATTCCGATGTCAACAATGTGTATTTAAATGTTTGGCCTACTGATTCAACAAAAATGGCTATTGATTTAGGAGTAGGTATTCCATTATTTGTGATTTGTGCATTAGCTGCTTATTTCTTAGTTCGTTATATGCGTAAAAGAAAAGAGAGCGAAAACGCTCAAAATAATAAAATTGAAAATATAGAAAATAAGGAAGCTTAATTATTAAAAGCGTAAAGATAAATTTCGCGTTCCTCTTTGGTGCCACCTGCATGGTGACCTTTAAATCCAACAGGCTTTTCGCCATCATAAAAACTATATTTATCTTTAGCAATTAAGAAGAAATCTGGTAAAGTTTCTTTTACGTATTGAGACATCTTACCATACCCGAGAATATGATCTTTTAAAATTTCTTCTTTTGAATAAATAAAAAACTTATCAGAGTAATACTTGTTTGCTAATTCAATAAACTTTTGACTATCTTTGACATAAAAGCCGGAAAAAGATGGCTCATAGGTTACATATTTTCTGGATAAAGTCTCTAAAAAATCAGGGCGCTCGTTTAGAGGTATTTCTTCAATATCCCTAAATCCATGATCAGCAACAAGCAAAAAGAGCGTATCTTTATTGTTTTCGATTAAAGTTTTAAGTTTTCCTTCTAAGTAAATCAAATTTTCTTTTACAGTATCGTTATAACAACCAAGTTCATGAAGTAAATGATCTGGGTTTGAAGAATAAACATAAGTAAAATCGTGATTTTTGATAGTTTTATCAGCTTCTTCAAAGAAAGTTTCAAAATCATCTGTTTTATCTTTGTTCTTAAAATGAAAACAACTGATAGAAGCGGCGTTAAATTTTTGTGTTTCATTGATGTATTCCCGAATAAATTTTGGTTTTAATATATTTGAAACATTTGGATAAATTTTCTTATTATCAAATTTATCAGTTGATAAAAAAACACATATATCAGCGTTATATTCGTTAAAATGTTGAGTCCAACCAATGTGTCCGTTTTCAATAGGATAAGTGCCGGTAGTTAAGGCGGTGGTTGCGGCTACTGTGGTTGGAGGATAAACACTATTAAATGCTTCAACTTTGTGTGAATAAATATAAGGGATATTTTCTTTATAGTGTTCAGCTATGTTTACACCAAATCCATCAAATAAAACTAGAGCTATCTTTTCTTTACTAGATTTTTTGATAATCTCATCGACTGTATTATAAGTTTCGTGAAATGGTTTAACTCCAAATGCTTTTAAAATTGAATTTCCTAAATTTACTAAAGATTTATCTTTGCTTAAATATAATTTTTCCATAAGAAGATTTTATCATATCCTTAAAAATCTTTGAAATTTTGTGCCTTTTTTAACACTGAAAAAACTTTTTTTGAAAAATTTTAAAATTTTTTTAACAAAATTGATTTTCATCCCCGTTGTATTAGTAAAGGGGTAAAAAGTTATTTTGAAAAAAGAATCAAATTCCAAATAACTTAAACCACTAGAAAGGATGAAATTATGACTTAGAAAGGAAAAACAAAAAATTAGTTGATTAGAAAGGAGTGAAATTATTATGGAAGAATTTATTTATATAGCACAAAAAGTTAGATTAGATCCTAATAAGTCTCAAATTGAAGTTTTGGAGAATTTATTTGGGAAAGCGAGATTTATTTATAACTTTGGAGTTGAATACTTTAATAACGCAAGTGAAACGGAAAAAGAAAAGTTAAATGGAGACTTAATCAGAAATATTTATTTAAAAAAGAAAAAAGAATTCGATTTTTTAAACGGGATTGATATCAATCTTGAAAATAAAGTGTTTCAAAATCTTAATAAGGCAGTTCGCGTCGCTAAAACAAAAACTAAAGAAGGCGGTTTACTAAAGTTAAAGTTTAAGAAAAAATATTTATCAAATGCTTTCTATTTAAAGGGAGGAAGTGTTTCTATAAGAGCCAAAGAAAGTAGCGTTAAAAACTTCATATACTTTAGTGGGTTAAGCGGACCAATAAAAATATTGGATAAATTACGTTTTCATGGAACATTAATTTCCTGCACTTTTAAAAGAACAGATGGCAAATATTATGTAGCTATGCTTTTCAAAATACCTAAGTCTTATTTCGAAGCTACTCACTCTTACAAATTTTTGAGAAACGGAAAAACAATTGGAATTGATTTGGGCCTTAAAAATACACTTACTACTTCATGCGGACTAGTAATTGATGCTCCTTTATTCTTGTATAAAAATTTAAGGCGTTTAAAGCATTTAAACAAGGAATTGCAAAGAAAGTCACTAGTTATGCAAGAGGATGGAACATATAAAAAATCAAATAATTATTTGAAAATGCAACAAAAATTAGCGAAATTTTATTTAAAAGCTTTGAATAAACGAGAGAATTACAATAATAAGGTTACTTCAGTTCTAGTTAGAAATTTTGATGGTATTTGCATGGAAGATTTGGAAATCGATAATTTAATGCAAAAGAAGTTTTTTTCTCGAAAAAATAATGATATAGGCTTTAATAATTTAAAAGTGCTTATTAAAAACAAATGCAATTCGATAGCGGACAGAGTATTTGTTGAAGCAGGAAAATTTTATCCTAGTTCTAAAAGATGTGTTAAGTGCGGTGCTATTAAAAACAACTTGGATTTAAATGATAGAATTTATAGATGTGACAATTGCGGCGTCGCCATTGATCGTGATTTTAATGCGGCGTGCAATTTATTTAAGTATATGAAAAAGAAAATAGGATTTGGAACGTCCAAATTAACGATTGCGGAGAAAGATAAAATAATTACTGATTGTATAAAAAACGGCATTAATTATTCTTTCGTTGAACCAATAAATGTATCTAATTCGTTTAAAAATCTTGCTAATCAAGCAAATTTTGATAAAAGAATAGATGCAATTCCACATAATTAAAGATTAAATTTAGTACGGAGGTCTGACCCGGAATTCAAGCTTATGGAGCTCACAAAACACCTAAATTGATAGGTGGGGCGTTGAAGTAAGAACTTAAGAGCTTTAAGAAAGAAAAGCTTCTAAGGCTGTTGGAGCTACCGCGTGAACTTTACTGCAAGTTAAACTTGACATTTCTTGCATTTTGTATTACTTTTATACAGCGCATGTAAAGCAGCATGTAAATACTTTCTGTCAAATGAATTGAGGATTATTCCAAAGAAGTAAGTTGAGCTACACAACAGAAACTCTAGTCAATTCATCCTGAGAAAAGGAATTTATGAATCTTTCTTTACATCGTTAGAACACAAAGGAGATTAAAATATGCGTTATGTAGGACCTAAATGGAAACGTGCTAGAAGATTAGGATTTTCATTACTAGGAACTGGAGAAGAATTTAATGGTCATACTTTAAAGAAAGGCGATCATAGAGATTATGCTCCAGGTATGCACGGTGCTGAAAAGAAAAAATTATCTGAGTACGGAAAACAATTAAATGAAAAACAAAAATTAAGAGATCTTTACGGAGTCAACGAACGCCAATTTAGGAGATTGTTCTTAATGGCTCGTAAGTCAAAAGATGTTACTGGTACTGCATTCATGACAATTCTTGAATCTAGACTTGACAACTTAGTTTACAGACTTGGTTTTGCTCCAACAAGAAGAGCAGCTCGCCAACTCGTAAACCACAAACACATCGTTGTTAATGGCAGAACTATTGATATCCCATCATATTTATGCCATGTAAATGATGTAATTGGAATTAAAGAAAACAGCAAAGACATCGCTGTTATCAAAACTTCTTTAGACAACACAACTGTTACAGTTCCTTATGTAGAAGTTGATAAGGAAAAGAAAGAAGGTAAATTCCTTAGATTACCTGAAAGAAGTGAATTATCTAAAGATATCAACGAAGCATTAATCGTTGAATACTACAACAGAATTATCTAGTTGTAATTTAAATGTAGCAAGTTTAAGCAGTCATCAATTCAAAATTGGTGGCTGTTTTTATTAATGAGTCAATATAGAAAAATCTCAACTTCTAGTATAAAATACTAGAAGGGAATAATTATGAATATTTTTGTTTTAGATGGTTTGGCTATGGAAGTCATAGTCGCAGTTGTTGTATCGGTTTTAATTGCAGTTTTATTATTAAGTTTTTTAACTTACTTTTTATTATCGAAATTTTATTTAAATAGAAAGAAATGTCAAAAACAACTTGATTCACTACAATCGAAATATGAATATTTACATGCTTTATTAACTGGACAAGATAATTCATATATCCAAAGACTTGAAATTATTTCTCGAACAAATCTTTTATATAGCGATATCCATGCTTCTTATTTTAAAAGAAGCAAAGAAATTCGCGAAACTATTGACCAAAAATATCAAGATGTAATTTTCCAACTTCAAGCATTTTTAGATGAGAATAAGTGCCGTGAATTTAAATTATTTTTAAAAGAAAAAACCCCAATCATTAAGCAATATGAAGATGCGGTTAATAATTTAAATAACGATTTAGTTAATGTCATTAAACCAGAAGAAGATGCACGTCAAATGATGCTAAGCGAGAAAGAAAAATTCCGTGATGTTAAGTCTAAATTTAATTTTAATGAAAACGAATTAGTTTTTGTTGCTTCATCTTTCCAACAAGTTTTTGCAAAAATTGATCGCAAATTTAATGATTTTGAAGATTTAGTCGAAAACGCAAATTATGATGATGCCAAAGCTATTATTCCTGAACTTGATAAAGTTTTAAATTTACTCGATAGATTAATTGATGAAATCCCAGCTTTAACTAAAGAAGTGAATGAAAACATTCCTGCCAAAGTTAAAAGTTTAAATGATGAATATGAAAAATTAGTTAAAGAAGGAAGACCTTTAAATCATCTTAATGTTGAACTACTTATTAGTGAAATTAATGATGCGCTTGAAACAGAACGTAGCAACATTAAGAATTTAGCTATTTCAAATCTTAAAAAAGAAACTATCGAAATTAATAAAATTATTGATGATTTATTTGAAAAGTTTAAAGAAGAAGATGTTGCTTATAAAGAATTCAATGAAAAGAAAGATATTATCATCAATGAATTCTTAAATTATGATAAAGAACTTGTCAAAATCAATAACAATATCGCTAGATTTAATAAAATTTATGTTATTGATGAAGACCATGCTCAAGAATTAAAGAATATTCGTAACAAAGTTGAAGATGTTAGTAGAGATAAAAGAAAACTTGATCAATATATGCGTAATATTGAGCCTTATCCTTATAGTGAGCTTTTAAACAAATTAAAAGTGTTAGAAAATGGCACAAGAGAAATCAGCAATCGTATTAACTCGTTCAACGATTATTTAATTTCTTTAAAAAATGATAGTGAAACTGCTTATAAAAATATAAGAGCAAAATACGATCAATTAAAAGAACACGAATTGATTATAAGAGAACTAAAAGTCGATAAATATCAAGATTATTTTAAAGATCGTTTCGACGATTGTTATGCTTTAATTGATGATATCTCAAAACTTTTAGTCAAAGTTCCAATTGAGGTTAATCAAGTGAATCAATATCAAAGAGAACTTAATGATAAAACAAATAATCTTGTTAAAGAAATTCAAGATTTGAATAACTATCGTAATTTAGCTAGTGAAAATATATTGCTTATTAATCGCGATAGAATGAAATTTGCTGAAATCAACAATATAGTTTCACAAGCTGAAACATTATATTTAAATGGTGATTTTAAATCAGCATACGACATGACAGAGCAAGCTCTTAACAAACTTAATTTTAGAGATAAACAATGATTTATTTAGATAACGCAAGTAGTACTAAGCCTTCAAAAGAGTGTTTAGATGCTTTTTATGAAGCGAGCTTAAATTCATTTTATAACCCTAACTCCATCCATGGTCCAGCCATGAAACTTTTTAATGAAATTAATCGAATAAAAGACAATTTCCTTAAAAAGCTAAAACTTGATACTTCTTATGAAGTTATTTTTACAAGTGGGGCTAGTGAGTCAAATAATTTAGCTATCATTGGTTACGCCTTAAGAAATAAAAATAGAGGTAACAAATTAATCACCACAAAAATTGAACACGAGAGTGTATTAAATGTTTTCAAATATTTAGAAACTCAAGGTTTCCAAGTTAGTTATTTAAATGTTGATGAAAATGGAAAGATTAACGTCAATGAATTTGAAAAAATAATTGATTCTCAAACTATTTTGGTTTCAATTATGCCAGTTAACAACGAAATTGGATGTATCTTAAATGTCAAAGATATCAAAGAAATCATCAAAAAATATCCTAAATGTGTTTTGCATTGCGATTGTGCCCAAACTTTAGGCAAAGAAAATTTCGATTATTCATTATCTGATTTGATAACAATCAGCGCTCATAAAATTTATGGTATTAAAGGAATTGGCGCTTTAATTAAGAAAAAGAAAATTTTGCTAAATCCAATTATTTATGGTGGTGGTCAAGAAAACGGATTAAGAAGCGGCACACTTGATTATCCTTCAATTGTTTCGTTTAATGTTTCATTAAATAATGCAATTGCTAATTTTGATAAAAATTATAAAAATATTAAGGTTTTGCAAGGTTTTTTGTTAAATGAACTCAGTAAAATTGAGGAAGTTTCTTTAAATAGTAATTCAAATTGTTCTCCTTACATTATTAATTTTTCTTTAAAAAGCAAGAAAGCTAGCGTTATAGTTGAAGCTTTATCAAACCATGAAATATATTGTTCAAGTGTTTCAGCGTGTAATTCAAAAAAAGAAGAACCATCTTATGTTCTGCTTTCTCTAGGAAAAACTATGAAAGAAGCGTTCAATTCAATAAGATTATCTTTATCTAAAGATACGACACTTGAAGAATGTGAAAAATTTATTGAAATATTTAAAGAAATTTTATCGACAATCAGAGGTTAGAATATGGAATACAACACAATTATTGTTCGCTTTGGCGAAATGTCTACAAAAGGAAAAAATAAAAGAGACTTTATTAACTCTTTAGCTCGTTCGATAAGACATAATTTAAGAGAAAATGAAAACGACTATGAAATGGTAGTGCGCCACGATCATATCTATTTAAATTTAATAAATGAAATTCCAGATATTGTTGATAAGTTAAAAGATATTAGTGGAATGTATTCTTTTTCACTCGCTTTAAAAATTGATCAAGATTTAGATAACATATTAGATGTTGCTTTAGATATCTTAAAAAAAGAAAAAGGAAACACTTTTAAAATTAGAACAAGAAGAATCGATAAATCTTATCCTTATATAAGTGATGAAATCAATCGAAAAGTTGCAACAGTTGTTTTAAAAAATACTGAAAAAAGAGTGGATGTTCATAATCCTGACGTTTTGCTTGATATTGAAATTAGAGAAGATGGTGCTTATCTATTTACTGAAACAATTAAAGGAATTGGCGGATATCCAAGCGGCACAATCGGGAAAAGTTTAGTTATGTTAAGTGGTGGAATTGATTCTCCAGTTGCAGCATATCTATTACTTAAAAGAGGTGTTGATATAACTTGCATCCATTATGCTTCACCTCCATATACAAATAGTGGAGTTATCGATAAATTAGAAGATATTTTACATAAACTAACTAAGTATCAAACAAAAATAAAACTTTATGTAATTCCTTTTACTAAGATACAAGAAAAAATATATGAAGTATCAATTGAGGGCTATCCAATTACAATTATGAGAAGAATGATGTATAGAATTGCTGATCGACTTGCTAGAAAATTAAGAATAAATTGTTTAGCAAATGGTGAAAGCATTGGACAAGTTGCCTCGCAAACGATTGATTCATTAAATGTTATCAATGAAGTTACAAATATGCCTATTTTAAGACCTTTATGTACTTATGATAAAGTAGACATTATTAAAATAAGTGAAAAGATTGGCACATACGATATTTCAATCAGACCATATGAAGATTGCTGTACGATTTTTGCCCCTGTTAGACCAAAAACATCACCAAAGCTAGATGAATGTTACGAAATTGAAAAGAAATTTGATTTTGAAACACTAATTGATGAAGCAATAAAAAATGCCGAATTAAAAATTATTAAGGATTAAAAGTTAGAAAATATTTGCTTAATTTTATATATTAAGTTTTAAGTTCATATAAATTTGCTCAAAAAAATCGTGAAAAATGTGCCAAAAATTTGTAAGTTTTTCTTTACAAACCTATTTCGACCGATTAGAATTATTAAGCACGTAGAAAGAGAGCGTCCGCTTCTCACCAGATTGACTAGGTCGATTGGTTCAAGGCTATGATTAAATTTAGAAAAATTTGATTATTAACGGACGCATATTGTGCGCCCGTTTTATTTTAGTTTCTATTTTGGGAGGGAAAGAATTATAGCAAACTTCAATGAACGTCCAAATTTTGGACAAAATAAAAGAGACCGTTATAACGGTGATCTTGTAAATGAAAAAATTAGATTTCCAGAAGTTCTTGTAATTGGTCCTGACGGCACTAGTTACGGTAAAATGTCACGTTTCGAAGCTTATAAAAAAGCGGAAAGTATGGATTTAGACTTACTTTGTGTTGCACCACAAGCAAATCCACCAGTTTGTAAAATCCTTAATTATGGAAAATACAAATTTGAGGCGCAAAAGAAAGCTAAAGAAGCTAAGAAGAATCAAAAAATTATCGAACTTAAGGAAATTCAACTTACTCCACAAATAGGACTTCATGATCTTGAAACAAAGGTCAAAGCTGCTATTAAATTTCTTGAAGATGGAAACAAAGTAAAAGTTGGTGTTCGTTTCAAAGGAAGACAAATGTCTCACACCGAAATTGGCGATGAAACGATGAATAAGTTCCTTGAATACGTGAAAGACTATTCTAATGTAGAGAAAAAACCTACATTAGATGGCAGATGGCTCACTTGTGTTCTTGCAAGTAAACCAAAGAAATAAGTTAGTTTATAAAGGAGAGATTATATATGCCAAAAATGAAAAGTAAAAAAGCTTTAACAAAAAGAGTTAAAGTAACAGGAAGTGGAAAAGTCAGAAGACACCACGCTTATGTCAGCCATTTAGCACCTCATAAAACACATAAACAAAAAAGACATCTTAGAAAAGAAACATCTGTATCAAGTGCAGATATGAAGAGAATTAAATATCTCATTCAACAATAGTAGGAGGTAATCGTCATGAGAGTAAAAGGTGGTAAAGTTACACATTTAAGAAGAAAAAAGATTTTAAAACAAGCTAAAGGTTACTTTGGCAGCAAACATCTTCTTTTCAAAACAGCTAAAGAACAAGTAATGCGTTCAAAAAGATACGCTTACATTGATAGAAGAAATATTAAGAGAGACTTCAGAAAACTTTGGATTAAAAGAATTAATGCTGCTTGCAGATTAAACGACATCTCCTATTCAAAGTTTATGCATGGTTTAAAAGTCGCTAAAATCGATCTTAACAGAAAAATGTTAAGTGAAATCGCAATTCATGATCCAAAAGGATTCAGCGAACTCGTTACACTTGCTAAAAACGCTAAATAAGCTAAATTAAATTGACATCAAAAAACTCGAGGATTTGCCTCGAGTTTTTTAGTTTTTTAATAAAACATTTTAATCTTTATCTTGAATAAATAATGGAGCAAAACTTGAAATTAAACCAATAAGAGAAAGGAGCATTACAAATGTAATTGAAATTGTTGGGTTATAGCTTTCGTTCACATATTTGGAGCACATTGCGCAAATCGCAAAAGCTAAAACGATTACCCATAACACTAAGTTGGTTATTGCAAGTGGTTTTTCATTTACTTTTTCAACAAAAAAAGCTAAAAGGTTTAATGCAAGTAAAATGGCACAAACAACAACTAAAATAATATTGAATGATTCAATAATAACATTACCGCCAAATCCAAAATCGTAACTTGAATAAAAATCACCTTTAGTGATAAAACCAGTATAGCGATAGCAGGCCGTACCAAGGAAGGCGAAAATTATTACAGAGATTATTATGGAAGATAGAGCGATAAGTCTTTTCTTTGATATAAACATAAAAAATCTCCTTTAAATACAATAATTATTGTATTCGAGTTAAATAAATTTACAAGATAGTTTGTCAAAAAAATTGAGTCTAAATTATTTTAAGTTTCATTGTTTATTTAATTATTAATTTTTGAAAATTTTATAGAGCATAAACTCGTGAATCATTATAATTATTGAGTAAGTGAGATTTTTATGAAAAAAGCAGTTATTTTTGATTTTGATGGAACGCTATGTTTATCGTTTCCACTAGTAGTTAGTAAAATTGTTGAAGCAATTCAAGAATTCAGAAATGTGCCTTTAACCGAAGAAGAACAAAAAAGTATTATGGGGCCAACTGAAGAAGGAATAATTAACAAAATTATTTCTAATAAAGGTGATGCGAAGAAATGTTTTTATCGTTATCTAGAAAAATATTATGAATTTCATGATGAAATGTTAAAAGACTTTATTCCTGGCATTAGAGAAATTTTGGAAGAGTTAAATAAGAAAAATATACCTGTTTATCTATTAACCGGCCGTTCAAAAGAAACAACTATGATTTCCTTGGTTAAACTTGACGCGTTCAAATACTTTAAATGTGTTTACACTGGTGGATTAGAAGGAGCAGTAAAAACAAAGCGTTTAAAAGAAATTTGCGATAACCATAATTTTAAACCTGAAGAATTGATTTATGTTGGCGACACAATTAGTGATGTTGAACAATGTAAGGTAATTGGTGTGGATATCATTAGTGTTACCTATAACGATCCATCAATCAGTAATGAACTTGAAAAGTTAAATCCAAATAGTGTATGCAAAGATGTTAAAGAATTAAAAGAAAAAATTAATGAATTTTTAAATGAGAAAAAGTAAAAATTTAACATATAGCTTGGTGTTAGCTCTTACTTTGGGCTTTATTGGTGGAGTTTTAGAAACTTATTCATTATTTAATCGTGGCTATTTTGCTTTAATGCAAACCGGAAATTTAATCAGTATTTTCACAAACTTAATTAGACTAGATCGGAGTAGCTTAGGAATCTCTTTAATAGCAGTATTATCTTTTATTATTGGTCTCGTGATTGCGAATTTAATTGAATATTTTTGTACTAAACATCAAAAAGATTATCATCCTATTGAGCTATTTATAAGCGCTTTTCTTCTTTTATTTATTATTTTTGTCCCTGTTGAATTTGATCAAGTAGGCACAATATTAGAGGCTAAAGATTTTAGTTTTTCTAATGTTTTTGGTAACGTACTCCTTTCTTTAATTGGCGCTTTTTTGCTTGAAAGTTTTAGGAAGATGAACTCCATTAATTTTACATCTACAATGATGACTGCTAATCTTCAAAGAATGGTCCATTCTTTAGTTAACGCTGAAGAAAAACATGATAAAAAAGAGCTTGTAAATGGTATCGATTACTTGTTTTTAATTCTTTCGTTCTCAGCAGGAGTATGTGCAAGCTTTTCTTATTATTATTTCTTAAATCCTGTTTTTCAAAAGGAATCAAACTATCTATTTTCAATATTACCTAATTTAATTTTATTGATCCCAATAGTACTTATTTTTGTAATTTTAGCTATTAATTTCTTTAATTTAAAAAAGAAAAATGAAGTAATTTTTTCTGAAAAATTTGAAAATAGTTAAGTTTTGCTGGGTTTTTCTCTGAAAAACCACTTTAAAAATCCTTTAAAATTTCTTTAAATTTGTTATTTACATTTAGGTTTTGGTTTGAGATAATATTAGGGCACGAGTTGGCCTTGTAGCTCAGTTGGATAGAGCAACAGCCTTCTAAGCTGTGGGTCAGGCGTTCGAGTCGCCTCAAGGTCACCAACTACCAAACTAAGGCTGTTGCTCAATCAAACTGAGCAACATTTTTTTATAAACTTTTAAAAATATATAAAATTTGAACAATAAAAAGACAAAATAAATTTTTGCTTGGCCTTGTTGATGATGGTCTATAACTTCGATAGTAGTTGTTGTTCAAAAAGTGTTTTTTTATTAAAATAATGTGTTGAGTTTTTTATGCAAATTAATGTATCTCCCGAAAGAAAACAAAGAATAGAAAAAGCCGTCAATGGTTTTGCAGATTCTTATTATCGATTTCGTTTTGAATGGTTCGAACACGAGGTTTTAAACAAAAGAATCGTCAGTAATGCCGATGAGTTTTTTTATTGTACCTTTGTTGCAAAATCGTATTTTTTAAAAGATAAAGTATCTTTTGTGGAAACATATATCAAGAGGGGTTTTACACTTGATATGAGATTTTATACATTTTTTGCTCCTTATTGTGATTCGGACTACATTAAGTACTATTATTCATCATCATTTTTTAATGAAGATAAATTGAAATTCTTTAAAGAATTATTGATGAGCGACATTAGTCATGATCTAGCGATGATGATTTATTCAGAATCTATTAATTTAGCTGATAATGGTGTAATAGATGCTCCATTTGTACACTTAGAACATTTATTTAAATCTTCAGAGAGCCCTTATAATTTTATTTTTTCTAGCGCTAAAAAAAGTATTACAAGTTTATCTACAAAGATTGATGATTTTTATTTCTTAAATTCTAGATATGTTATTAAAAAGCTTTATCCAGAATATTATATTGGTGCACTTGTAAAAATTATTAAAAGAAAATGTGGCAAAACAGTTACTTCAGATTTTATTGATGGTTTACTTCTTTCGCTTTATGTAGATGATAGAATTCAATACGAAATGTTAATAAAAGAAGAAAACGTTAAAAAATACATTGATTATCGAAAATTGAATGAGGTTTTCTTACTTATAAGTGGTAACAATGAAAATATCGCCAAGAAAGGCTTTGTGAGGTACCAATAATATGTATTTTGACTTTGCCTTTGTTTCAAGCTATTCATGCGATAATAAATTATTATGTGATTTAGAATCTAATCTATATGACATTTATTTTAGATATGATGAATTAAGCAGTGATATTTATTGTTACGCAATAAAAAAGAACTTAAATTATTATTTTACATATCTTGATGATGATGTAGTGGTATATTTCTCAATTTCACCATTTTCTGGATTGAAAGAAAGAAGCGCGCCTACAAAAGCAAATGCTTTATTAGCCTATATTGTTTCTAAATATCAAAACTTAAATTCTGAAGAAAAAGTTAAGTTTTACAAGGATATTAATGAAAATATCGTTTATTTTGAAGGCGATAATTTAAAAGCTAGACAAATTTATGAAAAACGAAATAAATTTTTAGAGTTTTTAAATAACTTACCTAAAGAAAGTAAAACGACTTCCGAAACTAAGCACTCATATAAGATTAAACTTAATATTTCAATTGGTGCCGGCTTATATTATTATTCTTTAAATTTTCATGCTAGTTTTGATATTTTAGATTTACAAACAAATAAAGTTGTTGCGAAAAATTTAGAATATTATAAGCTTTCTGAAAAAGTTTCAAGAAAATATGTAAGCGAAAAGAAAAACATTGATTTTTCTGAAGAAAATTTTGACGAAGTAAGTCAAAAACTTATTCACTTAATAAATTCATTTACTGTCCTTACTAGCGATTCATTTTACTATGAAGCTCTAAATCTTGAACAAATTATTTCTTTATTAGATTTTTGTTTAACAAACGACATAACTATTGCAAAACAAGAGGTGGCACGGAATAAATCCGATTATAGCGCAAGTTTTTATAAGCCAGCCATAATTCAATATCAAAAATTTGAAGATGGATATTACGAAATTAGCGAAAATGGAGAGCTCACTTTTCAACCCGATTTAAAACTCAATGAATCAACAAGATTATATCTTGATGGTAATGCTCTTCTCATAATTGAAAAAATAGATGAAGTTGAATATCACGTTAGTTATTTAAAATTTGTGAACGAATTTACAAGAAGACTCTTCCTATTTACAGTTCAAAATCCAAATTATCCTTTTGAAATGGTGAAAGATTTAATTAAAAATAATTTGGCACCACGCGTTAAGAATCAAGCCAAAGTTTCGCCAAGACTTTTATCAAAATTATTCGATTCAAATTTAAAATTTAAATATTTTGCTGAACTTACTAGAGACAACGATCTTCTAGTCAAAACTAGATATTACTTAAAAGATGAAGAAGTTACTAAAGTTGATCTTTTTGAAAACGAAGATTATCAAAAATATTTACTTGACGCTGAAAGAACTTTAAAAGACCATAACTTAATTGAAGAAGGAAAAATTGAAGATGAAAATATCATCGTTGATTTTTTAACTGATGATATTAGCGACATCAAAAATTACTATGAAATTTATTTAAGTGATGAATTAACGCGCATTAAAAATCGTAAGAAAATTAAATTTAATTTAACTTCAGTTTTAAAACAAGATTGGCTCGCTTTAAAACTTCATTCAAATGAATTAAGTGACGAACAAATTAAAGAAATTTTAGCAAAATACAAAAGAAAAAAGAAATTCATTCGTTTAAAAGACAATTCAATTGTCACACTTAGTGATGAAGACGTCGCTTTACTTAACTCTTTAAGTGATGATTTTTCAATCGATAATGATGAAATAGAAGTCCCTCTTTATGAAATATTTAAAGTAAATTCTTATAAAGATTCTTTAGATATTAATATGGATGAAAAGATTAAAAACATTTTAAATGAAGTAAAAGAGTTTAGAACTGCAGGGTTTTTACCTGATTCACGCTATAAAAACATCTTAAGAAATTATCAAATTGACGCTTTTAAATGGATGTCAATTTTAAGAAAATACAATCTTTCTGGAATTTTAGCTGATGATATGGGACTAGGTAAAACTCTTGAAATGATTAGTTTTATCACCTCACTTAAAGAAGAAGAACCAATTTTAATCATCTCCCCAAAAAGTTTAATTTTTAACCGGGAACATGAATTTAAAATGTGGGATGATTCAATAAAAACTTATGTTGTAAGTGGAAATAAAGAAGCACGTTTAGAAATTCTTAAAAATTTAAAAAACAATAAAAAAGCTGTTTTCATCACAACTTATGATTCATTAAGAAATGATTTAGATATTTATTCACAAGTTGCTTACAATTTACTTGTTTTAGACGAAGCACAATATATTAAAAATTCACACGCTCAAAAAACAATGGCTACAAAACAACTTGTTGCAAAAACTAAATTCGTCCTTACTGGCACACCAATTGAAAATTCTTTAGCTGATTTATGGTCTATATTTGATTTTTTAATGCCAGGTTATTTATATAGTTACTCTCATTTTAAAGAAGAATTTGAAAACGCAATTTTAGATAAAGATGAATTAACTGAAAAACGTCTTCAAGGTCGTATCGCTCCATTTATTTTGCGAAGAGTGAAAAAAGACGTTTTAAAAGACTTACCACCAAAAATTGAAACAAGTTATGTTGTTAAAATGAATGAAAAACAATCCGAACTTTATGACTCATATTTGTTAGATGCTAAAAAGACATTTGAAGATGAAGATAATGATAAAAATAAGTTCTTAATTTTGCGTGCCTTAACTCGTTTAAGACAAATTTGTCTTGATCCATCGATGTTTCTAGAAAATTATGATGATGTAAGCGAAAAACTTGAAGCAGCCATTTCTTTAATAAAAGATGCCATAAACGATGGGCACAAAGTGCTTATTTTCTCAAGTTTTACAAAATCCTTAGAACATTTACTCGAAATGCTTAAGGAAGAGGAAATAAAAACTTATTATATATATGGACAAACAAAAGCAAGTGACCGTTTAAAGATGTGTGAAGAGTTTAACAAAAAAGATGACACAAAAGTGTTTTTAATATCTTTAAAAGCTGGCGGAACTGGTTTAAACTTAATCGGCGCAGATATTATTATTCATCTTGATCCTTGGTGGAACGTTGCAGCTGAAAATCAAGCCAGTGACAGAGCGCACAGAATCGGTCAAACACGAACTGTAAATGTCATCAAAATGATTTGCAAAGACACCATTGAAGAAAAAGTCATTAAACTTCAGGAAGCCAAGAAAGATTTGATGGATAAATTTATTGGTGAAGGTGAAAAGGGCGTTGTTTCACTAAGCGATGAAGATATTAAATTCTTATTGTCATAGGAGGGTTTTATGAAAGACTTAAATGTAGAAATTAAAAATTTACTTAAAGATTCAATTGAGAAAGCATTTAACCATGACGCAACAAATGAAATTGTTGTTGAAATTCCAAAAGATAAAAGTCATGGCGATTATGCAAGTAGCGTAGCAATGCGTCTTGCTAAAGTTTTACATAAAGCACCTATTGAAATTGCTAAAACTTTATTGCCTCTCCTTGAAGAAGGAAACTTTGTTGAAAAAGTTGAAATTGCCGGCCCAGGTTTCTTAAATTTTTATGTTAAAAAAGAAAATTTAACTGGACTTTTGCACACTATTTTAACAGAAAGCGATAAATTTGGTTCTTCAGACTTTGGAAAAAATGAGAAGATTATGGTCGAATATGTTAGCGCAAATCCAACTGGAGATCTTCATCTTGGGCACGCTCGTGGGGCAGCATATGGAGATACACTCACACGAATTTTATCTTTCGTTGGATATGATGTTTTGCGTGAATATTATGTAAACGATGCAGGAAATCAAATTGAAGTTTTAGGAAATTCGCTTTATGAAAGATATAAAGAAGCTCTTGGACTACCTTTTGATTTAGATAAAATTGGCTATCAAGGAAAAGATGTCATTAAACTTGCTAAACAAATTGCCAAAGATGATAAAGATAAATGGGTAAATGATGATTCAGAAAATAGAAAAGAATATTTTAAAGATATCGGAATTAAACTTGAACTAGATAAGATTAAAAAAGATTTAGATTTATATCGCGTTCATTTCGATCACTATCAAAGCGAAAGAAGTTTATATAAAGAAGGAAAAGTTAAAAAAGCACTCGAAGTTATTAAAAATAGTCCTTATTGTTATGAAAAAGATGGTGCAACTTGGCTCGAAACTACTGCATTTAAAGATGATAAAGATCGTGTTTTAATAAAAAGTGATGGAACTTATACCTATTTCACACCAGATATTGCATATCACAAAGATAAATTTGATAGAGGCTACACTAAACTTGTTGATATTTTAGGCGCAGACCACTATGGATATATTGCAAGATTAAAAGCTGGCATCAAAATCATGGGCTATAATCCTGATAATCTTGAAGTCAAAATGATTCAAATTGTTAGACTTATGGAAAATGGTGAAGAAGTAAAGATGTCAAAAAGAACCGGTAATGCCGTAACAATTCGTGAACTATGTGAAGATGTTGGTGTTGATGTGGCACGTTATTTCTTTATATCAAAACCAATTATTTCTCACCTCGACTTTGATTTAAATCTAGCACGTAATCAATCAAACGAAAATCCAGTTTATTACATCCAATATGCCTATGCTAGAATGGCTTCGATTTTAAGAAAAAGAAATGATTACGAAGTTAAAGAAAGTTATCCATTACTTGTTGATTCAAAAGAAATCGAACTTATTAAACATTTAGGTGAACTTAAAAATGTCTTAATCGATATTGCTAAAGTTAAAGAAGTTAACATTTTATGTAATTACGCCTATAAACTAGCGCAATTATTCCATTCATATTATAACAATGTAAAAGTTATTGATGAAAATAGCGAAGAGTTAACAAAAGAAAGACTAGCATTGATTAAATCTTGTGGAATTGTTCTAAAAACTGTTTTAAATTTACTCGGATGCGAGGCAAAGGAGTTAATGTAAAATATGATTGAACGATATGCAATTAAAGAAATAGAAAATATTTTTTCTCTAGAAAATCGTTATGAAACTTTTCTGAAAGTTGAACTTAGTGTTTTAAAAGCTTACGTTAAATTAGGCATTGTTCCTGAAGAAGATTACTTAAAAATTTTAAAATACGCTAAAGTTGACCTTGATAAAATTAATGAACTTGAAAAGGAAACCAAACACGATGTAATTGCATTTACTCGTTCACTCTCTCTTGAACTTGGTGAAGAAAAAAAGTGGATTCACTATAATTTAACTTCAACTGATGTAGTTGATACCGCTTTAAGCTTAAACTTAAAAGAAGCAAATGAAATTATACTTAAACGTTTAAGTGAACTTAAAAATACATTAAATGACCTTGCTAAAAAGTATAAATATACTCCAATTATTGGAAGAACTCATGGAATTCATGGTGAAGTTACTTCCTTTGGCTTAAAATGGGCGCTTTTTCTTGATGAGTTAAACCGAGATATTGATCGATTTAATTTCGAAAGAAGTTTTGTTGAAGTTGCAAAAATTAGCGGCACAGTCGGAAATTTTTCAAATTTACCATATGAAGTCGAAGAGCTTGTCGCTCAAGATTTATCACTCAATCGACCAGCAATTTCAACCCAAGTTTTAAGCCGCGATCGACTTGCTGGATATGTTGCTTCGCTTGCTTTGATTGCTTCTCTTTTTGAAAAAATCGCCACAGAAATCAGACATTTATCTAGAACTGAAGTAAATGAAGTTAATGAATATTTTTCAAAAAATCAAAAAGGAAGTAGTGCAATGCCACATAAAAGAAATCCAATTGGTTGCGAAAATATCTGTGGATTATCTCGTATTGTAAAATCATCAATTTCTATAGCTTTAGATAACAATATTTTATGGCACGAAAGAGACATTTCTCATTCATCAAATGAAAGAATTTATTTGCCAGATGATATATCTTTAATAATTTATACAGCAAATAGACTTAATAATATTTTAAAAAATCTCGTTGTTCACGAAGAGAAAATGAAAGAAGATATTTTTTCAACTTTTGGTGTAATTTTTTCAGGACGCGTAATGAATTATATCATTGAAAAAAATGAAGTTAGTAGAGAAGAAATATACGATAAAATCCAGCTTTTAGCGTTTAAAGCGATGGAAACTAAAACTCAATTAAAAGACTTAATTTTAAAAGATTCTTATTTTATGAAACTAGTTACAAAAGAAGAGCTTGATGAACTCTTTTCTTATCAATATGTATTCAAAAACGTTGATAAAATATATAAGAAGGTAGGTGTTAAATGATGAGATCAATTGTTGTTGTTGGAAGTCAATGGGGAGATGAAGGAAAAGGAAAAGTAACAAATTACTATTCTGCAAAAGCTGATATTGTTGTTCGTTATCAAGGCGGAAATAATGCCGGCCACACAGTAAAATTTGATGGTCAAGAATTCCATCTTCAAACAATTCCAAGTGGAATTTTTAATGAAAAAACTTTAAATATACTTGGGAATGGCATGGTTATTAATCCAATTAGCCTTTATTCTGAAATGAAAACATTACTTGATGCTGGTTTTAAATTAAATAACATGGTAATTTCTTCAAGAGCAAATGTTGATTTAAATTATCATCTTGAACTTGATGGTTTAAAAGAAGCACATTTAAAAGATAAAAAGATAGGCACAACTAAAAAAGGTATTGGGCCTTGCTATACTGATAAAATTTCACGTGATGGAATCCGTTTTGCTGATTTTATCGATGAAGATTTTCCAAAAATTTATGCTGAACATTTAAAAGAAAAAAATGAAGAAATCGCTCGATATGGTGGAACACCTATTGATCTTGAAAAATCATTGAAAGAGTATGAAAAACTTTCAGAATTTTTCAAACCTTATGTAAAAGAAACGGTTTCTATTCTTGCAAAAGCTAAAAAAGCTAGTAAAAAAATCTTATTTGAAGGTGCTCAAGGCACAATGCTCGACATTGATTTTGGAACTTATCCTTATGTTTCAAGTTCTAATTCTTCAGCAGGAGGCGCAATCACTGGAAGTGGAATTGGAATTGGCTATATTGAAGGCGTAGTAGGAATTGTAAAAGCTTATACAACAAGAGTTGGTGAAGGTCCATTTGTCACTGAATTATTTAACGATTTAGCTGATAATATTCGTGAAAAAGCTCATGAATATGGCGTTGTTACTCATCGTCCAAGAAGAATTGGCTACCTTGATTTAAATCAACTTCGCTATTCTCGTAATGTTAATGGATTTGATTATTTTGCTTTAATGCTTTTAGATATTTTATCTGGAATTGATGAAATTAAAGTTTGTACAAGCTATGAACTTGATGGAAAAATTATTGATTATGTTCCAGCAAGTTTAAAAGAAACTTATAGATGCAAACCAGTTTATGTAACTTTACCTGGTTGGAAAGAAGATATTTCTAAAGTTAGAAAATTTGAGGATTTACCAATAAATGCTCAAAATTATGTTAAATTTATTGAAAAAGAAATTGATGCACATGCTTGCTTAATTTCTGTAGGTCCAGATCATAATGAAACAATTATTAAAGAAGATATTTTCTAGGAGGTGATAATATTGAATAGAGATGAATTATTATTTTCTTATTTAGAAAGTGAAACAAAAAGACAAAATGGAGGAATTGAACTAATTGCAAGTGAAAATTTTGCTAGTAAAAATGTTCGTGCTCTTTGTGGTTCGATTTTAACTAATAAATATGCTGAAGGATTTCCTGGGAAAAGATATTATGGCGGATGCGTTCATATTGATGAAATTGAAAATCGCGCAATTGAACTTGTAACTAAATTATTTGGCGCAAAATATGCTTGTGTTCAACCTCATTCAGGCACACAAGCTAATATGATTGCCTATTATGCTCTTTTAAATACTGGAGACAAAATTCTTTCTTTATCTCTTGATGAAGGTGGACATTTATCTCATGGTTCAAAAGTCAGTTTTTCTTCTCGTTACTATAATGTTGATTTTTATCACTTAAATAAAAATGGAAGAATTGATTATGAAGCTTTAAGAGAAAAAGCTCTTGAATATCGCCCGAATTTAATTCTTGCTGGATTTAGCGCCTACCCTTTTGAAATAGATTATCAAAAGATAAAAGATGTAGCTAAAGAAGTTGGCGCCTATTTTATGGTTGATATGGCTCACATTGCAGGTCTTATTGCAGCAGGTGAACTTGATAATCCGTTAAAATATGCTGATATTGTTACTTCAACCACCCACAAAACTTTAAGAGGACCAAGAGGCGGAATTGTTTTAACAAATAACGAAGAAATTATTAAGAAAGTTAATAAAGCTTGTTTCCCAGCACTTCAAGGAGGGCCACTAGAAAATATAATTGGTGCAAAAGCTGAATGTTTCTACGAAGCTCTTCAACCTGAATATAAAGAATATATTAAACAAGTCAAAATTAATACTAAAGCTTGCTCTGATGAACTTACTAGACTTGGTGATATAAATAGTGGCACAGAAAATCATTTATTCCTTTTAAATACAAAAAAGAGTTTTGGTGTAACTGGAAAAGATGCTCAAGAAAAACTTGAAGAAATTGGAATTACACTTAATAAAAATATGCTTCCAAATGATGATGAAAAACCAAGTGTAACAAGTGGAGTAAGAATTGGATTTGCAGCTGTTACAACGCGAGGCGCAATTAAAGAAGATGCCATTGAAATTGCTAGAATTATTGATGGATATTTAAAAAATAATATCAAAAAAGAAGATGCAATTTCTCGCGTGAAAACTTTAACAAAATCGTGGAAACAAATTGACGAAATTTAGTCAAAAAAGTAAAAAGTTTTCACGGAAATTTAGCAAAAAAATTACAATTTTAAATTAAAGAAAAAATGCGATTAAATTCGCATTTTTTTATTGTTTCGTAAATAAAGTTTTCACAAAATATCAATATCTGAAAAATTTTTATTGTATTTTTTAAAATTAAAGAATATATTTTTATCGTTTAAAAGCATTGAAAGAACTTTACTTTCAATAAATGGGGGTTTGATTATGAAAAACAACTATATTATTGATCTAAAAAATGTTAGTAAAATCTTCGATGATGATACTATAGCTGTAGACAATTTTAACCTTTATGTAAGGAAGGGAGAATTTATTACTTTTTTAGGTCCTTCTGGATGTGGTAAATCCACTACGCTTAGAATGATTGCTGGATTTGAATTTCCATCAAAAGGTGAAATTTTATTAAATGGTAAAGATATTTCAAATTTACCTCCTAATAAAAGACCTATTAATATGGTATTTCAAAGATATGCTCTTTTTCCTCATTTAGATGTTTATGATAACATCGCTTTCGGTTTACGTTTAAAACGTATTCCTGTTCTTAAAAAAGACAAAGATGGTAATCCAGTTTTAAAAGTGGACCACAAAAAAATTAGAGAACTTAAAAGAGAATATTCTTTAATAAAGAGAAATAGACATCTTGAAGAAGAAGTCAAAAAAGCTAAACTTGAAGATTTAGAAGAAAAAATCAACAAACTTAAAACAACTCCAACTCAAAGTTATTCGTATGTAAAACTTTCTAATAAAGAAATTGATCAAAAAGTTGCTAAAGCTTTAAAAATTGTTGATCTTGAAGCTCTAGAAGATAGAGATATTTCAACTTTAAGTGGTGGACAACAACAAAGAGTTGCGATTGCTCGTGCTATTGTTAATGAGCCAGAAATTCTTCTTTTAGATGAGCCTTTAGGTGCGCTCGATTTAAAAATGAGAAAAGATATGCAACTTGAGTTAAAAGAGATGCATCAAAAACTTGGAATCACATTCATTTATGTTACTCATGATCAAGAAGAAGCTTTAACAATGAGTGACACAATCGTTGTTATGAAAGATGGTGTTATTCAACAAATTGGCACACCAAAAATGATTTATGACGAACCAAAAAATGCTTTTGTCGCTGATTTTATTGGTGAATCTAATATTTATAATGGAACAATGATTGGAACAAAGAAAGTAAGATTCCTTGATTATAACTTTGTTTGCCTCGATGATTACCCATTAAATGAAAAAGTTGACGTTGTTGTACGTCCAGAAGACGTTCACTTTGTCAAAGAAGAAAAAGCAATGATTAAAGGCACAATCGTTAACAAAATCTTTAAAGGTATGAACTATCAATACACCATCATGATTGGTAAAAACGAATTAATGGTAAAAAGCACATCAAGTTACGAAGTAAATTCTCTTGCTTATCTTTCAATTGATCCAGATGGAATCCACATCATGAAAAAAGATTTTGCAACTAATGTTTATACCGATGCTTGGATTAACAAAAATAATGAAGTTATGATTGATGATAGACCATTTGCATGTAATGTTGAGCAACTTGTAAGTGGTGGTCATTTAGATGAAGAAGGAAATGTTGTCTCAAAAGATGGCAAACATAAATATAACTTCAATGATGCTGATGTAGTTGCCGAAATCCCACTCGATAAAATCGATGTTATTGACGATATTGAAAGTGAAGATTGTGAAGTAGTTGGTGAAATTGTTGACTCAATTTATGTTGGTGATCATTATCGTTACATCGTGAGAACTGAAAATGAAGAAGATTTTGTCTTCGTTTCTCCATATACATATAACTTAAACGATAAAGTAGGACTTCAAGTTAAGAAAGAAGATATCAAGTTACGTCTTAAAAAAGAGGTAAACGCCTATGAGATTTAGATTTCAAAGAAAATATCTCTGTATTCCTTATTTTCTTTTCTTAATTTTATTTGTCATTATTCCTATTTTCTTTATTGTTTATTATGCCTTTACAGATGGCACAGGAAATTTTTCTTTTGATTCAGTTGTTGAGTTTTTTACAACCACTAATAAAATTAATGTTTTAGTGCAATCTTTATTATTTTCCACGCTAAACACCATTATTTGTTTAATAATTGGTTATCCAATTGCTTACATTTTATCGAATAAAAAATTAAATTCTAATTATGTAATTGTGCTTTTATTCGTTATGCCAATGTGGATTAACTTTGTTTTAAGAACCGGCGCAACTCGTGATGTTTTAACTTGGCTTGGTATAAATGGAGGCACAAGTCCTTATGTTGCAACGATGATTGGACTAGTTTATAACTATCTTCCATTTGTAATCCTTCCTTTGTATACAACAATGCTTAAACTTGATAAATCACAAATTGAAGCTGCAATTGATCTTGGGTGTAATCGCGTTCAAGTTTTTACAAAATCAATCATTCCTCAATCAATTCCGGGAGTCGTAGCAGCAGCACAAATGGTTTTCATGCCAACGATGTCAAGCTATGTCATCCCTGAAACTTTATCTGAAGGAAAAATTGTCTTATTTGGTAACTCAATTTATTTGGGATTTGCTAATAACCAATGGAATTCATCATCATTTATGGCGGTAATTATGCTTATAATTATTGGAATTTCCATGCTAATCACGCGTAATTTTACAGAAAAAGATGAAGGAAAGGAGGAAACAAGATGGTAAAAAAAGTTTTAGCTTATAGCTATGTTTATTTAATTTTACTCTTAATGTATGTTCCAATTTTAGTCCTCATTTTATTCTCTTTTACAAACGCAACTTACATTGGAACATGGAATGGCTTCTCTTTCGATTTATATGTTTCTTTATTCGAAAGTGAAGAAATTATGGTTGCAATTGGCAATACTTTAATTATTGCTGTAATTAGTGCTGTGTGTTCAACTATTTTAGGCACACTTGGTGCAGTCGGTGGTCACTATTTAAAAAAGAAAAGTAGAGCCGCACTTGAAAACATCAACCAAATTCCAGTAGTAAATGCTGAAATTGTTATGGCGCTTTCTCTTGTAGTCATGTTTGTGTTTATTGGCAACATGATTTTTGGTGGACAAAATTTATTCTCATTTTGGACACTTCTTGCAGGTCACATCGTAATTAGTGCCCCATTTGTTTATTTAAATGTTAAACCTAAACTTCAACAAATGGATCCTTCTTTATATGAAGCTGCACTTGACTTAGGTTGTGCGCCTCGTCAAGCACTTTATAAAGTTGTTTTCCCTGAAATTCTCCCAGGAATTTTTAGTGGCTTTATGCTTGCAATAACTTTATCACTTGATGATTTTATTGTTACTGCTTTTACAAGAGGTTCTGGGCTTTTAAGTGGAGCAAACAACATCGAAACGATTTCAACTCTTGTTCAAGCTAAAATTAAAAAAGGTCCAATTCCACCTGAAATGAGGGCCTTGACAACTATTATCTTTATAATAGTGTTACTTGTTGTTATTGGTATTTCAATTTACCGTAATAAAGGCACACGTTACAAGAGTGCTTTAAGAAAAAGAATGAGAGAAAGGATGGATTAAAAATGTCTAAATTAATGAAAAAAGCTTTAGTTTGCGCATCTTTTTTAGGAATTCTTTCTCCAATTTTGACATCTTGTTCAAGCGGAGGAGACTACGATTATTATATTTATGCATTAAATGCTGAAGATTATATCGATGAAGAACTCTTAACTTCTTTTGAAGATATGATCTATGAAAGAGATGGCAAAAGAGTAAAAGTAGTTTATGAAACTTACGATACCAACGAAACCATGTACAACACTTTAAAAACTGGTAAACAAACTTATGATTTAATTTGTTGTAGTGATTATATGATTCAGCGTTTGGCACGCGAAGGTTTAGTAACTTCTTTTCATGATGCAATTGATAGAGAATTAATGCCGAATTATTTAGGAAATGTCTCTAGTTTTCTTGCAAGTTATGATGGAAGCAATTCTGGCAAACTCGACACAATTAATGTCGATTTACCAAATGGTGAAAAAGACACACTCAACTATTATGCTGTTGGCTACATGCGGGGGACTCTTGGAATTTTATTTAATCCAAGTTTAG
Source organism: uncultured bacterium (assembly GCA_949299165.1). Lineage (GTDB taxonomy): Bacteria > Bacillota_I > Bacilli_A > RFN20 > CAG-826 > Onthovivens. The sequence goes on along the minus strand of CASFZJ010000002.1, from coordinate 4,864 downwards.
TTCTTGATAGAAATTATGATTTATTTTCAAACGATGAACGTTATAAAACTTTAAGTGATGAAGAAAAAATCGAGCAAATTATCGAAGATTTTTCTTCTCTTGATGGGTATTCAAATTTATGGAATCCACTTTTTAAGGGCACTCAATCTATTAAAGACAGTATGAGAGATACCTATGCTGTTGGAATTTTTGAATACTATAAAGATTATTTTGATCCAAATAGTGCATCATATTTAACTGATTACGACGCAAGAAACGAGCAATTTAATAAATGTGATGATGCAACAATTGAAGGTGTTCAAAATACATTAATTGATTTAAAAGAAAATATTTTTGGTTTTGAAGTCGATAGTGGAAAAGACGATATTGTTACAGGAAAAATCGCTGTAAATATTGCTTGGAGTGGAGATGCAGTAAACTCAATTGGTAGAGGATATTATGCAGATGATGACTGGACTGAAGTACGAAGTGAAGAAAACATGGTCAATCTTTACTATGTTGTCCCAGAATTGGGTGCTAATATTTGGTTTGATGCTTGGTGTCTTCCAACACATGATGAAAGCTATTATGAAAGTGAACAATATACCTATTCTATCGAATTTTTAGACTATCTTAATGATCCAGCAAATGCTGTTTCAAATATGTCTTATAATGGTTACACCTCTTTTATTGGTAGTAATTCAAGCGATTTATCAATGCTCAATTATATTTTATATTCTTATGATATTTCAGATGGTGATGAAGACGATGAAGAATATGATTTATATGATTTAAGTTATTATTTTAATTTTGTAGATGAAAATGGCGAACCACTTAAAGAACTTAAAGTTACAGTCGAAGATCCTTGGGGTGAAGAGGAAGATGGTCGAGTTTTTACTTATAAAGATGAAAATAATGATGGTAAACTTGATATTAAAATCAAAACTGATCTCAATAGTTATGAAGGTAGAAGTTTGGTTGCTCAATATCCTGAAACAAAAAACATTGATTCGCTTTATGTTATGAGAGATTTTGGTGACCAAAATAATGCAATTGTTTCAATGTGGGAAAATGTTAAAGTAAATCCTCTTCCAGTTTGGGTCGTTGTAATTTTAATTGTTTTCCTTGTTGCTTTTGTTGGCTATTTAGGCTGCTACAAAATTATTAGAAAATATAAGCTCAAGAAAAGAAAAGAATTAAGAAAAGAAAACGAGGTTTTATAGTGCCTACTTTAAAAGTATTTTTTCCAGGTAGAAGATATGGAATTGATCGCAGTTTTTTGTATTTTTTAGATAGATATATTGATGGGGAATCTATTTATCTTGAATATGATGTAAAACGCTACACTGAAGAAGTAGTTTCTTTAGAAGAAAACATTGAATCTGCTTATAAGTTAGCTTTTGAAAAACTCAAAAACGTTGATTTTAAGAAATATACTGAAGTAATTTTTATTGCTAAAAGTATTGGCACGGTTGTAGCAGGAAAAATTAGGGAAAATTTAAAACTTTCTAATTTAAGATGCATTATGCTTACTCCGCTTAATGAAACAATTCCATATTTAAGCCAAACAGATTTTATTATTACTAGCTTTGCTGATCCTTATATAGATGCTCAAAAATTAAAAGAAAATGAAAATAGATTTCCATTTTTGAGTATCTATAAAGAGATAGGTCACTCATTAGAATACAAGTATAATCTTAAAGCGACTGTTGATTTTCTATATGAAAACCTAGAGTTAGCTTTGAACTATTTAGACACCGCATACAAGGATTTTTTTGAAGAATAGTTGAGATTTGCGGGGTTTTTGAAAAAATGCAAATTTCAAAAACCCGGTTTTTTTAAAAATTTCCCTAGTTTTTTATAAAACAAAAACGCGAATTTTAATTCGCGTCAAGTTGCACTTTGGAGCATCCTAGCGGATTTGAACCACTGATCATTGAGTTGCAGTCAATTGCCTTACCAACTTGGCTAAGGATGCGTGCTAAATTATATTATCAAAGGGACGAACCAATATCAATTAAAATTTTCAAAAAAGTGAAATTAATACTTTACTCATTATTTTTCTTATGATAATATTATTAACGCACTGAACGGGGCGTAGCGTAGCTTGGTATCGCGTCTGCTTTGGGAGCAGAAGGCCGCAGGTTCAAATCCTGTCGCCCCGACCAGAACTTAAGAATTTCTCGCATTTGATGCGAGTTTTTTTAATTTTTAAGAATAATTTTTAGTCTAAGTGTAAGTGTAAAATTCGAACCTTTCGATTTGATCGAACTAATCTGATTTTTACGCTTACTAAACTAATATCTTTCTATAATTTTGAGAACCTTCCTAGGTATGACGGCCATACGTCCGCCATTGTTGTATGTGTTACAAAGAAATTTTGGCCTTTTGATTAAATTCCTAACAGTGTTTTTAGCATTTTATTTTAAAATTGCTATTTAACAAAAGTTTAAATATTTGAAATTAAATAATTATTAACTTATCATAGATATTTGTTTATAATAAGTTTGTATGGAATATAAAGTAGTTGAAGATATCAAAATAGTTTGTAAGCTTCTTAATATCAACGAAGCTGAATTGGCGAATTTAATCGGAATTGATAAGCAAACAATAACTAGAGTTGTTCAAGGAAAAACTCTATTATCTCAAGTTTATCTTGAGAATTTTTACGATTTTGTTTCAAAGAGAAATATCGAACTTAACAAAATTAAAGAAATTAGTTATAGAGAAAACTGTATAAACGATAAAAAATTACTTTTTCATGGTTCAAAAACGGAAATTATCGGAGATTTAAGCGTAGAAAAGTCGAAAGATTCCAACGATTTCGGCAAAGGTTTTTATTTAGGTGAAACATTAGAACAATCTATAAACTTTATTGAAGGTTTTGCAAACTCAAATGTTTACATTATCGAATTCAATCCGAGCAACTTGAAATTTAAAAAATTTGATGTGACTAATGAATGGATGCTTACGGTTGCTTTTTACAGAAAAAAACTTACGAAATATAAGGAAAACGCAGTTTTAAAAAGAATAATTAACGAAATCGAATCGGTCGATTATATAATAGCCCCTATAGCTGATAATAAGATGTTTAAAATTATCGATGATTTTATTAATGGTGAACTTACCGATGAGCAATGTAAACATTCTTTGGCCTCAATGAATTTAGGTATGCAATTTGTTCTTAAAACTCAAAATTCATTAAAACATCTAACTTTACTAGAAAAAATTTATGTATCAAAGAGTGAAAGAAGACAATCGAGAATAAATAAAGAAAAAAATTCTAAACTCTCTGACGATAAAGTAAGTATTGCTAAAATTCAATATCGTGGTAAAGGTAAGTATATTGGGGAACTCTTATGAGAAACATCGATAGTAATGGGCTTTTACTTTGCGAATTAGTCGCTAAAGTTTTTGAAGAATCTTATGATAAATATAATTGTAGCAGCGAAATATTTATTCGCCGATTTATGTTTTCTGATGTATCGAGAAATTTTGATAACTTGGTTTATTTAGCTGAGCCAACAACGACCGATGATATATTTAATGAAATTGATAAAGAATATGAAGAAACTGGATATGGCAAAAATAAATACTCCAAAAACATTTTATATTGGATAGGTTACATGTATATGTATGGTGCTTATGTTTATACATACTATTTAAGATCTTTATACCGTTTTATAAAACCTAAAGAACTATATGACCTATATTTCGGATACCATTCTTTTGATTGCGATTATGCTTGGCAAAGAATTTTTGAATTTAAACAAAAGAGTCTTACGCCTGAAGGGTTGTTGAAAGAAGGGATTAAAATTTGCCGAAGTATAAAAAAGTTAGATAGAGTTCATTATATGAATTTGGTTTCTGAAGCTTTTGAATTAATTCAAAAAGGAGAAAAGACTGTAGAAATAAGATTAAATGATGAAAAAAGATCGCAAATTAAAATAGGAGATCAAATTGTCTTTACAAATTTGAAAACTAAGGAAATGATCGAAACTTATGTTAGAGATTTAAAGGTTTACAATGATTTTTATGAACTTTATGAAAGTTATGATAAAAAATCTTTAGGATATAAAAAGAATGAAAAAGCTGATCCTGAAGATATGTTTAAGTACTATACAAAAGAAAAAATTGCAAAATATGGTGCTCTTGCTATTTCGGTCGAACGAGTTCAAAAGAAGGAATTAAATTTAATAAATTAAATTTTTAAAGTTTGATTGATTTTTCATTAATTTTCTGAAAATTTACTTTTCATAATCTTTAAAGCGTCTAAAAAAAGTTCATTTTATCGTTTTTATCTATTTATTAGATTTTTTACATTTCATGATAGATTAAAAAATACTTTGATAATAAAATACAATTAAATAAAGAAAGAAGGAACATAATATATGTATAAAACAGTGGTTGTTGATTATTCTCCTAAAGCAAAAATAATGGCAGAAAAAGTAGAAGAAAAATGTAATGAGATGCTAGAAAAAGGCTATGAATTAGTATCTTTCTCTGTTACAAATTCTTCCAAAGCGATTTTAGTTTTTAAAACTATCAATAAAGAATGAAAACAATAATTATTTATGGTTCTAATTATGGTCACGCTAAAATTTATGCAGTTGAATTAGCTAAAAGACTTAAATTAGAAATCCTTAATTATACCGAAATAAAAAAACTTACTAGTTACGATTGTATAATTTATGTTGGTGGCCTTTATGCCGGAGGTGTGAAAGGTTTTAAAAAAATCTCAAGGAAAATTATTAATAATATTAAAAAGGTAATTTTAATAACCGTTGGGTTATTAACTGAAACATAATTATTACAAAAAATTATAAAAATATATATTAATTTTACAATAATTATGTTATAATAAACTATGGGAAAATTAGTTAAT
>CASFZJ010000001.1 GCA_949299165.1 uncultured bacterium | reverse complement strand
GAGATTAAAAACCCTTTGTCAATATGAGGGTGGTCAAATACGCCGATACGACTGGTCAAATACGCCGAGATGAGTGGTCAGATTCGCCGAAATCTTCAAAAGTCTATATTTTATTTAGTGGTAAAAGATAACTAGGTAATTTTTTTAAAAAAGAATTTAAGACATTAATTATGAGTAAACTTACTGATACACAAATACATAGAATAGAACTTTTATTAACAATTTCTTATCTATTAAAGTTCAGTGATGCAAAACATCCTGTTTCGCAATTAGATATTTGCCGTTATGCAACGAATTTCGGATTCAAATTTGATGAAAAGAATTTAAGTGAAAATGATATAAGAAGACAAAGAATAAAAGATGTTTTAGTTTTTCTAGAAGAACTTTCGAATAGATTTTCAGAAAATTTTCCTTTTAAAGTTTCTTGTACTGAAAAAGGGAAATATTATATAGAAAATAGATTCAATCTTTCAAAAGGCGATATTTTTAACATTATTTTTTCTATTGAAAACAACAGATTCATTAAAGAAGAAGTATCAAAAGATTTGAAAAACAGAATCCTAAATCTTTTATCTTCAAAAAATGAAAAAATTGAGTTTGAAAAAACCTTAGAACTAGTAATGTCGCCTAAAGATAAATATTCAACATATACTTCAAGTACTTTATCTATATTAATGAACGCAATTAAAAAAGAAAAAATAGTTCAACTGAAAAGACTAAATTATGTATATGATGAAGAGAAAAAAGACTACGTTTTAAAAGATGTAGTGAAATGGTATCGAGTTTATACAATTAAAGAATATAGTGGGAAATTATATGCTTTATTAATAGCGATTGCAGATGGTGAAATTATTTTAGAAGATGTTAGATCGATACATATAATTGGACAAAAAAAGTGGCGTTTTGCAGAAGATTTAGTCAAAAATAGAGATTTAAATAAATTATTTATAGAAAATAATGTTAATGGCAAGTCGCTTGAAACTTATATTAAAGAAGCTAAAATGCCACTAAATAAAAACACAAGAAAAATCTCTTTTTCTTTTAACGGATTATATTTAAGAATGATCGAAACATCATTTAGAGATTATTTTTCCGAAAAACTAACATTTGAAGTTTGTGACAAATTTAAAGTTGATAAAAGCGAAAATGAGAAAAAGTTAGTTTCTTTAAATTCTGAGCTTTCTGAAAAAATGACTGAAAAATATATTGAATCAAAGATAATTGATGAAGACGCAAATGTCATTGCTAATATTTCAGTTAATGTAGACAGTTTTTCAAATCGGGTTTTGTCAAATCCAATATTTCCACAAATAATTACAGTTTATGATGACTTTGTTAATAGAAGATTAGCTCATCATTTTAAAGAACTATCAACAAAATACGAAAATTACTTATAAATGAAGTTATTTTTATCAATAAAAAGAACAAAATAATTAATAATAAATCTGCTACTAGAATAATTTTTTATTATGTTTAAGGAAAAATTTTCCTTATTTTTTCAGTTGTAAAAAATAGTAATTTTCTTTCACTTAGCAGAATGAAAAGAACAAAAAAATGTATTCAAAATCTTTATAAAATTTCATTTTAAACACTGATTAAAGTATCAACTTTTTTATTTTGTTCTTTTATGTGAACAATTTAAAAGCAATTTAATAATCGTAAGGCTCGGCTATTAAACTATTAAGCGAGGAGGAAAAACAAATTGACTTGAATTTAAATTTGAAGACAAAAATTACTTTGGTAATTGATTATAATTAAATTTAATTTGGGTTTTGCACAGTTTTTGTCGATTTTACTATAAAAATGAAATTAATATTTGAAATAAATGATACGGATTACATGATGCTTAACAAATACTTTTTAATTAGTGGAGAAAGTATAGAAAGCATTATTAAAAGAAAAATAAGTGAAGGATTAAAAAGCATTGAATTTATTAAATATGAAAATGAGAAAAATAAAATTGCGATGAAAATTATTGAAGATATTAAAGCAAAGAAATTGGAAAATTTAAGCATTGTTAAGATACAAAAAAGATATAATATTGGTTTTCCACTGTCAGGCAAAATATTTTTTTATCATAAGCTCTTTATAGAAGGAAAAATTAAGTGAATGTAAAAATAGAAAGGAAAAATTAGAAATATGGAAAGAAATGAAGTTTTTAATGAAGTTGTCGGTTGTGATAATCAAATCGAAGCGCTTATTAACATTATTGATTGGTTTAAAAATAATGAAGAACATATGAAAAAAGGGATTGAGATCCCTAGAGGCGTTATCCTTTACGGCTCTCCTGGAAATGGTAAGTCGCTTGTCATGAGATGTTTGAAAACGTATCTAAAAGATATACCTTGCTATGTTTATAATCGCAAATCGACTTATGTTATTGGAGAACTTAACAATATTTTCCATCAAGCTAGTTTAGATAAGAAGGCCGTAATTTTAATTGACGAGTTGGATTTGTTAATCGATGACAATAAAAGTGTAATTAGAAGTTTGCAAGAAAATTTAGACGGGATTGAAGAAGTAAGTAAAAATGTTTTAGTAATTACTGTTTGTAATTATTTATCAGATATTCCTTCCCCACTTAAAAGAAGAGGAAGATTATCTTCGATAATTAATTTTTCTAGTCCAACGCCTAATGAAATTACTAAAATTATTCAAGACCAAATTAAGAAATATGGACTTAATGAAGAGTTAATCGATGATGATGAATTAATTAATGCATTTGATGGCGAATCATTTGTCACTATAAAAACAATGATTAATGAAACAATTTTAACAAAAGGAACTTTTGATATTACAAGCGACGATATTATCGAAACTTTATATAAATACGAAAATGGGTCGATAAAAGCAAAAGAAAAATCTCTATTTAATATTGCGATTCATGAAGCAGGGCATATTGTGTTGAATCTGAAATACGCTGATAAAAATAAATTGGGCGGAGTCAAAATCAATGGCGGCAAGGGATATATTATCTCTAAAACTACGAATTTTCCTGGAAAATACAGTGATTATTTAAATAGAGCAGAAATTTATTTAGCAGGCAGACAAGCTGAAAAGATATTCTTTAAAGAAGCTAGTGGGGGTTGTGCAAGTGATTTAGAAAACGCAAGAAGTCTAGTCTACACTATCGTTAATAGAATGGGGTATTTTGGTCTAGAGTATATTCTTCCTGAAGATCACTTTCATTATCGAACTGTTTCCTATATTAAACTTCATAAAAATGAGAAAAAAGAAGAAAGAATTTTAAAAAGACTAGATAAAAAAGTTTATAAATATTTAAAGAGTAAAAAAGATTTAATCTATAAATTAGCTGAGGCTATTTATGAAAAAGGATATATGACCGCTAAAGAAATCAAAGCGTTCGTTGCGAATTATTATTCTGATCCTAAAATAAGTTTAGCTAAGAGTGAAAATAAGACCGTTTTAAAACAAGAAAACAAAACAATAGAAAATTTAACAAGCCTCGCTTAGCCGGGGCTTGTTAAAATTAAATAATTAATTATAAAAACAAAAGTAGTGAGAATATTTAGATAGAACTGGTTTTTATTAAATTGTATAGAGAAAAGGCGTCCAAAACGCATATAAGATTGCAAAGAATATTGTTAAACTGGATATTTTTTGCAAATAAATTAACTTTATTAAAAAGCTTTTAAACTTTTAAAACACAAAAATTTAATTTTTAAGTATTAGCTAGTAAAGTTCTTGTTCGGTTTTAATACTATATTTTTATGAAGCGAGATAGATATTATAGAAAAATGATTGGTAAAAGAATAATAAATCGAAAAATGAAAAGATGCGACCCAAGATCGATTTATCTAAGTGGTTATAGATATGATGAACTTAAGGAGAGGATTGTAAGGTATTCTATAGGCGGCATGTACATGAAACGTTTTTTAAAAAGAAACGATCGTAAAAAAATAAGAAGCAGGGAGAAGTATTTGCCTTCAGACAGTCTTAACTTCATGGAGTATCCGGTTAATGGTGTGATATTCGATAATGGCAGATACATGGATACTAATTCTTTAGAAAATAAATATTACACATGTAATGGATATAATATTCTTTAGTTTTTAAAAGATGTTTAATACTTATGAAAACATATAAAAAAAGAAACAGGCATACTAGAAAGTGTTTTGGGAGAAGAAAAATGAAGAAAAAATATGATGTATGTTCACGTTTCGGATCTGGTTATATGATCAGTTGGAACGATAAATTTATAAAAAGGTTTAATTCCCTTCCGCCCAAACAAAAACGATTAATTAAACATTATCAAATCAAAAAGCAAAGAAGAAAAATGCTTCTAGTTAATGAAAAATACGATAAAGAACTTGATATTTATATTCCAAATATTCAATATTCAAGAAGAAAATCGATGAACGATAAGACTATCAAGCGATTAGATATGTGTCTTAACTGGTATTACTAAATTTTCACTTGTTTAATTCGAATTACTAGCTTAAAGAAGAAGTTTTATTTGATTACTTTAAAGATGTTTAAATTCATTAAATTTCAATCGTTTAGAATAACAAAGTTACTTATAGGAATTTAATACGCGAGGTACAGTTTATGGAAGAAAATTGTGTTTATGAAAAAGAAGTTGAACGATTAACAAAGTTTTTTAGTTATGAATTAATGGTAATTATTGCTGAAATATATGATTATTCTACGACTCCGGATATAGCTTATGAGAATTTAGATAAAGTTTTTAAGCATGCTATCAGAAGAGTGAGATTAATTTTTAATGATTTCTATCTTCAAAAAAATAAAATGATCTCCTCTAAATATATTGATTTAATATTTTGGATGGAAAATTTTTTAGAAGAAGAAATAGTTAGTGATTTTGAGATAGATCCGGTCGAAGATACTATTGAAATCAGAAGATATAAAAAAGTAGTCGAATCAATACTTAAAGAAATAAGAGAAAGTTTTACTAGAGGAATAAATAACTACAAAGAAGTAAAAGAAGATAAAGAGTCATTTGATTATAATTTTGATTATTTTATGGATGTATACATCCATTGATTGCCTAAATATTTATCGTATGTGACTACTTTATTAATAGCATTACGTTTGGTGATATCCAAGACAACCTATTCTGAACTTGCGGTTGTGGAGTTAAAAATATCTAATATTTATAGCTTTGTTTATGATACGTTGCAAATTTAATGATAATCGTACTTGCGCGGAAAAACATATAAGATCGATGATAGTTTATGAAAAAAGATGTAAATAAATGTTCAATGTGTGGAAAAAATCTTGAATTTTTTGATAAACAAGAAAATTTTCATTTTAAACATTATTTTGGATTTGGCTCTAAGCATGATTTAGAAAAAATCGATGTCATACTTTGCTGTGAATGTATGGATTCGGTTTTAGATAAAATTCTTCCGATGTTTAAAGAAAACCCACTTGTAGAGTATGATTTATGATTTCTATGCTAGGTTAGAAAGATTAGTTGTATCAGAAAAGGACTAATATAGCATTAATTCAAAAATGATAAATGCTTGCTTTTTGTAGTCCTTTTGCTATTGCTAAATCAAAAAAAGAGAAAAAAGTTTTAGTTAATGAAAAATATGACAAAGAACTTGATGTTTATATTTCAGATATTCAATATTCAAGAAGAAAATCGATGAACGATAGGCTATCAATCGATTAGATATGTGCCTTAAGTGTTATTATTAAATCTTCTTTTGCTTAATCTAAATTACTAACTTAAAGAAGAGAGGTTTGATTTAATTAATTTAAAAATGTTTTAAATCATTATTGCCTTTTTATTGTTAAGAAAAAAAGTTATTTACAAATTTAATATGGGGGTCGTCTATGTAAGAAAATGTAGGTTGTGCAAAAGAAGGTGAACGATTAACTAATTTTTTAGTTACTAATTAATGGTAATTATTGTTGAAATATACAAATTTGTAATTGGATCGGAAAAAGTTTTAAAAAACTTAAATTTTATTCAAATTTCATATAAACATGTTGTTGCGAGATGAGTTTATTGTGAGTAAACTTTTTTTATGAGAAAAATTGATGTTGTTGCTGCGGCAATTATTAAAGATAGGAAATTACTTTTAACCCAAAGAGGTTATGGCGAATTTAAAGATAAATGGGAATTTCCTGGCGGAAAAATCGAGCAAAATGAAACTCAGGAAGATGCAATCAAAAGAGAGATTAAAGAAGAACTAAATATGTTGATCAATCCTGAAAAATTTCTTTGTGTTGTAGATTATGATTATAGAACTTTCCATTTAACAATGAATGTTTATGTCTGCTCTATTTTGGAAGGTCATGTGAATTTATTAGAACACGAAGCTTTAAAATGGATTGAGTTAAACCACTTAAAAGATGTAGATTCTATCGATCTTTTACCTGCTGATAAATTAGTAATTCCTTATTTAAAAGAACATTTCAATATTTAATTGTATCGTCAGAACAAGTCGTTAAATATTCATAAATATCGTAACGAACAGGATTTTTCAGTAGTAGCTTAAAATGCACTAATTTTTTATTTGTTTCAGGATCAATAAAATTTTGTGCGTCTGAAATTGTGGCTTCTCCTAGATAATAAAAACCATCATCTTTTAACATTTTTAAGTTAGATTTTTGGATGAAGAGCTGTAGTTTCGATATTCCTTTTTTTGAAAATTCAATGAGCTCTTTAATTTCTTTTGAATCAAGAGTTAAATTGGAACGTGAGCTCCAATTAATAACACTTGGTGAAATAAAATGGTCTTGATATTTTATATCGTTTTCTTGTTTGGAATAGTTAATAAAAATAGGTGTGATCCCTTGTTCCTTTTTAATGCGGTATCCATAAATTGTATTAACATCATTTCTGCTTAAATTTGCAATTCTTGAAACATCAACTCTGGTATATTTTTCATTTAAAACAAAGTAATTAGAGTCTTTGTAATTTACTTTATTAGAGTATTTTGCGTATTCCAAACCATCTTCTAAGAACTTAACAAAAACAGGATTTTCCATTGTTTCAATCAACTCAGAATTGGCTATAATTTCATTGTTTTTATCGGAAAACCACGCAAAAGTCCATTTATTTTTATTTGTAAACCCTGACATTGTTATAAATTCTTCATAGATTTTGTACATGAAATTATTTTTATTAAGTTGATTTTTGAGTTTATAAGTTCCGTTAAAACAAAGACTTTCAACAAGCTCGATGTCGCATTTTCTCTTGCCGTCAAAAACATATTTTGAAAAATACGAAAGCAATGCTCGCTCTTTTAAATTTAAATACTCTCTTTCGCTATCAATCTCATCTTTTTCTAGCAAAAAATCATAATAAGAACGATAAACTTGATCATCTAAAAAGACATTAACTGGAGTAGTGCTAAATTTGTCTAATTCAAGCAAAGATGGAATGTGATTGAGTCTATTTTTAACATCTAAATAATTAGAATAAATTTCTTTTTTGGTATTAATTTTGGCATTATCAATTGATTTGAAAATTAATTCTTTGGAAATTTTATCAAATGAAATTGATGAAAGCCCTGGCAAAACTTCGTTCACGGTTTTGGTTGCGTTTCCTTTATTCCATTTATATTTATTAAACGCTTTTACGATATTGAAGTTTTCTTTATAGTTTCCAATGAAGTCTAATATAACAAGGAATTCTTTATTTCTAAATTTTCTTAAACCTCTACCGATTTGTTGAATAAAAACGATTGAAGATTTAGTGGGTCTAAGCAAAATGATTTGGTTAACAGAAGGGATATCTACACCCTCGTTAAAGATGTCAACTGTGATGATGTAATCTAACGAATTTTCATTATAGTTGTCTTCTTCTAATCGTTTAATTGCGTCCTCTCTTTTTTCAGGAGAGTCAGCACCGCTTAAAAATAAAGCTTTTTTGCCAAATTTATTCAATTTTGTAGCGATTTCTTCACCAACATCGATTTTGTTAACAAAAATAAGCCCCTTAATTCGATTACCTGAAAAGCCATAATATTCGCTTTCTTCAATTATATGTTTTACTCTTTCGTCGCTAGTTAATAAGTTAAAATCGGAATAATCATCAATCTTAACACCATTTACTTCCAAATCACTAATTCCAAAATAGTTGAAGGGAGTTAATAGATTCAAATTGAGAGCGTCCATTAATCTGATTTCATAGATAATATTGTGATCAAATAATGAATAAATATCGTAGTTGTCTGTTCTATCAGGTGTGGCGCTCATACCTAATAAGAATTTAGGTTTAAAATAATTAATAATGTCTTGATAATGGTTTTCGCCGACTCTATGGACTTCATCGATAATAATCATATCGAATTCGTTTGATTTAAATTTAGTTAAATACTCTCTTTTTTGAATTAATGAATAACTTGCAAAAATGAAGTTAGCGCCATCTATATCTTTACTGTTTCCGGTAAATAAAGCAGTTTTAATGCTTGAATCATTGAAAACTAAATTAAACGTATTCAAAGATTGCTTTAAAATCGTTTCACGATGAGCAATAAACAAAAGTCGGTTAACTTTAAAATTTTCAATTTCTTTAACGGCAAACGCGCTAGCAAATGTCTTTCCAGTTCCAGTAGCACTGATTAATAAGCCTCTTTTCTGGTTTTGATTAATCAACTTGTTAATATTAAAAATAAATTGACGTTGCATTTCATTTGGAGTCAATTTGATATATTTATTTACATTGTTTTCCGTTTTAACAATAAGTTTGCTATCGTATTCAGTTTTATAATTATCAATAACATCTTTTAAAGGAGTGGCTTTTTCAAACATGACATTAAACTCTTTTAAAACATTGATAATCGCTTTATTTTCTGATGTTCCTGAAATTAAGCTGTTCCATTCTTTGTTAATATTTAATGCTTTGCTAGTGATGTTGCTCGAACCAATTATTACACTATATTTATCGCCTTTTTTAAAAATATATCCTTTAGTGTGAAAGCCAATTTGATCCTCTTTTGTTAAGTAATACATTCTTGTTTCTATATTAGGTAATTTGAGTAAATCACTTAAAGCTTTTGGCTCGCTAAAAGTTAAATAGTTTGTCGTTAAAATTTTACCTTTAACATCTCTTTTAATGGCTTCTTTCAACGCTTGTTTGAGTTGAACTAATCCGCTTTCCGTAATAAAAGCAACAGAAAAATAAAATTCATCACATGTTTCAAGATTCTTTATTATTTCTGTAGAAACTTTCCTTTGTTCTTCTGAATCGTTGTAAACAAAATCATTGACAGCATAATTCTGTTCGTCAAAATAGTTTTGGATTAGTTCAGGGAAGTTATCACGCATATAAAAATTATATCAGAATTGAAAATGCTGTGTTTAATTTAAAAATTCTTTTGTTTTTACAATTATCAATCCATCCGTCCATGTTCTTTTCTAAACTCATTATATTTCAAAAATGTTTTATTAAATTTGTGAACGTGAACAAGTATTAAAATGTACTTTTGGTAGTTTTGAATTTTATCTAATAAATTATTTTCTAATTCGCCACTTGTTAAATAATTAGAATTATTGTACATGTCTAAGATCTTCACTAATGAAGCTGATTTGCTAATTACAACTCTTTTTAAATATTCTTCGTATGGCTCACCTTTTTTGTGTGTTAATAAAATAAGTTCGTTTTTAATGTATAAATTGAAATAAATTCCTAATTTTTTTTCTTGGAAAATCGACTCAATATCAGAAATAGTAATTGATGTATCCTCGATAACATCATGTAATAAACAAAGTTCCATAATTCCTTCATAAGGTAAACTTAGTTTATGCATCATATCAATATCAATATTTTCTGGATTTTCATTGATTCCAATTAAATCTTTATAAAGTTCCATCATCCTAATTGGATGTAAAATATATGGTTCGCCATTTCTACGATATTGCCCCTTATGTGCATAAGTTGCAATCATCAATGAAAGTGTAACGCTAGAATGAGTTAAGGCGTACATGTCATTTTCATTATTAATGTTATATTTTGTTTTAAAATTGTTTTCAATTTTTTCAAGTAATTCCATTTCTTACTTCCTCCAGCTAAATTTTAAATAAAAAGTAGTGGTAAAAGGACAAATGAGATTTGACTTTTATTCAATTATTTTATTTTTATAACCATAGGAAGCTAATAAATCGTTAACTTTATGAAGTTCGTATATTTTATTTTCAAGACAATAACGGGTTATTAGGGAATAAATTGAAGATGAAGCTAAAGTAAAAGATCCTTTTTTAAGGAGATATTTGCATTCATGATTAGTTAATTTCATTGCAAATACTATTTTTAGAAGTGTGTTAAGTGAAGGATTAGTTTTACCTGATATGATTGCTGAATAAAGTTGTTTTGAAATGTTTGCTTTATTGTATAAAGTTGGCGCATCGAAATCATATTTATCCATTAAATAATATAAATATGTAACTAAATCGCAGCTTTTTTCTTTGCTTTTCTTATGGAAAGCTAAATATTCTTCTAATGTCATAACCAATTTCATATTAAAAAATTTAGTTGAAAAGTCAAATATAAATGAAGTGTGTTTAAAGATTTTAATAAACTATCGTGGAAAATGATGACAGCTTTTATTAAAACATAATTTTGATTTTTCCAACAACCTGTTTCATTAAACTGAAAAAGTGAAAAAAAGATGTAGTTATTAGTAAGTATTTAGTAGATTTTGCGGATAAAATTAGTATGAAAAAGTTAAGTTTTGCAGGTTGTTTGTAAATTAGTAGGTTTTTAGTAGTTAATTAGTACCTCTTTTTTGCTTTCGAAATTCTAGTGGTGTAATTCCAAATTCCTTTTTAAATAAGTTTTGAAAATAAGCTTGAGAAGAAAAATTAAAGATAATACTTATATCTAAAATTGATGTATCAGAAAATTCTAAAAGATTTTTTGTTTCTTCTAGTTTTGCTTTTTGAATGTATTTTCCTAATGTCATCGAGGTTTCTTTTTTAAATTGATTTAAGAATGAAGTTCTTTTCTTTCCTAAACTTTCAATAACTTCATCAACGCCAAAACTAGAAGTAATATTAGCTTTAATATAATCGATTGCTGATATAACGTCTTTTGAATAATTACTTTCTTTTTTAATGCTACGAATCTTTTTAGCAAAATTTGTAACAGCAATGTATCGCAAGTTATTAATAGCTTCAACAGTAGTTAGTTTTTCACATTCTTGAGTATAAAAATCGATTAAATTATATGCTTCTTCAATGCTTAATCCACCTCTAATTAAAGGTCCTTTTCCAAGGACAGCAATTAAACCAATAAAGAGATTTTTTTGTTGGCGAAGTTCGGTTTCAGCAAGTTTACCCTCGTTAAAAGATACGTTTTGAGAAATATAATTAAAATAATTATCTAAGCCTTCAATATCGCCATTTTCAATATATTTTCCAATTAATTGTTCAACTTCATAGGTTCCATGATATTTATTTTCATAACTTCCTTTTATGAAATTTTGAGCCTCTTCTTTTTTAATTTCTGGTTCGATATTTTTACTTTCATTAATAAAAATATCGACAATATTTAATTCGTCTTTATTGATTAAATAATTAAAGAAGGAAGTTAAGTTTAAAAAAATTAAATAATTGTTAAAAGAAGAGGAAGTTATTTCTTTTTGAAGATCATTAATCTCAACATCACTAAGATTATATTCATATTTAATATAGTTTAAAGTTGATAAACTTATATCTTTATTGATAAAAGGACCAATTATTAATTTATTTTTGGTGATTTTATCAACAATTAAACTATAAATGCCTATGTAGCCTTCTTTTTTAGTTAAATATTCATTGTCTTTATAATTAAGAAAACGAGGATAAATTTTAGTATAAAAACTAGATGAACTATAGAGTTTGATTAACTTATTTTCTTCACTATAAAGAGCCATATTATAATGGTTAATAGCGTAAAATTTATCTAATAAAGTTAATAATTCATCATTCATTTGTATTAATTTACAATAAATTGAATAAAATTACAATATTCTTGATAATTTATCGTTTAATCTATTATCGGAGAAATAGTTTATGGTTGAAAAATTTAATGATAATTGGTTTTTAATCAAAAAAAATGGCGAAAAGAGAGCGGTTGAAGTACCATTTGATTTAATGCTTGGCGAAAAAAGATACAAAACTTCTCCAAATAGTGATGAAGGAAGCTATTTTTCTGGTGGAATTTACCATTATCAAAAATTTTTTGACCTTGATGAAAGCGCTTTCGATGATTATTTCGCTCTTCATTTTAACGGTGTATATAAAAAAGCAACCGTCATTATAAATGGCGAAACTAAAATCGTTCATAAAAATGGATTTAGTGATTTTTATGTTGAATTTAAACCTCAAAAACATAATGTGATTGATGTTATCGCTGATAATTCTCTCATTCCTAATTGTCGTTGGTATACAGGAAGTGGAATATATCGTGATGTTGAATTAATTAACAAAAAGAAAAATGAAATTAAAAACATCTTTGTTAAAACAATTAACTATAAAGAAAAAGAGATTGAAGTTTTAGTTGATACAAAAGAAAACTACAATTACGAAATTTTTGATGAAAATAATCTCATTTATAAAGGAAACGAAAAAAGAATTAAACTTCCAAATATTAGTTTATGGAATTTAAACAATCCAAAACTTTATAAAATTGTTGTTAAAACTAAATTTGATGAAATTGAAACGAGATTTGGGGTTAGACAAATTGAAGGCGTCTCTCAAAAAGGTATATTTATAAATGGTGAAAGAATCATTTTAAAAGGGGCATGTCTCCATTCGGATAATGAATTTTTAGGCGCAGCTTCATTTAAAGATATTGAATATAAAAAAGTAATGACTTTAAAAAATAATGGATTTAATGCAATTAGAGCTGCTCATAACCCTGCTTCAAAATTATTCTTGGATGTTTGTGATGAAGTTGGAATGCTTGTGATTGATGAAGCTTTTGATGGATGGTTCATCCCTAAAAATTACCATGATAATGCAAGAATTTTTGATGAAACTTACGAAGAAACAATAACTAGAATGGTTGAAAAAGATTTAAATCACCCTTCAGTTATTATGTATTCATTTGGTAACGAATTAAGCGAAATTGCGACTAAAAAAGGCTTAAAAATCCTAAAAAATATGCATGATATAGTTAAAAAGTTAGATGATACAAGATATACAACTTGTGGCGTTAATCTTTTAATTGCGATGTATTACAAATTTGGGATAGGTGTTTATAAAGATAAAGGGGAATACGAAGAAAAGCCGTTAGCCGATCTAAAAAAAGGAAATAAGGAAAAGAAAAATGGTTCAGCTTTCTTTAATTCACTTATGCAAAAATTAGGTTGGTTAATGTTCTTGCTAGCTAAATCAAAAATGGCTGAAAAAATAGCGAATGATGTTGCTAATATCATTGATATAATTGGCTTAAATTATGGGACAACTCGCTACGCACTAGATTCTAAAAAATATCCTAATCGACTTATGTATGGTAGTGAAACCATGATCAAACACATTAATTTAAATTATGAAAGTTCATATAAATATCCAAATGTTATTGGTGATTTTATATGGAGCGGAATTGATTATTTAGGTGAAGCAACAAGTAATGATTATCGCTATTATTCTTATACTGGTTTGCCATTACTTGCAGGTGCAGGTTGTATAGACTTTTCATACAAAAACAATGCAGAAATGGGATATATTGACACAATTTGGAATAAAATAGTCAAGCCAAAAATCTATTTATCGCAAGTGAATCATTTTAAGGAAGTACCCTTTAAGAGCGCTTGGCGATTTACAAATAGTGTTGCTTCTTATAACTTCGAAGGTTACGAAAATAAGAAATGCGAAGTTGAAATATATTCATCTGCTTATAAAATTAAACTCTTAATAAATGATAAAGAAATAGGAACAAAGAAATTAAAAGATTCTAAAGTTAAATTTAAAACTAAATACAAAAAAGGAAAAATAAAAGCTATTGCTTTAGATAAAAATAATAAAGAAATATCTCGTTCAGAAATGGTAACAGGTAAAAAGAAATTTCTTGATGTGAAACTTTCTAAAGATGCACTTAGTGTTAAAAGCAAAGATATCTTAATTGTTGAAATGGAATTTGTTGATGAAAATGGATTAATTTATCCAACAATTGAGACTCCAATCAAGATCAAAACAAGTGAAAACTTAAAACTTATGGCGCTAGGTAGTGCAATTACAGTAACTAATGAATCGTATTTAAGTGATACATTCAAAACCTATCAAGGGAGATTAGTTGCCTTTATTAAAGCAACAGATTCTAAAGAAAAAGTAGGAACAATTAAAATCGAAAATAAAATCACTGAAATAAAAACATTGAAAGTTGAGGTAAGACCATGAAATTTAAATGCTATGGGTATAGGACACCAGAAGAAAGCGAGCTTGAAAAAGTAAATCGAGCTATTGCTAAAGAAGCCGCTCTAGAGGGCATTGTTTTACTTAAAAATGATAACGATGTTTTGCCATTAAAAGATAAAAAAATTGCCCTTTATGGAAATGGAGCAAAAATGACCATTAAAGGCGGAAGCGGAAGTGGAGATGTTAGAGAAAGATATAGTGTGAATATTTTTGATGGACTCAAAAATAACGATTTCGAAATTCTCTCAACAAAATGGATTAATTCTTTTGATGACGACTACAATGAAAAAAAGAGAAAATTTACAGAAAACATTGAAGAGAACATTAAAAAGTTTAATGTTTTCCAAACAATGCAAATGTTTATCTATATTGGTGAACAACATTTAGAATATCCAACAGCAACAAAAATTGAAAAAGAAGATTTAGTTGATTGTGATACTTGTGTTTATGTTTTGTCACGTCAAGCAGGCGAAGGTAAAGACCGCGAGCTCAAAAAAGGCGATTATTATTTAACTGATATTGAAAGATATAATATTCATGAATGTGCATCACATTATAAAAATTTTGTCTTAATCATTAATGCAGGTAGTATTATTGATCTTTCTTTTATAGAAGAAGAAAAAGATATTGATGCAATTGTTTATTTGTCTCTTGCAGGAGAAGAAACAGGCAACGCACTTGGTGAAATTCTTTCAGGGAAAGTAAGCCCAAGTGGAAAACTTGCTGACACATGGGGCAAAAAATACGAAGATTATCCAACACATGAAACATTTTCTTATTTAAGAAAAGATTCAAGTGAAGATAACTATAAAGAAGGAATTTTTGTTGGATATCGTTATTTTAATAAAATGAATATTAAACCTTTATATCCTTTTGGATATGGTTTATCTTATACAAATTTTGATATTGAATATTTAAGTGAAAAGATTGAAAATTCAAAAATTAATTTGAAATTTAAAGTTAAAAATATAGGTACAAAATATAGTGGAAAAGAAGTTGTTGAGCTTTATCTTTCTAAGCCTGAAAATAAGCTAACTGTTGAAAAATATGCACTTGCTACTTTTGAAAAAACTCCACTTTTAAATCCAGGGGAAGAATGTGTTTTAGAGACCTCATTTGACTTAAAAGATTTTGGTGTTTTTGATGAAGAAAGATCAGAATATTTATTAGAAAAAGGCACTTTTGCAGTGTTTTTCTCAAATTCGAGCGAAAATTTAAAAGCAATTTTAAACTTAAAACTTGAAAAAGACTTTGTTTTAAAGACTGTAAAAAACGTTGGAAAGGCTAATAAAAAGTTTGAAGATTTAAGTGTTAAAACAGATAGAGAAAATTTTGAAAATGTTAAAACAATTACTATAAAAGAATTAAGTAAAGATATTGAAAACGAAAAGAAAGATTTTTCAAAAGTTTTGAAAATCTTTAATAAATTAAGTGATAAAGAATTAATTAAACTCGTTATTGGTGGTGGATATGGTGGGAAATATTATAACCGTGCTATGGGCGCTGCAGGAAGAACGACTAGTGATCTTCTTAAAAAAGGAATTCCTAATATTTGTTTAAGTGATGGACCTGCCGGAATTAATGTTATTCAAAAAGTTGCTTACACAAAAAATGGTGGAATGAGATATATTGATGAATTACCTAAAGATTGGCAATGGGGTTGGCTTAAAAAATATGGGAAATTCTTCATTACAAAAAGCAAAAAAGTAACCAAAGTTTATAACTACGCAACCGCTTTTCCTTGTGAAACTTTACTTGCTCAAACATTTAATAAAGATTTAGTTTATAAAGTTGGAAATGCTGTCGGAAAAGAAATGCTTAAATTTGGTGTAAGTTTTTGGCTTGCTCCAGGCGTAAATGTTCACCGCAACCCACTTTGTGGAAGAAATTTTGAATATTATTCAGAAGATCCAGTTTTAACAAGTGAAATTGCTTCTTCTCTTGTTAGAGGTGTTCAAGAAAGCGGAGGAGTTGGTGTAACAATCAAACATTTTTGCTGCAATAACGAAGAAAATTATCGAACGACAGTTAGTGCTAATGTCAGTGAAAGAGCTTTAAGAGAAATTTATCTTAAAACATTTGAATTAATCATTAAAAAGTCGCATCCACTCGCTTTAATGAGTTCATATAATAGGGTAAATGGGGAATATGTCGTTAATTCTAAAACATTATTAACTGAATATTTACGTAACGAACTTAATTATAATGGGCTTATTATCTCAGATTGGAACGCAACTTATAGCTGTTCACATTATCTTGCTTTAAAAGCTGGAAATAATTTAATTATGCCAGGGGACAAGAAAGTTAAAAAAGAACTTTTAAAAGATTTAAAGACTGGTAAATTAACACGTCAAGATCTATTAAACAATGCAAAATATGTACTTGATGCAGTGCTTAATAGTGAAATAAATAAGGAGTTTTAAATATGTCATTTCCAAAAGATTTTTTGTGGGGTGTTTCAACTTCGGCAACCCAAATTGAAGGAGCATATGATGAAGATGGAAAATGTTTAAGCATCCGGGATTGTTTGCCTGAAGGTAAAATTAAAAATAATGAGAATGCAAAAATCGCTTGTGATCACTACCATCTTTATAAAAAAGATGTTGCTCTTTTAAAGGAGTTAGGAGTTAAGTCGTACCGTTTTTCAATCAATATGTCGCGAATTATGCCTCTATATGATGAAATAAATGAAAGAGGACTTGAGTTTTATTCAAAATTAGTCGATGAATTACTCGCTAATGGAATTGAGCCAATTGTTACTTTATACCATTGGGACATGCCTTTTTGGCTATATGAAATGGGCGGATGGAGAACAAGAAAAGTTGTTAAATATTTTGAGATTTATGCTAAAGCTGTAGTAGAAAAACTCAGTGATAGAGTTAAATATTGGATTACTTTTAACGAACCATCTTGTTTCTTATTTAATGGATATGTTCAAGGAGTTCATGCCCCATTTATTAAAAACCCATTATTAATTTCTAAAATTAGTCGTAACTTTTTCCATGCTAATGCCGCTGTTACAAGAGCAATTAGAAAATATGCAAAAGAAAAGCCTCTTGTTGGTTTAAGTTTTGCAACAAGTCCAAAAGTTCCTGAAACCGAATCGAAAGAAGACATTGAAAAAGCAAGACAAATTACTTTTGAAACACCAAGTGGAATACTGGCAAATACTTGGTTTTTAGACCCAATTTTGGCTAAAAAGCCTGCAAAAGTTTATGGAATTTATCGAGTTTCAAAGAAAACTTGTGAAGAATGTTATGAACCTTTAGATTTTATTGGTTTAAATAACTACGCCCCTTTTGTTGATTATACTTCTAAAGAAAAACCAACCTATGAATGGACTAATATGCTTGGATGGGAAAATAATGGTAAAGGATTATATTGGTTAACTCGTTTTGTTTACGAGAGATATCATATGCCGCTTATGATTACTGAAAATGGATTACCTTTAAAAGAAGAGTTAAAAGAAGGTAAAGTCCATGATGAAGAAAGAATTAGATATATTAAAGAATATCTAGTTAATTTAGAAAGAGCAATTAATGAAGGTGTGCCAGTATTGGGCTATTCATATTGGTCATTTATGGATAATTTTGAACGGGCTGAAGGATATGAACCTCGCTTTGGATTAGTCTATGTTGATTATAAAAATGAAGAAAGATATTTTAAAGATAGTGCCTATTATTATAAAGATATTATTGCCACAAGTGGCAAGAAGTTAGAGGAATAATTTATGGAACAAGCTACGAAAAAAACTGGTTTTTTATCGCGACTTTTAGGCAGTAAAGTTAATACTACTGGTGTTTCTAAAAAAGAAAAATATTTAGGACATTTAGTTGGTCCTTTAGGTTTAATTCTTGTTGTAAACACTGTCGCGGCTCTTGTTGAAAAATTCTTTTTACAACAATCAGCAATTATTTTTGCAGGTAATGAAGCAGGATTATCTTCAATTGGTACAACTTATGAAATCATTATGACGATAACTAAGATTTGTGCCGTTGTATTTAGTATTGCTGTTGGTTATGTTATTGAAAAAATCCCATCTAAATTTGGTAGATTTAGACCAATTTATTTCTTTGCAGGAATTTTAACATTAATCGTTTGTTGCTTAATGTTCCTTTTCCCAGGAAATGTACTTGGAGATTCCTATTGGGGTTATTTCTTTACAATGTTTATTGTTTATAGCGTTATCTGCCAACAATATTTCAATCTTTTTAGAGATAATATTGTTTCCTTATCAACGCATAATAAAATCGAAAAAACTCAATTAACATTCTTTAGAAAATTATGTTGGACCTTAATTAGTGGTATCTTAATTGGTTTACTTGTTAATTCAGTTGTTTTACCTTTTTGGCTTGACCACGATATTAATGGTTACCCAATCTTAATGATTATTTTATCAGTTATCGCTGTGCCTTTATTCTTTATGGAATATTATTTCACTAAAGAAAGAATCATCGATCAAGAAACTGAGGAAACAAATAAAGATGTCAATAAGATTCCTTTGAAAACGCAATTTAAAGCTTTACTTAAAGACAAATATTTCATTATTTTATTTATCCTTACAACAATTATTACAATTAGTGATAATTTTAAGGGTGGAAATGTTCAATATTATTACATTAAATATCTTCTTGGTGGACAAGAGAATGGGGCAATGTTTTCGCTTTATCAAATCATAACTGGTGTCCCACTTGGAATTGGCGCTTTTGCAATCTATCCACTTGCTAAAAAATATGGTGTTAAAAACGTTACTTTAATTGGTTATATCTTATTCTTTATTGGAAGTGTAATGGGCATTATTGCCCCATCTAATATGCCTCTTGCTCTTGTTGGTGGTTTTATTAGACAAATTGGTCAACTTCCAAATGCTTATATTTTTGCTACTCTTACCTGTTTTGCTTTTGATCACGTTGAATTTAGAAATGGATTTAGAGCTGAAGGCTTACTTGCAGCATTGATTTTTTCAGGCGTAACTGTTGCAATTTCAGCCCCATTTGCTGGAGGTTATGAATCTTCATTACTTCAAATGGGATTTCAAGATACTGCAGAATTTGTGCCTACTGAAGAGATTACTAACTTTATGGGTTTATGTTTTTATGGAGTTGATATTATTGTTTCGGCAGCCTTTATTGTTCTTCTTCCATTTGTTACAGTTGAAAAGAATATTGATTTTATGAACATGGAACTTACTAGACGTCAAAAACAAGAAACGCTTGATGCTGGAAAAGTTTGGATTGAACCAGAAGAAAGAGCTCGACTTGAAGATATTGAGGCTAAGAGAATTTACGAAGAAAATAGAGTAAAAGATCTTAAAGCATATTGTGAAAGAAAAGGCTTAGATTTTGAAATTGAAAACAATAAATATCTTGAAAAAGTTAGAATTAAAGAAGCCAAAAAACAAGCTAAAATTGACAAAAAAGTTTTAAAAGCTAAAGCAAAAGAAGAAAGTAAAAGAAAGTAAATTAATATGAATCCATTATTAAAATTTGACACATATATTCCTGATGTAGAAGCACATGTCTTTGATGATGAAGTTTATCTCTATGGCTCGCACGATAAAAAAGGTGGAGATAGATTCTGCATGGAAGATTATGTTTTCTATCATGCTAAAGTTAATAATCTTAATGAGTTTGTTGCGGATAAAATTAGTTATTCTAAAAAAGAAGATCCACATGCTATCGACAAAACAAAACTTGTTGATTATTACGCTCCAGATTGTGTGAAGGGAAATGATGGGAAATATTATTTATATTATTCAGCGATGGGGCCAAATACTAAAAACTTTGGTCCTATCTCTGTTGCAGTTAGTAAAACACCTGATGGACCATTTAAATATCTAGGTGATTTAAGATATAAAGATGGTGCACCAGTATTAAAATTTTTAAATAATGATCCAGCCGTTCTTAATGATAATGGAAGAATTTATCTTTATTATGGATGGGGACTAGGAAGAGATTTTTCAAGCAAGGTTTTAAGACCACTTTATAATTTTGTACTTTCTAAAATTTCAGGAAGAAGTGTAAAAGAAATTAAAAATACTCATCCATCAATTTTAGATTGTGCCTTTGTTGAAATTGATCCTAGTGATATGTTAACTGTTTTATGTGAACCAAAATCGGTTTTAAATTCTAAAACAAGTGCCAAAAAAGGAACAGAATTATACAATCACGCGTTTTAT
The DNA here is from genome assembly GCA_949299165.1 of uncultured bacterium. GTDB lineage: Bacteria > Bacillota_I > Bacilli_A > RFN20 > CAG-826 > Onthovivens. The sequence goes on along the minus strand of CASFZJ010000001.1, from coordinate 111,363 downwards.
GAAGCACCATCAATCAGAAAATTTAACGATACATATTATTTAATTTACTCATCTAATGAAAATGGTGAACTTGCTTATGCTACTAGTAAATATCCGGATAGAGATTTTGTTTATCGAGGTGTAGTTATCTCTTCTGGAAATATTGGATATAAAGGCAACAAAGTTTATGAAGATAATGTTGGCACAATTCATGGCTCAGTTGAAAAAATAAAAGATGAATATTATGTTTTTTATCATCGTTTAACTAATCAATCGAATTTTGAAAGATGGTGCTACGCTGAAAAAATCACGATGAATAAGGATGGCTCTTTTAATCAAGCTGAGATGACAACAAGCGGCATCACAAATTATCTTGGAAAAGGAAAATATGAAGCAGTTAGAGAATGTGCCTTATTTAATGAAAATAGTGGTTGTGTTAAACGAGGCCGAAAATCTAATTCACCATATATTAGATTTAAAAAAGATGAATACTTTATAACGAATTTAACTTTAAATAGTGTTGTTCGTTTTATGTATTTTCATGTTGAAAAATTAAATAAAATTAAACTTGAAGTTAGAGGATATGGCGAAGCTAATCTTAAAATTAAACTTAACGAAGATATTGTTTCAGAAATTAAAATTTCTTCTTCAATAAATTGGAAAAAATATGAAATAAGATTAAATTCGTTATCTTATTCTAAGTTAAAAATTGAATTTATTTTTGAATGTGCCGATAATTCTAATTTTGATTTTTTAAATTTTACATTGATTTAGTGAGGTTTTTATGGAAATAGTATTAAATAATTTAGAAAGTAAACCTATTAAAAAGAGAAATGACAAATGGCAATTTTGTATTGGAAATTGTCATGCTGTGTTCATGCTAAGAAAAGATATGGTAGAGCAACTTAAGCTCATTCATGAAGAAACCGGGATTAGATATTTAAGATTCCATGGATTATTTGATGATGATATGCTCATCATTCAAAGATTATCAGATTATTCATATTTTAAGATGATGCCATTTTCTAGATCAATTTATGAATACAATTTCTTACAAGTAAAGAAAGTTTTGGATAATGTTTTATTTTGTGGTTTTAAACCATTTGTAGAACTTTCTTTTATGCCAGAAGCATTAGCTAAAAAGAAAAAATATGGTTTGAGATATAAAAACAATATTTCTTTACCAAAAAGTTGGGACAAATACTATAAATTCATTCATGATTTTGGTGAATTTTTAGTTGAAACTTATGGTAAAGAAGAAATCGAAACACGGAAATTTGAAGTTTGGAATGAGCCAGATTTAGGAATTTTCTTTAATGGAAAACAAAAAGATTATTTTAAACTTTATAAAACAGCATATTGTGCCTTAAAAGATGTCGATCCAAAACTTGAAATTGGTGGACCTTCAACTAGTAAATGTAAATGGTTAAAAGATTTTACAACTTTTGGTGAAAATAATGGTTGTAAACCTGATTTTGTTACTACTCACCATTATGTTGGTGATGCTTTTGGAAATGTTTTTGAATTTAAAGATTCATTAAATATCATGAAAATTGCACATCAAGCTAAAAAAGAAAAATGGGATATTGGTAAAACTTACCAAAAATTCTTCTATAAAAAATCAAATTATGTAAATTGGCCTAAGTCTTTATTTAAGAAAATGGATAAAGAAGCACATGCTCAAATTCCAAATTATCCTTTATATATAACTGAATGGTCGACAATGGCGGTTTATTGTTCACCATATCACGACGATAAAGTTGCAGCAACTTTTGCTTTAAAATATGCTCTTGAAATGGATGATTCAATTGCAGGCGCTTCCTATTGGTGTGGAAGTGATATCTTTGAAGAATCGTTTATTATTAATAAACCATTCTTTGGCGGATTTGGAATTGTGAATAATGTTGGTATTCCTAAACCAGTTTTCTATGCGTTCAAGATTTTAAATAACTTATCACATGATGAAATTACTTTAGATAAAAACGAAGAAAAAGAGTTCGAATACCATATTTATAAAACGAATAATGGTTACCAAGTTTTAGTCTTTAATCAAGATTTTGATATTGATAAAAATAACGAGGAAAAGATTAAATTAACTCTCGAAGGAGAATATAAAGAAGTTAATTTATATCGTATTGATGATGACCATGTTAATCCTGTGAAAGAACGGAAGAAACTTCGTGAAAAGAAATTATTAAGTGATGAAGAAATCGTGAAAATCCGTGAAAACTCTACATTAAAAAAAGAAAAAGTGGACTTTTGCAGGGATTTTGGTAAAACAATTATAAATTTTGTTGCAAAAAGCAACTCAATTTATCTTTATGAATTTATAAAATAAGGAGTTTCAAATATGAAAAAGTATAATGAAATTGAAAAAGTCGTTTATAAAGGACCAGACTCAAAAGATCCATTTTCCTTTAAATATTACAATCCTGATGAAGTTATTTTAGGTAAAAAGATGAGAGAACATCTAAAGTTTGCTATGTCTTATTGGCACACTTTAGATTATTGTGGAGTTGATATGTTTGGTGGACCAACTGAAGATAAAAGTTGGGGCGAAACTGAACCAATGAAACTTTATAAAAAAAGAGCGGATGTCGCATTTGAATTAATGGATAAATTATCAATAGATTATTATTGTTTCCATGATGTTGATGTTGCTCCAAAAGGCAAAAATTTAAAAGAATTCTTTGACAATTTTAAAGAAATTGTTGATTATTTAGCAGTTTTACAAAAGAAACATAATAAGAAACTTCTCTGGTGTACAGCTAATAATTTTGGCGATAAAGTTTTTATGGCTGGTGCCGCAACTTCACCTAACGCTGATGTTTTTGCTTTAAGTGCCGCTAAGGTCAAAGCTTGTTTAGATGCAAATATTAAACTTGGTGGAACCGGCTATGTATTTTGGGGTGGAAGAGAAGGTTATGACACCTTATTAAATACAAATATGAAGGTTGAACTTGATAATCTTGGTTATTTTATGCAAATGGCAAGAGATTATGCAAGAAGTAAAGGTTATAAAGGCGATTTTTATATTGAACCAAAACCAAAAGAACCAACAAAACATCAATATGACTTTGATGCTGCTACCGCTTGTAATTTCCTTAGAACTTATAATTTAATGGATGATTTTAGATTAAATATCGAAGCAAATCACGCAACACTTGCAGGTCATACATTTGAACATGAATTAAGAACAGCAAGAGTCAATGGAGTGTTTGGCAGTATTGATGCTAACCAAGGTGATATGCTTCTTGGACGGGATACCGATCAATTCCCAACAAATGTTTACGATACAACTTTATGCATGTATGAAGTTTTAAAAGAAGGCGGATTTACAAATGGCGGATTAAATTTTGATGCTAAAACAAGGCGCCAATCTAACACTTTAGAAGATATTCTTCTTGCCTATATTGCAGGAATGGATGCTTTTGCTTTAGGTTTAAGAAAAGCCGTTAAAATGATTGAAGATGGCAGGATTGATGAATTTAAAGAAGAAAGATATAGAAGTTATCAAACCGGAATTGGAGAAAAAATCTCGCAAAAATCCACTAATTTTGAAGAATTAAGTGAATATGCTTTAAAACATGACGATATAAATGTTCAAAGCGGAAGACAGGAATATCTTGAGTCTGTATTAAATAGCATTTTATTCGAGAAATAAATTATGTATTTAGGAGTTGATTTAGGAACAAGTGCTTTAAAGGTTTCTTTAGCTAATGATAGTGGAGAAATAATCGATTCTTCAAGCAAAGAAATTACACTTTTTAATCCTTTGCCAAATTATTATGAAGAAAATCCACAAGAATGGTATGAAGTATTAATTTATTGTTTAGCTAATCTTGGAATAAAACATGATTTATCAAAGGTGCGTTCGATTGCTTTTTGTGGTCAAATGCATGGATTAGTTTTGTTAAATAAAAATGATGAAATTATACGTAACGCGATTTTATGGAATGATTCAAGAACCACAAAAGAAGTTGCTTATTTGAATGATGTAATTGGGAAAGAGACTTTACTTCAAGAAACAGCAAATATTGCTTTATGTGGATTCACTTTGCCAAAACTTCTATGGGTTAAAAAGCATGAAAAGAACAATTTTGATCACATTGAAAAAATAATGCTTCCTAAAGATTATTTAGCATATAAATTAAGCGGGGTATTCGCTAGTGATGTTTCAGATTTAAGCGGAACATTATTCTTTGATGTAAAAAATAAAACATATTCTAAGAAAATGTTAGGGATTGCTGAAATCAATGAATCTAAATTACCTAAAATTTTCAATAGTTTTGATGTAATAGGGAAAGTTAGGTCTGAGTTAACAAAAATAACTGGTTTAAGTAAAGATTGTAAGGTTGTTATAGGTGGAGGCGACCAAGCAGTCGGAGGAACTGGAACTAATACATTAAAAAATGGTGATGTATTTATTTCTTTAGGCACTTCAGGAACAGTTTTTGCATCTTGTGATGCTTTAAATATCGATAAAGAGGCAAGAGTTCATAGTTTTAGACATACTAATGGTAAATTCCATTATTTAGCATGTACACTTTCAGCCGCAAATTCATTTACATGGTGGGTTGAAAAGGTATTACGAAAAAACAATTATGATTATATTTTTAACGAAATTGACCTAAATAATTTTAATGAAATTATATTTTTGCCATATTTGTCTGGTGAAAGAAGTCCAATAAATGATCCAAGTGCTTGTGGAATGTTTTTCGGTCTAAACGATTTTTATACAACAAAAGATTTGACTAAAAGTGTTGTAGAAGGTGTTTGTTTTTCTCTTTTAGATAACTTAAAAGTTATTGAAGAATTAGGTATTAATGCAAATAAGATTCGAGTTATTGGAGGCGGTTCTAAAACGAGAAAAATTGTTCAAATATTATCGGATGTTTTAGGTAAAGAAGTTGAAACCATTACAACAAGTGATGGTGGAACTTTAGGCGCAATTATCCTAGCGATAAAGGGAGACAAACCTAATTTATCACTAGAGGAAATATCAGAAAATTTAGTTCACACAAAAGAAGTTTTTAAACCTAATTTAAGTTTACACGAAAAATATTTATCAAAATATTTAAAATATAAGAGACTATATTTGGCGACAAAAACGCTTCTCTAATTTAAAAATACGGAAATATTAAAAATTTCCGAAGAAAATTTAAAAAAGTACTGGTTTTTTCAAAATTCCTGGAAAAATTTTCAAAAATATATGGTTTTTGCAGGCTTTTTGTAAACAATTTGACATTTTAAAGGTGAAAATTATGAAAATTGAAAATGTAAAATGTGAGTATTTAACTAATCCAATCGGCATCGATATTTTAAGTCCTAGAATTACTTGGAATTATAAATCTGAAGGAGATGAAAAGCTTTTACAAAAAGCTTTCAAAATTCATTATTCAATTAATAAAAATAATTATGTTAGTGAGCTTGTTGAATCTAGTTCGATGAATTATATTTTTACGAACCCCTTTAAAAGTAGGGACATAATTAAATATAAAATTGAAGCAATAATAAATGATGACACTCATGTTTTTAGCGAAGAAAATTCGTTTGAAATTGGTCTTTTGAACGAGACTGATTTTCATGCAAAATGGATAAGCGGCAATTATAAAGTTAAAAGAAAAACAAGATACCCAGCCGATTATTTTAAAAAAGAATTTTCTATTGAAGACTTAAATAAAATTACAAAAGCAAGAGCTTATGCAAGTGCGTGTGGGTTATATGAACTTTCTATTAACGATAAGAGAGTCGGTGATTTTGTTTTGGCACCAGGTTCGACTGATTATCGTAAAAGGGTTCAATATCAAACATACGACATTTTACCTCTATTAAAAGAAGGTAGAAACGAGATAAAAATTATACTTGGTGATGGGTGGTATCGTGGAAATAATGGTGGGAGTGGAAAACCAAATACTTTTGGAAAAGTAAGTAAAGCTTTCCTGCAATGTGAATTTTTTAGCGGTGATAAGCTTCTTTTTGAAGTTTTAAGTGATGATAAGTTCTCGTGGTCGAACGATGGTCCTATTATTTTTAATGATATTAAAGATGGTGAATTTTTTGACGCTAATCTTGTTCCTACCTATAAAGGAAGAGCCAAAGAAATCCACAAAAAATATAATTTGAAAGCTTCAAATAACTATTTTGTGAAAGAAAAAGAAGAACATTATCCAATAAAAGAAATCATCACACCTAAAAAGAAACATGTTTTACTTTTTGAAAACAATTTAAGTGGATATATTGCTTTTAAATTAAAAGGTAAAAAAGGCGATAAAATCCGTATTGTGATGGGTGAATATATCGATAATGATGGGGAATTTTCATTACTAAATATTCAAGATCATACAAAATATGGTGATACACCAAAACAAGAAATTAACTATATTTTTAAAGATGGAATTAATGAATATAAGTCAAAATTTTATTATGGTGGATTTAAATATGCTCTTATAGAAAGTGATGTGCCTTATGAATTGACTGATTTTAAACAAATCGTAATTTATAGTGATTTATCGCTAATTTCTAATTTTGAATGTTCAAATAATTTAGTTAATATTTTCTTTAAAAATACGATAAATTCCTTAAAATCAAATTCGGTTGATGTGCCAACTGATTGTCCTACTCGCGAAAGAGCTGGTTGGACTGGGGATTCACAAATTTTCTTTAATAGTGCAGCTTATTTAATGGATTATGCACCATTTATTAGAAAACATATTAATGACTTAATTGATCGACAATTCAAAGATGGTCGTTTTTCTCACATTGTTCCAACAGTTAATGAGCCATTTTTCATGCATACATTAAATGGTTCAGTTGGGTGGGCTGATGCTGGAATCTTAATACCATATAGATTTTATAAATTGTATGGCGATAAAAAATATCTTGAATCAATATATGGGCCAATGAAAAAATATATCAATTTTATGATTAAAAGAATTGGAAAACGGGGTGGACCAATATCAAAACACATCAAAATATCTCATAAAAATAAAAAATATTTAGTTAGAAGAGATCAATCGTATGGAGAATGGGCTGAGCCAAATGATATTTATCCTCAAGATTGGAAAGATGTAATTTTTCCTCATCCAGAAGTTTCAACTGCTTATACAAATTACGTTTTAACTTGTTTTCAGGAAATTGAACGAGTTTTAGGACATGAAGAAGAAGCGCAAAAAATAGATAAATATATAAAGGGAACAAGAGAAGCATATCAAGAACTAATAACTTTAAAGGAATTTTCTCTTGATACCAAAAGACAAGCCTTACTTGTTCGCCCTTTATATATGAATTTACTTGATGAAGAGCAAAAGAAATTTGCTCAAAATAAATTAATCGTAGACTTAAATGATTTTTCTTGGAGAATTGGAACAGGATTTTTATCAACCCCATTTATACTTTTTGTTTTAAAAGATATCGATCCAGAATACGCTTATAAATTGCTTGAGAATGAAGAAAAACCAGGTTGGCTTTATATGGCAAAAAATTCGACTGGATCAATTTGGGAAAGTTGGGAAGGCGTACAACAAAATTATGGTTTATCTTCCTTAAATCACTATTCAAAAGGCGCAATGGTAGAGTTCCTTTTTAAAGCTGTACTTGGTATAAATGTTAATGCTGAAAACTCTTTTAAAATTGAACCAGTAATTGGTGGAACTTTTAAATTTGCAAAAGGATATTATGATTCTTTATATGGAAGAGTGAGTGCGTCTTGGGAAAGAGAAAATAAAAAAATCAATTTTAAAATATCAATACCTCCAAACACAAAAGCTGAGTTTATGTTTAAAGATTTTCATTGTGAACTTGTGCCGGGAATTAATGAACTTTCATTTAATGAATAGGTGTTTTTTCAAAAACCCTGCAAATCTCACATTAAATTTACTATATTTAAATTCGTTATATTTTAAAAAAATCTCATTAAAATTATGAACGCTTAGAAGCGCCAATATTTATTTTTGATAATTTTGAATTTTATTCAAAAAGTTTGGACTTAACTCACCCACGGTTAAATAGTTTGAATTGTTATACATATCTAGAATTTTAACTAATGAAGCAGATTTATTAATTAATATTCTTTTTAAATTGGAAAGTCTTTCTAGAAGCAGAATAATTTTTAACCAGATTAAAAAAGATTGCAATGATTGCGGTCTTTGATAGACGGGCTCAAGAAGAAAATGTGGGTTGTCTTATCGGCAGTTAAATCCTTCGCAATCTTGTAATTATATGCAACTTTCTCCTTTTTTAAGTTGTAATTATATGCAACTTAACTTATTTTTTTCTTGTAAAAATATGCAAAGTAACTAAAAATTCTGACCTTGTGAATTTTCATATTTGATAAAAGTTGCTTGAAAAACTCTGATTTTTCTGAAAAACTCACCCGAAAATTCTGATTTTTTGGAAGAACTCGCTTGAAAAATTCTGACATTTCTTAATAACTCGCTTGAAAAATTCTGACTTTTCGGAAAAACTCGCTTGAAAAATTCTGGTTTAATCTTTTAAATGTATCTAAAAATACGATTATTATCGATATAATTTAGATAAATTAATATGTTTAAAAGAAAAATTAGCGAATATCTAAATAAATGGTACGCAAGAGAAAACAAAAAACCATTGATTATTAAGGGTCTAAGGCAAATCGGTAAGACAGTTTCCGCAAAAGAATTTGCTAAAGAAAAATATGAAAATGCATTCTTTTTGGATTTTCGTAAAGATAAAGATTTAGCAAAAATATTTGCTGGTAATTTTAACATCGATTATATTTCAGCAATGATAACAGCTCTTCCTGATGAAAACAAGATAATTAAAAATTCGAAGATGGTGCCTCACAAAACAATTTTAATTTTTGACGAAATTCAAGATTGTTTAAATGCAAGATCTTCACTTAAATATTTTAATGGAGATGAAAGATTTGATGTTATTTGTACTGGATCTTTTTTGGGAATAAGTGGTTATAATGATACAAGCGAAAATAGTAGAGGGATTGCGTTGGCTCTGAAGAAGTAATAACAATGATGCCGATGGATTTTGAAGAATTTTTACGGGCCAATAATGTTTCTTTAAATTTGATAGAAATTATAAAGGAATGTTTTAATGAAAAAAAGAAATTCCTTCTTATTTACATGAACTATTTTTAAACTGGATTAGAATTTATATATGTGTAGGTGGCTTACCAGAAGTGGTAGAAGCTTATGTTAGAACAAAAGATTTTCAGAAGTTGATCACTATCAGAAAAATATTATTCAAAACTATAAAGATGACTTTGAAACACATTTAAGTAAAGATGGAAAAATTGTCCGTAATGAATTAGAAAAAGCAAGAATTTTAGATGTATTTATTTCCCTTCCTAATCAACTTTCTAAAGAAAATAAGAAGTTTACTTACAGCATGGTTGGAAACAAAAATAAAAATTATACATATAAGAGCGCACTAACTTGGCTTGAACAATATGGCTTAATTAAATTGTGCCACAATATAACGACTTTTGAGGAACCACTAAGTGCATTTAAGATCGAAAATGATTTTAAAGTTTATTTAACAGATATTGGTTTGACGATTGGAATGCTTGATAGTGATATTAAGTTTAAAATACTCACAAATGATTTATCTTTTGGCAAAGGAATGATTTATGAAAGTCTCGTTGCTGATGCTTTAATAAAAAGCAAAAAGGATTTTTATTATTTTTCGAAAAGAAGTGGATTAAAAATTGATTTTGTTTCTAAAGTTAACTCGTTTATTACCTTATTAGAGGTAAAAGCAAAAAACGGAAATGCTAAATCAGCAAAGGAAGTGCTTTCAAATCCAAAGTACAATGTCGATAGATTAGTTAAACTAACCTCTTCAAATTTAGGAGAGACACAAAATATATTAACTATCCCTTATTATTTATCTTTTAAAATAAATTAATTAAATTCGATTTTTCTCAAAAACCATGGTTAGCTCAACTATTTTTTAAATTTTGATTTTTTCTGTATTCAGAAGGAGTTGTGCCAACATATTTCTTGAACACTTTCACAAAATGGTTTTGAGAACTAAAGCCTAAGTAATCAGAAATCGAAAGTATTGAGTTTGTTGTATTTGATAATAAATCTTTAGCCACACCAATTTTAGTGGTGTTAATAAATTCGTTAACTGTTAAGCCACTGTTGTTTTTAACTTTTTCACATAATGAAGTTTTTGAGATATAAAAATTATTAACTAAGTCATCAATCGTCAATTTTCGCGAGATATTATGAATTATGAAATTGGATAATTTTAGGGTAAATTCAGTTTGAGTTTGTACGTTTTTTAGGTAAGAAACTTTTGTTGTAAACTCTGTTAAAGCGCTAAGGATGATTTCGTTTAATTCTTTCATGGTACGAGAGTTTTCTATTTTTTGAATAAAATTGTCGCTTAAAGTTAAAGCTTCTTCGATATTAACGCCCTCACTTATTGCAGCACGTGTAATTAAAGCAATAGTTGTAATAAATAAGTCTTTTGATTGTCTTATTTGATTTTCAACAATTGAATTTGTTCTAAATGAAGGAATATTTTCAATATAAAATTTAAGTTTATTTAAATCACCAGATTTAACAATGCTTAAAAGTTCATTTTCAATTTTCATTGTGTTGTGAGGCAATACTATTTTTTCATTCTCATTTTGTTCTTTTTGCTCTATTTGTTGAGTAGGAACTTTTAAATCTTTCATTAAAAGATCACCTAATTTAATTTTTTCGTCATTTAAAATGTAATTTAAAGAACAAGCAATTTGTAGAAGTGTTTCAAGTGGAAAGCGATTTATAGTTTTTATCGTATTTTTAAATGAAATTGAGTCTTCTCTATTTAAATTAAATTCAAAACATATTCGATTTAATGTGTAATCTTCAGGGATGTTAAAAAATGAAGGTCCGATTATTATTTTTGTGTTTTCATTTTGAACGATGACATAATAAAAATTGTTCTTACTTGTAAAATAATCGATATGTTTTTCTAATTTAAAAATTTCATCTTTTACGAATTCAAAAGGATCAATTTTAATTTCAACTGTTGAGTAGATGTTTTTGAATGAACCATCAACAAAATATCTGATTGGCACAGCACATAAATCAGCAATATTTTTGATAAAAAAATCTAAATCAATGTCTTTCATTAGAACAATAGTATAAATATTTGAACAAAATGACAAGAAATATTGATTTATTTCCTTTTTAATATTATTGTAAGCGCTTTCAGTGGGGTGAATTATGATTAATATTGATGAAGTAATCAAAAAGATGAGTCTAGAAGAGAAAGCTAAACTATTAAGTGGTAATAAAAATATGTCATTAATTTCTTATCCAAGTTATAGAATAAGAGCTTTAAAAATGTCTGATGGGCCAAACGGAATTAGAATAACCGACCCAAAAAGCGATAATTTAACGGGGATAAGCAATTCTTTGCCTGCAACTGTTTTCCCAACAGGAACTGTTTTAGCATCAACTTTTAATGAAGAAATTTTATTTAAAGTTGGTGAATCTATTGGGAAAGAAGCTGCATATTACGAAATAGATATGCTTCTAGGTCCTTCTGTTAATATTAAACGTAATCCTTTATGTGGAAGAAATTTTGAATATTATAGTGAAGATCCTTTTTTGGCAGGTAAGTTAGGAACAAGCTTTGTTAGAGGTTTACAAACTGAAAACATAGCGGCTACTCCAAAACATTTTGCTTGTAATAATAATGAAAAATATCGTTTTGTTGGTAATTCAATAATTGATGATAGAACATTAAATGAGGTTTATTTAAAACCTTTTGAAATGATAGTAAAAGATGGCGAAACAGATGCAATTATGTCTTCTTATAATCAAATCAATGGAATTCATTCAAGCGAAAATAATTATACTCAAAATGAACTTTTAAGAAAAAAATTGGGGTTTTGCGGGGTTAATGTCACAGATTGGGGTGGAATTGTACATAGAGATGAAGCTTTAAATAATGGAAATGACCTTGAAATGCCAGGCCAAGTCGAAGAAAATGTTAAGCTTGTTATTGATGGGGTAAAAAGTGGAAAAATAAAAGAAGAAACCTTAAATAATTCAGTAAGAAGAGTTTTAGAACTTTTAAATAAAACTGAAAACAAAAATAAATACGATAAATCTATTTTTGAAGAAAATTATAAAATTGCACTTGAAGCAGGGCTTGAAGGTGTAACTTTACTTAAAAACGAAGATAATGTTTTACCACTCAAAAAGAATGAGAAAGTTCTTTTTGTAGGTGAACTTTTTAAAGAAAATAAATATCAAGGAAGCGGATCATCGTTATTAAATCCATATAGATTAGTTCATATTGATGAATATTTTGAAAAAGTAAATGAACTCGAATTTGATTATGCACAAGGTTATGAAATTTTAGAAAATAAAACTAATGAAAAATTAGAAAATGAAGCATTAGAAAAAGCTAAAAACTACGAAAAAATTGTATTTTTAGTGGCTCAAAATGATTTTATTGAATCAGAAGGCTTTGATCGCGACTCGATAAATTTACCTAAAAATCAAATTCATTTATTAAATGAATTAATTAAATTAAATAAAAAAATAATTGTTACTAATTTCAATGGGTCAGTTGTAACTTTACCTTTTAAAAATGAGGTTAGTGCTATTGTAAATTTTGCGATGTGTGGCGAAGCACTTGGCGAAATCTATTATAAAATTTTATATGGTGAAGTTTCTCCATCAGGAAGATTGAATGAAACATATATAAAAGATTATAAAGATGTGCCTTTTGGTGAAAATTTCACAAAAACACCAATTGAAGTTTATAAAGAATCACTTTTTGTAGGCTATCGCTATTATGATTCATTTAATATTGATGTTAATTATCCTTTTGGATATGGATTATCTTATTCAAAATTTTCTTATGATAATTTTGAAATTAAAAATGACTTAGAAAATAGAAAAGTCATTATTAAATTAAATGTAAAAAATGTTGGTAATTTTGATGCAAAAGATGTAATTGAAGTTTTTGTTTCTAAACCTGATTCAAATATTATTCGACCAATCAAAGAATTAAAAGCTTTTAAGAAACAAGAAATAAAGATTGGTGAAGCAAAAGAATTCGTATTAGAAATTCCTTACGATACACTTAAAGTCTACGATATAAACACAAAAGATTTTGTCTTAGAAAACGGAAATTATACGATAATTATCAGTAAAAATTCACGTGAAGAAATTTATAAAGAAGTTGTATTTATAAAAGGAAATGTAATTGAAAATATAAACTCAGAAAAAGTTAATTATGCCTATTCTTATAAAAAGAACGGAAAACTTGATGAGTCGATTGTGCCTGATGAAGTTTTTGAAGAATTATTAAAATTTAAAATTCCAAAATATGTTTTCAATAAAAAGCCATATACTCTTGAAACTCCAATTGGCGAATTTGATTCATTTGTTGGAAAAATCTTTAAAAAATCAACGATTAATGTTGGTTTATCAAAATATAAAAAAGCTCAAAAAATAGAAGATAAAGCACTAAGAGAAAGAGAGATGAAAAGCGGATATTTTGTTGCAAAAATGATGCCAAATAACAATTTACGCTCACTTTGTTTTTCTTCAAGTGGTCAACTTACTTTCAAAGTCGCTTTAGCTTTAGTTGAATTTATAAATGGTCATTATTTAAGAGGTTTAAAAGTTTTACTTAGAAAGGACAAATAATTATGGAAGTAAAAATGACTCTTGGAAAAAGATTTTTCAATTCAAAGGTAAAATCTTATAACGTTAAAGGGAAAGAAGCGTGGCTTGGTTATCTTGTCGGACCGGCCGGAGCCTTGTTACTCAACGCAATTTTAGGAAGTTACCTTAACCAATTCTATCTTGATGTTGCAGGACTTGGCTACATGTGGGGAGGGCTCTTTTTAGGTTTATTCCCAATTCTTTCTAAAATTATCGATGCGGTAGTTGATGTTGGGTATGGTTATTTAATTGATCACACTAAATCAAAACAAGGAAAAGCCCGTCCTTGGTTACTTCTTAGTGCTCCACTCATGACTATTTTTGGAATTTTGCTTTTTATAATTCCTCAAACTAATGAAATAGTTCAATCAATTTGGGTAATGCTTACTTATAATCTTTTTTATTCGTTTGCTTATTCAATTTATAGCATGGCGCACAACATGATGGTGCCTCTTTCAACAAGAAATGTTACTCAAAGAGGTAAACTTTCTGTCTTTACTCAAATTGCAACAATTTGTACCTCAGGAATAATCGTTGCTTTAGTTTTTCCATTTGTTGTTTTACCAATGATAGGCGTTTCTTCAACTGCTTGGATAGTTGCAATGTCAATCTTTTCTTGTTTAGTTCTTCCTTTAACTCTTATGGAATATTTCTATACTAAAGAAAGAATTACTGAAGAAAATGTTGGTGTTGAAGAAAATAAAATCCCATATAAATTACAATTAAAAGCTATTTTTACAGATAAATATATTATTCTTTTAATGATTTATTTCGTTTTCTATAGCTTTGGTTCACAAGTTAAAAATTTAGGACTCATTTATTATTCAAACTATATTTTAGGTAAGTATAGTGATGGCACAACTCAAACAATGATTTCGGTTATTGGTGGCGTGCCAATGGGAATTGGTATCTTTGCAGTGTGGCCACTTGCTAAAAAGTTCGGCAAAAGAAACATTACAGTTGTAGGGTTTTTGCTATATGCACTTGGTGGCATAATTTGTATGATTAATCCTTATAACATGGTCATTGTTTTGATAGGTCAATTTATTAAAAATATTGGCGGACTTCCATGTGCCTATGTTTTTATGGCTTTATTTGCTGATTGCTTAGATTCACTTGAATGGAAGACGGGATTTAGAAGTGATGGTAGTGCAATGGCTTTATATAACATCATTTCAACAAGCGCAATTGGAATTGGAACTGGTTTCTTTAATTTAATGATTACAGGACTGGGTTATGTTGAACCAGTTACAGGAAATGTTCCTGGTGAGATCACAAATGAAGTTCAAAAAGTTATTAAAAACATTGATGGAACAAGTTCAACTGTTTTTATCCAAAATGATTCGGTAAATACTTTCATTATTTGGGCATTCTTAGGAATTGAAATTATTACTGGTTTAATTTGTGCAATAATTATTCTTTTTGTAAATCCTGAAAAAACAATTCATTTTAAACAAAAAGAGATTGTTGAAAGAGAAAAAGAAACTTACAAAAAAGAAGGAAAAGAATGGAAACCTGCTGAAATTAGAAATGCGGAAATGGTTGAAATTCAAAATAGAGAAGCAGAAGAACACTTTAAAGAAGAACTTAAAGTTAGATGTGAAACTAAAGGTTTGGATTATGAAAGAGAATATGCAATCTATCTTCATAATAAAGAAGTAAAAGAAAATAAAGAAAAGGAAAAAGAAAGACTTCAAAAAGAAAAAGCAGAGCTTAAAGAGAAAGCAAGAAAAGAAAAAGCTGATGCTAAATTTAATGCTTTAAATGATGCTCAAAAAGAAAAATTCCTTGCAAAAGTTAAAGAAAAAGAAGAAAAACTTAACGAGTATTGGAACGAAGAAGAAAAAAGAGGTCATGCAATTTTTGAGGATTATCAAAAGAGACTTGCTCTTTCTAAAGAAGGTAAATAATCATGAAAGCAGTTAATTTAAAATGTGAATTTTTAACTAATCCACTTGGAATAGATATCAAAAATCCTCGTATAACGTGGAACGATGAAGGCGATAAAAATCAAAGCGCCTATATCGTATCTTTTAAAGTAAACGATGGAGATCTTATTGAAACTGATGAGATGAGATCTTCATCAATGAATTACATATTTGATTATCCTTTTAAAAGTAGAGATAGGGTTGAATATTTTGTTACTTTAATTGATGAAAATGGAGAAAAAGGCGAAGAAAGCGAACATGCTTATTTTGAGTTTGGCTTATTAGATAATAAAGAATTTGAAGCTCATTTTATAAAAGGAAATTATAAGGCAAGTAAAAAAAGAAGATATCCAGCCGACTA
The DNA here is from genome assembly GCA_949299165.1 of uncultured bacterium. Taxonomy (GTDB): domain Bacteria; phylum Bacillota_I; class Bacilli_A; order RFN20; family CAG-826; genus Onthovivens. The sequence continues at coordinate 95,416 of CASFZJ010000001.1, read as the reverse complement.
TTTTAAAAAAGATTTTGAAATAAATTTTAAAGTCAAAAGAGCTAGACTTTATGCAACCGCACTTGGAGTTTATGAAGCATCAATTAATGGCAAAAAAGCTGGCGATTCAGTATTAAATCCAGGATCAACTAATTATCATCATAGAATTCAATATCAAACATATGATGTCACTAGTTTAATTAAAGAAGGTAAAAATTCACTTGAATTAGTGCTTGGGGATGGATGGTATAGAGGAAGTAATGGTGCTTGGGGACACCGAAATGTCTATGGAAAAGAAACTAAAGTTTTTGCTCAACTTGAAATCTATGATGAAAATGGAAAAGTGACAAAAATTTTAACTGATGATTCATTTTCTTGGTCAAATGATGGACCTATAGGAATTAATGATTTAAGAGATGGCGAAAGAGTAAAGGCAAATCTTGTACCTACTTATAAAGATAAAGCCATATTAACAAATGAATCTCTTAAAAATTTAAAATGTTCAAATAATTTTCAAGTTAAAGAAATGGAAAAATTTGTGCCTAAAAGAAAATTTATTTCACCAAGTGGCAAGTTAATCATCGAATTTCCACAAATGATAACAGGGTATGTTTCGTTTAAAATCAATGCAAAACAAGGGAATTTTATTAAATTAAAGTTCGCTGAGATGATTGGTGAAAATAATGAAATTTCGCAAAAGAATTTTCAACTCTATGCAAAATGGCAAGTTACACCTCTTCAAATGATAGTTTATGAATGTAAAGAAGGATTAAACGACTATAAACCTAAATTTTATTATGGCGGATTTAAGTTTGTTGAAATTGAAAGCGATATTGAAAATATTTCTGACAAACTTGAAATTGAAGCAATTAGTGTCTATAACGCTTTTGAAGACTCTTCAACTTTTGAATGTTCAAATGAATTGATTAATAAGTTTTATCACAACACTCTTTGGTCTTTAAAAGACAATTCGGTTGATGTGCCTACTGATTGTCCAACACGTGAGAGAGCAGGATGGACAGGAGATGCGCAAATTTTCTTCAATTCAGCATCATATTTAGTTAATTATGCTTCTTTTGCAAGAAAATACATCAATGATTTAAAAGATACCCAAACTAAAAATGGAAAATTCTACCAAATAGTACCAACTGTTGGGGAAGATTTTTATATGAATTTTTTAAATGGATCTGTTGGCTGGGCATGTGCTGGAGTTTTAATACCTTATAGGCATTATTTAAAATATGGCGACAAGAGAATTCTTCAAGATTCATATGATAACATTATGCGCTACGCAAAATTTATGATTTCAAGATGTGGAAAAACTGGTGTGTTAGCTCCAAAAATTAAAATGACACATAAAATCAAAAAGTATTTAGTAAATAAAGGACAATCTTATGGTGAACGGCTTGAACCAAAAGAAATTTATGATCAATCTTGGAAAGATGTAGCTGTTCCTCATCCAGAAGAATCTACAGCCTATACAAATTATACTTTATCTAAAGTTAGAGAAATCGCTTCAATTTTAGGCAAAGAAAAAGATGCTAAATGGTTAGAAGAATATATTTTAGGAACAAAGCGCGCTTATCAAGAGTTAGTTAAACTCGATCGTTTTAAATTGGATACAGATAGACAAGCTAAATTAGTTAGACCTTTATATATGGATTTACTTGATGAAGAGACAACTAAAAAAGTGGAAGATAGACTTATCAAAGCACTTGATAATTTTTCTTGGAGAATCGGAACTGGTTTTCTTTCGACACCATTTATTCTTGAAGTCTTAACAAAAATCGATAAAGAATACGCTTATAAACTTTTAGAAAATGAGGAAAATCCTGGCTGGTTATTTATGGCTAAAAACGATACAACATCCGTCTGGGAATCCTGGGAAGGACCACTTGCTAAAACTGGCGTCGCCTCGCTAAATCATTATTCTAAAGGCGCAATGGTTGAATGGCTTTTTAATGGAATGCTTGGTATTAATGTCGTTAAAGAAAATAGTTTCTTAATTAAACCAATAATTGGTGGAAATATAACTTTTGCCAAAGGCAGTTATGATAGTGTTTATGGTAAAGTTTCTGTTAGTTGGAAAAAGGAAAATGAAAAGTGTTTAATTGATATTATTTTACCAGCAAATACATTATCAACACTTATTATTAATGATAAAAAAATTGATAATATTAAAGGTGGTAAATATCATTTTGAATATGATTTGTAACCCGTGAAAACTTTAATAAAAAACGTGAAAACTTAAAACTAGGATTTAAAATTTTTAATTTTTATGGAAAATATTGAAAAAATACCAGAAAAAATTCATTTGGCGATCGATATTGGTGCAAGTGGTGGGAAGGTTGAAGCTTATAACACTAAAGTTAAAAAACTTATTGAAGTTTATCGTTTTAAAAATGGGTTTATTGTAAACGATTCTCATAAATGTTGGGACATAGAGCATTTATTTAAAGAAGTTAAGAATGGAATCAAAGAAGCTTTTAAAAAATTTCCAAAAATTGAGTCTGTTGCTATTGATACATGGGGTTGCGATTATGTTTTGCTCGATGAAAATGATGAAATTATTGGACCTGTTTATTCCTATCGAGATAATAGAACTTGTGAAATTATAGATGAAGTTAGAGAAATAATTAGTGAAGATAAACTTTATGAAATTACCGGTTCTCAGTTCCAAAAATTTAATACAATTTATCAACTTTACAAAGACAAAGTTGATGGGAGATTAAGAAAAGCTAAAACATTTTTAATGATTCCTGAGTATTTAAATTTTTTGTTAACAGGTAAAAAAGTTTATGAACTTACTAACGCTTCAACAACAAATTTATTAGATATTAAAAATCGTAAATTTTCTGAGCTTTTAGGAAAAGAGTTAGGTTTTGCATGGTTATTGAGTAAAAAGCTTGAAAAACCAGGGTATTCTATCGGTTATTTGAAGAAAGAAGTTGCAGAAGAAATCGGTGCAAATATAATGGTTAAACTAGCACCTACTCATGATACAGCGAGTGCGGTTGAAGCATTAAAAGATCTTGATAAAGAGTCACTTTATATTTCGAGTGGAACTTGGTCGCTATTAGGAGCTAAAATTCAAAATCCTATAACTTCAAAAAGAGCTAAAGAATATAATTTTTCTAATGAGTTAGGGCCAGATTATGTTCGTTTTCAAAAAAATATTATGGGTCTCTGGATTATTCAATGTTTAAGTAAAGAATATTCATTAGATTTCGTAGAAATCATTAATAAAGCCAAAAATTCATCTTTTAAGGAAACATTTGATGTAAATGATGCGCGTTTTTTAGCGCCAAAAAGTATGAAAGATGAAATTTTTAACTATTTTAAAGAAAAGAGTATGCATATTGAAAACGAATGCGATATTTTTAATTCGGCATTTCATTCGTTAGCATTTGCATATAGAAATGCTATTAAAGAAATTGAAGAACTCACTAACAATAAATATAAAAATATTTATATTATTGGCGGCGGAGCGAAAAATGATTATTTAAATGAATTAACAAGCAAAATAACAAATAAAAAAGTAATAGCTTTACCAATTGAAGCTAGTGCCTTAGGAAATATTTATTCTCAAATAGAGTAAGTGGAGGAATAAAAAATGAGAGAAGAAGTTGTTAAAAAATTTAAAGAATTTGGAATCAATCCAAATGAAGCGATAGAAAAAGTTAGAAATATGCCAATTTCTATTCAATGTTGGCAACTTGATGATATTGATGGATTTTTAAAAGCAGAATCTTTAACTGGCGGAATTCAATCAACTGGCAATTATCCATTTAAAGCAAGAAATTTTGAAGAATTAACAAGTGATTTAAAAGAAGCTTTAAAATTTATTCCGGGCAAAAAGAAAGTGAATTTACACGCAATTTATGAAAGCGATGATTTAGTTGATAGAAGCGAAATTAGTGCGAAAAATTTTAGAAGGTGGATTGAATTTGCTAAAGAAAATAACATTGGAATCGACTTTAATCCAACTTGTTTTGCTTCAGAAATGTTAAAAGATAATTTAACTTTATCCTCGTATGATGAAAACGTTAGAAATTATTGGATTAAGCATTGCGTGAATTCGATTAAAGCTAGTGAAGACATTGCAAGAGAGTTAAATCAAAAAGTTTTAGTTAATATATGGGTACCTGATGGTCTTAAAGAAAGTCCATCAAATCGTATCGAACTAAGAAAAAATCTTAAAAATTCTTTAGATAAAATTTTAGACTATAAATTCGATCGAAATTTAGTTGATGTTAGTGTTGAGTCTAAAGTATTTGGGATTGGTGTCGAATCGTTTACAGTTGGTTCTTTTGAATTTTATTTAAGTTATGCAAAGGAAAATAATCTTGTTCCTTTGCTTGATATGGGGCATTTCCATCCAACCGAAAATGTTAGTGATAAAATTTCTTCACTTTTACTATTCTTCCCTAAAATCGCCTTACATACATCTCGTGGAGTTAGATGGGATAGCGATCATGTATTGAAATTAAATGATGAACTTCAAGAAGTTTGTGATGAATTAATTAAAAATGATGCTTTTGATAGAACTTATCTTGCTATGGATTTCTTTGATGGTTCAATTAATAGAGTTGATGCTTTAATAATTGGTGCAAGAAATTTAATTAAAGCACTTATTAAAGCAAGCTTGACACCTTGGAAACTCTTAAGCGAAGCACAAAAAGAAGGAGATCATACAAAAATTCTTTATCTTCAAGAAAAAATAAGAGAACTTCCTTGGGAAGAAGTTTATGAAGAATATTTAAAAGAAGAAAATATTAAAAATGATTTCTACGAAGATGTTAAAAAATACGAAAAAGATGTAATGTCAAAAAGAGGTAATTAAAAATGGAAAAAGTGATACAAGAAGCTACTGAAATAATTGATTTATTGTATAAACATGGTTGGGACGAAAGAAATGGCGGAAATTTTTCTTACATTCTAACCGATGAAGAAGTAAAGACCATAGTTAAAAAAGAAAATGTAACAAGAAAATTCACTTATGATTTTGATATGGCTCCAATTATTGGCAAATATTTCTTAATTACAGGGACTCAAAAATATTTTAAAAATTGTCTAAAAGATCCTGAAACAAATTTAGGCCTTTTAAAAGTTCTTGATAAGAATACTCTTGGTCTTTTATGGGGTTATAAAGATGGAGGTAAACCAACAAGTGAAGCTCCTACTCATTTAAAATGTCATATTGAAAGATTGCAAATTGATAAAGACCATAGATTAGTCATCCATTGTCATCCAACCAATATTATTTGTATGTCACATATTTTGGAATTAGATGAAAATAAATGGACCGAAATTCTATGGAAAATGCAAACAGAATCAATGGTGGTTTTTCCTGAAGGAATTGGAGTTTTACCATGGATTATTTGTGGTGGAGATGAAATCGGTGAAGCAACAGCTTTAAAAATGAAAGAATATAGAAGTGTTGTTTGGGCACAACATGGTTTATTTTGCACAGGCAAAACTCTAGATGAAGTCTTTGGTCTTATTGAAACAATTGAGAAAGCCGCAGAAATTTATATGAAAATTTGCGATAAGAAAATAGTTCAATCTATCACTAATGATAACTTGAAAGAATTAGGAAAAGCTTTTCACATCAATTATAAAAAAGGAATAATTGATTAATTATTAATTTTTTGATGGTGAAAAAAGTATATATTTTTTGAAAAAACTAGTATTTTTTGACCAAATTTCCAGAAGATTCATATTAATTCTCGGAAAAAATTAAAAAAACTCCGTGAATTTTTAAAAAACACCATTTTTCACCTTTTTATAAATAAGATTATTTTTCAAAAATATTATTTTACCTATTTAATTCTAAATAGTGCTTTGATAACATATTAACGATAAATTTTATGAAAAAATTTGTTTGTTTTGATTTAGATGGAACATTGATCGATACGCTTACAGGAATTACAAAAGCTGTCAATGTCACTTTAAAAGAAATTGGTTTACCATATCAATACGATAAAAATACTGTTAAAACTTTTATCGGTAGAGGTGCCAAAAGATTATTTAATTTAGCTTGCAAAAATAATGAAAAGCCTGCAGATTTCAATTTATTTTTGAAAAATTATGAAAAATATCAATATGTAAGTGAACCTTTTAATGGAGTTGTTGATACGCTTAAAGAACTTGAAAATAGAGCTTATTCACTTTTAATTTTTTCCAATAAACCAGATGAAATTTTACAAAAACTCATTAAAGATAAACTTGGCGAAATTAATTTTATTAAAGTCCAAGGTCAAGATAATAAATATCCACCTAAACCAGATGTAACCTTGTTAAAAAAGATTCTTGCTGAAAACGATTTATTAGCAGAAAATGGTCTTTATGTTGGTGATAGCGTGGTAGATATTTTAACTGCCAAAAATATCAATATGAAATGTGCCATTATGTCATTTGGCTATGGCGATAAAAAAGATATAAATCAAGAAAAACCTGATTATTGTTTTGATGATTTCAAAGATTTATTAAATATTTTATGAGTTTAGAAGAAGAATTAATTTTTGGCTTATATCGCTACATTAATAAAGCAAGTAGATATGTAGGAAATAAAAGTGTGGATGAATTCATTCACGATGAAATGGCATTTGATGCAACATGTTTTGCTTTTAATATGATTAAATATATCTCGGAAGAAATTCAAAAAAATAAGTATATAATTACTAATAATCCTAGCATAAATTTTGAGAAAATTAGTAATTTTTATACTAGAGTTTTTATTCATGATAGTATCAATTACATGGAAATGTATGAAATAGTTGTTAAAGAATTACCTGTGTTGCAAATGGAATTATATGGGAAATTGAGGAAGTAGATATATGGAAAATAGTGAGATTATTTCAAAATTATCAAAAGAAGAAAAGATCAAAGAACTTGGAGGAGATAGTTCATGGTTTTTATTTCCACACGAAGAGTTAGGCTTAAAAAGAGTACATTTTTCTGATGGTCCTTATGGAATTAGAGAAGATTTATCAAGCGGAACATTATTTGGTAAAGGAACCGATTCAATTTGTTTTCCAACATCAAGTCTAACCGCAGCAAGTTTTGACCGCGATTTGCTATATCATCTTGGTTCTGTTTTAGGAAAAGAAGCAAGAAGCAGAAATATTCATTGTATTTTAGGCCCTGCAATCAACATTAAAAGAACTCCACTCTGTGGAAGAAACTTCGAATATATGAGCGAAGACCCATATTTAACAGGTGAATTAGCGGCTGCATATATTAAAGGCGTTGAAGACGAAGGAATTGCAACTTCAATTAAACATTATGCTTTAAATAACCAAGAAAGTTTTAGAATGAATATTAATTCGATGTGTGATACCCGTACATTAAGAGAAATTTATTTGAAAGCTTTTGAAATCGCTATTAAAAAGTCCAATCCAGGAACTGTAATGGCAAGTTACAATAAAGTTAATGGAGCTTATGCTTGTGAAAGCAATTATCTTTTAACGGAAGTTTTAAGAGATGAATGGGGTTATAAAGGAATAGTTATCTCTGATTGGGGCGCTGTAAATAATCCAGTTAATGCTATTAAAGCTGGTTTAAACGAGATTATGCCTGTTGCAACTAAGGAAAATTATAAAGAATTGACTGATGCTTATGATAAAGATGAAACTTTTAGAGCCAAAGTTGATGAAAGTTTGAATTATACATTTAATTTCATTAAAAAATATCAAGATTTAAAACCTTGTGATTTTGATATTGAAAAAGGTCATGAAGAAGCAGTGAAAATCGCAAAAGAATCGATGGTGCTTCTTAAAAACGATAATAACATTCTTCCTTTGAAGAAAACTGAAAAAGTTGCATATATTGGCGAATATGCTTCAAACCCTCACTATAAAGGCGGCGGAAGCAGTAATGTTACGCCTTATAAACTTGTTACACCTTTAGAATGCGTTGAAGATGGATATAATGTTAAATTTGCTAAAGGATTTGGCATTATTGATGATGATATTGATTTAGAACTTCAAAATGAAGCCATTGAACTTGCAAAAAAATCAGACAAAGTTGTTATGTTCTTAGGAACTAATAATGATGTTGAAAGTGAAAATTATGACCGTAAGAATTTAGATTTATTCGTTAATCAAATTGACCTTTTTAATAAAGTTTATGCCGTTAACAAAAATGTTGTAGTTGTTCTACAAAATGGAGCACCTATTGAACTTCCATTCGTTAATGAAGCAAAAGCAATTCTTGAAGCTTATCTTGGTGGAGAAGGAGTTGGTGAAGCCATTACTTCAATTTTATATGGTGAAACAAATCCTAGTGGTAGACTAGCTGAAAGTTTCCCTATTAAACTTAATTCTGTTCCTTGTTTTGCTTATTTCAATACTAGCAATAAAGTTGCTGCTTATAAAGAATCAATCTATGTTGGCTATAGATATTATGAAACTAAAAACTTGCCAGTTTTATTCCCATTCGGCTATGGCTTAAGTTATTCAAATTTTAAATATAATAATTTTAATGTAGATTCTGCAAAGTTTTTGAAAGAGAACGATTATAAATTAACAGTTTCTTGCGATGTTACAAATGATAGTGATATTGATGGAAAAGAAGTTGTTCAAGTTTATATTAGTAAACCAAATGACAAGATTTTTAATGCAAAATATGAATTAGTCGATTTCAAAAAAGTGTTTATTAAAGCTCACGAAACTGTAAAAGTTAGTTTTGAATTAGATAAAGAAGCATTTAAATATTTTGATGCAAAACTCAATGCATGGAATATTCAAAATGGTTCTTATTTAGTTCATATTTCAAAAAATTCTCATGAACATTTATTCACTAAAGAAGTTATCATTAAGGAAGAAAATGAAATAGAGGGATATGATAAACAAAAACTTAAAAAATATTTTTCATGTGATATTCGCTTTTTAAGTTCTGATGATTATCGTGCCTTATACAATAATGATGAATTGTTAAAAAATTGTAAACATAGTGAAAAATTTTCAATGAATTCAAACTTTACAGAATTAAAGTCAACCTGGGCTGGAAGAATAGTTTATAACATGCTTTCAAACCAAGAATCAATTATTAATAATAAAGGTGTATATGCTGCGGTAATGGAAATGCCTTTTAGATCATTATGTACTTTTGGCGGGGGCGCTTTAAAAGCAAGCATCTTTAAATATATTATTAAAGCTGCAAATGGTGAAGTACCAGCCATAAATTTAGCAATATTCTTGATTAAATTTGCGAAAGCTGCTAAAAAAGTTAAATTTTAATTACTGTTTAGCTTGAATGTTCATGTAATAGTCGATGTCTTTCTTCTCATCGACTTTTTCTTTATCTGAAGAATTTTCTTCAATTAGATAAAAAGAGAAGGATTTAAATTGTTCAATAAAATCACTAATATTCAATGAAACTTTATAAGAACTTGTATGAATTTTTACTTCGTTGTTTTCATAAATAAAGATAAATCTAGTACTGTTATGATATGAACATAAAACATATCCAGACTTTAATAATTTAGTTGCGTTTAAAATATTAATTTTTTCTTTCATTGCTTTATTATAGATAATTGTTTTATAGCGATAAATACCTATTTTCTTATAATTTTTGACATTTTTAATCTATCAAAACAGCTATTAAATTGCTAAAATATGTGCATGATTACGATTTATACATCTCCAAGTTGTTCAAGTTGCAAAAAGGTTAAAAAGTGGTTTGATGAGCAACATATTCCTTATAAAGAGAAGAATATCTTCGCTAGTGTTTTAAATCCTGAAGAATTAAAAGATATTCTTTCTAAAACAGAGAATGGAACCGAAGACATAATCTCTACAAGGAGCAACATCATTAAAAGCGGCAATGTCAATATTGATGATATGTCAGTTAATGAACTCATTGAGTTTATAAAACTTAATCCTAGTATTTTGAAAAGGCCAATTGTTGTGGATTCAAGTAAAATTCAAGTTGGTTACAATGAAGAAGAAATTAGGTCATTTATACCTGCTGCTAGAAGAATTGCAGCAAGGTCTTGCCCACATCCAGATGATTGCGAAAATTGTCGCGATGCAAAAGATTTCTTAGAATATATTGAAAGTCAAAAGCGCCATAAATCTTAATTCTTGAGTAAAAATATCCTAGAAAAATTCAAAATTTCTAGGATATTTTTATAAAAATTCGTTTGCGTGAAAACTTTGGCGAATTTCGTGAAAATAAAAAAAGCGGTTGTTCCGCTTTTTATTTTGCTAAACTTTCCATAGCACGAGTTTGTTTGCTTCTTGGATTATCTTCATACTCAATGCCATTTTCGTTACAGATTTTTTGAAGTTGGGTTCTTGCTTTTTGTAATGAGTTACCAGCCATTTCGAGTTCATAATCTGTAATGCCATTATATTCATTTTCGTCGATTGAGAATTCGTAGCCTTCTTCACCATAGTTTGTTTCAAGTCTGTGAGTTTGTAATTTAGCAACAACAGACATATCATTTGGCTCAAAACCTAACATTCTAACAAATTCTGTTGTATCGTTTTCTGGAATAACGCCCTTAATTTTTAAAGCGATAAATTCTTCGTCCTTTAAAGTTGTATTTTTTTCAAGCAATCCTTCGCTCATTGGAACTTTAAGAGTCATAACATATTCATTATTTAATGCTCTAACTCTAAGACCAATTCCTGCTTTTTTAAGTAAAAAGTCCTTTGTATCGATATAATAGTTTGTTTGAACTTTATCTTTTAAAATATTCTTTTGTAATTTTCTAACGATACGAAGGTATTCGTCTTTATTAATTAAAACCTTAGCTTCAATTTCAATATTAGTTGCCATTTTTTCCTACTTCCTTTTCAATTATGATACAATAAAACTGCGAGTTTTGAAAGGAATTAAAATGCGTTTTTGTATTTCATATAGAGAAGGTAAGGATGTTGATAAAGTTTGCGAGTTTATCAAGAAATCTTTAACAAAAGAAGGCTTGGTTTACGATGAAATAAACCCTGAAATTGTGGTTTCAGTTGGAGGAGACGGAACATTTTTGAGAGCAATTCAAAAGTATTTCCTTCTTGATCCACTTTTTGCAAATATCAACTTCGGAAATTTAGGATATTTATGCGAATATACAAATGAAGAACTTAATGAGTTTGTACATGATTTACTTCATGCAAAACATCAAGAAAAGAAAATAACTTTGCTTGAAGCAAAATATGAGGATAAAACGCGTTATGCTTTAAATGAATTTAGGGTTGAAGCAAGTAAGGGAGATACTTTAGTTTTCGATGTATTTATTAATGATACTTATCTTGAAACATTAAAAGCAGATGGCTGTTTAGTTTCGACTTCGATTGGAAGTAGTGCAATGGCTCGTTCAATTGGTGGCGCTCTTGTAGATAACGAAATAGAAATGATTCAATTTGTTGAAAAAGCTCCAATTCAAAATAGAACTTACGAATCAATTCGATCGCCGTTTGTTCTTCAAAAAGAAAAAGTTATTAAACTCGAAAACATTAAAAATAAAGAATTCTATATTTTTTATGATTCTAAAAGCGATTTAATCAAGGATTATCATGATGATATCGTTATAAAATTAAGTGACAAACAAGTTAGACTATTAAAAAATACAAGAAATAATTATATTAAAAAGACACATGAGGCATTTATTTATGATAGAAGTTAATAAAGTTTTAGCATTAGATACAACTGGAATTATTGTTTTATCTGTTTTTGGAGTAGCGATTCTTTTGGCTATTTTTATCGGAATTTACTATTTTGTCTTAAAATCAAAAAACAAAAAAACAACCATCACAAAAGAAAAGGAACTTGTTTTTGAGCATAGTGATGATAAATTTATTGAAGCTTTAGGTGGGACTGATAATATCATAAGTTATGATTTAAGAGGCCAAGCTCGTTTATCTGTCGTATTGAAAGACAAAGAAAAAATAAATAAAGAAGAACTTAAAAAGTTCTATGTTGATCGTTTTTTAGAAATGAGCGATAAAATTATATTAGTTGGCGAAAATTTAGAGCCACTTGCAAAAATATTAGATAAGTTTAAGAGCAATTAAATCGGATTTTATTTCTTCTAAAGGGAAGCCCATAATGTTATAGTAGCTTCCTTTTATTTTTTTAATTAATTGATAATTTTCATCATCTTGGATAGCGTAGCTGCCGGCTTTATCATAAACATTTTCGTTTTTAATGTAGTTTAGAATTTGTTCATCAGTTAAATCATTAAAAGTGACTTCACTAACTACATTTTTTGCAATATAAACATTGTTAGCGCTTGATGCAATTACATATCCTGTTATGACTTTATGAGTTTTATTACTTAATTTTTTAAGTATATTAAAAGCATCTTTTTCATCTTTAGGCTTACCAAAAATATTATTGCCTAAAATAACTGAAGTATCGCAAGTTATTACAAAATCCTTGGGATTTGCAAGGTTTTTGAGAGAATTGTACTTACATTTTGCTTCTTCAAGTGAATAAATTTCGCTAGGAGCAGTGATTGTTGATTCATCAAAGTCAGGCTTTAAAATTTTAAAGCCGTCAGTTAAAGTTTTTAGAAGTTCTATTCTTCTAGGAGATGAAGATCCAAGTATAATCATATTAAGAAATTTTGTTCATGACTAATGGAATAATCATTGGATTTCTTTGGGTTTTTCTAAAGAAATATTTTGAAACAACGCTTCTAACTGTGTTTTTGATGTCGTTAAAAGTAACTTTTTTAGAACCAAACAATTCGTTTAAAGCCTCTTTTAAATATATGGAAGCGTGGCGGGTTAAATGGTCCTCATATTTTCCATAACTAACAAAACCAACTGTGATAATTTTTGGATCGCACATTAAGCAAGTTTGCTTTGAATCAATTACAAGCATAACGCTAACCATGCCATCATCTTGTAAGATTTTTCTATCTCTAATAACAGCGGTAGAGACGCCATTAATATCGTATCCGTCGATAAATACGTCTTCAGCCGTAACTCTATCTCCATCAATAATTTGGTGATCTTTTAAAAGTAATGTATCACCATTTCCTAAAATAAATATATGATCTGCAGGGATTCCGATTGATTTAGCGATATCTCCATGGAGTTTAAGCATGTGATATTCACCGTGCGCTGGCATAAAATATTTAGGATTATAAAGCTTAAGATTCATTCTTAATTCTTGACACGATGGGTGACCTGAAGAGTGTAGATCCACGAAAACTGAATTAGTTATAACGTTTGCACCTTCTCTTGTAAGTTGGTTAACAATTTTTGAAATCGAAGCGCCATTTCCTGGAATTGGGCTAGATGAAAAGACAACAGTATCCCCAGGAGTGATTCTTAAACCTTTAAATGTGCCATTTGCAATTCTACTTAAAGCAGCCATTGGTTCGCCTTGGCTACCTGTGCAAAGAATAACTGTTTCGCTTTCTTTTAAATCGCGCATTGTATCGACATCTCTTATCATTCCGCTAGGAATTTTGATGTAGCCAAAACGTAAAGCAATATCGACTGTGTTAATCATACTTCGACCAACAATAACGATTTTACGGTTGTGTTTTATCGTACAATCAACAATTTGTTGAATTCTAGAAATATTACTAGAGAAAGTAGAGATAATTAATCTGCCAGGAGCTTTATCAAAAATTTCATTGATAGAATCTAAAACATTTTTTTCGGATGGAGTCCAACCTTCTTTTTCAGCGTTTGTTGAATCGGCAAGTAATAAATCAACACCTTCTTGTCCGATTTTTGACATTTTGTGCAATTCAAAATCAGGTCCAACAGGTGTGAGGTCAAGTTTAAAGTCGCCAGTATTAACAATTCTACCTTCAGGAGTATCAACACAAATTCCAAAACTATCTGGAATTGAATGAGTAACTCTAATAAAGGAAACTTTAAAACAACCAGCAGTAATTACTGAATCTTGGTCGTATTCAACAAGTTTTACTTTTTCTTTAATCTTTTGATCTTCTAATTTTTGTTTAATTAATGCGCAAGCAAGTTTTGGAGCATAAATTACCGGAATTTTAACCATTTTTACTAAAAATGGAATGCCACCAATGTGGTCTTCGTGCCCATGAGTAATAAATAATGCTCTAACCTTTGTTTGGTTGTCTTTTAAGTGTTGATAATTAGGAATAACATAATCAACGCCAACAAGATCATCTTCTGGGAATTTAACGCCAGCATCAAGAATAATTAAGTCATTTACGCTTTCAATACAATAGGTGTTTTTTCCAACTTCACCAAGTCCGCCGAGTGCATAAATTTTAACAGGATTATTGAAAATATTTGCCATCTTAAATTTTGTGTCTCCTTTAATTACAAATTAAACTATCTCTTAAAATCGGTTTTATTATAATAAAAAGAAAGTTTAAAAGTAAACACTTAAATAGCAATTGCGCCTGATTTTTTTATGAAAGGGTTTTCATGATTTATATGATTATAGAAAAGTACGCCTTTTAAGTGATCAATTTCGTGTTGAACGATGATTGCAGGGTAGCCACTAAAGGTATAAGTCATTAAACTTTTCTTGAGTAAATCATAAGTTTTAACAGTTACTTTATAGTGACGATAAACGTAACCTTCATGTGGTTTATCAACACTTAAACAACCTTCTCCGCTTTCAAGATAGCATTCTTTAATTGATTCACTAACGATTCGAGGATTAATGAAAGCATATTCTTCTCTTTTTCCTTTTTCATTAATAAAAGAAATGGCAAGCATATTCTTATTAATGCCGATTTGAGGAGCAGCAAGTCCAACGCCACTACGAACATTATGATGCTTTTTTAGGAATTCTTCATCTTGACTGAGTCTTAAATATTCAAGCATGTTCATAAGAGTTTCTTCAATTTTTGGGTCAAGAGGAAACTCGATATTTTCTGATCTTTTTCTTAAACTAGGTTTTGTGTCTTTAACTATTTTAAATATTTCCATACATGCGAAATATTAGCACAAATTTGTTAATAATTTAAGGAATTTGCTATAAACTAATAATATGAATTTAGAAACCATTGAGTTAATTAATAAACTTTCGCTTGATATTAAAAATAATGAAATCTATTTGGAGTTTAAAAAAGTAAATGATGAACTCGAAAATTCAGATGAAGTGAAAATTTTGTCATATAAAAAAGATATGGCAATTTTAGAATATGAAGATAATTTGAATCATTATGGAAAAAATGATGAAAATACACTTTTAGCTTCTCGAAAAATGGGTGAAGCGATTTTTAAATTAAAAAATCATGAACTTGTTAAAAAATATAACGAAAAATTAAATAAATTAAATGAGTTTTTAAAAGAAATCGATAAAGAACTTTTTGGAGAAATTTATGATTAAAATACGCGGAGGAAAATATTTACATCGCGTGCTTAAGCAGCCACCTTTAGAAATTACTCGTCCAACTAAAGATGTATGTAAAGAAGGTATGTTTAATTCTTTAGGGAATATTTTTAATTATGCTTTTTTAGATTTATTTGGCGGAAGCGGAAGTATTGGAATTGAAGCTTATTCGCGTGGTGCAAACCCTGTATATATTAATGATTTTAATAAAGAAGCATTTTCGATTATTAAAGAAAACTTAATTAATTTAAAAATTAGTGAAATAAAATTAACTAATTTAGACTATAAAGAATGTTTAAATAAATTAAAAAATGAAAATGTAAAAATAGACATTATTTTCCTTGATCCACCTTATAAATTAGAAATTAATGAAGCGTTTATCGAAGAGATAAAATCATATGACATACTTAATGAAAATGCGATTATTATCGCAGAAACCGACTACGAACTATCATCTCAAATCCTTGAAAATTATAAGGTAAAAATATTAAAATATGGTAGAAGCAAAATTAATATTATTAGGGAGAAAGTATGAAAATAGCAGTTTATCCAGGGAGTTTTGATCCTATAACCAATGGACACTTAGATATAATCCGTAGAGCTAGTAAAATTTTTGACAAGGTAATTGTTTTACTTGCGATTAACCCTGAAAAGAAATGCCGTTTTTCAAAAGAAGAAAGACTAAACATGTTAGTTGAAGTAGTAAAACCTTATAAAAATGTTGAAGTAGATTCTTTTAATGGGCTTGTTATTGAATATGCAAGAAAACATGGTGCATCAGTTTTAATTCGTGGTTTAAGAGTTGTTAGCGATTTTGAATATGAATGGGCATATGCTGCTGCAAATGAATACATTGATAGAGAAATTGAAATGGTGTTTTTGATGGCAAGAAAAGAATTAACTTTTATTTCTTCCTCTCAAATTGATGAACTTTATAATAGCGGAGTAGATATATCCTCCCTTGTGCCTAAAATAGTTTTGGAAACTTATACAAAGAATAGAAAACAATAAAAAATTCGCTCAGTATCGAGCGAATTTTTAATAGTTAGACTTTTTATTAGTTTGAAGCAGTAATTTCGAATTCTTCAGTGTTTGTCCATGCATGAGCAATAAAGTTTGCTCTTTCGAATTTATTAGCACCAGTAATTTCAAAGAATACATTAGTGATAATATTTTCTGTTGTATTTGTATCTGTTAAATCAATAACAACATAATATGGAACTTGAGTTGAGAAGTTATTTGGATCTGGCAAATTACCGGCATTTGTTTCAAGTGATGCAATATCTTCACCTTTACTAACTTTATTTCTGAAATAAGGAGAAGTAATAGCAACAGTTGCGGCTTGTTCTACAAATGTTTGATATTCAGGTAAGATAAATAATTTTTCAAATGGTGTCTCGTCTCTATAAGTGTCATCATCGGTTTCAATTGTTTGATCAGCAAATATTGATTGATATTGGAATGCACTTACATTTTCGCCAACTGAGGACCAATTTTCGTTAACTAAATAGTTAGTTGCTTCATTAGCTTGCTCACCAGTTTCATCTTCGTTTACAAAATAAACGATTAATTTATTTGAATCACCAGTGTATTGGCGCATTGTATTTCTGGCTTCATCTTTATTTGTTGCCCATAAGTCTTGAGCATCGTTAAATTTAACAAAGAAATCATAAGCTTGACCATTGTTGTCTTCACCAGTAATACCTTCAAGAGATAATTGTCTATTTTTTAAGAAAGTATAAGTATCACTACCGAAGTTCCAACTTTGAACCCATGATGTAATTGATGGAATTGAGAAAATAATTGCAAAAATAATACCAACAATAAGAAGTGGTTGTACCCAAGCAGTTTCTTTAATCCATGTCCAGATTTTTATAAAAGGTGTTCCGATAATCTTGAAAAACTTTGCCATTTAAAATACCTCATCTAAAATAAGCAACTAAAAGCATATCACTAAAATAAATTCTAAACAATAATAAAATTATTGTTAAGAAAAAATGTTTATTGTTCATTAACGCGGAAATCCTTACTAATTTCTTTTACTAATTACTTTTTCTGTTGAGGTTACAATTTTTGGAAAATATGATTTTAAAAAAGTACTGGTTTTTAAAAAAAATATAGGGAATTTTAAAAAAGTTGGGGAAATTTTTAAAATTTCCAGAAAATATTTAATTTTTGCAGGTTTTTTTTGTAAAAAAGTACCTTTTTGATATTTTTGAATTTAGATAAAAAAGCTAAATATTTTCTTGTTTTTTAAAGTATGAATTATTAAGATAATTCATATGTATTATTTGAAGAAATTTAAGAAAAAAATTATCGATTATATGTTTGACCATCCAACGCAAAGAGATGTGTTGGATAATATTTATTGTTTGTTGATTACTTGTTTATCAAGTTTTATTTTTGCTTTCGGTTTTAAAGCCTTTATTCAACCTAATTATGGTGCAATCGCAAATATTAGTGAAGAGGCTTTTAATGTTGTAGAAGGTTTAAATATTAAAACTTTAGCAAGCTGTGGCGCTAGTGGACTTAGTCAAGTTGTCTTATCGATTATCAAAATTTGTGGTGGAACTTATTTAACAAATAATACATTGCTTGATGTCACATATTGGTGCCTTTATCTTGGTATTAATGTGCCTTTATTTATCTTTGCATTCTTTAAAGTTGGTAAAAGATTCGCACTTTATTCATTAATTAATGTCGCTCTTGCCTCTGTTTTTGGTATCGTTTTGCCGAATTCTGATCCAAACGATTTTATTAACCTTGTTACATATTCTTTAGGACAAGATATTGTTAGTCGTGTTCTTTTTGGTGGTCTTTGCACTGGAATGGCTAGTGCCCTTGCATACCATATTGAATCAACAGCAGGCGGAACTGACATAATTGCTTATTACATAAGCGAAAGAAAGAGTGTTCAAATTGGCAAATGGTCCGCTTTATTTAATTTAATTATTGTAAGTACATTTAGCATTTTAAGTACTATTCCAATTAATTCTGTTTTCGCTCAACATGAAATGGGACAAGTTGCTGTGCCAACAGCTTTAGTTATTTTCTTATTTACTTTATTCTACATGGTTCTTGTGACTGTTGTTGTTGATACAATTAACATTCAAAATAAGAAAGTTGAACTTCAAATCATGACGTCAAACTATAATTTATCTAACGTAGTTTTAGCTAATATTCCACATGGATGTACAATTCTTGATGCCAAGGGTGGATATACTGGAAAATCAATGTTTGTTATTTATATGTCAGTTAGAAAAAGTGAAGCTAAGAAAGTTGTTAAAATTTGTAGAAAAGCCGATCCACATGTTTTTATTAACGTTATGCCAATGGAACAAGTTTACGGAAGTTTCTATAGAAAACCTATAAAATAATGAAAAAGCCTGCAATTCTCATATCTTTTTTGTTTTTAACTCTTGTTTCTTGTGGTCAAAATGAGACTAGAAGCTACAGTGAATACAGTAATTTTTTTCTTGATTACATCGATAATTTCTATCAAATAGAAGAAGAACATTATTTTATTGATTTATATCAAGTTGAGTGTTCGCATTGTGAAAATGTTAAAACAAACTTATTTAATTATCTTGATAAATTAAACAGCGGGGAAAAAACATTAAAAATATATCTTTTCGATTTAAATTCTGGTGATGGTGGTGTGCCTAATAGAAATAAATTTAAAGTTAAAAGTGCAAATTATGACCGCAATGTATTGATTAGAGAAATGGAACAAACTAAACCTAGTTCATTAAACGAAACATATTATTTTGGAACACCATCTTTGTACGAAATTAAAGATGGAAGATTTGAAAATTTATACCTTGGAGAAAATGAAATTAACGGTTTCTTAAATTCTCTTTAAAATTTGTTATTTTTTGTTGAAATTTTTGATATTTTTTAGTTTTTATTATCTTTTTCGATAATCGATTTATCCCATAATATGCACTAAAAATAGCAAATCCACCAAGCATTAGTACAAACGAATATCCAATAAATCCAACATACCATCCACAAGTAGATGTGACCGTGCTTAAAATAGGAATATCAAGGTTAAACATAAACATTGAAATGTAGAACATGTTTCCGCCCCATGTATATTCGTTATATCCATGATTTAAGACAATGAGTAAATTGATAATTTCAGCCGCAATTAAGAAAATTACAAATGTGAATGTGCCATATTCATATATTTTAGCTTCTTTTTTAAATTCATTTGAACCGATATTTAGGTAGGTTGCTGAATAAATTCCTAGTGCAATTAAGGCAAAGTGCCAAATAATTGATTGATAATCTAAACTATAATCTTCCCGTGTTAAGACACTTTGTTGATATATAGCAACTGATAAACCACCAAGCATTCCATAAAATGCCATAAAAGCAAATAGTGCCTTTCTTATTTTTTCATTTTTAATTAAAGGCATAACTACTGAAGTATACATTGGAATTGAACAAAGTTGGAATGGGAAAAGGAACCATCTATAAGTGTCAAAATTATAGTGAAAAGCGAATAAAATTTGTTTATATATTTCGGTTGAAATTAAAATTAATCCGATAGTCATCGTAAAATAATCACGAATTTTATTATTTGTTCGAGCTTTTTTGCCCATAAAATACATAAAAGGATAGCAAACAAATAAAAACGCTAAAAAGATTAAAGTGATTTGCCGGCACCATGGTTTTAATTGTTCAGTTACTGGAAAAGGGAATGGATTATAACTTGTTAACGTCTTTATCAACATGTTTCATTTCCTTTCTAC
Source organism: uncultured bacterium (assembly GCA_949299165.1). Classification (GTDB taxonomy): domain Bacteria; phylum Bacillota_I; class Bacilli_A; order RFN20; family CAG-826; genus Onthovivens. The sequence goes on along the minus strand of CASFZJ010000001.1, from coordinate 75,386 downwards.
GATAGTTAATTAACATTGAACAGATTACAATTAAAACGATTTGAGAAAGTAAATCTAAAGTTATGAAAACTAAAGAAACAGGATCAATGTCTAAATATATTTTAGGTGTAATTAAATTGATGTTTTCGCAAGAAACTACAATTGCAATTGTGAATAAAATTAAATTAAAAATAGAAGAAATTAAAATTTGAATATAAGTGTATTTTTTAGGTACAAGAAGTAATGTGGTTGGAGTATAAATGCAAATAAACATCAAAGTTAAACCTAAAATATTAAGGTTAAAATCTTTATCGAACATTGCGAAAATATAATAATCAATACTGGTTCTTTTATCTAAAATCTCTGTAAAACCCTCTTCAATCATGTAATTTTGATAATTTCTTACAAATGGAACGAAGAGTAAAGAAACAAAGCAAAATAGAGTTATTAAAGAGAAAATTTGAACAACAGCGTAATATTTTCTTCTAGTTTTATCGTAAGTAATTGGTGCGTTTTTAAATTCATCTCGACGTATATGATATAGCTTGTCGCATTTATGAACAATGTTTATAAAATATGCAATTAAAAAAAAGATAAAAAGGTAAAATCCAGTGTATAAAAATGAAACATCTCCACTTACTAAAAATCCATCAGGATAAATTACTCTAAAATAGTTCATTAAAGTAAAGATATAAGCTGCTAAAAGTGTTGCCTTTAAACACGTATTAAATACATCTTTATAGTATTCGTGACTTTTAAAATTAACCAAATCAATGATAAGGGAAAGTAGTGAAACTATCGGTAAAATAATCCCATATAAACTTACGATATTTTGACTAATTTCACCTGATGTAGGATTAAAAAAGTGAACTAAAAATAATTCAACTCCATCAGCTCTAACAAAAGGAAGAGTCGAAGAAAGAATAAGTAAAATTATGGTAAATGAATAGGCAATAATTCTGAAAACTTTCCTTTTTGTTAAAACTGTGCGCATATAAATATTTTAATGATTATTAAACGAAAGATTAATAAAAATTTGAACAATTTTCTCTTTTTATTTTTACACTTTTAAGTGTATTATTTAGACATGAACGAAAAAATATCATTTACGCATTCAATTAAAGATGAAATAGCAACGCTTGAGACAAAAAAATCAGCTGCAAAATCGATTATTGCCGCTTTTATTAAGCTCAATGGAAACATTGTTTTTTCAAATAATCACGACAGATTAATTTTAAAAACCGAAACTCCTTCAACCGCAAAATTTTTATATAAAATTCTTAAAGAAAACTACCCATTTTTATTAATGAATTTTTCATATTTAAAAAGCATGAAACTTTATAAAGCAACTGAATATTTAATTAATATTAATTCTGATGTTGAAGTTTTATTTAAAGATTTAAAAATGAAACTTTTAGAAAATAAGATTCCTTATGAACTTCAGGATAAAGAAGACAAAATTAAAGGTTATTTAATTGGTACATTTTTAGCTAGTGGAAGTTGTACTGATCCAGTTTCGTCCAACTATCATCTTGAACTTGTAGTAAATGATGAAGACTATGCTTTTTCACTTATAAAAATGATAAACAAAATCAAAAGTGTTAAATTTGATTTTAAAGTTATAAAAAGACGTTCACGTTATGTAATTTATCTTAAAAAAAGTGATCAAATTGCAAGCTTTTTAGCTTTTATAAACGCAAACAATTCCTGCCTAGAATTTGAAAACGTTCGTATGGATAGAGATTTTTCTAATTCAACAAATCGACTTATGAATTGCGATTCATATAATTTTAAGAAAACAATTGAAAATTCTAAAAAACAAATTGAAGAAATTAAATATATCGATCATAAACTTGGAATCGATAACATTCAAAACGTTAAATTAAAAACGCTTTGTAAGATGCGTCTTAACAATCCTGAAGCAAATTACAGCGAACTTGCTGAACTTGTGTCGAATGAACTTGATCAAACAGTATCAAAAAGCAATATTAATCACCTTTTTATTAAATTAAGGAAAATGGTTGAAACATATGAAGAAAACGAACACAAACATAACTGATTCTTGTTATCAACTAGGTAAAAGAATTCAATATCTTCGTCAACTAAAAAAATGGTCTCAAGAAGACCTTGCTTTAGAATGCAATATTAATAAAAATTATTTGAGTGATTTAGAAAGAGGAACAAGAAACCCAACAATTAAAGTCCTGATAAAAATTGCAACTGGACTTGGAATTAGTTTAAGTGAACTTTTTAGAGGAATTGACTTATGATGGAATCCATTAAAAGCGTTTTTAAAATTGGACCAGGACCAAGTAGTTCACATACAATTGGTCCATATAACATTGCCAGAGATTTCTTAAATAGATATCAAGATTTTGATTTGGTTGTGATTGACTTATATGGCAGTTTAGCATTAACTGGGAAAGGTCATGGCACTGATAAAATCCTTTTAGAAAGTTTTAAAAAATTTCCAACAAAAATTAATTTCCATTATACCTTTGATAACATTGAGCACCCTAACACATTAGATATTAATGCATTTAAAGATAATGAACTAGTTGCAAAAGAAAGATATTATTCAGTTGGTGGAGGAGAAATTGAAAGGAAAGGTGAAAAAAGAATTCTCAAAAAACTGATTTACCCTTTTGAAACATTTAATGGAATGAAAAATTACCTAAATAAGAAAGAAGATAAAGATATTGCAAAAGTAGTTAATGAATTTGAAGATAATGATATTAATAAATTTTTAGAGAATGTTTTCGAAGCGATGATTCATGAAATTGAATCTAATTTAAATATTGAAGGTTATTTACCTGGCACATTAGGCGTAAAAAGAGTCGCTAAAGATATCTATCAAAAAGCTTTAAAAGAAACTGATTTATTCGAGAAGAAAGTTTTGATGATTACAAGTTTTGCTTATGCCGCTAGTGAAGGAAATGCTGATGGAGACATAGTTGTCACCTCACCTACTTGTGGAAGTTGTGGCGTTTTACCAGCAATTTTATATTATGAATATAAATTTGAAGGAGAAAAAAGGACAGACATCATTAATGCGCTTAAAGTTGCAGGATTGATGACTAATTTTATCAAAAAGAATGCTTCAATAAGCGGTGCCGCTCTAGGATGCCAAGCGGAAATCGGAAGTGCTTCTAGTATTACAGCTGCCGCTTTATGTTATTTAAAAAAGATGTCTTTATATCAAATAGAATACGCGAGTGAACTTGCTTTAGAACATTTTCTTGGATTAACTTGCGATCCGGTAAATGGCTATGTTCAAATTCCTTGCATTGAAAGGAATGGGGTTGGCGCTTTAAGAAGTTTGATAAGTTATATTTATGCAAAAGATTTAGCACCAATTCGAAAAAATAAAGTGTCATTTGATGAAATAGTAAAAACAATGAAAATAACCGGTGAGAGCTTATCTAAAGATTATAAAGAAACTTCAATTGGTGGCTTAGCAAAAGTACTTAAAAAATAAATTTTTTAATTTTCAATGTTTAAAAAATACTATTTTTTTGCATTTTTCTAATGTTTTTTTTAAAAAAATTCCGGAAATATTGAAAAAACATGGAAAATATTAAAAAAACTCCAGAAATTTTAAATTATTTCCAGAGTTTTTTTCATTTTTATAGAGGTTTTGCAAGTTTTTTGGAAATTAGTTATATTTATGTAAGGTTAATCTTAATGAATTTAATACACAAATTACAGTAACACCAACATCGGCAAATATTGCAAACCACATAATATATTCGGCAATTGGCAAATTAGGAATTAAAGAAAGAATCATTACAAGAGTTTTTATAAATAGCGCGAATATAATATTTTCATATACAACAACTCTGTTTCTTTTTGCTATTTTGAAAATTTTATTTACCTTATTGATATCGTCATCCATAATGACAACATCGCTAGAATCAATGGTAATATCGCTTCCGACGCCACCCATCGAAATACCAATATCAGCAGTAGTTAAGCTTGGTGCATCGTTAACTCCATCTCCGATAAAGATTGTTGAACCTTTTAAACAATCGTTCATTATAGTTTTTAGTTTATCGGTTTTGTCTAGTGGTAATAAGTTGGCATAAAATTGATCAATTCCGCTCTCTTTTGCAACAGCTTTAGCGATTGATTCGTTATCTCCAGTAAGCATTACAACGTTTTTAACACCATTTTTGTGGTAGTTTTTAATAGCTTCAATAGATGATTCTTTAATTTGATCTTTAATTTCTATATATCCTATGTATTTACCATCGAAGGAAACATAAATTAAAGTGAAAGGGGATTTGATTTCATCAAATAGAATATTATTTTCTTTAAGCAATTTAGCATTTCCAACAAGTAAAGTTTTGTTATTATATTTGCTTTTTGTGCCTCGGCCATCAATTTCTTGATAATCAGATATTAATTTTTCATCTAATTCAGATTTTTTATTAGATAAAATTGCTTTTGCGATAGGGTGATTTGAATAATATTCGCCATATCTAGCTAACTTAATTAACTTTTCTTTTTCTGATTCATCTATCGGATTAATAGAAGAAACAGCGAAGTTTCCTTTTGTTATTGTGCCAGTTTTATCGAGAACAATATTTTCAACATTTGCTAATTTATCAAGATATACCGAACCCTTAATAAGCGTTTTAATTTTACTTGCTTCGCCAAGGCTTACAAAATAGCTCATTGGTACGCTTAAAACGAGTGCACATGGACAACTAATAACTAAAAAACTAGCAGCTGTTCTAATATAGTTTAGCCATACCTCTTGCGAAGCATAATTAATGAAAAGTGGTGGAAATATCGCAACAATTACAGCTAAAGCAATTACGATTGGTGTATAGTATTTAGCAAATTTTGTTATAAATCTTTCTGAATTTGCTTTTTGAGAAGTAGCATTTTCTACAAGATCAAGCATCTTAGAGACGGTTGAATTATAGAATTCTTTTGCAGCTTTAATTATGATTGGCGAACCAAGATTAATGACTCCACTAATAATTTCTTCGCCTTCTTTAATTTTACGAGGTATGCTTTCTCCCGTCATTGAAGAAGTATCAAGCGAAGAAGTGCCTTTAACAACAATTCCATCGATTGGTACTCTTTCGCCTGATTTTACAATAAATAAATCTCCAATATTAACATCAAATGGTTCGACAATTGTTTCGACGCCATCTTTATATAAAACAACTTGATCTGGTCTTAAATTGAGGATTGATTTAATTGAATTTCTACTTTTATTAACTGCATATTTTTCAAAGTTTTCACCTATTTGGAAGAATACAACAACTGCTAAAGCTTCGACATATTCGCCAATCGCGAAAGCAGCAATAGTTGCGATTAATGATAAAGTAACTTCATCAAAGAAATTTTTCTTTTTAATTTTATGAAAAGCTTCTAGAAACAAATCATATGCAACAAGTAAATAGAAAAAGAGCGAGATAGGTAAAATTACTAAGGTGTTTACATCACTAATGCCAAGAGAATTTGATCCGCATAAGATGTGTATTATTAATAGAGTAATAGTGACGATGGTAGATATAATTAGTATCGACAAATCAAATTTCTTTTTCATTATTTTATCCTCTTAAGAGTGACACCTTCTTCAAAATCTCTGCAAATCTCAACTATTTTTTCAAAAACATCTTTGTTTTCAACTTCTAAATCAACTCTTTCAGCTAAAAAGTTTATATTGCAAGAAATAACTCCATCTAATTTTTTAATTTTTTCTTCAAGCTTTAAAGCACAAACGGCACAATCAATCCCGCTAAATTTACATACCATATTCATTCTACTTTTCCTCCAAATGTTTACGTGCTGTTTCAATAATCATCAAAACGTGTTCATCATCTAACATGTAAATAATATTTTTACCTTGTCTTTTGAATTTAACTAACTTATTAGCTTTTAAAATATTTAATTGATGACTAGCGGCACTTTTAGTAATATCTACAACATTACATAAATCACCAACACATAGTGGGTTGTTTTCTAAAGCACAAAGAATTTTTAAACGAGTAGAATCTCCAAAAATTTTGAAAAAATCGCTTACTGAATATATTTCTGTATCAGAAATCATTCTAGCTTTTGTTTCTTTAACTTTTTCTTCATCTACAATTGGTGTATCAACTACCATAACCTTACCTCCATAAATATTATAGTTGAACAATTGTTCAACTGTCAACAATTAAAATTAAGGTTTAAAACACTACTTTTTTTCAAAACCCTAAGAAAAATTTAAAAAAGTAGCACTTTTTATACGTTTTTCCTAGAAAAAATATAATTTTTATAGAGTTTTTTGTATTTTTCCTATATTTACATTAAATCAATTTTTACATATAATTTTTTTGTATGAAAAGCAATGGTATATTGATGGCAATAAGTTCTCTTCCTGGTGATTTTGGGATTGGAGATTTCGGGGAGTGTGCTTATCAATTTGCTGATTATTTAAAAAAAGCAGGCATCAAAATTTGGCAAATCCTCCCATTAAATCCTACTGGTTATGGCAATAGTCCATATCAATCAATTTGTGGTCACGCAATTGACTCTATTTATATAGATTTATATGAATTAGAGAAAGAAGAATTGATTGAAAACGTTAAACCTTTCAACAAAAATAAGAAATTTGTTGATTATCAACCTGTAAGAGAATATAAAGAAAAATTTTTAAGAGAAGCGTTTGCTAATAATAAAGATTTACTAGAAAAACCAGTTTTCAAAAAATTTGTTAAGGATAATCCTTGGGTAGTAGATTATGCTCAATTTACTATTTTAAGTTTAAAAAATAATTATTTAGATTGGTGGTATTGGGACAAAAAGGAAAGATACGCACATTATCGCCATGAATTTGACTTTACTCCATATAAAGACGAGATTGACTACATTATTTGGTGTCAATTTATTGCTTTTAAACAATTCAAAAAGTTAAAAGAGTATATCAATAAGCAAGATATTCAATTAATGGGCGATATTCCATTTTATGTTGGTGGAAACAGTAGTGATTGTTGGGCAAATCAAGATGAATTTAAACTCGATGAAAACGACATTCCTGAAGAAGTTGCTGGCGTACCACCAGATTATTTCTCAGCTACTGGTCAAAGATGGGGTAACCCAATTTATGATTGGGAATATATGAAAGAAGATGCGTTCACTTTCTGGACGGAAAGAATTGAATTTGCTGCATCTTTATTTGATATTATTAGAATTGATCATTTTAGAGCTTTTGATACATATTGGGCCGTTGATAGAGATTGCGATACTGCTATTGTTGGTGAATGGAAAAACGCATATGGCGATGAATTATTCCATATGTTATTCGAAAAACATCCAGATATTAAAATTATCGCTGAAGATTTAGGTGATTTATTCCCAAGCGTCCTAGAATTACGTGATAAATATCACTTAAAGGGGATGAATGTTCTTGAATTTACAATATTCAATCCAGAATTTAAAGTTGGTGAAAATCAAATTATTTATTCGGGAACTCACGATAATGACACACTCCGTGGATGGTATAAAAATTTAAAAGAAAATGAAATCGAACTTTTAAAAATCATCTTAAGAAGAGAAGGTGTTAAAGGCAGAAGTGTAAAAGACAAATTATTCAATTTAATTTTCTCTTCAGTTTGTGAAATTGCTATTATTCCTACTCAAGATTATTTATGGAAAGACAACGAATCAAGAATGAATGTGCCAGGAACTTTAGGAGGTTCAAACTGGGCATATAGAATGACAGATTTTAGCGAATTTGTTGAAGTTATTCCATATATTAAGAATTTAAATAAGAAATATAACCGATAGATGAAAAAAATTGCATTGATTTCGCTTGGATGCGCCAAAAACCAAGTTGATAGTGAAGCTATTTTAGCGCTTTTTAAGAAACCTTATTTTGAGATTACAAATTCTTTAGAAGAAGCTGATGCGATTATTATTAATACTTGCGGATTTATTCTTAGCGCTAAAGAAGAAAATATCAATACGATTTTAGATGTAATTCAATATAAGAAAAAGACGATTGTTATCGGTTGTCTTGTTGAAAGATACCTCGAAGAACTTAAAAAAGAAATCAAAGAAGTTGATTTGTGGATTCCATTTAAAGATGAATACCAAAAACTTCCAGGATTGATTTCTGATCTTTTTAATGACGAAGTTAAACTTCCTAAATTTGATATTACTAACCGTGTAAATAGCGATAAAGTTATAACTTACTTAAAAATTGCAGAAGGGTGCGATAAGTTTTGTGCCTATTGTGCCATACCTTATATTAGAGGAAGATTTACCTCTTATCCTATCGAAGAGCTTGTAAGTTATGTTAGAAAAGTTGTGGATAGTGGAGTAAAAGAAATTGTTTTAATTGCGCAAGACCCAACAAGCTATGGTAAAGATTTTAAAGAAAAAAAGTTGAGATTAGTAGACTTATTGAGAGAATTAGACAAAATTCAAGGTTTGGAAATCATTAAAACTTTATATTTATATCCAGAGGGAATTGATGATGAATTAATTGATTTTATTAAGACTCATAAAAAATGTTCACATTATTTTGACATTCCACTTCAACACATAAATAACAAGATTTTAAAAGCAATGAATCGAAGAAATACTAAGGAAGAAATTATTTCTTTAATCGATAAAATTCGTCTCGAAATTCCTGATGCAATTTTAAGAACGACATTAATTGTTGGTTTTCCAGGAGAAACGAAAAAAGAATTTGATGAACTTGTTGAATTTGTTAAAAAAGCCAAATTTAATCATTTAGGATGCTTTACTTATTCTCGTGAAGAGGGCACAAGATCTTTTAATTTACCTCATCAAGTTAGAGAATCGACTAGAATCAAAAGAAAAAGCATCATTATGGAAGAACAAGCAAAAATTAGTTATCAATTAAATAAAAATATGATTGATAGAGTTTTTGAAGGTGTAATTATTGAAGAGAGAAAAAACGAATATTTAATTAGTTGCGATTTTAACGCTCCAGATGATGTTGATGGAAAAGTAATACTTAAAAAAGATAAAGAACATAAACTTGGCGACATAGTAAAAATTAAGATAACTAATGCCTTTGTTTATGATTTAATAGGGGAAGAAATTTAATTTTTAAAAATTAATATTATCTTAATATTTCGCGGAAAGACACGATAGTTATCATGTTTTTTTGATGGTTAAAAAATAAATTTCCAATTTTTTTAAAAAATTTTTTAACAAAATTGAAATTAACCTCCTTCGTAATAAGTGAAAGGAGGTTTAAAGACTTTTACCTAGCTGTTGCTGGTTTAGAAATTTGTTTTAATTATAAAAAAGAAATTTAATTCATTCTTTGATTTATTCACGCGTGATTGGCGCGTTTAAGGTTTAGTAGACTAAGCAATTAACTTTGCACAATTTTGCCAGATTTTAATTTTAGTGGCTAATTTAGAAATATTATTTATAAAGATTAATCAAAGTATGAGTTAAAAATGTTTAAAAGCAGAAAGGAGAATAAAAAACACAACGCGTGATTGACGCGTTTAAGGTCGAATAGACTAAGCAATTAACTTTGCACAATTTTGCCCAACTTATGTATTTAGAAAATAGTTATTTAAAAGTGGATGAATATCGTATTTATCCAAATAAAGAGGCGAAGAAACTTCTTGATAGAGAGTTCGATTTTTATTACAGATTAAGAGATTATTTAATAAAAAAGATGTGTGAAAGATTTAATATCACACGTTTTGACAAGTGGCTTCTGAGACCGACGGAGCTTAGACCGTTTATTCTAGGTTTTATTAAAAATTTTAGGAAGAGCACTAAATATAATTTTTCAAAGTACTTCTCGGATGATCACTTCGATTTTGCAGCTAAATCAATATTTTATTTATATGAATATAAAAAGATTAAACCTCGTGGGGTAATTGATAAGAAAAATATGGTCGATGTTGAACGTCATACCATTTGTCTATCCCCCAAGAATTTAAATTTAAAGCGGAATAGAGCTGTTTTTTCTACCGGGACTAAAGCAGTTATAAGACCTAAAAATAAAGAGTTTAGACAATACAAAAATATGTATATTACTAGAGAAAATGGCAAATATATAATCCATTGCCATTATTACAAAGCAAAAATTAAATTACCTTACGAGGCATTAGCGTGTGGAATTGATATTGGAATTAGAACAAATTTTACAATTTTTGATTCGAATGGAAATGTAACTCAGATAAATATTAATCGAGATGTAATTGACAAAAACATTGATAAAATTGTTTTTTACCAAAGAACAATAAAGGAAATTTTAAAGAAAAATGGTAACGTTTTAAGTAAAAACGTCGCAAAACTGAAACAAAAACTTACAAATTGTTATGAAAGGTTACATAGAAGTAGAACTTATCAATATAATCGAGTGGCTGATATGATCTGCCGTAAATATAAATATATTTGCATAGAAAGCATCTCGTTAGATAGTTTACACAAGAAATATGAAATGCGAACACAATATAACAAATATTCATTTTCTGAGTTTCAACATGCATTAGAACATCGAGCGGAAAGATATGGGAGAATTATTTGTCGGGCAGACCGATTTTATAAATCATCCCAAATTTGTTCAAGCTGTGGGGTCGTCCACAAAGAGATGAGAAACGAGAGCAATTTTAAGGAAATGTTTGATTGTGAATGCGGACTCCATATTGATCGAGATATAAATGCTGCGAAAAATTTATTGCATTATGCATATGAAAAAATGAATCTTAAAGAGGAATTAAATAAAGAAACAGGGAGCAATAAAGTCGAACACTTTAAACAATTATCTTTATTTGATTTTGCTGAAGATTCAGTTAATAATTGAACTCTCTTATCAAAAAGTTTTAACGAAAATTCGAACTATTTAACTTAATTGGCTTTACGAGTTTTCTCGGAAAACGAGTCCATCCGCAAAAAGAAATGACTGGCACCAATTGAAAAAAGAGCTGATTTCTCAGCTCTTTATATTCAATGTGGTGCCAGTTAGAAGAATCGAACTACTAATAAATCCTTACCATGGATCCGTTATACCATTTAACTAAACTGGCTAACTTCATAATCATAATCGAAAATGAAACAAACTGCAACACTAAAATGGTATAACGGCTCCATGCTTTCGGTATTAGTAGTTCGATTCTCGTATCACTTGCTAGTGGCAAATTTTTCAGAGAAAAATTTAAAAATTAACCGAGTTAATTTTTCTATTTTTAATAGGTTTATTAAACTTTTTAAGAGAAAAAAATAAAGTTAACTATTATTTTAAGAATGTGCCAAAAGTTGTAATATATTTTCATGTAGGAGAACTCAATTTATGAAAATTGCTTTAATTGCACATAATCAAAAAAAGCCAGATATGATTGCTCTTTGCATTAAATATAAAGATGCATTAGAAGGGCATGAACTTTTTGCAACAGGAACAACTGGAAAACTTGTTTCTAACGCAACTGATTTAAAAATTAAATGTATGAAAAGTGGTCCACTTGGTGGCGACCAACAAATCGGTTCAATGATTGCAGATAGTGATCTTGATCTTGTTATATTTTTACGTGATCCATTAACAGCGCAACCTCATGAGCCAGATGTTAACGCTTTACTTAGACTTTGTGATGTTACGAACACTCCACTTGCAACAAATTTATCAAGTGCACACGTCATGCTTGACGCAATTAGACTTGGTACTTTTGTTTCGCATGTTAAGGATATAGATAAGGATTAATTTTTATTTACTTATTTTAAAACTTTAGTGGAATCAATTGTTTTTATCACAATTTGATCCCACTTTTAAGCTATATTATGATTGACTTAAATAGTGGCATACTCCTAAAAAATTATTAAACAATAATAGATGAATTTAACTCGCAACAAGCACACGAAATTTATTTATAAATCTTTATAAATATAGTTAAAAAAGCATTTAGCAATGTTAAAATAATAGAGATAGTTTTTGGAGGAGCGCCAATGAATAATGCCTTAAAAATTTCAATGGAATATTTGAAAAAAATTAACTATTCCTTATTAAATTCTGGTAAAAAAGTAATTGAAAATATTATTTTTGAAAATGATAGTGAAGAAGATTTTAAAGATTTAATTTGTAAAATTTCATTTCTTCCTGAATTTTTAACTCCTATTAGTTTTGGCATTTCTTTTATTGGCAAACATCAAAAAATTAAAGAAGAAAATATTGTTGCTCCAATTAACTTCGAATACTTTTATTCACTTAATGAATCTTTTGTTGCTTCAATTGTAATTGAGTTATTTAAAGATGAAGAGTTACTTGTAAAACAAACTTATAATACAGAAATTTTAACTTACGATGAGCGGGATGGAAATAGTTGTGGGGTACAACATTTAGCGAGTTTTGTTTTACCAAATGATAAAGAAGTAAAAAATATCGTTAATATTGCAAAAGAATATTTAGCAAAATTAACAAATAATAACGCTCAATTTGTAGCTTATCAAACCGCTAATAAAGAAGATGTTTTAAATCAAATTTCAAGTGTATTTTATGCTTTAAAATCATTAAATATTTCTTATTGCGTGCCTAAAGCATCTTTTGAAAAAGATGGCCAAAAAGTTCGTTTACCTCTTGAAATTGTAAACACAAAACTTTCAACATGTCTCGATACAAGTTTATTTATGGCGGGAGCTCTTGAAGCGATAGGCTTAAATCCTTTAGTTATTTTAATTGATGGACATGCTTTTGTTGGAGTGTGGCTCAATCAATTTGTTTATCCAAGTGTTGTAATTGAAGATGAAGCTTATTTAATAAATCAAAGTGCGGCTCAAAATTTAATTCTTCTTGAAACGACTTTAATCGCAAATTCTAATCAAGTCACTTTTAAAGAGATTTATGAAAGTGGGCGTAAAAATCTTTATAAAAAGACTAATCATTTTTATGCAATTGATGTAAAGAGCGCTAGAAATTCTTCAATTAAACCTTTACCTATTAAAATTAGTGAAGAAGGAAAATATGTTGTTGATAATTCGCCACTAAAAGCGGAAAAAGAAAATTACGATTTAGATGATTCAGGTTTTTTAGAAACAGAACACGTTAAAGATCGTTTCGATATTTGGGAGAAAAAATTACTTGATTTAAATGGACGAAATAAACTTGTAAGTTTTACTCCAAATAGTCAACATTTTCAAATTTTCTCAACTGATATTTTTAAGCTTTTTAATGAAATAATTCATAACGATGTTACTCTTCATGCTTCTACTACTCTCAATAAGTTAGATTCAAGTAACAAAATCTATATTACTAGCGATGAAGAAGACAAAGAATTATTTAATAATGACATTTTGAACGATAGAATTCGTATTTTAGTAAGCGAAAAAAGACTTTTAACTATTATTAAAAAACTTATGAGAGATGCTCAAAGTAGCATTGAAGAAAGTGGAAGCAATACGTTATTTTTAACAATTGGCACAATTATTTATAAAGATAAAGGCAAGACAAAATACGCGCCTGTTTTACTTTTACCAGTAAATATTGCTCGTGGAAAAGAAGGTAAGAGCTATGTTTTATCTTTTAGAGATGAAGACATCGTTATTAACCAAACTTTATATGAATATTTTAAAATTAATTACGATATCGATTGCTCAGGTTTATTAAAACTTCCTTATGATTCGGAAGAAGATTCATATGATATTAAAAAATATTTTAATACATTAAGAAGCAAGATTACTGGATATGATGGATTTATCCTTTCTGAATCATCGTTTTTAGGAATTTTTAGTTTCACACGTTTTATCATGTGGAATGATTTAAGAAATCACAAAAAAGAATTAGTCAAAAATGATATTGTTCATGCTCTTGTCGATCCAACATACGCTTTTAAAAACAAGATTGAACCAACTAAAGCCGTAGACTTAGACTCTTTGCTTTTGCCAAATAAATTTGCTATTCCTCTAAGTGCAGATAGTAGCCAAACCGAAGCCATATTAGATGCTTCACGAGGATTAAGTTTTGTATTAAATGGTCCTCCTGGCACAGGAAAAAGTCAAACCATTACAAACATGATAATAAACAGTTTGTATAATGGAAAAACTGTTCTTTTTGTTGCACAAAAAATGGCTGCACTTGAAGTAGTTAAAAGAAGACTCGACGAAACTGGCCTTGGCATGTTTTGTATTGAACTTCATTCAAATAAAGCGCAAAAGTCAGATGTTTTGCAACAAATTAATCATATTTTAGAGATTGGAAAACTTAAAAAACCATTTGAATATGAGAAGTGCGCAAACGATGTTTTAGGCAAAAGAAACGAGCTTAACGAAATCATTAAAAAACTTCATAAGCCATTTAAAAACGGGTTTGATCTTTACGAAAATATTTTATCTTACGAAGAATATAAAAATGATTTTAAAGATGTAGAAGTAAAAGGAATTGATTATTCTAAAATCAACAAAACAAATTATTTTGAAACTTTAAATGAGATTCAAAAATACATTAATTATAAAAGAGAGATTGGCGAAGAATACATCAAACTTTTTGATTTTATTAATTTAAATGAATATTCAATTGAACTTAGAAATAAATTTGTTAATGAACTTAAAAAATATAAATCTTCTTTAATTGAATTTAAAACTATCAGCGAAGATTTATATAATTCGTGCCATGAAGAACTGACATTTAATTCTAAAAATTTCACTGAATTTATTAATTCACTAAAATATTTTAACTCAAATAAAGATAATATTTATTTCTCTTTATTAAATAAAAGTGAGGGTTATATTTCTGATTTAATTTCTTTAATTGATGGAATAAAAGCTACCAAAGATTTATACCAATATTTTAAAGAAAATTTTAACGAAGAAATCTTTAAATATAATTACAAACATTCGTTATTTAGATTAAAACAAGCGCAAAACTTAGGTTTTTTTGTAAAAAATAAAACAATTAAAAATATTGTTTTAGACTTAAGAAGCTATTCTTTATTCCCTAAAAAGATAAACAAGAAGAATATCGAAAGTTTATTAAATGATTTATCCAAAGTTATCGATGTGCTTAATAATATTAACGACAATGAGCAAGATTTGAAACTTGCTTTTGAAGATGATTATCTTAAATTTGATACTAATTCTGACGTTATTTTAACTAACGTTGAATTAACTCAAAATTTCATTAAATATCTTGATAGTTTTGATAATATGGAACGCGAAAAAACGTTTAAACTTATTATTGAAGCCGATAAAAAATATGAAGAAATTTACGATGTTTATGAAGAGATTTTAAGTTTACAAGATACTCTTTTAAATGATTTTAACTCTAATGTTTTATCGCTTTTTGATGAATATAATTTAACCGAAAGTATTGAAAAAGTAGATCGAGTAATTAATCGTAATGAAAGATTAAAAGATTATATTATTTTCAAAAATGAAGTTGATGAAATTAAGAAAATCAATGTTGGAAATATTATTGATTTAAATTTAAAAGGTGAAATTAAAGAAGAAGATTTACCAAAAATTTATCAAAAGAATGTTTCTTACAATTTAGCTTTAATGGATGTAGAAAGCGACAAAGAACTTAACATGTTCAGCGGCCGTTCGCAAAACGAAAAAATCGAAGAGTATCGTACTTTAATCGATAAATATAATGAATTAACTATTAAAGAAGTTGCATATCGTTTATCAAAAGGCACGAGTACTTTCTTCTCTAAAGAAGATGAAACGAGTCAAAAAGCAAAAGAATTTATGATTCTTAAAAAAGCTATTTCATCAAATGGAAGAGGTATAAGTTTACGTAATTTATTTGATTCTACACCAAATATTTTACATACAATTTGCCCTTGTTTTTTAATGTCTCCTCTTAGTGTTGCTCAATATCTTGACCCTACTCATAAGAAATTTGACATTGTTATTTTTGACGAAGCTAGTCAAATTACGACAAGTGATGCAATTGGCGCCATTGCTAGAGGTAAAAGTGTCGTAATTGTTGGAGATGAAAAGCAACTTCCACCAACAAGATTTTTTGAGGCTGACACTAGTGATGAAGATGACTTCTTTATTGAAGATGGGGAAAGTGTTTTATCAGATTGTTTAAATATTTCAATGCCTAAAAAATATTTAACTTGGCACTATAGAAGTAAAGATGAAAGTTTAATCGCATTTTCAAACGTTGAATATTACGACAATAAACTTTTGACATTCCCTTCACCTCGTTCTTTAAATAGTTCAATCTCGTTTAGATATTGTTCAGATGGACTTTATGAAGATAGAAAAAATAAAGTCGAAGCAAAAGCGATAGTTGATGAAATTATTCGTAGATTAAGTGATGAAAAATTATCTCAAAAGAGTATTGGCGTTGTAACTTTCTCAATTTCTCAACAAACTTTAATCTTAGATATGCTTCAAACTGCGTTTAGAAAACATCCTGAACTAGAAAATAAAGCATATTCTGGAAAAGAAGAGCTCTTTGTTAAAAATCTTGAAAGTGTCCAAGGAGATGAAAGAGATGTTATTATCTTCTCGATTTGTTATGGACCAAATAAAGATGGAAAAATCTCATTTAATTTTGGACCATTATCCAATGTTGGAGGAGAAAAAAGACTTAATGTTGCTGTTTCAAGAGCCAGAGAAGAAATGATTGTTTTCTCTTCGCTTTTAAGTGGCCAAATTGACACTAATCGTGCCCAAGGGAAAGGCGCAAGAGGTTTAAAAGAATTCCTAGATTATGCTTATAATGGAAGAAATTTCATTATTATTAAAAATGGTGAACAAAAAGAATACAAAGAAGGAATTGAAAAATTTATTGCACGTGACCTAGAGAAAAGAGGTTATAAAGTTAATACAAATATTGGCACAAGCGAATTTAGAGTCGATATTGGTGTAGTTGATCCAAGTGACGAAAATAAATATATTTTAGGTGTTCTTTGTGATTCAAGAAGTTATATTAATTCTAAAACTAGCAAAGACCGTAATGTCGTACAAACTGATGTTTTAAATCAGCTTGGTTGGAGAATTATTCGAATTTGGTCTTTAGATTATTTTGATTCACCAAACCTTGTAATTGATAAAATCGTTGAAGCAATTAATAATCCAAATTTTAATGATGAAGAAAAAAGAAACAAAAAAAGGAAAATAGTTTTTGAAAAAGAAGATAATCAAAATAATTTTAATCATTCAATTGATTATGTACCATCAAGTTACCCTCAAAGAGAAACTGATAGTGACTTATTTTTCGAAGATAAAGAAACTAAAACTAGAAATGTCATCGAATTTTTCATTAGAAATGAAGGACCGATCAGCGAAAGATTACTCTTCAAGAAGGTTTTAAATCAATTTTCGATTTCTAAAAATACAAAATCAACAAAAGCTGTTTTTAATGAGCTTTTATACAATAAGCCTTCTAATTTCACAAATAATGTAAAATTTTATCGGGATAAAGAAGAAGATAAAAATAATGTTAATTATTATAGAGTTGGTTCTAAATATCGTGAATTCATCGATATTCCTAAAGAAGAAATTCTTGTTGCAATTAAAGATATTATGAAAATAAAGCTTTCATTAAATAGAGACGAACTTATAAAATATATTGTCTCTGCTTTTGGTTTCAACAAAGTTGGTGACGCAATGAAAGAAGTAGTAAACACTGCAATTGATTTTGCTCAAATTAAAGAATTCATTAGAATTGATGGAGACAACATTTTTTATCAAGAATAAGGAGTTTATATGAAAGTAATTTGTCCTAAATGTGGTCATTTGATAGAAACAAGAGGAGATAAAAACATTGTTTTTTGTTCAGAATGCTCAGCAAATTTTGAACTTGAACAAGGCAAAAAGATTTTTGAAAGACAATATGGTGCTTTAACTAATCAAGCTTTTACTTGTTTAACTCAAAAAGGCGATTATGACCGTGCAATTGATCTTTACGAACAATGCTTAACAATTGTAGAAAATGATCTTCAAGCTATTATTGGAATTGCTTTAGCCACACTTTATAAACAAGACTTTAAAAATTTAAATTTTGATAAAATTATTCCAATTATTGATAAATATGAAATTTCGTTAAATGCTGAAAATACTTTTTTGTTTTTAACATTTGTTGAAGATGTAATTAAAGAAACGAATAAATATTTAAGAGAAGCAAATGAAAGATTGTTTAAAGATGGAAAATGTCTATCACGTGAATATTTAAATAATTACGAAAAAAGTTTAGATGACATTTTAGGTATAATTTCTTATTTTAGAGATGGGATTGCTCTTTGTTCTGAAGAAGAAAAAAATACATTTTTTGAAGAAACAAATTTAAACGAGCAACTTGACAAACTTGAAAATAAAGTAAAAGAACTTAAAGAAATTCATCATGAAGTTTTGAATAACGAAGAAGAATTAAGTGACAATCGCATCATAATTATCGATACAAAATCACTCAAAATTTATCGTTTAGTAATGGGAGTTGAATTATTTTTTGCTCTTCTTTTAATTATATTTTTGATATTAGGCGTTACTGTTAATGTAATGTTTTATTATTTTATGATTATACCTTTTGTGCTCGGTGCAATAGTTTATATTGTTTATTATCAAAAGTTCTTAAAAGGTCGTTAATTTCTTAAAAACCCTGCAAATCACAAGTATTTTTTCTCAATTAAGTAATTTAACATATTAATTGCTGCCCTATATCTATGCGAAATGTGATTTTTTTCGTCAGCTGAAACAGCAGCAATAGTGCAATTATAACCTTCAGGAATAAAGATTGGGTCATAACCAAATCCACCTTCACCATTTATTTTGTCAGCAATTTTACCATTTACAATCCCTTCAAAATCTAATCTTTCATTTGGTTCTAAATTTAATAAAACAAAATGTGCCGTAAAATGAGCTTTTGAACCAGGGTGATTTTCAACAATTAAAGTATTGGTTTTTAGCTGACCTCCATGTTCAACTGCAAAGCGATGAGAATAAATTCCTGGAAGATGGTCACCTAAAGCATCAATTTCAATTCCAGAATCATCACTTAAAACTGGTAATTTTGTATATTTAGCAACTTCGCTTGCTTTGATGAATGCGTTTTCTGCATATGTTTTTCCGTTTTCCTCTGGATCAACAACTATATTTAATTCTTTCAATGAGTAAAGTTTGATATTGTAATCTTTAAAAATTGCTTTTAGTTCGCCCATTTTATGATCGTTGTTGGTTGCTACGCATATTTCAAGTGTTTTTGACATAATTTTTACCTCTAATTTTATATTTTCTGCTTGATTATTGTATTGGTTTCTTATAGAATAATCAAGCACGCAGGTGTAGTTTAATGGTAGAGCATTAGCCTTCCAAGCTAATTACGCGGGTTCGATTCCCGTCACCTGCTCCAGTATACGAATTTGTCCGATTGTATCGGACTTTTTTAATGCCCGCGTAATTAGCTTGATATAATCGGTTGTTTGTGTTCGAACTAATGGACGAATGAAAAAAATGTGCTGTCAGACTTGATATAGAGGTATATAAACGCATTACCATTTAAATTTTATTCCAATCTTTTTTAAAATAACTGACAAATTGTATAAATTGACAATTACTTTTACGCTTAAATATTTTTCCGATTTATAATTTTATTAGAAATTGGAGACTAACTATTAAAATATGGTAAAAACTAAGATAATTTCTCATATGTATACAACTATTGACGGAAAAATTGTCATAGACTTGCAAGGTTATCCAGATTGCGAGAAAGCTGGAGAGTTTTATGATAATTATACATTCGCAACTTCTAACGCTTGGGGTTGTGGTAGGGAAACCTTCGAGTATTTGTCAGATAAAAATGTTGATTTAAGAAAATACGAATCAAAACAAGGCGAATTAAATGATAATTTTGTTAAAGATTATTTATATTGTTTTGCTTTTGATAGAAAAGGGAAATTATTTTTCAAAGAACCATACAATGATTATTATGGTAAAAAAATCGTTTTATTTTTGTTTTAACAGAAAGTGTTGATAGACGTTTTTAACTTATTTAGATTCAAAAGGTATTGGCTATATTTTCGCTGGAAAAGAATATTTTGACCCAAAAATTTTCTTAGAAAAACTGTCTTAGCAAATATGGTCTTGAGTCATTTATGCTTTGTGGTGGAGCTGAAATTAATTCCGTGTTTATGAAACAAGATTTAATTGATGAAATTAGTTTAGTTATTTGTCCTGGTATCCAAGGCGGAAGAAAAGAATTAAATTTCATTGGAACGACCGATATTTCTCGTTTTCCTAAATATTATAAGATAAAAGAAGCAAAAATATGCGAAGGAAATACTGTTCACTTAATTTATACAAAATAAAATTGAGAGGTGCTAATAAATGAAAAAGATTTTAGTTGTTTATTTTTCAGCAAGTGGTGTTACAGAAAAAGTTGCTATAGATTTAGCTAAAGAATTTAACGCTGATTTAGACGAAATTGTCCCTATTAAACGTTATACCAATGCTGATTTAAATTGGATGGATAAAAATTCTAGATCGAGTCTAGAAATGAAAGATGAAAATTCTAGACCTCAAATAGTAAAAGGAAAATTTAACACAGCTAATTATGATGTTGTTATGATTGGATATCCAATTTGGTGGTATGTTGAACCACGTTGTATTGATACCTTTCTTGAGTCAAACAATTTGGGAAATGCGATAATTGTTCCTTTTGCTACAAGTGGTGGAAGTTCTGTTGATGGAAGTGTAAATCACCTCAAAAAACTTTATCCTAATTTAAAATTCACAAAAGGATTTTTGCTAAATAAAGGTATAAGTAAAACTGAAATTGAAAAAGTTATTAGTTAATCTAATTTTTCGCCACAATTAGAGCAAAATTTTGCATCAATATCATTTTCGTTATGACGTTTAGCACATTTTTTAATTAGCGATGTGCCACAATTCGAACAGAATTTGGAATTTTCATCATTGATTGCACCACATTTTGGACAAGTTTTAGAAGAACTTTTCTTAATTTTATTTGTGGCATCAGCGATTGAATCTGATACATTATCAGCAACATAATTTACTGTATCACTTAATATAGGAGCAGATTGACTTGCTACATAACCTCCAACATTTTTCATAAAACCAAAGCTTGTTAAAGTGCCGCCAATTCCGATAAATATAATTCCAACAAAGCAAGCCCAAAATAAAGAAGGCATACCCATCCCGTTAAATGCAGAGAAGAAATCAACAATTCCAATTAAGAAAAATATTATTCCAATTCCTAATACAATCGGTCCTATTATTTTCAATATTTTTCTTGTTTTATTATGCTTTGGGTCAGTTATATTGTTTTTGTTAAATCTCATCTTAATCACCTTCTTCTCTTTATATTGTAAATCAAAATTATGATTTGGATTACTGATTTTTTTGTTTTCAATTTTTGTTAAAAAGTTAATTTTTTAAAATTTAAATTTATGTAAATTCTTCAAAAACTATGCAAAAGTCAACTATTTTTGAAAAATATTTAAATTGAAACGATTTATCAAGTCATGGATGGTTGCACAAATATCTATTCTTTTTAATACTTGCCTTTCCTAAATAATGCACATTGTATAGATTGTTTATTTGAGAATCTTTCTATAAAATGAAAGTATGAAAAAGCCAAAAAATAATTATTTTATTGAAGACAAAAAAGTAGTCGAGACAATTGAAACTGTTTTAAATAATGGTGAAGAAATTTTATGGAGGGGAAAACCACTTAAAAAATCTTTTATTCTTTCTGCTGTTTTTAAAATGCTACCAATAGTAATTATATGGGCTGGGATTGATATCAGTTTCATTGTATGCGCGATTCTTTTCATGGAACTTGAATGGTGGTTTTATTTAATTTTTTCAATTTTCTTTTTGTTCCATCTTTTACCAGTATGGATATACATCTTTAATATAATTAGTTCGTTTAGAAGATTAAAAATTGAAGAATATGCTTTTACCGATAAAAGGATAATTATAAAATCGGGATTTTTAGCTCCAAATATTGTTAGCGTTTACTATTCTTCGATAACAAGTATCAATTTAAGAATTGGTTTAATCGAAAAAATGTGTAAAGTTGGCGATATCTATATCGTTTCAACAAACGGGAAATCAATGATTGAAGATATCGAAAATCCTTATTACATTTATAGCGAACTTCAAAGAATCGCAAATGATATAAAAGCTGATATTATTTACCCAAATGCCTATCGACCAGGCGAAAATCCTGGATATAGAACAAGTTATAAAGGTGAAACGAATTTAAAGCAAAAAAATAAATAATGCATTTTTTAAAGTTTCTCCACCTTTCGGTTATATCTTATAGATATAATCATTTTTATTTAATTAATGTATAATGAGTCCTGGTGAAAATTATGACTATTGGCGAAAAAATTAAAAATCTTAGAGAAAATAGAGAACTTAAATTAGAGGTAGTAAGTGAAAAATCAAAAATTGATGTTAAAAGATTAAACAAAATCGAAAAAGACATGCTTATTCCTTCTAAATTAGAATTAAATGAATTAGCTAAAGTTTTTGAAGTTCCGTTTGAAGAAATTGTGAATGATGAAACGATTAAAGAGAGCACAAAAATTTCGGTTTCTAAATCTATAAACAATCTGATTTTTGCTGTTTTAAATGCTGTTATCTATGTTTTCTTTATTATAGTTGCGTTTATTCCTTCGCTTTCAATTACTTATTCAAGTGGAGCAATCGAAGTATTTTCTTTTAATTCGATTTTGATGGAAAGCGGCAATCCACTTGTAATTATTACTTTTGCTTTTGATTTAATTGGATTGATTTTAGCTCTTGGATTAATCATGACAAGATATATTCCAAAATTTAAAATATCGCAAAATGTTGTCATGATTTTAAATTTAGTGTTGGTCGCTACTTTAATACTAACGATTGTTACGATATTTACAGTGGTTAGTACTTATTCAGGAATGCTAGTTGAAACTATGTAAAGGAGTGTTTATGAGAAGTGTATTAAATGATGAATTGATTGAATTTTTAAATAAAAGTCACAATGAATATTTTGCTGCATGCGAAATAAAAAATATTCTTTTGAAAAATGGTTTTAAAGAACTTAAAGAAAATGAAACGTGGTCATTAAAAGAAAATAGCTCATACTTTTTCTTGAGAAATTTAAATTCGCTGGTCGCTTTTAAAACGCCAATTAAATTAAATAAGTTAACATATTATAATAAAATAATTTCATCGCATTTAGACTCTCCTGCACTAAAATTAAAAGAAAACCCTGCAAATCTTGCACATTTTTATGAAAAATGGAAAGTTGAAGTATATGGTGGGCTTATTAATTCAACTTATGTTGATCGACCTCTTGGTGTTGCAGGAAGAATTGTAACAAGAGAAAACAATATAATTAGAACTAAACTTGTTGATTCTAAAAAAGCCATTGCAATTATTCCAAATGTTGCAATTCATCAAAAGAGAAACATCAATAATGGATTTATTTATAATCCTCAAGTTGATTTATTGCCAATTGTCGGTACACATGAAGAAGAAAATACATATTTTGATAAATATATTCAATCTTTCTTAAATAAGACTGAAGAATTATTATCTTATGACCTTTATTTATATAATTTTGAGAAAGCTCAATATGTTGGAATTAATGATGATTTTATATGTGGCGCCAAAGAAGATGATTTATCAGCAGCATTTTTATCACTAAAGTCTTTAATATATAGTAAAAATAATGAAAATTCCTTTATTATTGGTGCATTCTTTAATAATGAAGAAACTGGCTCCCTTTCTTTTTCTGGAGCAGATAGTGATTTGCTTTCCTCTACTTTAAGAAGAATAGAATCTTCCTTTAATATAAATAAAGGAGAAAGCTTGAGCGCTAGTAAGAGATCGTTCGTTTTAAGTGCTGATAATGGGCATGCAATTCATCCAAATCACCCTGAGTTAAGTGACGATAAAAATATTTGCAAACTTAATAAAGGAATTTTAATTAAATTTAACTCAAATATGGCTTATACAAGTGATGCATTTTCATCAAGTTTAGTTAAGGTTTTATGTAAAGATGCAAATATTCCTTATCAAGTTTTCTTTAATCGTAGTGATGTAAGAGGTGGGTCAACTCTTGGAAATATTTCAATTTCTAAAGAAAGCATTTTAACCTGCGATATTGGTTTGCCTCAACTTGCTATGCATTCGACTTATGAAACAATTGGAAGCGAAGATACAAAACATATGTTCGATTTAATAAAAACTTTCTACGAAAGAGAGTTTATAATCAATAACGATCAAATAAATTTCCTAGAAAAAAGTAATAAAAACCCTAAGATTTTATAAAAAGTCTATGTTTTTTATCAATTTTCCGGACTTTTTGCATTTTTCCTTGGAAATTTTGATTTTTTCCAATATTTTTTTACAAAAACTGATACTTTTTTGAAAAAAGTGCGTTTTTTAGAATCATTATTAAAGACAAAAATTTTAAATAAATTATAATTTAGTGTTGGAGGTAGAAAGATTATGTATAACAAATATGCTTATTCAAAATATGAAGGCAAAGTAAAAGAAGATTTAGAAAAATTTTCAAAAGACTATATTGATTTTTTATCCGTTAGCAAAACTGAAAGAATTTTTACAAAAAACTCAATCGCTTTAGCAGAAAAATATGGTTTTAAAAATATTGAAACTGTCAAATCACTAAAAGCCGGCGATAAAGTTTATTCGATCAATAGAGGTAAAAATATTGCTTTATTCGTAATTGGAAAAGAAAACATTGAAAACGGAATTAATATTTTAGGTGCTCATATTGATTCACCAAGATTAGATGTTAAACAAAATCCACTTTATGAATCAACTGGTTTCGCTTTACTTGATACACACTATTATGGCGGAGTTAAAAAATATCAATGGGTTACAATTCCACTTTCTCTTTATGGAACAGTCTATAAAAAAGATGGAACAGAAGTAGATGTTTCAATCGGAGACAATGAAAACGATCCAGTTTTAGGTATTAGCGATTTATTAATTCACCTTGCAGGTGATCAACTTCAAAAACCAGCAGCAAAAGTTATTGAAGGCGAAGATTTAGATCTTACAGTTGGTTCTTTACCTGTCAAAGAAGGCGAAAAAGACTCAATTAAAGCAAATATTCTTAAATTATTAAAAGAAAAATATGGAATCGAAGAAGAAGATTTTGCAAGTGCTGAAATTGAAGTAGTTCCAGCTGGTAGAGCAAGAGAATATGGTCTTGATAGAAGTATGATTGCAGGATATGGTCACGATGATAAAGTTTGTGCCTACACATCCTTAAGAGCAATTTTAGAAACTGAAAACCCAGAAAGAACTTCTTGCTGCATTTTAGTTGATAAAGAAGAAATCGGTTCAGTTGGTGCAACTGGTGCTCAATCAAGATATTTTGAAAACTTAATTGCAGAAGTCATGAACCTTAAAGGGGAATATAGTGAACTTGCTTTAAGAAGAGCACTCACAAATTCTAGAATGCTTTCAAGTGATGTTTCAGCAGGAGTTGATCCATTATTCTTAGGTGTTAACGAACTTAAAAATAGTGCTTATTTAAATAAAGGTATTGTCTTTAATAAATATACTGGAAGTAGAGGTAAAGGTGGTTGTAATGATGCATCACCAAAATTCATCGCTCATTTAAGAAAGATTATGGATGAAGATGGAGTATATTACCAAACTTCTGAACTCGGAAAAGTTGATCAAGGCGGTGGCGGCACAATTGCTTACATTCTTGCCAACTTAAATATGGATGTTATTGATGCGGGAGTTGCAGTATTAAATATGCACGCTCCAATGGAAATTGTAAGTAAAATTGATGTATACGAAGCATATTCCGCTTACAAAACATTCTTAATTAAAGGTTAATAAAATTATTAAATTAATAAAAAACCAGGAAAAAATGTAAAAATCCTGGTTTTTTTGTTTCAAAAAAACTTGCAAAACTTAGGTATTTTTAATTTTGAATTTTTCGAAAAAATTTATATTTGAGAAATTTATGATTAAAATTTTTGATAAATAAATTTTAAAGAAATTGTCGCTTGTTGATGAATGTAAAACTTCAAAAATTTTCACCGAAACTTTAAAGAGAATTTTTTGCAATTATTTATGGTAAATAAAAATAAAAAAATCCCCGCTAAACGAGGATATAATTTTTAATTTGGTGGGTACTATAGGGATCGAACCTATGACCTTCTGTACGTCAAACAGATGCTCTCCCAGCTGAGCTAAATACCCAACGCTCAAATAGTTTACTATAGAGCAAGGTTTTGTGCAAGAACTTTTTTTCAAAATTTTCGACAAAAAATTAAGAAAATTTTGTTTAAGAAAAATTAAACAAAACCTAATAAATTACCAAAAACCTAAAATACGCTTTAAATTACTGAAAAAAAGTTTTAAAAATCAAATATTTTTTCTTTATTTTTATAAATATAGAATTTAAAATATAGGTAATATGATGATCTCGGCAGATTTAGTTCTGATAATATGCCTTGGGTTAGGATTTGTTGGGGGCGTGATACGTGGTTGGCGGAGATGCCTAGTTGGTATCTTGGTTTTAGCAACTATTTCACTTGTTCTCTACTTTGGTTTCTTCGATTATGCTGCAAGTTGGGTTCAATATGACTCTCTTCAATTCCTAAGCGAAACATTTGGTTTTAGTTTAACTTATCCGGTTGAAGAACTTGGCATAACAATCCGCTTAACTAACGTTAAAGACGCATTCTTATTACTTCAAAACGTTGGCCTTAATCCAGTTTTACTTAATGCAACTAGTGAAGGCTTCACAAAAGCAACTATTGGTTTTGTTGGATTCTTAGTTGTAATTATCATTTCATTCCTATTATCTACTTTATTATATTGGGTCTTGTTAAGATGGATTATGCCAAAAAGAATTAGAAAAGGCATTCTTTCTAGAATTATTGGTGCAGCACTAGGTATGGTTGAAATGGGGGCAATTTGTTTAGTTATATTGCAATTCTCTGGCAACCTTGCAGTACCAATTGATCAAATTATCGTTCCACAATTACAAGATAGTAATAGTGAATTGATGAAATTATTGTCAAGTATGAGTGTAACTCAAGGAAATGTTGAAACTATTGTATCAACAATCCAATCTGTAACTAACGTTTTGAATCCACTCAGTGAAAATTCAACATTCACCAAAGCGTTATTTGAAAATTTAAACAATATGGGTTTAAGTCCTTTCAATATTATTTCAGTAGATGTTATTGATGAAAACGGAGAAAAGGTAGCTATCCAATTCAAGGATGCCTTTACCGATATGCTCGATGACTTCGTTGAGACTGGTATTGGAAAACTAAATACCTTATTGGGAGCTTAATTTAGATATTGAGGGAGGAGACGCACTATGAAGAAAAGCCGCGTTTTAAGAAACTGGGTAATAACTGGCGTAGTCGCTATGATTTTTACCTTAGCCGTACTAGGACTAGGCATTTGGTTCAGAGACACTGCTAACGAACTTATTGGCCATTATTTTGATAGCAGCAATCTTTCCGCCATTGCTTGGTTACCAGTCTTCAGTACTAGATTCTTCACCACAACAATTTGGGAATTTTTCGGATTGTTATTTAGTGGTCAAGGTTTAGGAAACTGGAATGATACACATTTCATTGTTGATAATGTTGTTTGGATTGCTGTAACAGCATTTGTTGTTATTTTCTTTGTTGCTTTATTAGCTAAAGCTATCAAGAGAAAAAATGGAAAATTTGTTGGTTTTGCAATCTTTTTCCTTGTATTTGGCATTATTGCATGGTTATGCACAAACGCTTATTACTTTGGAAATCACGTTGATTGGCATTATATCAGCAATGGTGTTGAAATTGATGGATTAGTAGATGCCGCAAGAAGACCAGGTGATTTAACTATCTGGGGGGCATGGGTTAATGCATTGCTCTATGGATGGCATAATAGTGCAATCATGGAAAAAGGTACACCAGCAATTATTGTTACCGCTTTAACTTGGGTTTTAGTTATTGCTGCTGCTATCTACATCATTTCATTCTTTGGAATTGCAATCACTGGATTAGCATCTATTAAGAAGAAAGAAGTTGAAGAAGTTGTTGCTGAAGAAGCTGTTGCTCCAGTTGTTGAAGCTGCACCTGTTCAAGAAACACCAGCACCAGCACCTGAAAAGAAAAAAGGTATTCTTATTGTTAAAAGATATGATAAATATGGCAATTATGGACCACTCGTTGAAGGTAGTGGTGTCGAATATCCTGCAAAAGCTGTAAAATCTAAAGCTTTAACTGTCGCTGAAGTTAAAGAAGTTATTAGAGAAGAAATTGAAAAAGCTGAAGCAAGAAGAATTGTCGAAGAATATAAAGCAGAGAAAAATGCTGCTATTATGGCTAACGCTATCGTAAAGGCCAATGCTGATAGTGTTGCAAGTCAACCAGCAAAAGTTTCTACCGCAGTTGAAGGCAAAAAAGATGAAGAAAAAGTTTATTCATCACCTATAATCGTTGCAATGCCTTCAGTTGTTAAAGAAGTTAATGCTGAAAAAGAAGAAGTTAAAGTTGAAAAAACAGAAGCTCCTAAAAAAGCTAATAAAGGTTTAACTGAAGAACAAGTTAAAGATATTATCGCTAGTGAAATCAGAGAAGCCTTAAAAGATCTTGTCATTAAACATGAAAAAGTTGTCGAAAAACAAGTTGAAGTTAAAGTTCCTGCAAAAGAAGAGCCTGTAGTTGAAGAAACTAAAGAAGAAGTTGTTCATGAAGAACCAGTTGTAACTGAAACTCCAGTTGTTGAAGAAACAACTATTGAAGAGACAAAACCTGTAGAAACAGTTAAAGAAGAAGTTCCAGCTGAAGAAGTAAAAGTTGAAGAAACTGTCGTAACTGAAGAAGTTAAAGAAGAAGTTCCTGAAACAGAAGTCCCAACTGAGGAAGTAAAAACTGAAGAAACTCCTGTTGAAGAAACTAAAGTTGAAGAAGTTATTCCAGAAACTCCAGTTCAAGAAGAGGTTCCTGCAGAAGAACCAAAAGTTGAAGAAACACCTGTAGAAGAACCAGCTAAAGAAGAACCTGTAGTTGAAGCAGCTCAAGTTGTTACTGAAGAAAAACCAAAAATTGTTAGAGTTCCATTTACAACTAGAATGATGGATGCTGATGATGAATTAAAGAGTGCATATAATCACATCAAATCACTCTTAAAATCTTATGGTTTAAATAACAGAGTAGCTAATGGTGGAGATTCCTTCAGATTACATAGAGTTACTTATTGTAAGATTACTATTGCTGGTAAATCCTTAAAATTATATCTTGCACTTGATCCACAAGATTATGTTGATTCAACATATCCTATTAAAGATGCAAGCAGCAAAAATATTTATAAAGAAACACCACTTGTCTTTAAAGTTAAGAGTGGACTTAGCTTAAGAAGAGCTGATGAATTGATTAGAGATTGTATGGATAAACATGGTCTCGAACAAATTGATCAAGTCAAAGAATTCGATTGGGCAAGTGAGCTCGCTAACGAAACCATTGTTGATGATGGCGACGAAGGCGATGAAGAATAATTAGGAGGGGTAAGATTATGAGAAAAAGTAGATTAGTCAAAACCTTCGTAGTCGCTTTAATATTTTCAATTATCGCATTTGTATTAGCCATTTTTACCGGATCTTCTAATCTTAAAGGTTGGGTAAATGGTGGCCAAGAATTGATAACAATTGGTAGTGTTGCTGGTCAATTAGATTTCTTTGGCACATTTAAACAAGTATTAAATTTGACATTCAATTTCTGGAATGAAAATGTAGTATCTTATGCTAGAGCTATTGGTGATTTTGAACTTTGGGGTTCGTTATTAGATAGTGGCATTAGAGCAATTCCATTTATTGCTTATGTTGTTGTACTTGCAGTTGTATTAATTGCTTTCATTATTATTTTGATTCAATGCTTTACACATAAGAATTGGAAGTTAATCTTTATTGGTATTTTTGGAATAATTCTTGGTGCAGCAACTGAATTAAATATTGTCGCATTGAGTGTGCTTGCATTTGGTCCAGAAGCAATGGACGCGGTTGTTCCAACAGCTGCATTTGCAAATGGCTATTTTGCAACTTATGGCTGGATTAATAGTCCATCAATTGCTTATTTAGGTACTGCATTTGAAGCACAAAATTGGTGGCAAGTTCTCGCTATTATTTGCGCAGTAGCCTGTGTTTGGGGTCTTCTCATTTCTGCAGTTATCGTTTGCATCTGTGCACTTGTTTATTTAGTTCAAGCATTTGTTTACACATCAAGTCATAAATACGATTACCTCACAAGAAGAGAAAGAAAAGAAAAGATTAAATATTACAAGAATCATGGATTCAAGAATATTAATGAAAAGAATAAGAATAAGGCACCTGAAGTCGCTCCACAAGTCTATGGCGCTCCTGTTGCTCCTCAACCTGGTGTAGCACCTGCACCTGCACCTTATGCTTATGCTCCTTATGGCTATCCAATTGCTGGAACTGTTGCTCCACAAAGTGGTGGTAATGTTGTTCAAACTGGTAACAATGCTCCATTAATTGTTCAATACATTACAACTAATGGTGGAGAAGAAAAATTAAAACATACAAAACGTGAAACTGAAACAGCTGGATTATATGGTACAAGAAGTGTCTCTCCTGTTGAAACAAACCCAGGTTTAACAAGAGATGATATTAAGAGTGCTGTTATCGATGTTTTAAGAGATAATGACCTTCTTAAAGATGATGTTCATATCGAAGCTCCAGTAACTCCTGTTGTTGCTCCAGTAGAAGAAAGAAGAGATTTATCAGATGACTATGATCTCTTAACTATTGATGATTTAAGAGAACTTATTAAAGAAACAGTCGGCGAAAAGAAAGAAGAAGTCGTCGAAACCAAAGATGACGTTAGAAAACTCGTCAGTGAAGCTCTTAAAAAAGATACAGTTGCTGAACCAGTAGCTGCTCCAGTCGTACAACCTATCACTGAAGAAAAAACTGTTGCTCCTATCGTTGTTGCAATGCCTGCAAAAATTGAAGAAGCAAAAGAAGAAAAAGTCGAAGTTGCTCCTGAAGTTGAAGTCGAGGAAGAAGAAAGAATCACTGAAGAAGATCTAAGAACTTTAGTTAGAACACAGCTTGCTGAAGCTTTAAAAGATATTAAGGTTGAAGAAACAGAAACTGTTAAAGAAGTTCCAGTTTATGTCGAAGAAAAGAAACCTGAAATTAAAGAAGTCGTTAAAGAAGTTGTAAAAGAAGTTCCTGTCGTTAAAGAAGTTGTCAAGGAAATTCCAGTTGTTAAAGAAGTTCCTGTTATTAAAGAAGTCGTTAAACAAGTTGAAGTTCCAGTTGTTAAAGAAGTAGTTAAGGAAGTTGAAGTTCCAGCACCTCAACCAGAACCAGAACCTGTTGTTGAAGAAAAGAGACCTTTAATCAAACAACCAGATGTTAGAGGAAAAGAAGCTACTCTTGAAAAAGGTGAAGTTGTTAAACTTAACTTTGCTGAAAGAGTATTAACTGGTGGAAGTGATATTGTACTTGCTTACAATAACTTAAAGAACTTACTCATGTCCTATGGCTTAAAAGATAGATTATCTTCAAGCGGCGACACATTCAGATTACGTAAAGTCACTTATTGTAAAATTACAATGGGCGGACAACATCTCAAACTTTATATCGCGTTAGATCCAAAAGATTATAAGAATTCTGCAATTCCTGTTGGAGATGCAAGTTTCAAAGCAGTATATAAAGATATACCACTCGTCTTCAGAGTTAAATCGGATCTTTCTTTAAGAAGAGCTAGAGATCTCATTAACGACTGTATGAGAGAAAAAGGTATCGAACAAGTTGGACCAGAAGAAAATATCGACTGGGCAAGCCAATTAAAAAATAACTAATTCTAAATTAGTAAATTGAATTAAACCTCTCGTTAAATGCGGGAGGTTTTCTTTTTCAACAAAAAATGATGAAAAAAATGTAGTAAATATTGTTAAAAACCTAGGAAAAAGTATCAAAAACTAGGGAAATATTGAAAAAAGTACTACTTTTTGCAATATTCCCTAAGAATTCTTTAAAAACTATTACTTTTTGTAAAATTATGCATATTTTAAATAAAAGATAAAAAGCATATTTTTTAAATAATACAAGTCTTTAAATACAAAAATATTTAAGATATATTTATTAAAGTTTGTGAGGAATAATTTATGGGTCATGATGATTTAGAAATAGGTTCAATCGAAATGATAACTGGACCAATGTTTGCAGGTAAAAGCGAAGAATTATTAAGAAGAATTAATCGTTTAAAATATGCAAAAAAGAAATATTTAGTTTTTAAACCATCAATCGATAATAGATATAGCGAAACAGAAGTTGTTTCGCACAATAAAAGAAGTTCAAAAGCAATTGCGATTTCAAAAAGCGAAGAAATTTGTAAATTTTTTACAGATGATATTGATGTAATATGTATTGATGAAGTTCAATTTTTCGATGAAGGAATTGTTAAAATTATTGATGAACTAGCAAATAAAGGCAAAAGAGTAATTTGTGCTGGTCTAGATTGTGATTTTAAAGGCGATCCATTTCCTATTAGTGCTACAATTCTTGCAAAAGCTGAATATGTTACAAAACTTACTGCTATTTGTTGCGTGTGTGGAAGAGAAGCAACTATGACTCAACGTTTGGTTAATGGCGTGCCAGTTTCTCGTAAAGATCCAGTAGTTTTGGTTGGTGCTAGCGAATCATATGAAGCTCGCTGCCGCCATTGTCATGTTGTAAAAGATTAAGCCTTGACCTATAATATACACATATGTCGCCGAGTTCGATAAAAATTTTAGTAGAAAGCATAGATCAACCGAGTACGAATACAATCTGGGGAATGCCAGATTATTTTTGGTGGATAATCATTGTTATTTGCTTATTAATAAGTGCATTATTCAGTGCTTCTGAGAATGCTTTTTCAAATTGCAATAAATATCACTTTAAAGTTTTAGCGGATGAAGGCAAAGTAACAGCTAAAATTATCGTAAAACTCGTAGAAAAATTCGATAATACCTTAATTACAATATTAGTTGGCAACAATATCATGCAAACTTTTATGTCTTATTTAAGTGCGATGATTTTTTATAATATTTGTAACGCAAATGGTTTAGCGGGATTAGAAGCACTTATTTCTACAGTCGTCATGGCAATACTTGTTTATGTTGTTAGCGATACTGTGCCTAAAATAATCTCTAAAGAAATTCCAAATAAATTAGTTTATGTTTTGGCCTATCCTGTTTTTATAATTGGTATAATTCTTTCGCCAATCTCAATCTTTTTTAAATTAATTTTAAAAGCGGTTCATAAATTATTTAAGATTAAAGAAGACAATATCTTAACTAAAGAAGATTTTATTTTACAAGCAGATGAAGCGGTTGTTGAAGATGAAAATGAAGATGATGAAGAAAAAGAAGAAGAATTATTCGAACCAAATGAACTTCAACTTTTAAATCGTGCTTTTTATTTTGATTCAATTTATGTAAACGAAGTTTTGACACCAAGAGAAAAAATTCTTGCAGTTGATATCAATGGCTTAACTTATGAAAAATTAAATAAAATCATTTTAGATACGACATTTTCTCGTATCCCAGTTTATGATGGAACGATTGATAATATTATTGGGATTTTGACTGTTAAAAACTATTTTAAAGAATATACAAAAGATCCACATCTTGAGATAAGAGGCGTTTTATCTAAACCTCTTTTTGTTGATTATTCTGCTAAAGTTGACGATATTTTCCGCTCTTTTAATAAGGAAAAGAAACACATTGCAATTGTTAAAAAAGATGGAAAAGTTGTCGGAATGATTACGATGGAAGATGTTTTAGAAGAACTTGTTGGCGAAATTAACGAAAAGAAAACCAACATTTTAAAAGAGGCTAGCAAAAAATGAGTAGAGAAGTAACGATTATTGTATATACTCTAGTTTTTGTTTTGATGGTCTTTTTAAGCTTTATTTTTTCAAGTGCTGATATGAGCTATGGTAGTTGTAACGTTAATAAACTTGAAGCAATCTATCGAAAAAATGAAAGCAAAAAAGCGAATAAATACGCATTTAAATTATCTAAAGATTACGATAAAACAATTTCTACAATTCTTCTTTTAAATGATACAGTTAATGCTTGTTTAGATTCTGTTTCAACTTTAATTGGTGTTAATCTTTGCTTTTTAGTAATGGGTGAAACTGAACTTGCAAGTATAAGTAGTGAAAACTGGGGCTTTATTGCTTCTATTATTTGCTTAGTTATTAAAATTACTTTTGGTGAAATTATAGCTAAGTCAATTGGCAAAATTTATAACTACAAATTCGCAGCACTTTATTCACGAGTTTTAAACGCTTTACAATATGCATTTTATCCAATTACCTTCTTTGTAAGTGGTTTTGGTGCCATTGTTTCTTATCCAATTAGAAAAAATGTTGAAGATGTTAAAATATCCGATGATGAACTTCATGAAATGGTTGACGAAATTGAAGATAAAGGTTTAGTTAACGAAGAAAAAGCAGAAATTTTACATGGCACAATTGATTATGCAGAAACTGAAGCTTATGAAATTATGACACCTAGAGTTGATGTTTATGCAGTAGAAGTAAACGATGATATCGATGAAATTTTAAAAAATGATGAAACCTATGTTTATTCTCGAATTCCAGTTTATGAAGATAGCATCGATAATATTTTGGGTTATGTTTTAACAAAATCACTTGTTAGATCAAAATTAGAAAATAATAATGTCACTTTAAGAGATTTACTTATTGAAACATTAACTTTCCCTCGCTCTACTGAAATTAATGATATTTTGATTGAATTTAAAAAGTCTCATCGCCATTTTGCAGTTATTCTTGATGAATATGGTGGAGTTGAAGGCGTTTTAACAATGGAAGACATATTAGAAGAAATTGTTGGCGAGATTCGGGATGAAAGTGATGATATTTCTTCTCCATATATTAAGAAAAATGATGGCTCATATATTGTTGATGGAAAAATGAATTTAGAGGACTTTTGCGAGCTTTTTAATCTAGAATACGATGATATTGAAACAGATTATGTTACAATTGGTGGCTTTTGTGTTGAGCTTTTAGATGATAAATTTGCTAAATTAAATACGATTATTAAATATAAAAACTTAACAATGAAAGTCATTGCGATTGACGAAAAACAAACAATTGAAAAATTATTAGTTAAAGTAGAAGAGGAAGAAGAATAATTATTTAATTTTCTCTTTATATATAGAAATAATTTTTTGAGTGATTTTATCTAAATCCTCATTTTCATTATCAATAACAAAATCTACTTCTAAATTATCAGGAAAAACGATTCGGTCATTTTCGATTCTTTTTTTGATATCGTTTTCTTTATCTCCTCTTTCTTTCATTCTTTTGATGCGGGTTTCTTCACTTGCTTTAATGTAAAAGCTAACTATGTTTTTGTCTTTTAAAGCTTGGAACGACTTAAAACCATTTGGCTCAACAATTAAAACTTTATTTTCACCATTTTCTTTTTTAAAGGATCCATAATAATTATCGTTATAAATTGTGTGTTCGATAAATAAATCTTCTTTAATATATTTTTGAAATTCTTCTTTCGACACGAAAAAATAATCGACTCCATCAATTTCACCAAATCTTTTTTTACGAGTTGTTGTGGTGACAAATTTTTGGTAGCCAAATCGAATTAAGTGCTTAGCAATCGCTGTTTTTCCACTTGCGCTAGGTCCGACTAAAATAATCATAAAAAATTTTTTTAATTTTTTTTAAAATTTTTTTAACATTTCTCGAATTGACCTCCTTCGTATTATATGAGGAGGTATTTTTATGAAGAAATTCTTACTAAGTTTGTTATTTTCGTTTCTTAGTCTAGTAAACACAGTTCCTTCACAAGAAAATTTTATCACTAGTGGAGAAGTGAAAAAAGCAAATTCATCTTCATCAACGTTTGAAACTGAAGAAGTAATTAAAGTCCAAAATCCAATCAGAAATTTGAAACTTCAAAGTTTTGATATCAGAATGCTTGATTTTTATCAGCAAGAAGAAATGTCGCTAAACTTTAAATTTTCAAAAAGTGCGCCGGTATTTGCTGCTTATCACTTCTTCTTGTTAAACGGAGATAAGGAGATGTTAGACGTTTTAGCGCAAGGCTCTTTGAGTTTGAATGATACTTCAAAAGAAGTAAATGTAAAAGTTAATTTAAATGAAATCAATGACATTGGAAATAAATATTTCATTCGAATTGCTTCAACTGACATAACGAGCTTACCTTTTGAAACTATCTCTAACTATATTGATGTACCATTTACAAATTTATGGAACTTTCATATGGAGGAGAATGTAGAAGAGTTAATTACTGAAGTTCATTTTAATGGTTTGAGTTTAAGACTTGAAAAGGAACAGGTCACAGTTGTTGGTGTTGAAAAAGAAAATTATGAAGATATTTATTATAAATTTGATTTAACAGATTTTAATTTATCTTACGTCACTAAATACAACAGAACTGGAAGTGATCTTGCGGCTCGCTTTATGGTGTATGATGAAAATTATATCTTTAATTCAGCCTTTATTCGCTACGAAAAAGATAAAAGATACGCTAGTGGAGCTGCTTTTTTCCAAAGTTCAAATAATAAGGAAGCAAAAAGGTTATGTTATAGCATCACTTATTGTGTTGATTTAAGAACCACTATGATGGCAAGTTCGCGAAGTTTATTCAGCAGTTATTTTAGAGATAATTTGTCGCTATATTTTCCACAGAACTATTATCACATTTTTAAGGATGCGAGGCTTTGTTTTAATTGCATAAGATTTGGTGCTGCAAAAGCCACAATAAGCTATGAATTTGTTGTACATTTTGCGGAAAATTTCTTTTCTGATTATTTTTATGTCTCTGGAGGAACAGGCATAAAAAAGTGGAATGGAATTATGGATGAAATTGAAGTATGAGTAGTGCGATTATTTTCTTTTCTTTCATGTTAATAGGTTCACTTAGTTCTGTGCTTGGTGTTTCGATTCATGGAATGTCAATTAACAGAATATTTAATAATATTCCATTAGCATCGATAGAAAGCAGCGTTTGTGTTGTCGATAAAACTGGCGAATTTCATCCACATTATAATCGCACTACACTTGAAAAAAACGTAAATGCTTATCTTGTAAAAAACTTAGATGGCTACATTGACAAATACAAAATTCGATTTAGTTATTACAAG
Source organism: uncultured bacterium (assembly GCA_949299165.1). Lineage (GTDB taxonomy): Bacteria > Bacillota_I > Bacilli_A > RFN20 > CAG-826 > Onthovivens. The sequence continues at coordinate 38,299 of CASFZJ010000001.1, read as the reverse complement.
ATTGTGGATGATCAATATGTTGTTGATGGATCGATGTATCCAGAAAAAGTTGATATCTATTTTAAATGTAATTATTGCACTTATTTAACTTATGAAGGATATCGAAACTTTGAAATTGAAAGGATGATTTAGGATATGAATGTAATGAATACAAAATTAATAGAATTTATCGAAAGCAGTTTTTTAAAAGATTTTTTAGATAAACCTACCATAACTGATGTGAGTTATAATGGCGAATCAATTTATTATCAAGATAATTTACTTGGTAGATTAAAAAGTGATATTAAAGTTGCAAATGATGAAGTTTATTCGTTTTTAAGACAAATAGCGAATTTAACTGAGCAACAATTTTCTTATTCCGAGCCAATTTTAGATGTAAGCGTTGGAAAATATAGAATAAGTGCAATCCATTCTTCACTTGCTAGAAAAAACAAAGAGCATGTTTATAATTTTTCAATTAGAATTGGCTACGATCAATTAAGAATATTAGACGATGGAACTTTTATCTCAAAAAGAGCTTTAGCCTTACTTGATGAAGCGATTGAAAAAAAGTGTTCAATTGTAATTGCTGGTAAAACTGGTTCAGGAAAAACTGAGTTCCAAAAATTTTTAATCTCAAGAATGCACGATAATACTCGATTAATTCTTATAGATAACATTAATGAATTTGAAACAAATTATTTTAAAGATAATTTAGATAGCCAAACTTGGCTAGTTAATCCTAATAAAAATAGTTTCAATGATTTAATAAAAAATGCTTTAAGAAACAATCCAGATTGGTTAATTGTTGGTGAAGCAAGGGGCGAAGAAATGAAAGCGTGCCTAACTTCTTCAATGAGTGGCGCACCAACTATTACGACAATGCATGCTCGAAATGCTGATGGGGTTTATCATCGTATTGCCAGAATGTGCATGATTAATTCGAAAAATTTAGATTTTAAAGACACACTTGAAGATGTATATGACCAATTTAAATTCATTGTTTACATCAAAAAAATCTATGATGATAAGAAAAAGTGTTACGTAAGATATGTTGATACAATCGCGACAAACGATAATGGAAAATATTTAGAAGTTTATAAATATCCTTCAACATATCGAAAACTTCCAACTCAAATGAGACCACTCTTTGAGATGTCATTAATTGAATTTAATAAATTTAATAAGAGATTTGCGGGGTTAAAGAATGAAATATAGGTATTTAGTTTATTTTTTGATATCGCTATTTTTAGCCGGAAGTAATTTTTTAATTACTTGGAATATCATCACTAGTGTAATTTTGCTTGCGATATTTTGTCTATTTTTCTATCTATTTTTTGAGAAAAGTAGAAGTAAATATTTGCGTAACATGAATAGATCTTTTGAAGCGATTAATTTCATCAATAACTTCATAATTTCCTTAAGCATCAATCCAAGCTTAGTTTATGCATTAGATAACGCGCGAAATAGTGCCTCGAAAAATCTAAAAATGCAACTTGATTCTATTTCGCATTTAAACATTGAAGAGCAAATTGAATATTTATACAAATATTTCGAATTGCCGCTTTATGGAGTTTTTATCAATATCATTAAACAATATGTTTTTAATGGTGGCGATATTTTAGATATGTCGCAAGCTTTAATTCGTGATTCTAGAGCTCTAGAAGATAGATTACATCGTTTTGAAAGTATTAGTCGCTCAAAATTTCGTGAATTTATTACTTCTTGGCTAATAACTTTTGTAATTTTATTTGTCTTACAATTTTCAATTTCTTCAATTTATAACTCAGTTTATAAAATTGAAAATTATCCGATGATGATCTTTGTTTTTTACTTTATTTTCTTAACCAATTTAACAATGATGACGAATAGAATTTACGATATTTCATTCATGACGAAAGGAGATTCCTATGTTAAAGAAACTAAAACAAAAAATTCTAAACCTAAAACTAGATCCAAAAAAAGAATTTTTAAAATTTTTAATAGGTAATTTAGTAATTACCGCTGTTGGAATTGCTTTAATTTTTATTTATAAATCTTTATATTATTTATTTTTTATCGCGATAGGAGACTTATTTTTCTCTTACCTTTTTCTGTCGCGTTATAATCAAATCGAAAGTGATAAAAGAAAAAGATTAGAAGTAGAGTTTGTTGAAGTATTTTCTTATCTAAGAATCTATTTATTAAATAAGGAAACAGTTTATACAGCCTTAAATAAGGCAAATCAATACACATCAAAAGAGATGAACGCAAAAATCAGCGAATTTTTAATCAAAATTGATGAAGATAAATCAATTGTGCCATTTTTAGAATTTGGTAAATATTTTAAAAACAAAACGATTGAAGAAGTTATGATTGCTCTTTATCAAATGGTTGATGGCGGTTATCAAGAAAATTATATTAATCAATTTATTATTGTTTTTGAAAATTTAAGAAAGATAAGTGAAGAAGGCAGCTTAAATAATCGCTATAAAAAGATGAATAATCTCAATTTATTTACTCTTTTTGGTAGTGCTTATTTAATGCTCGTTATGCTTATTGTGATCGTTACAGTTATAGGAGAAATGACAAATGAGTTCTAAATTAGGTGTAATGCTATCTTTACTATTTTTCTTTTATGCATTTTTGTTCGCATCCGATTTTGTGATGATTCAATTAACGTATACTTCGCTTGATGCATTATCTACAACAGTTAGTTATAAGATTTCAAAAAGCGGAGAAATAAACGAAGACTTGCAAACATTTGTTAAGCAAGAAATTAATGGTGATATTAAGCCTGTTGGTGCTTCATCTTCATACGAGCAAGGTTCTTTATTAGGGTATTATCTTATTAAAGAGTACAAGCCAATCGCTTTTGAGAGTGAACCTTTGCGTATAAGTATCAAGCGCTATGCAGTGATTAATATATATAGGTAATTAGACTATGAAAGGAGATTTTTTACATGTCAGAAATTAAAGGTCAATTATTAGGTATCGTTTTAGTTGTTACTATTTTTGGAGCAGTAGCAGGAGTTTTGCTTGGAGCATTTAAAACAGCAGCTTCTAATACAGCAGAAAAAATTAGCTCAGAACCGGAAATTAGTGAAGCTGCAGCTAAGGTTGTTTCTAACTCAGCTGATTTATTAAGATTTTAGTTAGTAATCGCAAAAAATATTAAAAGAAACGAATTCAATCACAAATTAATCGAACCTTTCTAGTCTTTGTTTATTATTTATAATTTATCTTTACATTTAAATGAGTTAAAATAAATGACACATGGAGAAAGATAAATATGGATAAAAAGACAGAATTAGAAAATTTAATTAAAGCTAAATTACATGTTGAAACAATCGATAGAGATGCAACTATTGCAACTTATGGACTCGATTCATTAGATGTAGTTGAATTCCTTCTTGATTTAGAAGATCAATATAATGTTACTTTCGACGCTTCAGAAACAAAAGATTTGAAGACGGTTGGTGAATTATTTGATTTAATTTTAGGAAAAATTTCTTAATAAAATTTTTTCAAAAAAAACATAAAAAATTACTTGCGCCCACTAAATCATTTATGATACTATTATTGGGCGCTGGTTGTGCTGACTTAGCTCAATGGTAGAGCAATCGGCTGTTAACCGATCGGTTGTAGGTTCGAGTCCTATAGTCAGCGCCAAGCAATGGCCTATTGGAGAAGTGGCTTAACTCACATGCCTTTCACGCATGCATTCATGGGTTCGAATCCCGTATAGGTCACCAATTTAAATGAAATACCCGTGTTTTGCGGGTTTTTTATTTTGTGTAGAAGTTTTTTCTTTTCGGGATTCGAACCTTATTACTCTCGAATTAGATTATTTTACAATATCAAAAAACAGGATTTTGGTATAAAATATTTAATTAGTTATGGAATATTTAAAAGCAGAAGAAAAACACATAAAAGAGTGCCAAGTTTTGAAAAATGAAGTTATCAAAAGATTAAGAGAACAAAACTTGGATATTTGGAATGAGGAATATCCTAGCGACAAACATATCGAGGAAGATATTTTGAGTGGAGCTGCAAGAATTGTTACTGAAAATGATGAAATTATTGCTTTTGCAGCTTTATATAAAACAGTTGAAGAATTTGGCGAAGAAATTTTTAAACACGAAAACTTATTTTCTTTTTCACGTTTAATGGTCAAAACTGGTTTTGAAGGAAAACATGTTGCGACATTTTTGATAAAGTCAATGTTAGAAGAAGCTAAAAATCGAGGTGCCGCTGGATGTGGCATTATGGTTCATCCTATCAATCCTAAAGCAATCAAAATGTATGAAAATCTTGGTTTTAAATTTGAACAAAGAAAACTTTATCCTTATGGCGATTTTATGACTTATTCGCTAATTTTCGAGAAAAACCATGCAGAACTTAGATAAAAATTCAAAAAGCAAATTAAAATTTAATCAACAATTCCGTAAGGCGCTTGAACTTATGGAGATTTGTGAAGCAAAATCTGAGGATTTAAATATTTCGCTTGAAGAATTTTATGAGAATGCAATTATTTATGAATTTGCTTATTCTTTAGCTCTTTTTAATTTTTCAGAAGTAATTACAGGTGGAACCGATGACACTTTATTATTTTTAAGAAGATCGCTTGAATGCCTTGCTTATTATTTGCCTTATGAAAAGAAATTATTTGAGAAAATAAATCTCCAAATTTTTAAAATTCAAGCTCAAAAAAGAGAAGTTGGTCTTAAAGAAGGCGCTAAAATTAAAAATATACTCCATCTTAAAAAAAGTGATATTAATTCAGCTTTAAGAGAGAATAAATATTTGTTTTTACATGGCGTTTATGCAAATGAATTTTCTTATCATAATTTTGTTGAAGAAATTTTTACTTTAGAATCGAATAAAATGTCATTTATTTATGATTATTTAGGACTAAGATCACATCAAACTAATTTAGACCTTTTATCAGATAACTTTGAAGATTTTGATAAATTGATTCTTGAATTGACAAAAACTTATTATCCAGAAAAATTGCAAAAAGCTTTGAAAAATATTAAGAAATTGAATAAAACTAGTTTAATTGATGTAATAAATAATCTCGAAAAAGAATATCCATGGTTGAATGATGCTTTTGAAAGTATTTCTCTTTTTTCAGACAATTTACATCATGGACCTTTAGTTTATTATGTGACTTTAGTAAATTCGGTTTGGAATTATTTTTCTACTTCGCTTATTTTAAAAAGTATTGGAAGTTATCGTGGAATTGTTGCTACATTTAAAACCTTTATTGAAAAAGTAGCAATATTAGATAATTTGCGTTTTGTAAATAGAGATAAAGCATCAAAAATTTATGTTGCATATAATTTCTGTTCAATGTATTCGATTAAATCAGCGATGACAAAACTCAGGCTTCTTAAAGAAAATACGACCGAAGATGACATGAAAGAAGTTTATGAAGATTTAATTAAAAATAACACAAAATTGTCTTACCAAGCTTTTATAAATTTAATTGCTCAGAATCCAAGTTATATTATCACGATGAAAAAAGATAATTTTTTTACTTCAGTTGAAAAATTTTTCGATAAGAATTTCAAAGATAGAAAAAGTGAATTGCTTGAAGGCTATTATGAAAGCGTTGTTTTATCCCATTGCGATGGCTTTTTACTCTTCAAAAAAGAAAAGGATTATAGCAATTTAGCAAACGAACTTATTAATTTTAGTTTCGACTACTTAAAATTTTTATTTAATTTTTTCGAAGCAAATAAATTATTTTATGGGCTACAATTTGATGAAAATGATTTTAGTGCAGTTCTTTCTAATTTATTCCATATTTTTGACCAAATTGAAGCTCAATTTAATAATAAAACATTAGAAAAAGAAGAAGTTTCTCCAAAGGAAATTTTACGCGTTAAAAACATTAAAGATTTATTAGATTAAGCGATTTATTCGCATATTTTTCATACATTTTAAAATTTTTTCTTTATTATTTTTCCTATTTATAATAATCTATATTCATAAGTGTAAGCGCTTACATAGGAGGAATAATTGCTATATGATCTATGAAGCAAAAAATATTAGGAACGTGGCTCTATTCGGCCACCAAGGAAGTGGAAAAACATCTTTGGTGGAGTCACTTTATGCAGCCGTAAACGGAACGGAAAAAGGGTCGATTGAGAAAGGTAACACAATTAGTGATTATCAAAAGGAAGAAAAGAAGAGATTATCATCTATTTCTACATCAGTCGTACCTCTTTTTTATAAGGATTACAAAATCAACTTATTAGATGTTCCTGGAAATGATGATTTTGTTGGTGAAGGAATTGCTGTCACCCATTCAATTAAAGGTGCAATTTTAATGATTGATGCCTCAAGCGGAATTCAAGTTGGCACAATTAAAGCTTTTAAACTTTTAAAAAGAAGAGGCATTCCATTTTTGATTTATGTTAACAAAATGGACAAAGGTTATCCAAATTATGAAGAAATTTTAGATCAAATCGTTAAAACTTTTGGTAAAACCTGTATTCCATTTACTTTACCATTAGGTCATGCTGATCAATTTGATGGATTCATTAATTGTGTCGAACTCAAGGCAAGAAAATATAATGGTAAAACTTGTGAAGATGATGTCATTTATGAAGATAAAAAAGCAAAAGTTTTCGAACTTTATAATTCTATTTGCGAAGCAGTTGCTTTAACAGATGACTCACTTTTAGATAAATTCTTCTCTGGTGAGCCATTATCAAGTGAAGAAATTCATAATGGTCTCAGAAAAGGTGTTTTAAACGCTGAAATTTATCCAATTATTTTTGGTAGCGCCATCAATAATATTGGTATTAATACATTAATTAGAATGTTAATCGATTATTTACCAGCACCAGATGATTTAAGACCTTATGTTGGTTTAGACAATAATGGAAATGAAGTTACTAGAAAAACTGAAAATAATGAGCCATTTAGTGGTTATGTTTTTAAAACCTTAATCGATCAATATTTAGGTCAAATTAATTTTGTAAAAGTAGATAGTGGTGTATTAAGTGTTGGACAAGAAGTTTATGTTCCGAATTTAAATAGAACAATTAAAATTGCTAGTTTAAATACAATTTGTGGAAATAATTTAACAGCAGTTGATGAGGTTGGTGCCGGCGACATTTGTGCAATTACAAAAACTACCGATTTAGAAACATCATTTACAATTTGTGACAAAGATAATTACATTAAATTTAAAGAGATTGGCTTCCCAACCGCAGTTTATTTCAAAGCTTTAGTCACAAAAGACAAAAAGGACGATGAAAAATTGTCAAGCGGACTTGCCAAGATCGTTAGAGAAGACAAGACTCTCGAAGTTAAGAGAAATAATGAAACAAAACAACTTTTACTTGGCGGATTAAGTGAAACACATATTAATTTTGTTTTAGCAAAACTTAAATCAACCTATACAGTTGAAGTAACAACTGTTGAACCAAAGATTTGTTATCGTGAAACAATCACCAAAGAAGCAACAGGTAATGGAAGATATATTAAACAAAGTGGTGGAAGTGGTTTCTATGGTGTTGTTGAAATGAAATTTGCACCTAGTGAAAAAATCGAATTTGCCGAAGAAATTTTCGGTGGTGCCGTTCCTAAAAATTATTTCCCTTCAATTGAAAAAGGTTTCTATGAAGCATTAAATGAAGGTTTACTAGCTGGCTTCCCAGTCATCAATTGTAAAGCAACACTTCTAGATGGAAAATATCACCCAGTTGATTCAAACGAACTTGCTTTTAAGATGGCAGCAATTCTTGCGTTTAAAGATGCTTATATGAAAGCAGCGCCTACTATTTTGGAACCAATTCTTAGTGTAAATATTTATATTGATAATAAATATTTAGGTGACGTTTTAAATGATCTCAATTCAAGAAGAGGTAGAATTCAAAATATTGTTGATAAAGAAAACGAAACAACAATGGTTGAAGTTTTACTCCCAGAAGCCGAAACTTTAGACTACGTTACTAAGTTAAAAGTATTGACTCAAGGTAGTGGTTATTTCAATAGAACATTCTATTCTTACGAAGAAGTCCCACATCAATTAAAAGAGAAAGTTATTAAAGAAAATTCATTGTTAACTCAAAAATAGTTGAGTTTTGCTGGCTTTTTCAAAAAAATAAAGTATTTTCTTCCTTGCTATTTTTCAAAAAAATGTTAAATAGCAATAGAAAATACTTTTTCTATTTACTATAATTTTTGTATGGCAAAAAATTTAAAACTTGATGAAAATTTCGATTTTCATGTTATTCCTTTTTTAAGCAAGAATGAATTAAATGAGTTATCTCAGAACATTAAAAATTTAATCATTGATCAATGCTCAAAATTTGGAGGACATTTATCTAGTAATTTAGGAATTACCAATTTAACAATAGCTCTATTTAGATCTTTTGATTTTGATAAAGATAAAATAATTTTTGATATTGGGCATAATTCTTATCCTTATAAGATTTTAACCGGAAGACCTTTAACTAATTTGCGTCAGTCAAACGGAATTGATGGTTTTCAAAAAATAAATGAATCAAAATACGATGTTTATGATGCTGGCCATTCTTCAACTAGTCTAAGTGCTGCGCTTGGTTTTGCAAAAGTGAGAGATTTAAATCATGAAGATTATAATGTTATTGCTTTTGTTGGTGACGGCGGACTTGCAAATGGTCTTTGTTTTGAAGCTTTAAACAATTTAGTTATTGCGGATACAAAAATTATTATCATCATTAATGACAATGAAATGTCAATTACGCCTACTACTGGCGGTTTAAGTGCCGTTTTAAAAGGAATTAGAAAAAATCCTTTTGTAAAAATTGTATTTAAAGATGCAAAATTTGAATATTTAGGTCCTGTTGATGGAGATGATTTTTCTCAACTAAAAAAAGCTTTTGATAAAGCTAAAAAAAGTTCAAGAAGTGTAGTCTTACATATCAAAACATCAAAAGGTGAGGGTTATAAATATTCTGAAGAAGATCATACTGGTGAATATCATTTTGTTAATCCTTTTGATAAAGAGACAGGAAAACCAAAAATTGATTTAGGCAAAAATCTAGTTTCTTTTTCGCAGATTTTTGCTGATTTAGTACATCAAGATATGCTAAAAGATGAAAAGAGTATCGCAATTTGTCCTTCAACGACTGTTGGTTCAAAACTTGGAAATTTATTTAACGAATTAAAAGATAGAACGTTTGATGTAGGAATAAGTGAAGAACATTCAGCAATTTTTGCTAATTCTTTTGCTGTTAATGGGTATCACGCATATTTATTTATGTATTCTACCTTTTTACAGAGAGCATATGATGAACTCATTCACGATATTGCACGTACGAATCAACATGTAACTTTATTGATTGACCGTTGTGGACTTATTGGGCACGATGGCGAAACTCATCAAGGAATTTATGATGATGGATTCTTCTATTCAATCCCTAATTTTGTTTTAGCTATGCCAAAAGATAAAGAAGACGCAAAACGTTTATTTAATTATGCTAAAAAATATAAACATCCAATGGCTATAAGATATACAGCTAATTACAAAGATTTTAATGAAGCTGAAGTGAATGAATTTGGCGAAATTAATGAGAGAAAATTCGATTTATTGCAAAAAGGAAAAACATGTAAAGTTGCTTTAATTTCGATGGGTCCTCATCTATTAAATTTAATTTCAGAACTTAAAAATCATGATGTAAGCATCTATAACGCATTATTTTTAAAAGATTTTGAACTTGATGCGATAAAGGATTTATTAAAATACGAAAATTTATATATTTTTGATCCTTATGGAGTTGAAAACGGCTTTACTGCCAATTTTGTTTTAACCCTTAATAAGCTAGGATATAAAGGAAAGATTTATACTAGAGCAATTCCTCTTTCTTTCGTTGGGAAAGGAAATATTTTAGAACAAGAAATTTTAAATAAAGTAGATGTAGATTCTGTTGTTAAAGATATTTTAAGGATTGAAAATGACAATTGATGTTATTGAACCAAATAGTTTTTGCTTTGGTGTTAAAAAAGCAATCGATTTAGTTGAGCAAATTTGTGATAAATATAAAGATAAAAATATCATTCTTTTTGGTGAGTTGGTTCACAATAAATTCGTGATGGATCAACTAGTTAAGAAAGGTGTAAAAGTCATAGTTTTTAACAAAAACACTGCAGAAAGCCTATTAAATTCATTTAAAATTAATGATATTGTTATATTTAGTGCACATGGTCATGATAAAAAATATGAAGAAATTTTAAATAAAAATAATGTCAAATTTTTTGATGCAACATGTCCTATAGTTAACTTAAGTTTAAATAAAATTGAAGCAAGTAAGCTGCCAATTATTTTTATCGGAAAAAAAGGTCATCCAGAAACAATTGCAAGTTTAAGTAGAAATGATGAAGTTTATCTTTATGATATTAAAGAAGGATTAGATTTTTCAAAAATCGATGCTGAAAATGTTGTTGTCATGAACCAAACTACATTATCGATTTTTGAAATTGAAAATATATATAAAGATATAAAAAAACATTTTCCAAATGCCGTTTTTACTGATGAGATTTGTAATGCGAGCAGAGTTAGGCAAGAAAAAGTTCTTTCTTTAGAAAAAGATTACGATTTATTTATCATAATTGGTGACAAAAATAGTTCAAACACGACAAAACTATATGATATTTCTAAAAAAAGTAAATTTCATGATACACTTTTTATATCAAATCTTTTAGATTTAGAAGGAATTGATTTTGAGAAATACAAAAAAGTAGCTTTATTCAGTGGAACTAGTTGCCCAAAAGAACTTATCGATGAAGTTAAAGATTATTTAAAGAGGATTTAACTATGGAAGAATTCACACTTAAAAAACCAATTAAACACATTGCTTTTATAATGGATGGGAACGGCAGATGGGCTAAAAAGAGAATGATGCCTAGAACTTATGGGCATAAAGTTGCATGTAAAAGAATAATAGAAATAGTTCGTTTTGTTAGAAGTATTGGTATTAAAGTTGTAACTTTATACGCTTTTTCCACTGAAAATTGGAATAGACCTGAAGAGGAAATTAGTAAGCTTTTTCAATATTTAGAAGATTTCTTTAATGAGTTTATAAAAGAATTTGTAAAAGAAAAATGTAGAATTCAAGTTAGTGGGGACATTACTCGTTTACCTGAAAAAACTCAAAAAATTATTAATGAAGCGATTGATTTAACACAAGATTTCGACGACTATGTTTTTAATATTTGTCTTAACTATGGTGGTAGACAGGAAATTGTTCGCGCGGCAAAACTAATTTTAGAAGATGTAAAAAGTGGAAAACTTGATATCCATAAATTAGACACTGATATATATAAAGATTATTTATATACAAAAGGATTACCCGAAATTGATTTAATGATAAGAACAAGTGGTGAGAAAAGAATTTCTAATTTTTTACCATATCAGCTTGCTTATAGTGAATTTATTTTCACAGACACATGTTGGCCAGATTTTACACCTGAGAAATTAAAAGAGTGTTTGAAAGAATACGAAAAGAGAGATAGAAGATTTGGCGCGATTAAGGAGTAAAAAAAGTACTACTTTTTTCAAAAAACAGGTACTTTTTGACGCTTTTCCCGGACTTTTTTCAATATTTCCTATATTTTTTCAAAAAAGTATATATTTTTAACAAAAATACTGGTTTTAATAATTTTGTTAAATGTTGTTTTGCGCATTATTTTGTTTATCAGCTAATATTTTATATTGACAATTAAGCATCAAAAAGTGTAAATTTTTAGCAGATAAGAAATTATCTGCGTAGAGTACCTGAGGGTATTCTAATTTTTTTAAAGGGGCATTAAATGGAAGAAATAAGCAGTGTAGAAAGTGGAATTAGACAAAAACTACAAGAAGTTGGTTATGAATTATATTCATTTAAGTTCATTAATAAAACTAAAACACTTGAAGTTGTTGTTGATCGAGACAGCGAAATTAATTTAGACGACATTACTGAAGTATCAAATATTGTTAGTTCGTATTTAGATGAACATGATTTTACGGAAAATGCTTATACATTAGATGTATCTTCCTTGGGGGTTGAAAAACCGATTAGCGTAGATAAACTTGATAAATATGTTGGAAAATACATAAATATTCACTTATCAAATCCTTATAAAGGAGAAAATATCCTTGAAGGAACACTTGAAAGTTGTGATGATGAAAATATTTTATTGGTATACATGGACAAAACAAGAGCTGTTAAATGTCCAATTCCAAGAAAAGATATTGATAAAGCAAGATTAGCAATTAAATTTTAAATAATATAGAGGTAGATTTATGAACAAAAAAAGATTTCTTGAAACTATTAAAGAAATGGACACATCAAAAGGTGTCGGAAGTGAAGTTTTACTTGATGCGTTAAAAGAAAGCTTCAGAATTACTTTTGCAAAAAAAATTGAAGATGAGTACAAAATTGACAAAAGAGTAAATGTCAAAGCAGTTCAAAATAAAGAAAAGGCAATCAACAAATTACCTGATGCTTTAATTAGAGTCGATATTGATTTAAATAAAGCAAAAATCAATTGCTATAGACAATGGCTTGTTGTAAATGATGACGATGTAAATGATGATTACATTGAAATTGGTTTAGAAGAAGCAAAAGAAAAAAATCCTAAACTTGCAGCAGGCGATTACTACGAAGAAGAATTGTCTTTAGATGATTTAAGAGAAAAAGATATTTCTCGTTTTAAATCATGTTTTACCCAAAAAATTAACAAAGCTGAAAAAGATGCTTTACTATCAACATTTGCTAATAAAATTGGAACAATTGTTACTGGCAGTGTTGAAAAATGCGACGCTAATTCAGTTATTGTTGAACTTGGAAGAACTACCGCAACATTATTTAAAAAAGATTTAATTGGTGATGAAAAATTTAATCAAGGCGATTCAATCAAAGTTTATGTTGAAGGAATCGGAAAAGATGATAAAAAAGGATCTTTAGTTAAAATTTCAAGAAGTTGTAATGGTTACTTAAGAAAACTTTTCGAAAACGAAATTCATGAAATTTATGATGGTACAGTCACCATTAAATATGTCGAAAGAATCCCAGGAAGAAGAGCAAAAGTTTGTGTCTACTCAAATGATCCAAACGTTGACCCAAGCGGAGCATGTATTGGACAAAACGGAAATAGAATTCAAAGTATTGTTTCTCAACTTGGAAATGCCAAAGATAGCAAAGAAAAGATTGATGTTGTTACATGGAATCCAAATTTAGGTCTTTTTGTCAGTGAATTATTAAGACCAGGTAAAGTTCTTGGAATGAATATTGATGAAGAAAAGAAAGAGATCACGGTTGTCACTGACGACGATTCTTTAAATCTTGCAATCGGCTTTAAAGGCACAAACGTTGTTTTGGCTAAGAAAATTACCGGATATGAAATTAAGGTTTTAGATGAATCTCAAGCAAGCGAAGAAAATATCGAATATAAACTTCTTGAAGATTATGAAATCGAAGCTAAAGAAGAAGAAAGAAGAAGATTTAGAGAAAAACAACAAGAAGCTATTAGATCAAGAACTGAATCTCAAGAAGCTGAAAATGAAGGAGTTACTGAATCTTTAGGTGAAGAAGTAGCCCACGAAAGCGTTGAAGAAGTTAAAGAAACTCAAACTGTTTCAAGTGAAGAACCAGAAACAGAAGTTCAAAATACTGAAGAAAAAGTTGAGAATAACGAGGTTATTGAAGAAAACGAACCAGTTATTGAAACTAAGAAAGTTAAAGAAGAGGAACCAATTGAATTTAAAGAAGTTAAAACTACAACAACTTTAGAGTCACTTGAAAAATCTCTTGAAGAAGAAAAGAAAGAAAAAGCAAACGGCAAAAAATCATTCAAGAAAAAGAAGAAAGAAGTCAAGAAATCGGATGAAGATGAAGAAAAAGAAGAAAAGAAGATTGTTCAAAAAATGGACATCTACACCGATGAAGAACTTGAAGCTTTCGAAAATGAAGATTCTGATGAAGATTACGACGACGACGAAGATTATTCAGAATACGATGACGATGATTACTACGAGGATCGTTAATGAAAAAGAAACCTACTAGAAAATGTTTAGCGACAAATCAAATCTTTAATAAAGAAGATTTATTTAGAGTTGTAAAATCACCTAGTGGAGAAATATCTCTTGATATGACTGGAAAGGCCAATGGTCGAGGTGCCTATATTTCTAAATCACTTGAAGCGATTGAAAAAGCGCGTAAGAGTAAATGTTTAGACAAGGCACTTGAAACAGTCGTGCCAAATGAGATTTATGATCGTATGATCATTTTCTTAAATATGAAATAAGGAGGGATTGAGATTTGAAAAATAAACCAATGAATAAAAAAGGAAATCAAAGAGAAACCAATATTCCTTTTAAGAAAAACACTAATCAAAATTTAAACAAAATCAATAATGGTGTTTTTGTCTTTACAAAATCCCTTACTGTTGGCGAACTTGCTAAAGAATTAAACATCAACGCTAGTGATATTATTAAAAAATTATTTCTTCAAAAGAAACTTGTTACTATTAACCAATATTTAGACGATGATACAATTGGCGAAATCTGTCTTGAATTTGGTTATGATTTCAAAAAAGAAGAAATTATTAATGAAGAAGACTTTGAAAAAGCACAAATCGAAGATAAAGAGAGCGATTTAGTTGAACGTCCTCCTGTTGTTACCGTAATGGGGCACGTTGACCACGGCAAAACAACTTTAATTGATGCTATTAGAAATTCAAATCTTGCCGCAAATGAAGTTGGCGGAATTTCTCAAGAAATTGGTGCCTATCAAAAAACATTTAATGGCAAGAAAATTACCTTTATCGATACTCCTGGGCACGAAGCTTTCTCAGCTATGAGAAGTAGAGGTGCAAGTGTTACTGATATTGTTGTTCTTGTTGTTGCTTCAGATGATGGTGTTATGCCTCAAACTATTGAAGCTATTGATCACGCAAAAGCTGCAAATGTTCCAATTATTGTTGCTGTAAATAAAATTGATGTTCCAGGCGCAAATCCTGAAAAAGTTCTCAATGAATTAATGCAACATGATGTTATTGCTGAAAAATTTGGTGGAGATGTCTTAACTTGTGAAATTAGTGCCAAGAAAAAGATTGGTATTGATGATTTATTAGAAGATATCTTACTTCAAGCTGAAATGCTTCAATTAAGAGCAAATCCAAAACGTTATGCGATCGGTACTGTTCTTGAAGCTGAACTCGATAAAGGAGAAGGTCCAAAAGCTACTCTTTTAGTACAAAATGGCACTTTATATAATGGCGACTATGTCGTTGTTGGAACAGCTTATGGAAAAGTTAGAAGAATGACTAACGAATTTAAACAAGTTATTAAAGAAGTTGGTCCTGGCACACCTTGTAGTGTTATTGGTTTAAGTGAAGTTCCTCTTGCTGGCGATAGATTTATGGCTTTCCCAACTGAAAAACAAGCTAAAGATATTGCTGAAAAAAGAAAACTCAAAAAAGTTCAAGAAGAAAGAGCAGCAAGTAATGGTGTATCTTCTCTTGATGACTTATATTCAAAAATTAGCGAAGGACAACTTGCTCAAATTAATATTGTTTTAAAAACTGATTCGACTGGTAGCGCTGAAGCTGTTAAAGGCGCTCTTGAAAAATTAAATAACGAACAAGTTAAAGTTAACATTATTAGAGCAGCAGCTGGTGCTATTACTGAAAGTGATATCTTACTTGCTAGTGCTTCTGATGCAATTATTTATGGTTTCAATGTTAGACCAAGTGCAATGATTAGAAAAAAAGCTGAAGAAGAAAAAGTTGAAATTAGATTACATCGTATTATCTATGCTTTAACTGAAGAGATGGAAGATGCCATCAAAGGTAAGATGAAAAAAGAAGAAGTTGAAGCAGTTATTGGACAAGCTGAAGTTCGTAATGTTTTCAAAATTTCAAAAGTTGGCGAAATTGCCGGCTGTATGGTCACTGATGGTTCAATTAAGATGAATGCAAAATGCCGTGTCTTAAGAGATGGTGCAATTGTTTATGAAGGTCAAATTGATTCTCTTAAGAGATTTAAAGATGATGCTAAAGAAGTTAAACAAGGCTATGAATGTGGTCTTAAGGTCGCTAACTTCAATGATGTTCATGAAGGTGACATTATTGAATGTTACGAAATGAAGGAAGTTGAAAATGCCTAAAAATACGAAAGATATCGAAAAAATTAAGAGCTTAATCGCAAGAAACGTCAAAGACATTGTTTCTCAAGAAATTACTAACGAGAAACTTGGCTTTATGACGATTACTAATGTTGAAGTTAGTAGCGATCACTCTTATTGTAAAATCTATGTATCATTTTTAAACAATGCTAAACATAGTCTTGAAACATTAAATCGTGCAAAAGGCTATGTTAGAAGTAGTCTTGCAAAAAGAGTTAATTTTCGAAGAGTACCTGAAATTTCCTTTGTTTTAGATGACACTTTTGAAAAACAAGCAAGATTCGAAGCTCTTTTAAATAAAGATAAAAAAGAGATTGAATCAATTCACGAATTAGAAGAAAAACTTAAATAAGATTACCTTTTTTAAGAATTTGATCGAGATTACGAGGGTTCATATCAAGTCGATATGAAACTTTTTCATTTTGGCGAAAATACATCTTTTTAAATTCTTTAATGTATTTATTTTGTTTAACATTAAATGTGATCGGATTAATCTTAGAAGAAATTTCTTTATATAAAGTGAAGACAAACGGAATTAAATATTGGTAATCTTTTAGCCATATTTTTTCAATAAAATAATCTCTATCTTTATTTGATAATAACAAAATTCCAATTAGCTCATCATCTTTAAAAAGATGGTAATGAGTGGAATTTTTAGATACTTCATTTTTTACTTTTATATATTTGTTTTCATCAATAACCCCGCAAAAATCAACTATTTTTCTAAAATATATGTTATTGTTCAGTACTTTATGTTCTTCATGAAGATAAAAAATATTGAATTGTTCTTCATTAGTGAGCATAGTTAAAAAGTTGTCATAACTTGATGGGAATTCTTTATTTAAATTCAAAATGATATTTTTAATATCTTCTCTTTTAGTCTTTTTATCATTTGGACAATTGCTTTTGAAAATAGGAATATTTTTTTCTTTCATTAAACGAATGATTTCTTTTTCATCTACATAAATAAATGGTCTAATGAAAGTAATTCCTTCATTTTCTAAATACATTTTTGGCTCAAAAGTCGCAATTCTTCCACCATATAATTCATTTAAAAACAATGTTTCGATGGCATCAGTTTTATGATGAGCAAACGATACTTTGTTGCAACCTAATTCCTTAGCTTTTTTGTTAATAATTGCTTTTTTCATTCTTGAGCAGATCGAACAAGGCAAAAGTTTTTTGTTTTGTAGTTTTTGCTGTTCTTTTAATATTTCGTAAACGGTTTTGCCATCAGCAATTACGAGTTTTAAGTCAAAAGATTCAACAAATTCTTGCATTAAGGTAGAGTCGTAATTTGGAAAACCTAAATCAATATTAATAGGCACGATTTCAAAATTAATTTTTGAAAATTTTTTATATAAAACTAAAGAATATAAAAGTGCCATTGAATCTTTTCCACCGCTAATTCCAATAGCAATTTTATCGTTCTCATTTATAAGGTTATAGTCATAATCGGCTTTTTTCATGCAAGCCAAAATAATTCGAATTGCTTCCATGTTTAGAATTATATATGTTTAATTTTTCTTTGAAAATAAATTTAAAAGTTTCATATGGAACAAAGTCAGCAAAAATAATAAACAAAAATCTAAAATTAGATTTTTTGGATTTAATTTGAAAATGCTTATGCTTATAATATTTTTCATGGAAGTAATTTATTTAAAAGATTTTTCAGATATTAAACAAGGCATACCTGATTTGGGTCTTGTTTTAGGATTTTTTGATGGCGTCCACATTGGGCATATGCAATTGATTAACTACGCAAAACAAAATACTAAAAAAGGTTCGCTAGGTGTTTTTACTTTTGACAAACCTCTAAAAAGTATTGAAGGTTGTCTTACGAATAACGATGACAAGATCGAATCCATGAGAAGACTTGATGTAGATTATCTATTTATTGTTGAATGCGATGATAATTTTAAACAAATGAGTTACGTAAAATTTGTTGATACAGTATTAAAAGCATTCAATCCTGCAAAAATATTCTGTGGACCTGATTTTAGATTCGGTTATGAAGCAAAAGGTGATGTTAATTATCTTAAACAAAGATTTAGCCAAGTTTATGTTTTAAGTTATGTTAATGATCACTTTGAAAACAAAATCTCAAGTTCAAGAATTAAAGAATTAATTAAAGAAGGTAATGTTAAAGAAGCAGCACGTTACCTTGGTAAACCTTATAAACTTTTTGGTGGTGTAGTTCATGGACTAGATAATGGCCATCTAATTGGCTTTCCAACTGCAAATATTTTACCTTCTACAAATTATGTAATTCCTGAAAATGGTGTTTATTTTACAAGAACAAAAATTAATGGTGAAGTTTATAACTCTGTCACAAATATCGGTACACATCCTACAATTGAAAAATTAACTTTGCCAACTATTGAAACCTATGTTATTGGATTTAATGGAAATATTTATGGTGAAAATATTTCACTATATTTTTACGAAAAAGAAAGAGAAGAAGTTAAATTTAATAATATAGAAGAATTAAAAAACAAAATTGCTGAAGATATTGAAAATAGCGAAAATTTCTTTAAATATAATTATTAAAAAACGCACTTTTTGCAAAATTTCCTAGGAATTTTGAAAAAACCTAGAAAATTTGATTAAATCTTTTGGAAATATATCAATATTTCTGGGAAAAATTGAAAAAACTTAAGTTTTGCATATTTTGTAAATTTTAAAAAAATCTTGCTAAATATAACTTCATTTGGTATTTTATTAAGGCTACATTAAACCATGTTTAGCGAATCTCCAACGCTTAACATAGTTTATTGCGAATATTGAGAAAGGAGAAATGACTATGGCATTAGAAAAGAAAGTTAAAGCTGAAATCGTTAAAAAGTTTGGCGCAAATGAAAAAGATACAGGTTCTGTTCAAGTTCAAGTCGCTTTACTTACAAAAAGAATTCAAGAATTAACAACTCACTTAAAAAAGAATGACAAAGACCATACAGCTAGAAGAAGCTTACTTATTCTCGTTGGTCAAAGAAAATCTTTACTTGCTTATTTAGAAAGTGAAGATAGAGATGCTTATTTAAAACTTATTGCTGAGCTTGGCTTAAGAAAATAAGACAAATTAAGTAGTGAATTTAAGAAACGGAGACTTTATAATAAAAAAGTCTCTTTTTTTATTTTTATGGTAAGTTCATATTCATTTATTAAATATTTTAAAAAAGAATTTGTATTAGGGCCTACTTTTAAAATGCTTGAAGTAGCATTTGAATTAAGTATGCCTTTTTTGATGTCTTACATAATTGATGAAGGAATAGTTGCTGCACAACAATATGGAAGTTATACTCAAATTGTTGTGCCAGGAGTTATTATTTTTGCTCTTGCGGTTTTAGGCTTATGCTCAACTCTTGTGTGCCAACATTTTGCATCGATTGCTAGTCAAGGATTTGGAACAAGACTTAGAGACGCACTTTATAGCAAAATCATGAATATGTCTTTAAGAAATATTGAACTTATTGGAAAAGGAAATTTAAACACAGCATTAAGTAATGATGTTAACCGTTTACAAGTTTCAGTCGCGATGATGATTAGACTTGTATTACGAGCACCAGCAATTGTTATTGGATCCTTGATTTGTGCTTTTATTATTGATTGGCAAGTAGCATTTATATTTTTAGGTGTGGTTCTTTTGATTTCGTTAATATTATTCTTTATATTAAGATTTTCTTCGAAAAAAGTTATCACTGTTCAAAAAAAGGTAGATAATTTAGTAACTTTAACTAATGATTCTTTAAACGGAATGAGAGTTATTAAAGCTTTTAATAACGAAGATGTTGAAGTTAATAAATTTAAAGAAAAGACGAGTGATTATTATAACGAAATGAAAAGTGTTAACTTTGTTAATGCTTTGACTAATCCATTAACTTTTCTTGTTATTAATATCACCATTGTTCTTGTTATTTATTTTACTTCTGGTCAAATTTTAGAATCTTTAAATAGTGATTTAACAACTGGCGATTTAACAAGTTTGATTCAATATTTAAATCAATGCTTTATTGCTTTAATTGCAGTTAGCAATTTAGTCATTATTTTTACAAGGGCTTTTGCTAGTAAAAAAAGAGTTGACTATTTATTGAATATCGAAGATGATTTAAAAAATAATCCAAGATTTGCAAGGTTTTCTATTAAAAATGGCGAAAGTTTAATTAAATTTGATAATGTAAGTTTTAGATATAATGAAGGCGAAAATAATGTTGTTAAAAATCTAAATTTTGAAATTTTTAGCGGCGAAAAAGTTGGTATAATAGGTGGCACTGGAAGTGGGAAATCTACCCTTATTAAATTAATTGATAGATTTTTTGATAGAAGTGCTGGTGAGATTTTATATAAAGGTCATGATATAAAAGATTATGATTTAAATGCGCTTCATGAAGAAATCAGTATTGCAAATCAAAAAGCAGTTTTATTTAAAGGTACAATTAGATCAAATTTACTCGTTGGAAATAGAAATGCAACAGAAGAAGAGATGATTGATGCTTTAAAAAAGTCTTGTTCCTATGATTTTGTTAAGAAATTTCCTAATTTTCTTGATTATGAAATCGAGGAAGGCGGTAAAAATTTAAGCGGCGGACAAAGACAAAGATTATCAATCGCTCGTGCCTTAGTTAAAAATTCAGAAACCTTGATTTTAGATGATTCTACAAGTGCCCTAGATTATTTAACTGAAAAAGAACTTAAACAAAATATTTTTGGAAACAAAGATCAAACAACAATTATCATTGCTCAAAGAGTATCAAGCTTATTAAATTGTGACAAAATCATCGTTATGTATCATGGTGAAGTCGAAAATATTGGAACTCATGAAGAATTATTAAAGAAGAGCAAAGTTTATAAAGAGATTTATATCTCTCAATATGGTGAAGATTATGAAAGAGCTAACTAGATTATTTTCTTATATAAAAAGATATCCAGGATTTTTAATTTCTTCTTTAATCTGTGCTTTAATTTTTGTTGTTTCAATGTGTTTAACTCCATTATTTTTTGGTAAAGCAATAGATGAAATTACTTTGGCAATAATAGAGCATATTTCATTGTTAAATACTAATTTCTTTAGATATTTAGTGATTTCGGTAATTTTGATTGTTCTAGTTTTGATTTTTCAATTTTTGTTTGAATATTTTAATGGACTTTTTGTAGAAAGAGTCACTAAAAATGTTAAGGATGACGTTTTCAAGAAATTAAATGAAGTTTCTATTGCTTATATTGATGAACATCCTCATGGCGATTTAGTTTCAAGAGTTATTAATGACTCTGATAATTTAAATGTCGCTTTGGTAAGTGGCTTTAGACAATTTTATCAAGGCATTATTCAAATAATTGTAACTTTCATCATTATGTTTATCTTTAATTGGATTTTAGGCTTTGTTGTCGTGTTTTTAACACCATTTGGTTTCTTTATTTCTTATTCTTTAGCTCATAAAACTAATAAATATTTTAAATCACAATCCAAAATTTTTGGCGATTTAGGCGCTTTAAGTTTAGAAAGCATAAACAACATTGATGTTATTAAATCTAATAATTACGAGAAAGATTCAATTAGTGAATTTGAAGCTATAAATAAAGATTTATATAAAGTCGGTCAAAAAGCTCAATTTGCAGGTAGTTTAGCAAATCCAGTTACAAGACTCGTCAATAATTCGACTTATGCAATTGTTGGTATGGTAGCTGCCTTACTATGCGCGTTCTCTTATAAAGATGGAAATATGATTTTAGGAGCAAGTTGCACAGTTGGCACGATTTTGACTTTCATCCAATACTCAAATCAATTTGCAAAACCATTTAATGAAATTTCAAATTGCATACCTGAAATCCAAACAGGATTATCTTCATTAAAAAGACTTAATATCGTTTTAGATGAGAAAAATGATGTCAATGAAGGCGAAAAACTAATCGAGAATGTAGTCGATAAAATTGATTTTAATGATGTCAATTTCTCTTATGATGGCAAAAAACAGATTATCAAAGAGTTTAATTTAAAAGTTGAACAAGGACAAAAAATAGCAATAGTTGGGCCAACTGGATGTGGTAAAACAACTATAATCAATCTTTTATTAAGATTTTATGATCCAAATAGTGGTGAAATTGTTTTTGATGAAACCGATACTAAATCCATCCTAAAGAGTTCTTTAAGAAAATCATTTGGCATGGTTTTACAAGATACTTGGATTTTCTCTGGCACTGTTAGAGAAAATATTACTTATGGAAAAAAAGATGCAACTGAAGAAGAGATAGTTGAAGCGTGTCGTAAAGCTAATTGTTATGATTTTATTATGCGTTTGCCTAATGGTTTTGACACTTATATTAATGATTATTCTGGTTTAAGTGTAGGTCAAAAACAATTAATTTCAATCGCTCGAGTAATGCTTGTTAATCCTAAAATTATGATTTTAGATGAAGCTACAAGTAATATTGATACTAGAACTGAAATGAAAATTTCTGAAGCATTTAACATACTAATGAAAAGCAAAACTTCCTTTGTTATAGCGCATAGATTATCAACTATTGTTAATAGTGATCTTATTTTAGTAATGAAAGATGGAGCAATAATTGAAGCGGGAAATCACAAAGAATTACTCGGAAAACATGGTTTCTATTACGAGCTTTATAATGCACAATATGCAAAAATAGTTTAGTTTTGCAAGGTTTTTAGTTGATAATTGATAGTTTTTTAGTAGATTTTTAGTTTTGTAATTATTTTTATTAATGGTATAATAGGTGCGCTTATGGAAATATTTATAGTTATTTTACAGGCATTACTTTATGGGGTGGTAGAAGGAATAACTGAATGGCTACCAATATCTTCAACAGGGCATTTAATAATATTAGATGGATTTTTTAAGATACAAGATACTTATCCTGAATTTTGGGATTTTTTCTTAGTTGTTATTCAACTTGGAGCAATTCTTGCAGTAATTTTAAAGTTCTTTAAACAATTAAATCCTATTAATCCTAAATTAGACAAAGCTCAAAGAAATGATATTTGGAAAACTTGGTTAAAAATTATAATTGGAGTTTTACCAGTTGTAGTTGTAGCTTTGGCTTTACAAATTACAGGTTTAGATTCTTATTTAGATAATACACTTGTTGTTTCTATCGCATTAATTATCTATGGAATTATCTTTATTCTTCTTGAAACTCATCTTAAAAAAGATCAAAAAAACTTTATAAGTTGTCAAGATATTGGACTTATTGGCAAAAATCAAACATATTTTAAATACCATTCAACTAGCGATATGTCATACACTATCATTTTAATAATTGGTATTTCGCAAATTTTAAGTTTAATTCCTGGAACTTCAAGAAGCGGTGTAACTATTGTTACTGCACTTTTATTGGGCTGTTCTAGAACATGCGGAGCTGAATTCAGTTTCTATCTTTCAATACCAGTAATGGTTGGCGCAAGTTTAGTTAAATTTATCTCATTTATGGGTGAAGGCGTAACGCGGGATCTTAACATGACCTTATATATGGTTTTTGGCTTATTATCCGCATTTATTACTTCATTAATCATTATTAATACATTGATGAAATTTATTAAAAAACACACATTCATTGGCTTTGGCTATTATCGAATTATCCTAGGTGCGTTATTAATTATTCTTTTTGCAACTGGAGTAATGAATTAATTTATGGAAAATAAATATAAGGTAATTGATGTTTCTAAACGGAATAGAAAAACACAATTTTTATGGTTTAACTCGTTCGATAACACAACTTATGGTCTTGATGTCAGATTAGATGTTACGAACTTAGTTCTATATTCGAAGAGAACAAAAACATCTTTTTTCATTAATTTTTTATATGTTTTAACAGTCGCCCTTAATGAAATTGAGGAATTTAGATTGCGTTATGTTAATAATGAAATTCGCTTATACGATTTTATAAATCCAACTTTTACAATTAAATGCATTGATAATACTTATAACAATGCAAAAATCGAATATACAAAAACCTATTCAGAGTTTTATAAAAGAGTTTACGAAGTGAAAGAATACGAAAAAACTAATATAAATCATCGAGAAGATTATAATGATAGTTCTTTATATGATGAATTTTATTTTTCTTGCTTACCTACTTTGGATTTTGCTGGCATGACTCATCCAATGATTTATGGTGATAAATCGAGTCAAAGTTGCACGAGAGCTTTATGGGGAAAATATGTTTTAGAAAATGATCGTTATAAAATGACTCTAAATTTAACTACATCCCATGCTTTAGTTGATGGGTTCCCTATGGCTGATGGTTTTAATAAAGTTCAAGAAATTTTAGAAAATTTTGAAAAATATATAGAAATTTTTAAATAATATACCCTTTTTTAAATAAATTAGGAGAATATTAAAAATTCCTAGGAAATTTTAAATTTTTCCTAATTTTTTAAGTGATTTTTATTCTAAATTTTGAGATGAAATCTTTAAACAAAAAGTATAAAATACTTTTGTTTATATAAGGAAAAAGAGAATGAAAAAAGTTTTTGAATTTGAATTTTATGGAAAAAAGCTTGTTGTAGAGACTGGCGAAATTGCCAAACAAGCTGATGGTGCAGTATTAGTTAGATTCAATGATACTGTCGTTTTATCTACAGTTTGCTGTAGTGATGAACCAAAAGAAGGTGATTTCTTCCCACTTACTGTTGGTTATGAAGAAAAACAATATGCTATTGGAAGAATTCCTGGCGGATTCTTAAGAAGAGAAGGAAGACCTGGAGAACATGCAACTTTAACAGCTAGATTAATCGATAGACCTATTCGTCCTATGTTCCCTGAAGGCTTTAGAAACGAAGTCCAAATTGTTAACACTGTTATGAGTGTTGATTTAGATGCAACACCTGAAATGACCGCAATGTTTGGTTCATCTCTTGCATTATCAATCAGTGATATTCCTTTTGATGGCCCAATTGCTGGTGTCTATGTTGGAAGAGTTAATGGTGAATTTGTTATCAACCCAAGCGTTGAAGAAAGAGAAAAGAGCGATTTAAATCTTGCTGTCGCCGGAACCGAAGAAGCAATCAACATGGTTGAAGCTGGCGCAAATGAATTAAGTGAAGATGTAATGCTTGATGCAATTATGTTCGGTCACGAAGCAATTAAAAAACTTTGTGCCTTCCAAAAACAAATTGCTAGTGAAATCGGAAAAGCAAAAAGAGAAGTTTCTTTATATGCTCCAGATGAAACAATTAAAAAAGACATCTATGACAGAATTTATGACAAAATGGTCAAATCAATTTCTATTTTTGATAAATTAGAAAGACAAAATGCTATTGATTCACTTAAAAAAGAAATTATCGATGACTATGATGCAAGATCATATAAAGATGATAAGGATCATCGTTTAACAATGTTAATGGTTAACGATATTCTTGAAAAAATGGTCGCAGACGAAGTTAGAAGACTTATCACAGTTGAAAAAATTAGACCTGATGGTAGAAAAGTTGACGAAATCAGACCACTTGATGCTCAAGTTGATCTCTTACCAAGAGTTCATGGTTCTGCAATGTTTACAAGAGGTCAAACACAAGTTATCTCAACTTGTACACTTGGAATTAAAGATGATGAACAAATTCTTGAAAGTTTATCTCCTGAAGATCATAAACGCTGGATGCATCATTATAACTTCCCACCATTCTCAGTTGGTGAAATCGGAAGAATGGGCACACCAGGTAGAAGAGAAATCGGACATGGTGCTTTAGGCGAAAGAGCATTAAGTTATGTTTTACCAAGTGAAGAAGAATTTCCATACACAATTAGATGTGTTGCTGAAGTTTGTGAATCAAATGGTTCTTCATCTCAAGCTTCAATTTGTGCTTCTTGTATGGCACTTATGGCAGCAGGTGTACCAATCAAAAGAATGGTAAGTGGAATTGCAATGGGTTTAATTACAAGTGGGCCACTTGATGGAAATCATCCATATACAATTCTTACAGATATCCAAGGTCTTGAAGATCACTTTGGTGACATGGACTTCAAAGTTGCTGGAACTGAAGTTGGTGTCACAGCTTTACAAATGGATATTAAAATTAAAGGCGTTACAAGAGAAATCTTACATGATGCTTTAATGCAAGCTCATTCTGCTAGAGCACAAATTAGAGAAGTTATGTCAAAAGCGATTGCCGAACCAAGAAAAGAACTCTCTAAATATGCTCCTAAATTTGAAACATTCTATATCGATAAAGATAAGATTAAAGATGTTATTGGAAGTGGTGGCAAAGTTATTAACGACATTATCGAAAGATGTAATGAAGTTAAAATCGATATTGAAGATGATGGAAAAGTTACAATTTATCACACCGATAAAGAAAGTATCGAAAAAGCTAAATCAATTATTGATGGCATAGTGCGTGAAGTTGAAGTCGGAGAAGAATTTGAAGGTGAAGTAACACGTGTTGAAGAATATGGTGCTTTCGTTAAATTATTTGGTGATAAAGAAGGTTTATGCCATGTTTCAAAACTCGCATGGGGATATGTAAAAGACGCTCATGATGTTGCCAAAGTTGGTGATGCTTTAAAAGTAAAAGTTATCGATATTGATGATCATGGAAAGATCAAATTATCCCATCGTGAATTTGAAGAAAATAAAAATGATGAAAAACCAAATTCTTCAAAAAAAGATGGTGAAAATAGAAAAAACCCTGCAAATCGCAAAGATTTTTCTAAAAAACCATATAACAAAAAACCTGTAGAAACTGAAAAAAAGTCAAAAAATGATGATTTAGAAGGTTTTAAAGAATTTAAAAAAGAAGAGGCTTTTAGTGAAAAAACTATAACTTCTGAAGCCAAAACAGAAGAGAAAAAATCTGGTTTATTTGGATTGTTTAAGAAAAAATAATGAAGATTTTAATAGCTAGTGATTTACACGGATCAACTTATTCAAGCGAGAAAATTCTCTCGCTTGATAATAAGTTTAATTTTGAAAAAATTATTTTACTTGGCGATATAAATTATAGTGGCGCAAGAAATGTGCCGCCAAGTGACTATTACCCAATTAATGTTTGCAAAAATTTATCTTTATTAAAAGACAAACTTATAATTGTTAGAGGAAACTGCGACTCAAGAGTGGATGAATTTGTTTTAGGAATCGAATTTAAAGACAAAATTGAACTCGATATTAAAAATCACCATTTGGTTTTAACTCATGGCGATTTATTTACAGAAAACGATTTTGATTTAAAAAAAGGTGACATCTTTATGTATGGCCACACTCACATTTATGTTTTAGAAGAAAATAATGAACATTTTGTCTTAAATCCAGGTAGTTTAACTTTACCAAAAAATAATAATCCTAAAACTTATGCAATTTATGACACTGACCAAGATGTAATTTCTCTATTTGATATAGATGACAAGCTCATAAAAACTCTTGCAGTCAACTAAATTTTTTAAGATAATAAGCACGTAATTATAAATATGGATAAAATTAGAGTAATGGCCCTCGGTGGCCTTGATGAAGACGGAAAAGATCTTTATGTAATCGAAGTTAACGATGACATTTTTGTTATTGGTGCTGGTTTTAGATATCCAACTAAAACTACACCAGGTATCGATTTTATTATCGCTAATTTTGACTATTTAAAAGAAAACAAAGAAAGAGTTAAAGCTTATATTTTACCTAAAGGCAAAACAAATAGCTTTGGTGCGCTTCCTTATATTATTCAAGAAGTGCCAGCACCAGTTTATTGCACACAACTTACTGGTTTATATCTCGATTTATTTACAAAAGAGAGAAAAATTGCCTATACATACGATTATAAATACATCACTTTGCCATCAAAAGTTGACATTTCTGGACGTGAATTTATGTTCTTCTCAACATGCGCTTCAATGCCTTCAACTTTTGGCTTAAGCATTAAAACTGATTTAGGAAACATTGTTTATAGTGGTGATTTTATTGTTGAATATGCAAACAACAAATATTTCAAACTTGATTTAAATACTTTAGGTAAAATTAGTGAAAATCCAACTTGTTTACTTTTAGGTGAATCAGTAAATGCCACAAAAGCTGGATATTGTTCGCCAAATCATAAAATTTATAACCATTTAGTCAGCCAATTTAAAGCAGCTCCTGGTAGAGTTTTTGTTGCTGTACCAAGTGATAATTTATATCACATGGATGAAGTTTTTAGAGCCTGTGCTGAATTTAACAAAAAAGTTTGTTTGTACGATGAGACAACTAAATGGATTTTTAACTTACGTAGATTTGAACAAGATCCTTATTTTAATAGCAAAAATATCGTCGCAATCGAAGATATTTTACGTTATAAAGAACAAGATTTAGTTATTATTTTATCTGATGTTGGCGAAAGAATTTTTGATAAAATTTCGCTTCTTGCTAATGGTGAAAATGAAGAAAAACAACTTCGTATCACAGAAAATGACACTTTCTTTATCGGTTGCGTTGCAAATGATAACAATGAAGTTATTGCAACAAGTACAATTGATGAAGTTTATAAAAGTGGATGCCATGTCTACTATTTAACAAGAAAATCCTTAGGTAAAATGCATGCTTATGAAGAAGATATTAAGATGCTTTTATCCTTACTTAAGCCAAAATATTATTTCCCAATTGAAGGATACTATGTCAATCTTTTAGAAAACGCAAAACTTGCTTTTGAAATGAGAATTGGCCTTACACATCGAAATATTTTCCTTCTTGATAATGGAAATTCATTATTAATTGATGAAAATGGCGCCCAAGTTGATTTTAATACAAGTGGGAAAGTCCCTTGTGGCGAAATCATGATTGATGGAATTGGTGTTGGTGACGTCGTTAATGAAATTATTAGCGAAAGAACAAGACTTAGTGAAGATGGTGTAGCAGTATTTGGCGTTGCAGTAAGTCGCCAAGAAAGAAAAATTATCGCTGGACCTGATGTTCAAATGAGAGGATTCCTCTTCTTAAAAGATAAAGAAGCAGACGTAATGCTTAAAGAAATGACTAAAATGTTCATCGATATGGTCGAAAAATGGTTAGAAACCACTAAAGATTTCGATACCAAAAAGATTGAAGAACAAATTACTGGAATTATTGCAAAATATCTTTTAAGAGGTAGCAACCGTAACCCAGTTGTAAAACCAAATATCTTGGTAATTGATTAAAACATAAAATTTCAAATGATAGACTTATTGTCTATCATTTTTTTTGCTAATTTCTTATAATATTTACGTGGATAAATTTAAGAAAAAAGTGCTCGACACTATAAATTTTAATTGGACAAGAATTGCTCTTGGATTTTTAGTTTGTTTAATCGCAATTTTTGGAGCTTTATCAAATGCGCCAGTAACTGATGGATTTATTTATGTAAGTAAATTTATCAATTGGTGTGTCTCATTTTTTGTTGGCTCAATACTTGCCTACGCGGTTTATTTACTCCTATTTTTATATGGATTAAAACTCATACTTTTTACAAAAAAACGTGCAAAAATCAACTTAAATCTTACCATTTTTGGAATTATTTTCATTGTTATTGCTTGTTTAATTTTAGTTTCAAACTCAATGGTTGATGATAATTTAGGTTATTTAACTTTCTCAAATTTTGGTGAATATTTTAACTTTACTTATGAAGATTTTCCAAACGTTCATAATTATGAAAACGCTGGAATTATCGGCATGGTTTTAGTTGCTTTGATAAATAGTGGAATGACAAATATCGGATCTTACGTTATTGGTTCAATTTTGCTTGTTCTAGGTTTATTTTTCGCTCTTGGGAAACCTTGCATTAAAGCCACAAAATTAATTATTGATTATAAAAATCAAGTTTTCAGAAAAGATATTAAAGATTCGAATCCTCAATATGATGTCGCAAAAGATGTAAATTATGATTTTAACAGTGTTAATAATATAAGAGAAAATAGAGAAAATATTGTTCCTAAATCAGTTCACATCAACGAAACTGAAGTAAAACCTGAAGTTAACGAAATTTTTAAGAACGTTTTAGGTGAAGACTATAGAACTAACGAACAAAAACCAGTTGAAGTAGTTCACGAAAATCCATATCGTGCCAGCCCTTATCTTAATAATGCAAACGAAACAGAAGGTCTAGTTAAAGCTCAATTTAACCTTTCGCAAAATGAAAATATTATTGTTCAAGAAGAAAAGAAAGAAGTTTCAATTGAGGAAAACTCAGTTTCTGAAAATATTTCTGAAAATTATCCGCAAGATGCACAAGAAGAAAATAAATTTGTTGAAACTATTGATTATGGAAACAAAGTTACTGAGGCGACTTTATCTTCTTCAATGAATACAAAAAAAGTTGTGCCAGAAGTTATGGCTTCATCAAAAGCTGAGGAAGTTAAAGCTCAAGAACCTGTTACATATATAAAAGAAGAAATAAAACAAGAAATTAATCAAAATTTAGAAGAGATTCAAAGACAAAAAGAGATTGAAAGACAAAGAGAAATTGATCGACTTGCGGCGACTAAACCTCATTATGAAGAAAACACTGAACCTGTTTATTCAAATAAAGTCGAACTTTCTAACGACAAACAATACACTGGAAAATATGAATATCCACCAGTTGATCTTTTAGAAGATCGTGATTCAAGCGGTACAGTTGATGAAAATATTGCGGTTTGTGATTCAAGAAAAGAAAAAATTAATCAGATTTTCTCAGATTTAAGCATTGGTGCCTCAATTGTTGGCTATACAATTGGACCTAGTGTTACTCGTTATGATTTGCAAACCGAAAAGAGTGTTTCTATTAATGGTATTTCAAAATATATGGATGATATATCGGTTAGACTTGGCGGAGTTGGGTGCCGTTTTGTGCCTATTGTTCAAGGAAAATCAACCTCTGGCATAGAGATTGCCAATGCTAAAGTAAGCCTAGTTAATTTCAAAGATTGTTTAAAACATTTACCTGAAGGTGAGAAAAATTCGCTTTATATTCCTTTTGGTCAGGACATTAGTGGAAATTATGTTAGTGCTGATTTAAAAGATTTCCCTCATCTTCTTGTTTGTGGAACAACTGGTAGTGGTAAATCTATCTTTATGCATAGTGTCATTATGAGTTTAATCATGCGTAATCCAGTTGATAACTTGAAAATGGTAATGATTGACCCAAAAAGAGTTGAATTTGGTAAATATAAAGAAATGCCTCATTTACTTTGCCCACCAATTAACGATGCACATAAAGCTTATATTGCACTTCAAAAATTATGCGTAGAGATGGATAGACGTTATGAAATTTTTGAAAATTGTGGAGTGAGCAATATTAAGCAATACAATCAAGAAGCTCTTGAAATGGGCAAAGAAAAAATGCCTTATATTGTCTTAATTTGTGATGAATTTGCTGATTTAATGGATACAAATCGTAAATGTAGCGAACCAGTTGTTCGACTTGGCCAAAAAGCGAGAGCAAGTGGTATTCACATGATTATCGCAACTCAAAGACCTTCAACTAATGTTATTACGGGAACAATTAAAGCTAATCTCCCAACACGTGTTGCTTTATCTTGTTCAAGTGCAGTAGATTCAGTCACCATTTTAGGAGAAGGTGGCGCTGAAAAATTACTTGGAAATGGTGATATGCTCGTATCTTGTTCGCTTGTTACAAAACAAGGATTTGCTCGTGTTCAAGGTTGTTTTGTTGATAATAAAGAAATTAGAAAAACCGTTGAGTTCTTAAAAGAGCGCTATCCTGTGAAATATGATCCAGAATTCTTAGATTTAGAAGAAAAAACTAAATCAACAACAAGTTTAGAAGAAATCGGACAACAAAAAGAAGAAAGCTATAACTCAGTTTATGAAGACATTAAAAAATGGGTAATGAGTCAAGAATATACTTCAATTTCTAAAATTCAAAGAACATTCTCACTTGGTTTTCCTCGTGCTGGAAAGATGTTCCAAAAATTAGAAGAAGAAGGCATTATTGAATCAGAAACTAGCGCAACTAATAATTCAAAAGGTAGAAGAGTTATAGTTCATACTCCACAAGAACCATTTATTCAAAGTGAAAATCCAGGTTCAAGTGAAGTAACAACCATGGATTATTCAAAAAAGGAATATTAGTTTTATGAAAGTAGGAATAGATATGACTTTTATTCCACGATTCGTTAATAAAGAAAATTTAGCAAAAAAAGTTCTTTCAGAAAGCGAATTAAATGAGTATTATTTATCAGTCGATAAAGCTAAATATTTAGCAAGTCGATTTGCACTAAAAGAAGCCTTTTTAAAATCAATGAAAAAAGGAATCTTGGAAGAAAATTTAAACAAAATTATCGTAGTTAAAGAAAAAACAGGAGCAATTTACATTTCTTATTTAGATAGAGAATATCCAGCTTCTTTAACTCATGAAGAAAATTATTGTATTGGAGTTGTAATTTATGATTAACACTTTCTTTGGAGCAAACTTAGTCGATTATCATACTATAAGAATTGCAATTTTTTCAGACGTAAATAAAAGTACAAGTTCACCTTTTAATTTAATTGTTGATGGTGAAAAAATAATTATTCTTGAAATCGCTAAACAGAGTTTTTTAAATGGACTTTGTTTATACGAATGTAGAAGTAAAAATAAGATTGAATTAGGGCACGAATATGTGATTCAATGCCGTGATTTTGGTTTTACTTCCTTAAATGTTAATGAAGCAACAACTTTTCCATCTTTTGATGAAGATTTTTATTATGATGGGGATGATTTAGGTGCAACTTACACGAAAGAAGCAACAACTTTTAAAGTTTGGGCGCCTCTTGCTAGTAAAGTTTCCTTATTTATTAGAAAATCAGCTAATGAAACTTTCTTAACTTATAAAATGAAAAGAGGAGAAAAAGGTGTTTTCTCTCTTACATTAAATGGCGATTATAATGGATATTTATATCGTTATTCTGTTACAAATAGCGGTTTAAATTTTATTACCACTGATCCTTATGCAAAAGGCTCAACAGCTAATGGGAGAGATAGTGCCGTTATTGATTTTTCTCGAGTTCAAATCGATTTACACGAAGATAAATTGCCTAAACAAACTCGAAACACAGAAGCAGTAGTTTATGAATTCCATGTCCGTGACATGACAATTGATGATTATACTGACATCAAATATAAAGGAAAATATGTTGGGCTTACTGAAGAAGGCAGAAAAACTAAGGGCGGCAATCCTGCTGGACTTGATTACATTAAATTTTTAGGAGTAAGTCATGTTCAACTTTTACCAATTTATGATTATAAAACGGTTGATGAATTAAATCCTGACCTTCAATATAACTGGGGATATGATCCTCAACAATATTTTGTGCCAGAAGGAAGCTATTCATTAGATCCAAATGATCCTTATTCTCGTATCGTCGAACTTAAAGAAATGGTAGCAGCTTTCCATAAAAATGGCATCAAGGTCAATATGGATGTTGTTTTCAACCACGTTTATGCTTCAGAATTTTCAACTTTTGAACAAATTGTGCCTAACTATTATTTCAGAAAAAATCGTAATGGTACGCTTTGTAATGGGAGTGGATGTGGGAACGATTTAGACACATCTCGTTCAATGGTGAGAAAACTTATTATCGATGCACTCGTTTTCTGGATGAAAGAATATGGAATCGATGGATATCGTTTTGATTTGATGGGATTAATTGATATCGACACAATGAATCTTGCGGTTAAAAAATTACGCGAAATTAAACCAGATTGCATGATTTATGGTGAAGGATGGGATATGGCAACAAATCTTCCTTCAGACAAAAAAACATCGATATTTAACGCATTTAAGACACCAGATATTGCATTCTTTAATGATACATTTAGAGATATTGTTCGCGGCAACAATGATTTTAAAAACAATAGTTACCCAGGTTACATTTTAGGTAATACCTCATTCTTAGAAGGTTTTAAATTTGTTTTGCTTGGAAGTTGCGTAAGTTATTGTTATCCACCAAGATTTTTAAGCATGGAACAATCGATAAATTATGTAGAATGCCATGATAATGGAACAGTCTATGACAAAATTTCTCGCTCATTCCCAGATAAAGATGATGAATTTAAACTCAAAATCTTAAAAATGATTAATGCAACTGTTTTATTTTCGCTTGGTATTCCTTTTTATCACGCAGGTCAAGAAATTGGTTTATCTAAGAAAATGGAAGATAACACCTATAATAAGGGCGATGAATACAATAAATTTGATTATCGAATTTTAGATGAAAGATTTGAACATAGTGTCTTTTTAAGTAGTTTATTACATGCTCGTAAAGGCTATGATTCGGCTTTTGATAGCTTCAAAACTAGCGAAGATATCGCAAAATCTAACGTTTTTGTAAATCTAGAAAATGGTGCATTAGAATTCAAGATTTTCTCTAAAAATGCGGGGGAAACATATTCTTATATCTTTAATCCAACTGATAAGAGTATTAATTTTACCTATGATGATTATTATCGATTAATTATTGGCGAAGGCGGATATTTAAGAAATTCAGATATCTATATTCAAAATGTTATTGTTGCACCTCACTCAGTTAACGTTTACGTAAAGAAGAAGAAAAATGCTTAAATATTTTAAAGTTATTTTAAAAATATTACCTGTTTTAGTTTGGGATTATTTTGCTTGGATGCTTCGTTATTCACTTAAACCAAGCAAATATGACTTAAATAAAAGGTTTTTTAAAATTCAAAAATTAATTAAAAAAGTCTTGAAAGCTTTTAATGTTTCACTTGATGAGATTGATCTTGATAAGTATGAAAATACCTTAAAAAATGAAGAATCTCGTTTAATTGTTGCAAATCATATTAGTGATTTTGACCCTTTAATTTTTATTGCAATAGCTAAAAGACCTATAACAGTAGTAGCAAAAATACAAATTCTTCATTATCCTTTTGTAAATCGCATCATTAAAATTCTTGAAGGAGAATTTTTAGACCGAGATAATTTAAAACAATCCTTAAAGGTTTTTAAATCAATTGCTAATAAAATGGGAAAATATCCTAATTTAGATTGGCTAATTTTCCCTGAAGGAACAAGAAATAAAATTAATGTTTATTTACCAAATCAATTTCATTATGGAACATTCAAACCTGCGATGAAAACTTGTATAAATGTTAACGTTTTTTCACTTTTAGGCACACAAAAAATTCTTGACATTAAATGTAAAAATAAGAAATATCCTGTTACTTTAAAGTTTAATAAAACGTTTACTTTTGATGATTATAAAGAAAAATCGACTGTTGAGTTAAGTAAAGAAGCGCACAAAATGTGCCTTGAAGGAGTGCAAGAAATCAAAGAAAGAAATCTTAATCTAATAGAAAAAGCTAACGAAAAACATTAATGTCTTAATCCTTTTGGGTAATAATTTTTAAGTTTTCCATTAACATATTTAACAAAGCCTAAATTTAAACCTTTATATGAAACGACGTAAAAGTCGTTTTTTAAATTTAGATTGAGTTGCAATTCTTCACCATGAATATATTTTTTAAAATTAGATTCATCGAGAACGATTGAATTTTCATTCGATAAATAGTGGGCTAAATGAAAGTCTGGTATAAATACATTTTTTTCTTCTTTTCCAAAATGTAATCCATATCTAATAACTTTAAATTTGCTAAAATCGACAAATTCATCATAAAAATAAATCTCATTTTTAAGGTTTTTTTCATTTTTCTGGGAAATTTTATATTTTTCCCAAAGATTTTTATGAAAAATAGTATTTTTTGTGCTTTTTTCCGGGAAATTTGGAGTACCTTTTTTGTGCAATAAGCATAAAAATTGGCCTTCTCCTTTATACATGTTAGGAAAAATATGTATTGCTTCAGGTAAAAGATCACTTTTAAAATATTCTTTTTTAGCTTCAATATTAACGATTTCTATATCATCAAATTTTTCAATAGTTTGAAGAATTACATCTTCATTTTCTTCTTTAGAGAAACTACAAGTTGAATACATTAAATATCCGCCTGGTTTTAACATCATTAAGCCAATATTAAGTAATGAAAGTTGTGTTTCTTGCATTTTTAATACTTTATTTATTGACCATTCTTTTTTTGCTTGTTCGTTTTTTCTAAACATCGCACTTCCTGAACAAGGAGCATCAAGAATGATAGCATTGAATTTATTTAAGTAGTGCTTATAAATTTGCGTTAAATCATTATTTGTGACAACTACATTTCCAAACCCTTGTCGTTCAATGTTTTTAGATAGTTCTAAACATCGGTTATAACTGATATCGTTAGCAATAACGTGCAGATTTTTATTTTGGTTTTGGAGAAGTAGTGAAATAGTCTTTCCACCAGGTGCCGAGCACATATCAAGTACTAAATCGTGCTCATTAGTAGGTAAATAGTAGGAAACTAGTAGTGAACTAGTATCAATTAAGTAGTAAGCACCATTTTCAAACATATATGATTTACCAAATTGATATTCATTTTTGTCAAAATAATATGTATTTTCGATAAAATCATGTGCCGAAATATTAGGATACTCTTTCTTAAAATCTTCTGCTTTTATTTTTCGAGTATTTAAAATTAGAGAACTTGTTCTTTCTTCTTCTTGTGAGTCTAACAGTGAATCAACAATATCGACAGGTAAATATTCCAACAAATTTTCTCTAAAAGTCATACATAAATAATAGATAAATTAGGAAAAATTTTGTAGGTATTTTCTTATAATATGCCATCTTTTTTTATATAATGAATTATCAAAGGAAAAACATATGGATATTTTAGAAATTATTGGCAAAAAACGTGACAAAAAAGTTCTCACTAGAGAAGAAATTCATTATTTCATTAAAAATTATGTAAACGGAGAGATTAAAGATTATCAAGCTAGTGCCTTATTAATGGCGATTTATTTAAATGGCATGAATAATCAAGAAATTTCAGATTTAACTGATGAAATGAAAAATAGTGGAGATACTCTTGATTTAAGTGATATTCCTGGTATTAAAGTTGATAAACATTCAACCGGAGGCGTTGGAGATAAAGTCTCACTCGTTTTAGGGCCAATGATTGCTTCTCTTGGCGCCAAACTTGCTAAAATGAGTGGTAGAGGCTTAGGCCACACTGGTGGAACACTTGATAAACTCGAATCGATTCCAGGATGTAGAATTAATTTAACCGAAGAAGAATTTAAACACCAAGTTAGAGAAATTGGTATTTCTATTATTGGACAAAACGAAGATTTAGATCCTGCTGATAAGAAACTTTATGCTTTAAGAGATGTAACTGGAACTGTTGCATCAATTCCTTTGATTGCAAGCAGCATTATGTCTAAAAAGTTAGCAAGCGGAAGTGATGCTATCTTGCTCGATGTTAAATACGGTAGCGGTGCTTTTATGAAAAATTTAAAAGACGCCAAAAAATTAGCTGTTACTATGGTAAATATTGGAAAAGCTTTAAATAAAGATGTAAAAGCTGAAGTTACAGATATGGATCAACCTTTAGGTATGGCGGTTGGCAATAATCTTGAAGTTAAAGAAGTCATCGAAACGCTTCATGGACGAGGACCTAAAGATTTAACTGACTTGTGTATTGATAGCGGATCAATTATGTTAGTTCAAGCTAAAATCTTTAATAATAAGGAAGAAGCAAGAAAAGCAATTATTGAAAATGTAAATAACGGAAAAGCTTTTGAAAAATTTGTCGAATTTATTAAGCGGCAAGGCGGAGACGTTGAATATCTCTATCATCCAGAAAAATTTGATGTAGCAAGTCGCATTATTCCTGTTTATTCTGCTAAAACTGGTTTTGTGAGTAGAATTGATGCTTTAACAATAGGCGAGGGTTCAATGAGGCTTGGTGGAGGAAGAGAAACTCTTGATGATGTTATCGATATGTCCGCTGGTATTATATTAAATAAGAAAATAGGAGATAAAGTTGAAAAGGGCGAATTGCTAGCAACTTTATATACTAATAAAGAAAATACTGAAGAAATTGAAAAAAATGTACTTGGTGCATTCAAAATAAATACAAATTTTAAGAAAAAATTATTAGAAAAAGAATTAATTGAGTAGAATAAGTTGAAAAAAGTGCGATAAATTCGCACTTTTTTATTAAAATAAAAAAACATAAAAAATTTTTAAAAAATACTTGCATTAAAAATTTTATCGCTGTATCATATATAAGCACGCGTTAAATAGGATTTAACGTGGCAAGAGATCTTTGAAAACTAAATAGATGTACAAACAAACAACGTCAATTTATTAAGGAAAACTTTTTATTCGCAGAATTTATTTCTGAGAAGCTAGAT